>JAPSLC010000099.1 GCA_031181345.1 Cupriavidus sp. | reverse complement strand
CGACGTTGATCTTGGCCACTTGCAGCTTGTCGCTGTAGTCCTTGGCGACTTCGTCCAGGATCGGCGCGATCATCTTGCAGGGGCCGCACCATTCGGCCCAGAAGTCGAGCAGCACGGGCTTGTCGGACTGGAGGACGTCGGCGTCGAAGGAGGCGTCGCTCACATACTTGATTTGTTCGCTCATGGCGGAAAACCTCAGGGTTCGCTCGGGGATTTCAAAAGGCTGGATTATGCCGAACCGCTACATTACACGACTTTTTCGCGACTCGTCGGGGCCGCCATATTGCGCCGGGTTTGGCCGTTCGGGTTCGCAATACGGAAGATGGCGGCGGCGGCCTCGAATTCAACCGTCCCTTCCTTCGCCCGTACGCTTGCGAACCGTGCGGTCCCGGCGCCGGTGGCATGACCTCGTACCAGGGATGGCGCCATTTTGCCGCGCTTGGCGCCGCGAGGCCAATGATGCCTTTCAATCGGCGTCAGAGATTTTGTCAATCTCGCATTCTCTTGCGCCGGGTTTTCCCCAAGGCGCGGTGCAGACCGCACCGGCCCGTAGTTGCCGTGGGCGGCCGCGCCGCGCGTAGAATGAACGCGTGCCGGACAAGGCCCGGCGCAGCCCCCTCCTTATCGATCAGGCCACCACCATGACGCCCGAAGATGATCCGACCCGCGACCCGATGCGCGATCCCGCGCGCGATCCCAGGCAGTTGCCCGAGGCGGATGCCGAAGTGCAGCCCGATTCCGCCGGCGCCGAGCATCTTGGCGACGCGCTGGCCCATCTGAGTACCGCCGTCGAGGAGAACAGCATCGCGGTGGGCGCGGCCAAGGGCCTCGTCTACAGCATCATCGAGACGCTCGGTACGCTGGTCGGCGATCCGGACCTGCCAGAGCACGCGCGCTCCGGCTACGAAGGGCTGCTCGAAACCGCGCGCGAGATCCGCGCCCGCATCGAAGGCGACCGCTCCTGAGCCCGAGCGCGCTCGCCTGACGCCCGCGCCTGAGTGCGCGGCGCCGATCCGCCGCGCCTGCACGATTTTCCTGTCTTCCGCCAGCCCCGCCCCTGCCATTCCACCTCGCTACATGACGACGCTGCGTTTCCGCCCCGGCCGCGACTTTCTCGACAATGCCGCGGCCGCGGCCTGGTATTTCCTCGACCGCTGCGAGCAGCACGGCCAGAGCGCGTCCGCTGCGCATCTGGTGGTGCCGACCGCGGCACAGATCCCGGGCGTGCGCCAGGCGCTGGACCGCGCCGCGCGCGCGTCCGGCGCACCGCGCCTGCTGCCGCGCATCCTGACGCTGGGCCATTGGCTGCTCGATTTCCCACCCGCGATGCTGCATGGCGACAAGGTGCGCAGCCACGCCGCGCGGCTGCTCGCGGTGCAGCAGGCGATCCGCGGCCAGGAGTGGTTGCGGCGGGCCTTCGGCGCGCAGACCGAACCGGCGGCCTGGGGGCTGGCGCAGACGGTGCTGACCGTCTGCGACGAGCTGTCGGCGCGATGGCTCGAGGATGCCGCCATCCGCGACGACGACGCGGTGCTGGCCGAGGATCGCGCCAGCCTGCTGCAGGAAGCGCTGCAGCGTACCTATGCGCATCTGTCCGAGCGCTTCCTCGGCGAAGAGGCGCGCATCGTGATGGCGTTCTGGCAGGCCCTGTCCGGGCCCGACGATCCGCTGCCGGCGCGCCGCCGCGCGCTGCAGGCGCTGGCCCAGCAGCTGACGGGGCCGGTGGTGTGGCTCGGTCCGACCCCGCCGACGCCGATCGAGGCGGCCTTCCTGCGCGCCGCCGCGGAGATGGTGCCCGTGCTGGAGATTGGCTACGACTGGAGCGGCGAGGCGGCCGAGGGCGAGACCGCGGACGACGGAGCGGATGAAGAGGGCGGCGCCGTTGTGCAAGCCGCGAGCGGTCTTGGGCTCGATCGCGCTGACGATCCGGATGGCGAACGTGGCAGCTGGTATCGCACCTTGCTGATGCTCTGGCCCGAATGCCGCCTGCCCGCCGATACGGCTGCAATGCCGTTGCCGAGGGCGCCACGCCTGCCCGCTGACCGCCCGCGCGTGCGCTTGGTCGGCAGCGCGCGCTTCGAGGACGAGGCGGCCGCCGCGGCCGACCAGCTGGTGCGCTGGCTCAACGAGGGCCGCAAGCAACTGGCGCTGGTCGCCCATGACCGTGTGGTCGCGCGGCGCGCCCGCGCACTGCTCGCGCGCGCCGGTGCGCCGGTGCGCGACGAGACCGGCTGGAAGCTGTCGACCACGCGCGCCGCGGCCGCGCTGATGCGCTGGTTCGACCTGGTGGTTGGCGACGGCGACACCGCGGCGCTGCTCGATCTGCTCAAGAGTCCGTTCTGCCTGCCGCAACTGGCGCAGCGTGGCGGGGCGATCGCGCTGCTCGAACGGCAGGTGCGCCGTCACGGCATCACGGGCGGATGGCGCCGCTTGCTGCAGCGCTTCCCGGCGACGCCGCAGGCGCAGTGGACGCCCGACACCGGCCCGCATGACGACGAAGAAGCCGCCGCGTTGGCCGCCGGCCAGGCGGCCACCGCCGCGCTGCTGCGCCAGCTGGCCGGCGAGGCGCAAGCCTGGCCGCGCGGCAACGATGCGCGTCCGGTCGGCTTCTGGCTGCAGCGCCTGCAGGCCACCCTCGACGCGCTGGCCATGCGCCCCGCGCTGGCCGCCGACGATGCCGGCGCGCAACTGCTCGATGCGCTGGCGCGGCTCGACGAACTGCCCGACGACGAGGCCAGCGCCACCGCCACGCTGACGCTGGCCGAATTCCGCGCGATGCTGGCCGCGCTGCTTGAAGCGGTGGCCTACAAGGAGCCGAGCGAGCCGGCCGCCGCGCGCATCACGATCCTGCCGCTGAACGGTGCGCGCATGCGGCGCTTCGACGGCGTCGTGATCGTCGGCTGCGACGACGCCCAATTGCCGTCGACCGCCGCCGAGCTGATGTTCTTCTCCAACCAGATGCGGCGCGAGCTCGGCCTCGAGGATCGCGAGGCGCGTTTCGCGCAGCAGGCGCGCGACCTGGCCGAGGTGCTGCTGAACAACGACGACGTCGTGATGACCTGGCAGCGTTTCGGCGGCCGCGGCGAACCGAAGCATGTGTCGGGCTGGCTCGAACGCTTGGCGGTGCACTGCGAGGCGGCCGGCGCGCCGATCGCGGCGAGCGTCGCGCCGTCGCTGCACGAGGCCATGGCGCACGTGGGCGGCATGCCCGCGCCCGCGGCGCCGGAGCTGGCACCGGCGCGCTGGACCGCGCAGTCGTACAACATGCTGCGCCGCTGTCCCTACCAATTCTTCGCCGGCCGCATGCTGGGCCTGGCCGGCCTGGAGGCGGTCAGCGACGACCTCGAGAAGCGCGATATCGGCGAGCTGCTGCACCAGATCCTGCTGCGCTATCACCGCGACGTGCAGGGGCAGGACGTGCGTGACGATGCGGCCCGCATCGCGCATCTGCAGGCCGTCTCGCGCGAGGTGTTCGACGGCGTGATGGCCGAGGATGGCAATGCGATCGGCTATTACCGCCGCTGGCTCGCGGTGCTGCCCTCGTATGTCGCCTGGCAGGCCGCGCGCGAGCGCGAAGGCTGGTACTGGCACGCGGGCGAGCTCGACGCCGGTGCCGACCTGCCGATGCGCGACGGCCAGCCGATCCGCCTGCATGGCCGCATCGACCGGCTCGACCGCCATCGCGACGGCCGCCATGCGGTGCTCGACTACAAGACGCAAAGCGCCGCGCGCCTGAAGCGCAAGGCGCGCGATGCGCAGGAGGATTGCCAGTTGCCGTTCTACGGCCTGCTGCGCGCCGATGCGCGCGCGGGCAGCTGGATCGCGCTCGAGGACGGCCGCAACGAGCCGCGCAGTGCGTCGCCGGCCAGCCGCCGCGAGGTCTCGCTGCCGGACTTCGACGACGCGGTGGCGTGGCTGCACGAGCAGCTGACGCACGACGCGCAGCGCCTGCGCGAAGGCGCGCCGCTGCCGGCCTTCGGCGACGCCGCGGCGTGCACCTGGTGCAATGCGCGGGGGCTGTGCCGCAAGGGGTATTGGCAGTCGACGGCGCTGCCCGAGACGGTTGCCGCCGCGCCGGCCTATACGCACGAGCGCGCGGCGGGACCGCAGCCGGAACTACCAGAACACGGGACGATGGGCACACGATCGGACGATCAAGGGAACGCACAAGCCAACGAACAAGCCAACGAACAAGCCAACGACAACGAAGGAGGGCCGCTGGCATGACCGTGCACGCCTATCTGCGCGACGGCCAGGACGTCAGCGAAGCCGAATTCACGCGCGCTGCCTGCGATCCCGCGCGCTCCGTGGTGGTCGAGGCCTGCGCCGGCAGCGGCAAGACCTGGCTGCTGGTGGCACGGCTGCTGCGCCTGCTGCTGGCCGGCGCCGAGCCGAGCCAGATTCTCGCCATCACGTTCACCCGCAAGGCCGCCGAGGAAATGCGCGAGCGCCTGCTCGACGTGCTGGCGCAACTGGCCGGCGGCACTGACGCACAGGTGCTGGCCGCGCTGGAGCAGCGCGGCCTGTCGCCCGACGCCGCGCGTGCCGCGCTCCCGCGCGCCCGCACCCTGCATGCGCGTGTGCTGGCCAGCCCGGGCCGCATCGCCATCGATACCTTCCACGGCTGGTTCGGCACCTTGCTGCGCGGCGCGCCGCTGGCCTCGGGCATCGTGCCGGGCGCGGCGCTGCGCGAGGACGCGCTGCGCATGAAGCGCGAGGCATGGGCGCCGTTCTGGCGCGGCCTGTCCGCTCCCGAGGCGGCGCCATACCGCGAAGCCTACGAGCGGCTGGTCGATGCGATCGGCGAATTCTCGGCGCGCGCGCTGCTCGACGCGATGTTTCACGCGCGCGGCGAATGGTGGGCGATGCGCGAGGCTGCCCCCGACCAGGATCCCGCCGAGCAGCTGGCGGCCGATCTGGGCGAGGACGCGCGCATCGACGTGCTGGCGCAGGCCATCGGCGATGCGGCGCTGCGCGCCGAGTGCGAGGCGCTGGCGGCATCGCTGTCGCAGGGCGGCAAGACCGAGCAGGGCCACGCCGATCGCATCGGCGCCGCGCTGGCGGCGATGCGAGCCTGGGCCGAGGCGGGCGCGCGCAGCGGCCAGCCGGCGCAGGACGCGTTCGGCTGCTGCTGGGAGGCCTTCTTCACCGGCAAGGGCGAACCGCGCGCGCTGCGGCGCACCGCGGCGCTTGTCAAGGCCGCCGGCGGCGAGGCGGAAGCGGACGCGCTGCTGGCGCGGCACGCCAGCCTGTGCGACGCCTTGCGGCAGATCGCCGCGCGCCGCTGCGAGGCCGCGGTGCTGGCGCTCAATCGGGACCTCTATCTGCTGGGCGACGCGCTGCTGACGCGTTACCAGGAGCATAAGGGCCAGCAGCGCGCAATGGACTTCGCCGATCTCGAATGGCTGGCGGCGCGGCTGATGCGCGACGAACAGACCGCGACCTACCTGCAGGTGCGGCTCGACGCGCGCTATCGCCATCTGCTGCTCGACGAATTCCAGGACACCAACCCGCTGCAATGGCGCATCCTGCAGGGCTGGCTGGCCGGCTACCAGGATCTGGCCGAGCGGCCGACGGTGTTCCTGGTCGGCGATCCGAAGCAGTCGATCTATCGCTTCCGCCGTGCCGACGCGCGGCTGTTCGAGGTCGCGCGGCAGATGCTGCAGCGCGAGTTCGGCGCCACGGTGCTGCGCACCAACCGCACGCGCCGCAACAGCGGCAGCGTGCTGCGCTGGGTCAATGCGGTGTTCGACCAGGCCCGTGCGGAAGGACGCTATCCGCTGTACGAAACGCAGACCACCGCGCTGGCGCAGGACGGCGGGCCGGTGTGGCTGCTGCCGCTGGTGCCCGCGAACGGCAATGGCGGCAGCGAGAACAATGGCGGCAATGGCGGCAATGGCGGCAATGGCGAGGAGAGCAACGGCAATGGCGATGGCAATCACGCCAATGGCGAATCGAACATCGCCCCCGCATCCCGCGACACGCTGACCCAGCCGCGCACGGCGCTGGGCGATTCGCCGCGTTTCGAAGAGGGCCGCCGCGTCGCGGCCTGGCTGCGCCGCCTGCGCGCCACCGTGACGGTCGACGAGGGCGACGGCCAGCGTCCGGCCTGCTGGCGCGACATCACGCTGCTGGTCCGGCGCAAGACCTATCTGGCCGACTACGAGCGCGGCTTCCGCGAGGCAGGCATTCCGTGCCTGAGCCCGCGCCGCGGCGGACTGCTGGCCACGCTGGAGGCGCTGGACCTGTCGGCGCTGTTGGCCTTCCTGATGACGCCGGAGTCCGATCTCGATCTGGCGCACGTGCTCAAGAGCCCGCTGGTGGGCGCATGCGACGAAGATCTGATTGCCATCGCGCAGCTGGCAGGCACGCGCCGCTGGTGGCCGACGCTGGCGGCCGGCGAGTGCCCGGAGCATGCATCGACCGCCTTGCGCGAAGGACTGGCGCGCCTGCGCGGCTGGCTGGAGATCGCGCCGCATCGGCCGGTGCATGACCTGATCGACCACATCTATCACACCGGCGAGGTGCGCCGCCGCTATGCGCAGGCGGCGCCCGCGGAAATCCGCGAGCAGGTGCTGGCCAATCTCGATGCGTTCCTGAAGCTGTCGCTGGATCTCGACGGCGGCCGCTATCCCAGCTTGCCGAAATTCATCGACGAGCTGCAGGCGATCCGCCGCGGCGACGAGGACGAGAGTCCCGACGAGGGCGGGATGGGCGATGGGGCGGAAGCCGAGGCCGACGAGCCCGAGGGCGCGGACGACAGCAACGGCACGCTCGACGCGGTTCGCATCCTGACCGTGCACGCGGCCAAGGGGCTGGAGGCGCCGTTCGTCGTGCTGCTCGACGCCAACCACAGCGAGCCGGCCGCCGATCGCGCCGGCATCCTGATCGACTGGCCGCCGTCGGCCCCGGCGCCGGTGCATTTCTCCGCGTATGGCAAGCGGTCCGAGCGTGGACTGGCGCGCGCCGCGCGCTTCGACGAGCAGGCCGCGCTGGCCGAACGCGAGAACTGGAACCTGCTCTATGTCGCGATGACGCGCGCCCGGCAGGGGCTGATCGTCAGCGGCATCCAGCGCAACGGCAGGGGAAACGGCGACGGCGAGGGGGGCAAGGAGCCGGGCAGCGAGATCGCCGGCAGCTGGTATGTGCGATTGCAGGTGGCGGACGTCGGCGAGCCGGTGCCGGCGCTGCCGGATGATCACGTCCTCGTGCGCGGCGTCGCCTCAGGCGGCGCGCAGGGCCCGATCCGCTTTACCGACTTCCGCGCGCGCTATCGCGATGCGCTGCCGGTGGCATCGCGCGATGCCACCGACGCGGACAACGCGGGCCGGGAGAGCGAAGACAGCGAGGATGACCACGGCGAGATCGTCTTCGATGCCGCCGCCGCCCGCCATGGCGAACTGGTGCATGCGCTGCTGGAACGGATCACGCGCTATCCCGGGGCCTACGACGGCGTGCCCGATGCCGATGCCGTGATGCGCTGGTTTCCGCTGGCCGGCGCAGGCAGCCCGCAGGCCCGCACCGAGTGGCGCGACCAGGCCGAGGCCGCCGTGCACGCGGTCCGCACGATGCTGAACGCGCCGGCGCTGCGCCCGCTGCTGCTGGCCGAGGGCGCTCAGGGCGCGCGCAACGAGGTCGAACTGTACGACGCGCAGGGGCGCCTGCTGCGGATCGACCGGCTGGTGGAATACGCCGATCGCGTGGTGGTGGTCGACTACAAGCTGCGCCTGCTGCCGCAGGAGCACGCCGCCTACGCGGCCCAGCTGCGGCGCTACGAGGCCGCGCTGCGGCCGATGTTCCCCGGCCGGCGCATCGAGTCGGGGATCGCGACGGCCGACGGAGAATGGATCGCGCTCGCGCAACTGTCGGCGCCCGCGCAGCCGCGGCAGGCGTCGCTGTTCTGAGGGCTCGGCGCAGGGCGGCGAACGGGAATAAGATGCGAACGGTGCAGGTTTGTCGAGCGCCGTTGCCCCCTCCCCGACCCCTCTGCCGCAAGCGGGAGAGAGGAGCCGGTGACCAGCGTCGTCAGCGCAGCCAATACCGATATCGCGCTCCCTTCTCCCGCCGCGCGGGAGAGCGGTGGCCAGCGCCGTCAGCGCAGCCAATACCGATATCGCGCTCCCCTCTCCCGCCGCGCGGGAGAGGGGCTGGGGGAGAGGGCAAGGGCGCTGGCCAAGCCGCCAACGCGGGCCGCCCGGAACGAAGACGAACAGGATCCTTCGGCCGATGTGGCACGCCGGAAACGACGGCAAGCAGGGGAAAAGCAGGGGGGGAAAGCGGGAGGGGGAAAAAGGAAGGGGGACGAGCCTGACCCTCGGCACTGGCGGAAAACGGCTGTGGCTGCTTCGTTCCCGACCTGACCAGGTTGACCGCGCCGCCATGCGAGGAGGCCCGTC
>JAPSLC010000098.1 GCA_031181345.1 Cupriavidus sp. | reverse complement strand
CGGTGGCGTTGAACAGCGCTGCCAGCTCGCGGCCGAGCTGGACCTCGCTGGTGCCCTGCACTTGCGGCAGCCGCTTGATGGCGGCGTCGAGCGCGCTCGCCAGGCCGTTGATGTTGACGCCGGCGCGCGACAGCAGCGCGCGCGCCGAGCCGTCGTTCTGCGCCAGCAGCGCGCGCAGCAGATGCTGCGGTTCGATGTATTGGTTGTCGTTGCCGATCGCCAGGGTCTGGGCATCGGCCAGCGCTTCCTGGAATCGGGTAGTCAGTTTGTCAAGACGCATAGGGAAACCCTCTCTGGGATACGTGTCCCGAGGCGGCCCCAGCGGCGCAGTCGGTACGCACCGCGTCGTCGGCCGGCAGGACACCGGATGTCACTGCCGAAGATAGGGCTTTGCCGTGACATTTCAAGACGAAACGATGCGTATTTGATGTGGCGCAATCAGCGCGCCACCGGTCGGATCAAGATGGCGCCGCAGCCTGCCGGCCCTCCGCGGGCTCGGCGCCATCCCCCGTGAGCCTGCGTTCCAGGTTGCGCACCAGCACCAGCGCCTCGCCCTGCAGTACCAGGCGGCCGCCCTCGCCGGTGATGTCGGTGGCCAGGTTGACCAGCTCCTTGTCGGTGCGCAGCCGCACGATCCGCACCGTGGCCCGCAGCGGTTCGCCCAGCCGCGCCGCCGCGCGCAGCCGCAGCGACTGCTTCATCCAGCCAGTGCCGCGCCCGGGCAGACGGGTGCCGAGCAGGTCGGAGAACATGCCGGCCAGCAGCGGCAGCGGCACCACCGGGCCGTCGAATCCCCGCCGCCTGGCCAGCGCCGCATCGGTGTAGAGCGGATTGGTGTCCTCGCTGAGCGCCACGTAGTCGTCGATGTCAGCCCGCTCGAACCCGCGCACCGCCTCGGCCTGCTGCCCGGGCCGGAGGTGGTACAGCGCCGCGTCGCCGGCCACCGCGGCAGCCGCACCGGCGACCGCGCCGGCCACCAATGGGCCGGCCAGCGCGGCGGCATCGGGATCGAGCAGCAGCTCGGCCTCGCCGCTTGCCGTGACCGGTGCCTCGTTGGCCGCAAGCGCGCGACCGCCGCGCTGCACGCGGCGGATCGCGGTGCGCAGCGCGATCCGCCCGACGGCGCGGACTTCCGTCACCCGCTCCGGCACCAGCTCCGCCACCACGCCGTCGCCGACGTAGGTGGGCTGCGGAAACATCAGCGTCTGCGCCAGCGGCAGCACCGGCCCTGCCCTGCCTCGCTGCATCTGTGCGCACAGCAGCGAGAACAGCAGCATGCCGTGTGCGACGGTGGCGCCGAAGTGCGTGCCCCGCGCGAACGCCGGATCGCAGTGGATCGGGTTGTCGTCGCGCGACAGGCGCGCGAAGCGATCGAAGTCGTGCTGCGTCAGCACGCGGGGCACGGCGGGCTGCATCGTTGCCATCGTCACTGCGGCACCTCGACGATGCCGCCCGTGACCTCGATGCGGTCGCCGGCGGCGGGGTTGGCGGCAAAGCCGGGAACGTTGGACGGCTGGATCGCCGGCGCCGGCGTATTCGGCGCGCCGCCGCGCGGCACCGTGCGCACCACCTGCGACGGCGGCAATGGCGTGCCGCTGCGCAGATGGTCGTACATCGCGTCGAGCGCGCGGTTCAGGTACAGGTGCAACGGCACGTAGCGATTGCCATAGCCGGGCACCAGCGCATTGAAGGCATCGAAGTGCTGGGCGTTGGTCACCTCGATATACGACAGCCGGCTGGCCGCGCCCTCGCGCTGGCGGTTCAGGCCCAGGTACGGGCGCGAGGTGTGGTTGACCGGCAGCAGCGCATCGTCGCGGCCGTGCACGATCAGCGCCGGCTTGCCGCGCAGGTTGCCGTTGCGCAGCGTCAGCCGCTGCCCCACCTGCAGCGCGAGGGCCTGCGGCGAGTTGCCGGTCACCAGATCGCGCAGGCAGCGCGCGCCGGCGGTGTTGGCGTCGTCGACCGGCGAGCCGGGCGAGCGCGACAGCAGGTCGCGGCGCGGACCGCGCGGGTCCAGGTCGTTGATCAACTGCACGCCGGACGACGGCGGCACGCCGTTGCCGGTGGCGAACATGTTGGCCATCTGCGCCTGGGTCACCGGCGCGGGTTCGAAGGCCGCATTGATGCCGCTGAAGCTGTAGCCGCACAGCCGGTCGGTCACGCTGGCGCGCGACAGCGCATTGGCATAGGTCACCGACACCGCGCTGGCGACCTCGAAGAAGCCCAGCGAGGCGTGCAGCACCGCGGACTCGGGCTCCCAGCCGTAGTCGCGCAGCGCCTGCTGGGCGCTGGCCGCCTGCTCCGCGAGCGTGGCGCCCTTGACGATCCCGGCGCTGGCCAGCGCGGCGCAGCGGTTGGCCGGGATGCTGCCCAGCGTCGCGTAGAAGCCGACCGCGGGCGCCTGCGCGTTGGCCGGATCCTGCGCGGCGCACAGCTGCAGCAAGTTGGCCATCGTCGTGTAGTCGTACAGCGTGCGGCCGTTCACCGCCACCGGCGTGCCGCCGCGCCGCACCGTGATGCCGGCATCCTGCGGCATGTTCAGGTTCGGCTCACTGACCGCGACGCCGTCGATCAAGCCCTGCAGGTCGGCCTCGGCCGCGGCGACCGCGGCGCCGCCGCCATTGGACAGGCTCGAGGCGATCACCAGCAGCTTGTCCTTGCCGATGGTGCGGCGGCGCTGGCCGTCGCGCATCTCGCCATGGCGGTCGTTGATTGCCCAGATGCCGAATTCGATCGCCTGCAGCGTGAACAGGCCCCAGTCCTTCTCCGGATTGCGCTGCGAATGCGCGTGCTTGAAGGCGAGCCGATGCGGCGCCGCCGTGTTGAAGGCCGCGCGTGCGTTGTCGTCGATCGGCGCGGCGAAATGAGCCTCGCGGCCGGCGGCGGCGCGGCTGGTACGGGCGCCGTCGATCAGCGGGACGGTATCGTTGCCCAGGTCGTGCGGCGCGGCGCCGGTGCCCTTGTCGGTATAGGCCACTGCGCAGCCGCGCTTCAGGCCCCATTCGCCGGTCGAGACGCCGCCGTAGACGCCGCGCGAGCCCGACGAGGTGGCCGTGATCAGGCACGGCTTCGCTGGATCGAAGCCGGCCGGAATCTGCACCATCATCGTGACGTTCTGGCGGCCGCTGCCGTCGTCGGCATAGGCCAGATACTCGACGCCGGCGATCTTGCCCTGGCCGCCGGTGACATTGCCCTGCGCGTCGACGTTGGGCCCGTACAGCGTGCCGTAGCCGCCGGCGGCGCTGACATCGACCAGCGCCTGGTAGTTGCTCCAGATCGCGTAGCGGCGCAGCTCGGTGCGGGTCGGCGAATTGGGATCGGCCGGCAAAGGCGGCGTGGCGGCGGCCAGCCCGTCCTTGCCCAGGCCCGCAGTGAGCAGATCGTCGGCGCTGCCGTCGTAGTCGTGCACCGTCAGCGCGCTGATATAGGCGGGCCGCTGGTTGACCGGCGCCCGATGGTCGTCGTCATCGTCGGAGCCGCATGCGACCAGCGCCATGCAGGCCAGCGGGACCGCGAGCAGGCGGGCTGCGGCGGGACGCGCCGGACCCGCGCAAGCTGGCCGTCCCGCCCGACGCACGGTCGACCGGGACATCGAGGCTGCGCTTGCCGCCGCCATGGTCTTGCCGGCGCCGCCGCGCCCTTGCCCTGCCGCATCGCTTCCGTGTCTGTGCTGCATCGTGGTCTCCTTGCATGGCGACGCCGCATGCGAGCGCCGTATCAATGCTGCCGGTATTGCATGCGCAGCTTGTGTTTTTCGATCTTTCCGGATGGCGTGCGCGGCAGGGCATCGACCACGCGCACATGGCGAGGCACCTTGTAGCCCGCCAGCCGTTGCCGGCAATGCGCGATCGCGTCGTCCGCGCTCAGCTGCGCGCCGGGCTTGAGCACCAGCAGCGCCATGCCGACCTCGCCCCAGCGCGCGTCGGCGACGCCGATCACCGCGGCCTCGGCGACCTGCGGCAAGGCGAACAGCGCCTGCTCGACCTCGGCCGGATAGACGTTCTCGCCGCCCGAAATGAACATGTCCTTGGCGCGATCGACAATGTAGTAGTCGCCGTCGGCATCGACATAGGCGATATCGCCCGAATGCAGCCAGCCGTCGCGCAACGCCGCCGCGGTGGCCTCGGGCAGGTTCCAGTAGCCCGGTGTCACGCCCGGCCCCTTGATCAGCAGCTCGCCGCGCTCGCCGGGCGCGACATCGTTGCCGAGCGGATCGACCACGCGCGTCAGCATCGAGCCGACCGGCTTGCCGATCGTGCCCGGCTTGCGGCGCGCGGTGTCCTCGTCGGCGACGAACACCGTCGGGCCGGTCTCGGTCATGCCGAAGCCGAAGCAGATCGTCACGCCCTTGGCCTGCCAGGCCTGCAGCAGCGGCAGCGGCACCGGCGAGCCGCCGGCCGCGCAGCTGCGCAGCCGCGACAGGTCGGTGCGTTCGAACTCCGGATGCTGGCTCATGAACTGGTAGATCGACGGCACCGCGAAGAACATCGTGATGCCGGCGCCAGAGCGCGCATCGAGCCGCGCCAGCGTGGCGCCCGCATCGAACTGGCGCGCGATATGCACGGTGCCGCCGGCATGCAGCACCGGATTCGCGTACAGGTTCAGGCCGCCGGTATGGAAGAAGGGCAGCACCGCCAGCATCACGTCGTCGCGCGTGATGCGGTTGGCGATCGTCGCGTTGACGGCGTTGAAGAAAACCATGCCGTAGGTCTGGATCACGCCCTTGGGCCGTCCAGTGGTGCCGGAGGTGTACAGCAGATGCCAGACCTCGTGCTCGTCGCGGCAAGGCATCTCGACGATGCGCCCCGACGCGGCGGCCAGCACCGCCTCGTATTCGGTCCAGCCGGCCGGTACGTCGGCAGACTCGTCATCGGCCAGATGCAGCACCGCACGCAGCGCGCGTCCGCGTGCCAGTTCGGCGGCCACGTGAAGAAAGCCGTCGCCCGCTATCAGCACCTCCGGCGTGCAGTCGTCGAGGATCGGCGCGAGCTCGGCCGGCGCCAGCCGCCAGTTCAGGCACACCATCACCATGCCGGCCTTGGCGCAGCCGTACAGCATCTCGAGATAGTCCGAGCTGTTGTGCGCCAGCACGGCGACGCGGCTGCCGGGGGCCAGCGCGAGCGCTTGCGTCAGGTATTCGGCGAAGCGGCTGGCGCGTACGTCGAACTGGCGGTAGCTGACCTGCCGGCCGCTGTCGACGTCGACCAGCGCGATCTTGTCGGGGCGGTGCCGTGCGTGCTTGTGCAGCCAGTCGACTACGTACATGAGCGCCCCGCTTGGCTGTGCACCGCGATGCTGAGTTCGGTCATGGCCATCATCGTGCGGCGCGCAGGCGCCCGACGATGCCCTGCGGGAAATAATAGACGCTGAGCACGAACAGCAAGCCCAGCCACAGCAGCCAGCGATCCGGATGCAGCAGCGACGACAGCAGCGGCAGCGCCGCGGTTGCCTCGCTGGCCAGCTTCATCACGTCCTGCAGATAGGTCTGCGCCAGCAGGAACAGCACGGTGCCGATCACCGCGCCATACATCGTACCCATGCCGCCGATCACGACGATCAGCAGGATGTCGACCATGATCTCGAACGACAGCGAGGTATCCGGGCCGTTGTAGCGCAGCCAGATCGCCATCAGCACGCCGGCCAGCGTGGCGAACGCCGCCGACAGCACCGTCGACACCGTACGGTAGACCACGGTGCGGTAGCCGATCGCCTCGGCGCGGAAGTCGTTCTCGCGGATGGCCTGCAGCACGCGCCCGAACGGCGAATTGACCACGCGCAGCAGCAACAGGAACAGCACCACGGCGCCGGCCAGCACCAGGTAGTACGAAAACAGCTTGCCGTTGAGCGGCACGCCGAGCCATTCCAGCACCTCGCCGTCGGCGTCCTCCAGCGCGAAGCCCGGCGTCAGCAGCGCCGGCACCTTGAACGACAGCCCGTCCTCGCCGCCGGTCCATGCCGACAGCTGCGACACCAGCGTGGCGAACGCGGTGGCCACCGCCAGCGTGATCATCGCGAAGAAGATCGCGCGCACGCGCAGCGAGAACAGGCCGATCACCAGCGCCAGCAGCATCGATACGATCAGCGCGCCCGCGATGCCGGCCAGCAGCGCGCCCCAGCCCGGCTCGAAGCGCGTCATCGCGATCGCCACGCCGTAGCCGCCGATGCCGAAGAACATCGTGTGCGCGAACGAGACAATGCCGGTGTAGCCGAGCAGCAGGTCGTAGCTCGCCACCAGCACCACGAAGATGCAGATCTTGGCGGCCATGTTCAGCGCCCGCGCGCCGGGGATCAGGAACGGCGTGCAGACCAGCGCCAGCAGCAGGAGCAGCAGCAGCACCGTCAGCGCGCGGCTGCGCGGGGTATCGCCGGAGAGCAGTCGGATCATGATGCGGTCGGTTCCTTTGCCATGGTTCTCAGCGCCGCGCCACCGGATACAGGCCCTGCGGCCGCCACAGCAGGATCAGCACCATCAGCAGGATGTTAGAGAACAGCGCCACCTTCGGAAACAGAAAGCCCGTGTAGTTGACCATCAGCCCGACCAGCAGCGCGCCGACGAAGCATCCCGCGGTGGAGCCCAGTCCGCCGATGATGATCACGATGAAGATCAGCACATTGACCTGCGCGCCGATCGCCGCGGTGATGTTCTGCTGATACAGGCCCCACAGCACGCCGCCCATGCCGGCCAGCCCCGCGCCGACCGCGAACACGCCGACGAACAGCCGGCGAACGCGATAGCCGAGCGCCTCGACCATCTCGCGGTTCTCGACGCCGGCGCGGATCAGCAGGCCGATGCGCGTGCGGTTCAGCACCAGCAGCATCGCGATGAACACCACCAGCCCCAGCACCACCGCGATCAGCCGGTATTTCTCGATCGCGGCATCGCCCAGCAGCACCGCGCCGCGAAAGCTTGCCGGCAGCGCCAGCGCGATGGTCTCCGGCCCCCAGATCGCCTTGATCAGCTGCTCGGCGACGATCATGCCGCCCATCGTGATCAGGATCTGCTTCAGATGCTGGCCGTAGACGGGCCGCACCACCACGCGCTCGAAGGCCAGGCCCAGTGCGCCGGTCACCACCATCGCCGCGAAGATTGCCAGCGCGAACACCGCGAGGTTCAGCGCCAGGCTGTCGGCCTCGACCCAGGGCGCCAGCGGCAGCAGCACCGACGCCGCGATATAGGCGCCCAGCGCGATAAAGGCGCCGTGGCCGAAGTTCAGCACGTCCATCAGGCCGAACACCAGCGTCAGGCCCGACGACACCACGAAGATGATCATGCCCATCGCCAGGCCCGCGATGGTCAGCGTCAGCCAGGTGGAGCCGCTGCCGATCAGCGGGTACGCCAGCAGCATCAGCAGCGGCGCCAGCGCCAGCGGCAGCCAGTCCAGCCGTGCAGCCGGCAGACGCGCGGCGTTCGGTGCCGGCGTGGCATCGGGAGTGGCGGGGGTCACAGGCGTCGCGGGTTCGGACGCAGTGCTGCCAGCGGTCATGGTTCGGTTTCCTCGGGCAGGGCAGACATCATTGGGGCCGACATCATTGGTGCGCGGCCAGCGACAGCCCCAGCAGGCGCCGCTGCAGCCCCTCGTCGGCGGCGAGCTGGGCCATGGTGCCGGCGTGCACCACGCGGCCGTCGTCCATCACCGCCACCGTGTCGCCCACCGCGCGCGCCATCTGGAAGTTCTGCTCGACCAGCAGCATCGACACCTCGGTCTGCTTCAGCTCGCGAAACACCGCGATCATGTTCTGGATGATGGCCGGGGCCAGCCCCTTGGTCGGTTCGTCGACGATCAGCAGCCGGCGCGGCTCGACGATGGCGCGCGCCACCGACAGCATCTGCTTCTGGCCGCCGGACAGCACGCCGGCGCGCTGATGCCAGAACACCTTCAGCGCCGGGAACATGCGCAGCACCCAGTCAAGCCGCCGGGGGTCGGCCGGGCCCTGGCGCGCCGCCAGCCGCAGGTTCTCGGCCACGGTCAGGTCGGAGAACACGCCCATGTTCTCCGGCACGTAGCCGATGCCGGCCTGTGCGATCGCCGGCGTGTCGAGCGCGGTGATGTCCCTGCCGTCGAATTCGATGCGCCCGGCGCTGGCGCGCCACAGGCCCATTACCGTGCGCAGCGTGGTGGTCTTGCCCGCGCCGTTGCGCCCCAGCAGCATCGTCACGCCGCCGCGCGGCACCTCGAGCGTGACGCCATGCAGGATGTGATACGGGCCGATATGCGTCTGCACGTCGCGCAGGCGCAGCAGCGGCTGCGCCGCGGACTGCCGTGCGGGCGGTGAGGTCATGCGTTCAGGCATCGGTGCCCTCCCCGTCGGCCGGCAGGCCCAGATAGGCCTGCTGCACGATCGGCGAGGCGATCACCTCGGCCGGATCGCCATCGGCCATCAGGCTGCCGTTGTGCAGCACCACGATGCGATCGGCCAGCGAGCGCA
>JAPSLC010000037.1 GCA_031181345.1 Cupriavidus sp. | reverse complement strand
CGCAAGCTTCAGCGCGGTGCTGAGATTGGACATTATCCCCACTCCCTAATAAACAGGCGAAAGCAGTGAACAACCCAACCATCGAAATTGAAATCGATATGGGAAAGACGGTCAGACCGTGAGCCCGAGGCATGGTGCCGCGGTTTTCGCTGACGAACCGGGGATTGTACCCTACCCCGGGGATAAGGGCCTGATTTTTTTGCCTTTTTGGCGCGACCGCGAACATGGGCTGCCTAAAAAGTGAAGATTTATGCCCATGAGCGAAGGGTGTCGTCCGGTGTGCCGGCAGGGCCGCGCCGACCCCCTCCATCGGATCGGGCTTGGCCGCGGCGATTTGCCGTAAAATCGCGGTTTCTGGATCGAAACCCCATATGCCAAAGACAACCACCGTGCCGGCCGGCGACGGCGACCAGGTCCCCACCAGCGCGCCGCCGGCCTCGTACGAGGCCGCCATGGCCGAGCTCGAAGCGCTGGTCACCAGCATGGAGAGCGGGGCCTTGCCGCTGGAAGAATCGCTGGCGGCCTACCGGCGCGGTGCCGAACTGGTCAAGTATTGCCAGCAGATGCTCGAGCGCATCGAGCAGCAGGTCAAGGTGCTCGAGGGCGACACGCTCAAGCCCCTGGCCGAGCCGGGCACCCAGGCAGAGACTGAATGACCGATTTCGCGCAGTGGATGCAGGATCGCGCCGCCCGTACCGAAGCGGCGCTGGCGGCCGCGCTGCCGCCGGTGGACCGCCTGCCGGCGCGCCTGCACGAGGCGATGCGCTACGCGGCCATGGGCGGCGGCAAGCGGGTGCGCCCGCTGCTGGTCCACGCGGCCGGCGAGGTCGGCGGCGCCGATCCGCGCGCCTGCGATGCGGCGGCCTGTGCGGTCGAGATGATCCACGCGTATTCGCTGGTGCACGACGACATGCCGTGCATGGACGACGACGACCTGCGCCGGGGCCGGCCGACCGTGCACAAGGCCTATGACGAAGCCACCGCGCTGCTGGTCGGCGATGCGCTGCAGACCCAGGCCTTCATCGTGCTGGCGCAGGCCGACGCGCTCGAGCCCGCCGCCCGGCTGCGGCTGGTCGGCGAACTGGCACGGGCCTCGGGCTCGATCGGCATGGCCGGCGGCCAGGCGATCGACCTGCAGCATGTCGGCCAGGCGATGTCGCTGGACCAGCTCGAAACGATGCACCGGATGAAGACGGGCGCGTTGCTGCGCGCGAGCATCCGCATGGGCGCGCTGTGCGGCAGCATCGACGAGGCTGGACTGGCGGCGCTCGACCGCTACGCCGCCGCGATCGGTTTGGCGTTCCAGGTGGTAGACGATATTCTGGACGTTACCGCCGATACCGCCACGCTGGGCAAGACCGCCGGCAAGGATGCCGAGCAGCACAAGCCCACTTATGTGTCGCTGCTGGGCCTCGAACCGGCCCGCGAGCTGGCCGCCAGGCTGCGCGACGACGCGCGCAAGGCGCTGGGCGAATTCGGCGCCCGCGCGGCAAGGCTGGCGGACCTGGCCGACCTGATCGTGCTGCGCTCACATTGACAGCGCGCCGCGCGACCGATCGCCGTAAAACGACGAGCCGGACGGGAGAATCCGGCGGCAGGACGGATACCATGACTTACGCATTGCTCAATACCATCGACGACCCCGCGGACCTGCGCAAGCTCGACCGCCGCCAGCTGGCCACGCTGGCCGACGAACTGCGCGCCTTCGTGCTGGAGTCGGTCTCGCAGACCGGCGGCCATCTGTCGTCCAACCTCGGCACGGTCGAGCTGACGATCGCGCTGCACTATGTGTTCGACACGCCGATGGACCGGCTGGTGTGGGACGTCGGCCATCAGAGCTATCCGCACAAGATCCTGACCGGGCGGCGCCAGCGCATGCACACGCTGCGCCAGTGGAACGGCATCTCGGGCTTTCCCCGCCGCAGCGAAAGCGAGTACGACACCTTCGGCACCGCGCACTCGTCGACCTCGATCTCGGCCGCCCTCGGCATGGCGCTCGGCGCACGCACGCTCGGCGAGCAGCGCGTGTCGATCGCGGTGATCGGCGACGGTGCGATGACCGCCGGCATGGCCTTCGAGGCGATGAACAATGCCGGGGTCTACAAGGACCTGCCGCTGGTGGTGGTGCTCAACGACAACGACATGTCGATCTCGCCGCCGGTCGGCGCGCTGAACCGGCATCTGGCGCGGCTGCTGAGCGGGCAGTTCTATGCGGCGACCAAGAAGGGCATCGAGCGCGTGCTGTCGGTCGCGCCGCCGGTGCTCGAATTCGCCAAGCGCTTCGAGGAACATGCCAAGGGCATGGTGGTGCCCGCCACGCTGTTCGAGGAATTCGGCTTCAACTACATCGGGCCGATCGACGGCCACGATCTCGATTCGCTGGTGCCGACGCTGCAGAACATCCGCCGCCGCGCGCTCGAGGGGGGCGGACCGCAGTTCCTGCATGTCGTCACCAGGAAGGGCCAGGGCTACAAGCTGGCCGAGGCCGACCCGATCCTGTATCACGGCCCCGGCAAGTTCAATCCGGCCGAAGGCATCCGCCCGGCCGCCAAGCCGGCGCGCAAGACCTATACGCAGGTGTTCGGCGAATGGCTGTGCGACCAGGCCGCGGCCGATCCGCGCCTGATCGGCATCACGCCGGCGATGCGGGAAGGCTCGGGGCTGGTCGAATTCGAGCAGCGGTTCCCGGACCGCTACTACGACGTGGGCATCGCCGAGCAGCACGCGGTGACATTCGCCGGCGGGATGGCCTGCGAGGGCCTGAAGCCGGTGGTCGCGATCTACTCGACCTTCCTGCAGCGCGGCTACGACCAGCTGATCCACGACGTCGCGCTGCAGAACCTGCCGGTGGTGTTCGCGCTGGACCGTGCCGGTCTGGTCGGTGCCGACGGCGCGACGCACGCGGGCGCCTACGATATCCCCTATCTGCGCTGCATCCCCAACATGATGGTGATGACGCCGGCGGACGAGAACGAGTGCCGCCAGCTGCTGAGCACGGCCTTCGCGCAGGACTGCCCGACCGCGGTGCGCTATCCGCGCGGCGCAGGCCCGGGCGTGGCGACGCAGGCCTCGCTGGAGACGCTGCCGGTCGGCAAGGGCGAGATGCGCCGCAGCTGCGGCGCGCGCGCCGGCCAGCGGGTCGCCGTGCTGGCCTTTGGGTCGATGCTGCATCCCGCGCTGGGCGCGGCCGAGAAGCTCGACGCCGCGGTGGCCAACATGCGCTTCGTCAAGCCGCTCGATGTGGAGCTGGTCAAGACGCTGGCGCGCGAGCACGACTACCTCGTCACGGTGGAAGAGGGCGTGGTGATGGGCGGCGCCGGCAGCGCGGTGCTCGAGGCGCTGGCCGCTGCCGGCATCGAGATCCCGGTGCTGCAGCTCGGCCTGCCCGACCACTTCATCGACCACGGCGATCCCGCCTTCCTGCTGTCGCAATGCGGCCTGGATGCGGCCGGCATCGAACGCTCGGTGCGCGAGCGTTTCGGCCTGACGACGCCCGCCGCCGCGGCTGCATCCGCCGCGGCAACCAAGGCCGCCTGAGCGGTCGTTCCCACGCACCCGCACCGGCTGCTACGAGCCCGGTGCGGGCGGCATCACCCGAATTCCCTTAGAATCGCTGGTTTTCGTGTTCGCAGCTGCGGGCTGGCGCCGCCGTGTTTTCCGGCGCGCCCGTGGTTTCACACTCGTTGCGCGGCAAGGTGGACTGCGAAGATGCCGCGACCGTAAAGGAAACCGAGGAAATCCGTCATGAATGACATCAATCCGGCCTTCGTGATGCCCGATGTGCAATCGAGCCTGGACACGCGCCAGATCCCGATCCAGCGCGTCGGCGTGCGCGGCGTGCGTTATCCGCTTACGCTGCGGACCGCCCAGGGCGTGCATCCGACCGTCGGCACCTTCAATCTGGACGTGCATCTGCCCGCCGACCAGAAGGGCACGCATATGTCGCGCTTCGTCGCGCTGCTCGAGGACGAGCGCGAGCCGCTCGACCTGGCTTCGTTCCGCGCGTTGGTGGGCAAGATGCTGCAGCGGCTCGAAGCGCAGGCCGGCCGTATCGAGGTCAGCTTCCCGTATTTCATCAACAAGGTCGCGCCGGTGTCCGGTGTCGCTTCGCTGATGGACTACGAGGTCACGCTGGTCGGCGAAGCGCGCGATGGCGTCACCAAGGTCTGGCTGAAGGCGCTGGTGCCGGTCACCAGCCTGTGCCCGTGCTCGAAAAAGATTTCGCAGTACGGCGCGCACAACCAGCGCTCGCACATCACGATGTGCGTCGAGCTGGCCGCCGATCTGCCGATCGAGGCGCTGGTGCGGATGGCCGAGGAAGAGGCCTCGTGCGAACTGTGGGGGTTGCTCAAGCGTCCTGACGAGAAGTACGTGACCGAGCGCGCCTACGAGAACCCGAAGTTCGTCGAGGACCTGGTGCGCGACATCGCGATGCGGCTCAATGCCGACGAGCGCATCGTGGCCTATGTGCTCGAGGCCGAGAACTTCGAGTCGATCCACAACCACAGCGCCTATGCGGTGATCGAGCGCGACAAGCGGCTGAGCTAGTTGCTGACTCTGTTGTCTCGGCCTGCGCGGGAGCGACAGCGAACAAGAACGCCACCCGAGGGGTGGCGTTCTTGTTGATGCGGCGCGCGGCTCAGTCGTCCGTCATAGCGCCGCCGGCAGCCGCAGATCGGCCAGGTCCCAGCGCGGCGTGACGCCGTAGCCGTACTCGCGCTGCGCCAGTTGCGGCGCGGCCTGCAGCCGCATCGCGCCGGCGAAGGCGATCATCGCGCCGTTGTCGGTGCAGAAGGCCAGATCGGGATAGAAGACCTGCGCGCGGCGCTTGGCCGCCAGTTCGTCGAGCCGCTCGCGCAACTGGCGATTGGCGCCGACGCCGCCGGCGACCACCAGCCGCTTGTGGCCGGTCGCCTTCAGCGCGGCCATCGACTTGGCGGCGAGCACGTCGACGATCGCGTCGACGAAGCCGCGCGCCAGGTTGGCGCGGTCCTGCTCGCAGATGTTGCCGAGCTTGCGCGCCTGCGTCAGCACCGCGGTCTTCAGGCCGGCGAACGAGAAATCCAGATTGCCCGAATGCAGCATCGGCCGCGGCAGTTCGTAGACGCCCGGCAGGCCGAACTCGGCCAGCCGCGACACTTCCGGGCCGCCGGGGTAGCCCAGGCCCAGCAGCTTGGCCGTCTTGTCGAAGGCCTCGCCGGCCGCATCGTCCAGCGTCTCGCCGAGCAGCGCGTAGTCGCCGATGCCGCGCACTTCCATCAACTGCGTGTGGCCGCCCGATACCAGCAGCGCGACGAAGGGGAAGGCGGGCGGATTCGGCGTCAGCAGCGGCGACAGCAGATGGCCTTCGAGGTGATGGACGCCCAGCATCGGCACATCGAGGGCGAATCCGAGCGCGTTGGCCACGGAGGCGCCGACCAGCAGCGCACCGGCCAGCCCCGGGCCCTGCGTGAAGGCGATGGCGTCGATATCGGCGCGCTTGCGCCCGGCCTCGTCCAGCACCTGCTGCAGCAGCGGCAGCACGCGGCGGATATGGTCGCGCGAGGCCAGCTCCGGCACCACGCCGCCGTAGTCGCGATGCATCGCGATCTGCGAATGGAGCGCGTGCGCGAGCAGGCCGGCCTCGGTGTCGTAGAGGGCCAGGCCGGTTTCGTCACAGGAGGATTCGATGCCGAGAACGAGCATGGTGTAAGCCGGGATGAAAGCGAGGCGCCGGGGGCCGCGCGGCAAAGCGTGGGAGGGTAGCACAGCAGGCCGTAGCGTGCTTTTCGCTACAATCGCCGATTCTCCAGCGGGACAGTCATGCCACAGTCGCATCCAGCAGCGCCGCCATCGGCGCGCCCATTATCGCCCGAGCCGCCACGCCAGTCGTCGCTCCAGTCGTCCCAGGCGTCGGGGGCCGGCCGCTACGACGTCGCCGTGCTGGGCGCCGGTGCGGCCGGCATGATGTGCGCCGCGGTCGCGGGCCAGCAGGGCGCCCGCGTGGTGCTGATCGACCATGCCACGCGGCTGGCCGAGAAGATCCGCATCTCGGGCGGCGGGCGCTGCAATTTCACCAATCTGCACGCCGGTCCGGCCAATTACCTGTCCGACAACCCGAATTTCTGCCGCTCGGCGCTGGCGCGCTACACGCCCCAGGACTTTCTTGCGCTGATGCGGCGCCATCAGATCGACTGGCACGAAAAGCATCGCGGCCAGCTGTTCTGCAACGACAGCGCCGAGCAGGTCATCGACATGTTGCGCGCCGAGTGCGGCGCGGGGCAGGTCCATTGGCGTACCGGCTGCACGGTCGCCGAGATCCGCCGCGAAGGCGACGATTTTCTGCTGCTGACGCCCGACGGCCCGGTGCGGGCGGGCGCCCTGGTCGTCGCGACCGGCGGGCTATCGATCCCGAAGATCGGCGCCACCGATTTCGGCTACCGGATCGCTCGCCAGTTCGGCCTGCCCATCGTCGAAACGCGGCCGGCGCTGGTGCCGCTGACGTTCGATGGCGCCGCCTGGCAACCGTTCGCGCCGCTCGCCGGGCTGTCGAAGGAAGTCGATATCGCCACCGGCAAGGGCAAGGAGGCCGGGGCTTTTCGCGAGGATCTGCTGTGGACCCACCGCGGGCTGTCCGGCCCGGCGGTGCTGCAGATCTCCAGCTACTGGCGCCCCGGCACGCCGATCACCATCGACCTGTTCGAGGGCGAGGACGCGGCGGCGTGGCTGCTCGAGGCCAAGAACGGCACCCGCAAGCATCTGGGCAATCTGCTTGCCGCGCGCATGCCGGCGCGGCTGGCCGATGCCTGGTGCCACGCCGCCGGGCTCGACGCCGCCAGGCTGCCGCACGATCTGCCCGACAAGGCGCTGCGCAAGCTGGGCGAGGCGCTGAACCGCTGGCAACTGGTGCCGTCGGGCACCGAGGGCTACCGCAAGGCCGAGGTCACGCGGGGCGGCGTCGACACGCGTGCGCTGTCCTCGAGCACGATGATGGCGCGCTCGGTGCCGAACCTGTACTTCATCGGCGAGGTGGTCGACGTCACGGGGTGGCTCGGCGGCTACAATTTCCAGTGGGCCTGGGCCTCCGGCGTGGCCGCCGGCAAGGCTGTTGCCGAGAACGCACGAACACTACGAACGGTCGCCCAGGCGTCCGGCAATGGGGTCGCGTCCTCGGGGTAAACGTCGAAGTAAACCGCGCACGCTTGACGGATTTCGTGCTAGACTCCAAGTCTTCGTAAAACCGCTAACTCCTTTTTTGGCACATGACCACGATTCGCCTCAAAGAAAACGAGCCGTTTGAAGTTGCAATGCGTCGTTTCAAGCGCACCATTGAGAAGAACGGTTTGATTACTGAACTGCGGGCGCGCGAGTTTTATGAAAAGCCGACGGCAGAGCGGAAGCGCAAGAAGGCAGCGGCGGTAAAGCGCCACTACAAGCGCATTCGCAGCCAGATGCTGCCGAAGAAGATGTACTGATCGACCAGTCGATCGGCTGATCGCCTTTCCGCGTCAGCATCCCGACCCGCTGTGGGCCTTGCTCCGGCGGGTTTTTGTGTTGGTGCTGCGCCTCCCTGTCCGCCCTCGCTCGTCGCGGTTTTGTGCCGATGAGTTCACCTGGAAAGATACCATGTCCCTCAAGCAACGAATCAGCGATGACATGAAGGCCGCCATGCGGGCGCGCGAGTCCGAGCGGCTCGGCACGATCCGGCTGCTGCTGGCGGCGATCAAGCAGCGCGAGGTCGACGAGCGGACGGAACTGGACGACACCGCCGTGCTGGCGGTGGTCGAGAAGCTGATCAAGCAGCGCAAGGATTCGATCTCCCAGTTCCAGCAGGCGGGGCGTACCGATCTGGTGGACAAGGAGAGCGCCGAGGTCGAGGTGCTGCAGGTCTACATGCCGGCGGCGCTGTCCGAGTCCGAAGTGGCGGCCGAGGTCGCCAGGGCGGTCGCCGAGAGCGGCGCCGCGGGTCCGCAGGACATGGGCAAGGTCATGGCCGTGCTGAAGGGCCGGCTGGCGGGCCGCGCCGATATGAGCGCCGTGTCGGCCCAGGTCAAGGCTGCCTTGACCGCCAAGTAACGCGCGGCGCCGGCGCGATCGCATGCCGCGGCACAGCATAGTGGCAATATAGTCACAAATTTCTGGCAAGCTGCGATCGAAGCACTACAATAATTTCACATTTCGCCGGGTGCGACACCGCCCGGCTTGCATTTCTACAAGGCCGTCCGAGGTTTGCGGCGGCCGCGTCGTCAGGACGGCCAACCGGGTGATTCCGCAATCCTTCATTCAGGACCTGCTGAACCGCGTCGATATCGTCGATGTGGTGGGCAAGTATGTCCAGCTGAAGAAGGGTGGCGCCAACTTCATGGGGCTGTGCCCCTTTCATAACGAGAAGTCACCATCGTTCACAGTGTCGCCTGCCAAGCAGTTCTACCATTGCTTCGGCTGTGGCGCGCATGGGTCGGCCATCGGCTTCCTGATGGAGTATTCCGGGCAGAGCTATCCCGACGCGGTACGCGAACTGGCGCAATCCGTCGGCCTCTCCGTGCCCGAGGAGCGCGACCGGCTGCCGCCGGCCCAGCGTGCCGAACAGCAGGCGAAGTCGCTGGCGCTGTCCGAGGCGATGACCCGGGCCAGCGACTTCTATCGCCGCCAGTTGCGGGGCGCCCCGACGGCGATCCAGTACCTGAAGGGCCGCGGCCTGACGGGCGAGGTCGCCGCGCAGTTCGGCCTGGGCTATGCCCCGGACGACTGGCAGGGGCTGGAATCGGTGTTCGGGAGCTATCGCGAGGACGCCATCGCCGGGCCGCTGATCGAGGCCGGCCTGCTGATCGAGAGCGAAAAGCGCGACGCCGACGGCAAGCCGCGCCGCTACGACCGCTTCCGCGATCGCATCATGTTCCCGATCCGCAATACCAAGGGGCAGGTGATCGGCTTCGGTGGCCGCGTGATGGGGCAGGGCGAGCCCAAGTATCTGAATTCGCCCGAAACGCCGCTGTTCAGCAAGGGCACCGAGCTGTACGGGCTGTTCGAGGCGCGGCACGCGATCCGGGAAACCGGCTATGTGCTGGTGGTCGAAGGCTATATGGATGTGGTGGCGCTGGCTCAACTGGGGTTCGCCAATGCGGTGGCTACGCTGGGCACCGCCTGCACCCCCGTGCATGTGCAGAAGCTGCTGCGCCAGACCGACGCGGTGGTGTTCTCGTTCGATGGCGATGCCGCCGGCCGCCGCGCCGCGCGCCGCGCGCTGGAGGCGTGCCTGCCCTACGTGGCGGATAACAAGACCATCCGCTTCCTGTTCCTGCCCGCCGCGCACGACCCCGACAGCTACGTTCGCGAGGAAGGCACCGAGGCCTTCGCCGCGCAGGTGCGCGATGCGATGCCGCTGTCGCGCTTCCTGCTGCAATGCGTGACCGAAGAGCAGGACCTGCGGCAGCCCGAAGGCCGGGCGCGTGCCCAGTACGAGGCCAAGCCGCTGCTCAAGGCGATGCCGGCGGGCGGCCTGCGGCTGCAGATCGTGCGTGAACTGGCCGAGGCCACCGGCACCACGCCGGCCGAGATCGAGGCGGTGTGCGGCCTGGGCAGCGACGCCGCGCGCGTCGGCCGCTTCGCCCAGCCGCGCGCGCGGGCGCGCCGGCAGGCGCCGGCGGGGCTGGAGCAGCGTGTGCTGCAGCTGCTGATGCGCTATCCGGCGCTGTCGGCGCGGCTGGACGACGATGCGCGTGCGCTGCTGCTCGATGCCGAGACCGGCGGGTCCGAAGTGCTGGCCCATCTGGTGGCGAGCTGCGATGCCCTGCAGGGCGAGGTCAACTTCGCCGCCTTCAGCGAGCAACTGGCGCAGTCGCCGTTTGCCGAGGTCTATGCCAATGTGCGCGCCGGGGTACTGCGCGAGGACATCGACGAGGAGCCGGCAACGCTGGAACTGGACGCGGCAATCGCCAAGCTGCTGGTCGAGCCGCTGCAGCGCGAGTTGGCGCAGTTGCAGTCGGCGGTGGAGAACGGCACGGCGGACGAGGCGGGCAAGACGCGCATGCGCTGGCTGATCGCGGAGATCCACCGGCGCAAGCGGCTTGGTTGAAAAACGGAATTCGGCCGCCATACCGGAGACAGGTACGCGGCCAGGTGGCAGAAGAACAGCATAAACAGGGCGAAGTCCGTCGGTTTTGGGCTTAAGCCTTGATTTTTCAGGTGAAAACCTCACCTGTCGGGAAGGCCGGCTAGTGGTGACGTGCTACAATAGCCGGTTTGGATTGCGAAATCTTTCTCTCCAGTTCTGGTGAAAGTGAGCGTGCCAATGGCAAAGGCCAAAGCAACCGAAAAGGTTTCCACTAAGGCTCCCCGAGCGGGGAGCGGCAAGGCGTCGATACAAGCGAGCGCGGCGGAAAAGCCCGCCACGCGATCTGCGACGCAAGCCAGGTCTGCGCCAGCCAAGTCCGCGCGTCCCGCCAAGGCGGCCGCAACGACGACACCCACCAGAACCCGCGCATCCGAGAAACAGCCCTCGACTTCGGCACGCGAGAGCGGCAAGAACGCCAATGCAAGCGCGAGCGCAAGCGCGCATACGGCAACAGCGGGCGGCAAACGTGCCGCGTCCGAACCTGTTAAAGGCAAGAGTATCCCCGTGGCGAAACAGCAGAATACCGAAGTCGAGAGCAAGCGAACGGCAGCCGCCGGCGCCAAGACCGCCAGCGCCAAGTCCGGCGCTACCGCGGCGGCGTCCAAGGCGAGCGCCGCCACCTCCGCACCCGTAGCATCCCAGCGTCCCGCTGCGGCCGTCGTGCCGGAGCCGAAGAAGCGCGGCCGCAAGCCCAAGGCCGAGATGCTGCAAGACGAAAGCCATACTGACGACGTGAACGAAGAGCTTTACGAAGACGACACGCGTGCTGCCGCGCCGGCGGCCGCTCCGAAGACCGAGAAGCAGAAGGCCAAGGACCGCAAGGCCAAGGAAAAGGCGCTGCTCAAGGAGTTTGCCTCGGCCCAGCAGGGCACCGAGGAAGAGCTCGAGGCGCGCCGCCAGAAGCTCAAGGCGCTGATCAAGCTGGGCAAGTCGCGCGGCTACCTGACCTACGCCGAGATCAACGATCACCTGCCGGACGACATGGTCGATTCGGAAACGATCGACACCCTGGTCGCGACGCTGAACGACATCGGCATCGCCGTCTACGAGCAGGCGCCCGACGCCGAGACGCTGCTGCTCAACGACAATGCCCCGTCCGCCACCAGCGAGGAAGAAGCCGAGGAAGAGGCCGAAGCCGCGCTGTCGACGGTCGACTCCGAGTTCGGCCGCACCACTGACCCGGTCCGCATGTACATGCGCGAGATGGGTACCGTCGAGCTGCTGACCCGCGAAGGCGAAATCGAGATCGCCAAGCGGATCGAGGCTGGCCTGAAGGACATGGTGATGGCCATCTCGGCCTGCCCGGTCACGATCTCGGAAATCCTGGCGCACGCCGAGCGTGTCGCCAATGACGAGATCAAGATCGACGAGTTCGTCGACGGCCTGATCGATCCGAACGCCGAAGAGGCGGTCGAGGAAGTCGGCGTGACGCCGGCGGCCGCCGCGGCCTCGGACGACGAGGAACTCGAAACGGACGACGAGGAAGCCGACGAGGACGAGGATGACGACGCCGCCGGCGGCGGTGCCTCGGCACGCCAGCTGGAAGAGCTCAAGGTTGCCGCGCTGGAAAAATTCCGCGTGATCGCCGAGCAGTTCGACAAGATGCGCCGCGCCTTCGAGAAGGAAGGCTACAAGTCCAAGCCTTACATCAAGGCGCAGGAAGCCATCCAGAACGAACTGATGGGCATCCGCTTCACCGCCCGCAACGTCGAGCGCCTGTGCGACACGCTGCGCGGCCAGGTCGACGAAGTGCGCAAGCTCGAACGCGCGATCCTGAACATCGTGGTCGACAAGTGCGGCATGCCGCGTGCCGACTTCGTGGCGCGCTTCCCGGGCAACGAGACCAACCTGGACTGGATCCATACGGTCGTCGCCGACAACAAGCCGTACAGCACGATCGTCGAGCGCAACGTGCCGGCCGTGCACGAGCTGCAGCAGAAGCTGATCGACCTGCAGGC
Organism: Cupriavidus sp.; assembly: GCA_031181345.1. Taxonomy (GTDB): domain Bacteria; phylum Pseudomonadota; class Gammaproteobacteria; order Burkholderiales; family Burkholderiaceae; genus Cupriavidus. The sequence continues at coordinate 41,492 of JAPSLC010000037.1, read as the reverse complement.
GCGCGTGGTGCTGCCGCTCAAGGAGCTCAAGGAAGTCAACCGCAAGATGTCCGAGGGCGAGAAGCGCGCCCGCGAGGCCAAGCGCGAGATGACCGAGGCCAACCTGCGTCTGGTGATCTCGATCGCCAAGAAGTACACCAACCGCGGCCTGCAGTTCCTGGACCTGATCCAGGAAGGCAACATCGGCCTGATGAAGGCGGTGGACAAGTTCGAATATCGCCGCGGCTACAAGTTCTCGACCTACGCGACCTGGTGGATCCGTCAGGCCATCACGCGTTCGATCGCCGATCAGGCGCGCACCATCCGTATCCCGGTGCACATGATCGAAACGATCAACAAGATGAACCGCATCTCGCGCCAGATCCTGCAGGAAACCGGCAACGAGCCGGATCCGGCGACGCTGGCCGAGAAGATGGAGATGCCCGAGGACAAGATCCGCAAGATCATGAAGATCGCCAAGGAACCGATCTCCATGGAAACGCCGATCGGCGACGACGACGATTCGCATCTGGGCGACTTCATCGAGGACACCAACACGCTGGCGCCCGCGGAGGCCGCTTTGCACGGCTCGATGCGCGACGTGGTCAAGGACGTGCTCGACTCGCTGACGCCGCGCGAAGCCAAGGTGCTGCGCATGCGCTTCGGCATCGAAATGAGCACCGACCACACGCTGGAAGAGGTCGGCAAGCAGTTCGACGTCACGCGTGAACGGATCCGCCAGATCGAGGCCAAGGCACTGCGCAAGCTGCGCCACCCGAGCCGCTCCGACAAGCTGAAGAGCTTCCTGGAAGGCAGCTGAACGCTTCCGGGCCTCTAGCTCATGCCTGGTTAGAGCAGCGGACTCATAATCCGTTGGTGCCGTGTTCGACTCACGGGAGGCCCACCACTGTAGTAAAAAAGGGGTTACGTGCGAACGTAACCCCTTTTTTATTTCCCGTGTCAACGAAACGTCAGCGACCTTGAATCAGTCCCAGGCCACAAATATTGCACCTTCGACGGAGATCGACATTCATTGATGACCTCCGACCCCAAAAAAATTGGCGGATACCTCAGGTACTATTGCTGCTTTCCCACCGCGATAGGCGATGCCTACCTCCAAGTATCTGGAAGGTGCGAATTGTTCCCTACACCCAGCATCAAGGAAAGTAAATGCCTTTGACCCTTACCGACGCCGCCCTAGATTGGGCGCTAGAGCATGCGCGGACCTACAAGGACACAGACATTTTTCCGTCCATCTTTGAGTTCGAGGCGCTTGCTGATTCTTGGGGGACGGTAAAGGCGGCAATTCAGGCGACGGATGTCACGGATTGGAAGGTGCGTCCATTCCGGCGATGTCTCGTTCCGAAACATCGCTTCGGCTTTCGAATCTCTACTCAGCTTGACCCCCTCGATTTCATTGTCCTGACTGCGCTCGTGCGAGAGGTTGGGCACAGACTCGAAGCGCAACGAATCCCCCCTGCGGACAACATCGTTCATTCCTATCGCTTCGCGCCAGACGCAGATGGGCGTATGTTTTCCGACAGGTATTCATATCGAGGTTTTCAGCAAGCTTCGCATGACATCTGCGAACAGTTCGCTCCATCCTACGTTGTGATTGCTGACATAGCCGATTTCTTCCCGCGGCTATATACACACCGGATCGATAACGCTCTGGACAGCGCCCTGGGCCTGGGGCACATGCATGCCAAGGCCCTGAAGCGTCTTATCGGGCATTGGGCGGGGGCATATTCGTATGGTATTCCGGTGGGCTCTGCAGCAGCCAGGCTAATTGCCGAGGTTACCATTGCGGATATCGACCAGCTATTGCTTTCTGAGGGAATTAAGTATGTAAGGTACTCAGACGACTTCCGGATATTCTGCCAGTCGGAGGCTGAAGCCTATAAATGTCTCACTCTTCTTGCGCGTTCGCTATTTGACAATCACGGCCTGACTCTCCAACAGAACAAGACAAAGATCGTTCCTGTTGAGACCTTCCGGCGCGATTACCTTCGGGAAAACGAGAGGCGAGAGCTTGACACCTTGTCGGAGCGCTTTTATGAATTGCTCTCTGACATTGGTATCGCTGACACGTACGAAGAGATCGATTACGACGCTCTGCCCGAAGAGGCTCAGGGCGCTATTGATCAACTGAATCTGGAAGGTATTCTAGAAGAGCAGATCCACGTTGAGGAGCCTGACCTGTCATTGCTGAAATTCCTACTCGGCAGACTGGGCCAGTTGGGCGACACGGAGGCAATCGACCTCATCTTTGATAACTTTGGTAAGTTCGTGCCGGTCATTCGCGAGACTATCGAATACCTGCTTCAGGTCGACGGAATCTCACCGGCTCGGAAAGCTGAACTTGGAAAGCAGTTGATCGAAATCGTCAAGGATGACGCATCAACTGCTTCACACCTGGAATATTGTCGTATGTATCTGTTGCTTCCATTCGCGCTTGATGGGGAATGGAACTCGGACGACCAGTACGTAAAGCTGTATAACGATACTCCCGATGAATTTTCTTCCAGAGAATTGCTGCTTGCTATGGGTCGTAGTAAGAAGGACTTCTGGTTTAGGAGTAGAAAACAGTACTTACATGAGTTGCAGCCGTGGCTTAGGCGGGCATTCATCTATGGGGCTTCGTGCTTGCCTGCAGACGAATATAAGCATTGGATTCGAGGCATTGACGGTCAGCTTGATGACATGGAGCGTTCCATTGCCAATTGGGCCAAGAAAAATCCCATTAGCCGGGCTTAACAGAGGTGTGCGTGCCAACGAGTCAGTGGGGCGTAAGCATGGCGAGCGGGTTCAGTGGAGAGCTTCCTGCAGGTGCTCAGGTGCCAGATGCGTAGCGCATGGTGGCCACCGTTGATCATGACGTGCGACGAGAAGATATGCCGTAAAACATGAGTCAACTGACCGTCCGGTAGGTCTAGTTCGGTGGCGACGACTGCCTTGCGAAATGTGTGGTAGCAGTTGCCAAATGGAATGGTTTCATTGCGCTTTTGCGCGTGATGATCAGCTTTGGGTGAAGTGCAGACGTTATTGGTACGCTATGGTTGCGACCGCTCTTCGCGCCGGAGAAATGAACCGCTCCCGCGGCACCTGTGTCGCGTCAATCCTTCCGTTTCGCTCCAGCGCGCCCCTGTAGCGAGGCAGACCTTCCAGACCGGCAATGTATCGGGATGGTCTGCCAGTGCAGACAGCAGAGCCTTGATCTGCTCTAGGCTTAGAAAGCTAAGCTCGCGCTCAATCTGTTTGATCTGCCGTACACCGGCCAATAGATTTTCCTTCTTCCACAAGCTCAACCGCCGCAGCTCATTGAGCACCGCAGGCTGTTCTCAGTTGATGCCGGGGGCACTAATATCTGCTTGCTGTCGGTTCGTGCGGTGCTCCGCGAACATCGGCATTGAATCGATCGGCAGTTGGGTCGCCAAGGGTTTCGCACATCGCTAGCAACCCTGGCGGGCGTATCATCGCCGGGACGTAAGTTCGCGCCATGATGGGGGGCCTCAGTCTTACGAGACCCGACAGGCGTCACGCGTCGCGTCTCGGCGGCTTCCATTCCGGGATAGTGTTCACCAGGGGCGTATCCATGCCTCGCAAGCAAGTGCATCAGCCTTTGTCGTGAAGGTTTTGCGGAAGCCCTTTCCCCCTTGGCCGCCCGTGTGTCAACGTTCTCTATTCACTGGATGGACCTGATGGGGGCGAGCTGCATGTAAGTCCGTGCCCGACCTGTGACCATCCAGGACAGGAAGAAGGGGTATGCGGATGCGAGTTCGGCGTCCATTTCGACGCTCGGCTGCTGCGCGCGATTGCCAACGTTCTCCCACTCACGTGCGATCCGATAGATGGCTGATGACGAAAACGTGGAATACCGGAGCGCAGCAAAGCGGAGTGAGGATATGCCGCGAAAGTTCGCCAGCAGTCGGCTATGGTGGCACTTTGGGACGACCGACTCAGCGAGCTGATGACGCCCCGGGGGGGGGCCAGAGACGCGGCGAGCGCTATAGCCCCGAGCGCTCTGGCTACAAATTGTCGGCGCTCGCGTCGCTGAGCGCCTGCAGCTTTTTGTGCTTGGGGCTGCACCTGTCGTAGAATGCGCTGGAACCGGGAAAGGATGGAGTTAGGATGCTTGCGGTTGTTGGACTTCGGGCGCTTCACCAAAGTATGCGGGCCCTTGATATGGATCGGTATCGATTCCGATATCGACACGGCCGCGCAGAGTTCGATGTCTTCTTTTTCGTTGACGACGAACCATATCGGTTGCTCTTCGGGGCCAGGGGGCACGCGCTTGCTTTCGAGTTCGACGTGCTGCGTGGGTATCAGGTAAGACCGTTCCTTGATAAGAAGGACTATCGGGAGCTTTGCAGGATACTGGGACTTGAGTATGACCCCAATAATCCCTTCAGCGTTAAGGCATTTCTGAGCGACTTCTCTGCGCACGTTCCTGTTCGGGCGACGGTGGACGGCCGAGTCAGATATATGGACCTCGTTGCTTATAGGCCGGACGTAGACGAGGCGGACAAAATACACTTCATTGGTTGGCTAAGTCATGTTGGACGCGAAACCGATGTGACAGAGCGAAATTTGGAGAAAACGCGGAAATTGCTTGGTCGGAGAGCCTTTGAGACATGCAAAGCGAAGCGCATCAGCAGCCGTTGGACGAATGATGCCGGGAAGGCTATTGAGTTTTATCCGCCGTCCTGAACGGTGTCGACAAAGTGTTAACGCCATAGTTGTGCATAGGCAGACAATGTGGCGGACCGCATTTTTCTTGCTTCTGTAAATAACAGTTTTAACAGATGTAGTTAGATGATGTCGGAGTATGGTGTTGACGAGTTTGCTCTCTGACACGCACTCATAATCAATTGGTGCCGTGTTCGACTCACGGGAGGCCCACCACTGTAGTAAAAAGGGTTACGTGCAAACGTAACCCCTTTTTGTTGGTGCTCCGGCATCGGCTCCGTCATTGGCTTCAGCACTGGCTTGAGCACCGGCTTGAGCACTGCCTTCAGCACCGGATGAGAACGACAGCCATGCACCTCGATCCCGTCGAATCGTCCGTCGTGGCCGCCATCGGCTACGACTACCGCAAGCGCGTGCTCGGCATCGAGTTCGTCAGCGGCAAGCTCTACCACTATCTCGACGTCCCGGCCAGCGTGTACCGCGACTTCATGGACGCCGACTCCAAGGGCGGATACTTCAACGACTACATCCTGGGCGCCTACGAATACGAATCCATCCACGAACCATGATGCAGACCCAAGCGATCGACACGAAGCCAACCCCCGAGCGGACCGCTCAGCGAACCCTGAACCGCCGCCTCTTTCTTCTGACCTGGTCTGCCGGCCTTCCAGGCGTGATCGCCATGGCCTGGCTGGGCGTGCCCGTGCTGCTGCAGCACCAGAACCTTCCCGTGCCGATCTGGATGGTGGGCCTGGCCAGCGGCGTGCAGAGCGCGCTGTTGCTCGCGCTGACGGCGTTCATCGGTGCGAGGCTGGCCGGCAAGGTCGGGCTGCGGGCGCCTGCCCTGGCGGAGCTGGCGTCTGGCCGGGCGCCGTGGTGCGCGTTGCGCCCGCAATGCTTGCCGGGCCTGGTGGGCGGCCTGCTTGCGGGCGTGTTGCTGTGGGGTTGGATCGCGACGGCGCCGCAAGCCGCGGCGCCCATTCACGCCGCGACGATGCCGCTGGCCGTGCGGCTGCTGTACGGCGGCGTGACCGAGGAAGTCCTGCTGCGCTGGGGGCTGATGAGCCTGTTGGTGTGGGCGCTGTGGCGCGTCGTGCAGCGAGGCGCGGGTACCCCGGCCTCGGGGCTCGTCTGGGCCGCGATCGCGCTCAGCGCCTTGGTGTTCGGGCTCGCGCATCTGCCCGCCGCGGCAGGGCTTGCCGGACCGCTGGCTTGGCCGGTGGTGCTGCATCTGACCGGGGCCAACGCGGCGTTCGGCTTGATCGCCGGCTTCCTGTTCTGGCGCTACGGCCTCGAAGCGGCCATCATCGCCCACGTGGTGGCGCATCTGACGCTGGCCGCGATCGTCGGCAGGTAGCGGCCCATGGCCGGCGAAGCCCCATGTTAGACTCGCCGCCGACCTCCGGCCGTACGGGCTCGTACGGGCTGGAGACGCCCAGATCCTCGATCCTTCCCCGACACCCCACCGTGGCCCCGCCGCAGCACGGCTTCATCCTGACCCGCCATTGGCTCGACACGCCTGCCGGCACCGAGATCGAAATCTGGTTGGCCACCGATGACGGTCCGCGGCGCCTGCGTCTGCCGCCGCAGCCGTGCGTCGCCTTCATTCCCGAGGAGCAGCAGCTGCGCGCCGACGCCTTGCTGCGCGGCGAGCCGCAGGTCGAGCTGAAACCGCTGAGGCTGAAGGACTTCCGGCTGCGTCCGGTCACCGGTGTCTATTGCCGCCAGTACCGGCAATTGCTGCGTATCGAGAAGACGCTGCGGCAGGCCGGCATCGACGTCTACGAGGCCGACATCCGGCCGCCCGAGCGCTATCTGATGGAGCGCTTCATCACCGCGCCGGTGCAGTTTTCCGGCCGGCCGGACGCCGATGGCGCGCTGGTCGACGTGCAGATCAAGCCGGCCGCGAGCTATCGCCCGCGGCTGCGCTGCGTGTCCCTCGATATCGAGACCAGCATGCAGGGCGATCTCTATTCGATCGCGCTCGAGGGTTGTGGCGACCGCACCGTGCTGATGCTCGGCCCGCCCACGGCCAGCGATCTGCAAGACGAGTGCAACGATGCCGGCGCTTCGACACCACCCCCTCTCCCGCTTGCGGGAGAGGGGCAGGGGAGAGGGCAAGGGCGGTCGCCAGATCACCACCTCCATTACTGCGACACCCCGGCAGACATGCTGCACAGGCTGATCGCCTGGTTCGATCGCCACGACCCGGACGCGATCATCGGCTGGAACCTGGTGCAGTTCGACCTGCGCGTGCTGCGCCAGCATGCCGAGCGGCTGAAGGTGCCGCTGCGCCTGGGCCGCGGCGGCACGCCGCTCGAATGGCGGCAGCACGGCACGCGTGAGCACCATTACTTCGCCGCGCTGCCGGGCCGGCTGATCATCGACGGCATCGAGGCGATGCGATCGGCGACCTGGAGCTTCGCCTCGTTCAGCCTGGAATTCGTCGCGCGCTCGCTGCTGGGCGAGGGCAAGGACATCGACGATCCCTACGACCGGATGGACGCGATCGACCGCATGTTCGCCACCGACAAGGCGGCGCTGGCGCGCTACAACCTGAAGGACTGCGAGCTGGTCACGCGCATCTTCGAGAAGGCGCAGCTGCTGCAGTTCCTGCTGGACCGCGCCACCGTCACCGGCCTGGAGGTCGATCGCAGCGGCGGTTCGGTGGCTGCCTTCACGCATCTGTACCTGCCGCGCATGCATCGGCTCGGCTATGTCGCGCCGAACCTCGGGGATCAGCCGGAAGAGGCCAGCCCCGGCGGCTTCGTGATGGATTCGCGCCCCGGGCTGTACGACTCGGTGCTGGTGCTCGACTACAAGAGCCTGTATCCGTCGATCATCCGCACGTTCCTGATCGATCCCGTCGGGCTGGTGGAGGGCATGCACAGCGCCGATCCGGCCAGGACCGTGCCGGGCTTTCGCGGCGCGCGCTTCTCGCGCGACAGTCACGCGCTGCCGGCCATCGTCGCCGAGATCTGGCAGGGCCGCGACGCGGCCAAGCGCGACGGCAACAAGCCGCTGTCGCAGGCGCTCAAGATCATCATGAACGCGTTCTACGGCGTGCTCGGTTCGACCGGCTGCCGCTTCTTCGATGCGCGGCTCGCCTCGTCGATCACGATGCGCGGGCACGAGATCATGCGCAGGACGCGCGAGCTGGTCGAGGGCCGCGGCTACACGGTGATCTACGGTGATACGGACTCGACCTTCGTCGCGCTCGGCCGCCGCCACGCCGACGAGGAGGCGGACCGCATCGGACGCGAGCTGGTCGCGCATATCAACGACTGGTGGCGCGAACATTTGCGCGAGGCATACGGGCTCGACAGCGCGCTGGAGATCCAGTACGAGACCCACTACCGCCGCTTCCTGATGCCAACGGTGCGCGGTGCCGAGGACGGCAGCAAGAAGCGCTATGCGGGGCTGGTGCGCGGCGCGGACGGCGGCGAGCAGATGGTGTTCAAGGGGCTGGAGGCGGTGCGCACGGACTGGTCGCCGCTGGCGCAGTCCTTTCAGCAGGAGCTGTATCGGCGCGTCTTCCAGGGCGAGCCATATGCCGACTATGTTCGCGATTACGTCGCCAAGCTGCTGCAGGGCGAGCTCGATGCGCTGCTGGTCTATCGCAAGCGCCTGCGCCGGCAGCTGGACGACTACCAGCGCAATGTGCCGCCGCATGTGCGGGCGGCCCGCGTCGCCGACGACTTCAACCGCGAGCGCGGGCGGCCGCTGCAGTATCGGCAGGGCGCGTGGATCCAGTACGTGATGACGGTCGCGGGGCCGGAACCGCTGGAGGTGCGCAGGGCCCCGATCGACTACGACCACTATCTGACCCGGCAACTGCAGCCGGTCGCCGACGCGATCCTGCCCTTCGTCGGCGACGCGTTCGATAACGTGGTCAGCCGGCAGCTGGGGCTGTTCTAGCCCCCGTCGCGTCGGGGACCGGCTTCAGTTCGCCGCCACCGGGGCGATCGACTCGTGCGGCGTCGCGGTGCGCTGCGCGGCCTTGTGGACCATCGTGTAGGCGTAGTCGATGCCCATGCCGTAGGCGCCCGAATGTTGCTGCGCCAGGCCGATCACGGCGTCGTAGGTGTCGCGGCGCGCCCAGTCGCGTTGCCATTCCAGCGCGACCTGCTGCCAGGTCACCGGTACCACGCCAGCCTGGACCATGCGCTGCATCGCGTAGTCGTGCGCCTCCTTCGTGGTGCCGCCCGACGCGTCGGCCACCATGTAAATCTCGTAGTCGCCTTCCAGCATCGCGCTCAGCGCAAAGGTGGTGTTGCAGACTTCGGTCCACAGCCCGGCCACGACCACCTTCCTGCGGCCGTTGGCGGCCAGCGCGTCGCGCACCTTCTGGTCGTCCCACGAGTTCATCGAGGTACGCTCGAGCGTCTTTTGGTTCGGGAACACGTCGAGCAGTTCGGGGTAGGTATAGCCCGAGAACGACTCGCTCTCGACCGTGGTGATGATGGACGGAACGTCGAAGATCTTCGCGGCCTTGGCCAGGCCAACCACATTGTTCTTCATCAACTGCCGGTCCATCGATTGCACGCCGAAGGCCATCTGCGGCTGGTGGTCGATGATGATCAGCTGGCTGTTTTGCGGCGTCAGGACTTCGAGCTTCGGGTTCGACATGGCGGTTCCTTTGGTGAAATTGGTTGAATCCATCGCGGCGCGCTTCGTTATGGTTGAGTGCTGCGATGAAGTGAACTATACGGTCCAGAGAAACCGTCGAGCCGGCCAGTTTGCGAAATAGTTGTTCAGTAAATTTGAATGCGCGTCGACCGGGTGTTTTCAGCCCGAAATGCCGAATGGTAGCGAAGATGCCGATCAACCCTACAGGCGGGTGATGTGCTCGGGCCAAACGTTGAGCAAGATAGCGGCCGTGGGCTCGAATGCAATGTCGGCCCCGCTACCACTGATGCCCCGCAGCTCCCCGGCTTGCGGGGCTTTTTTTGGGGGCCACGTCGGACGCGGCGGACGTGGTGGACGTGGTGGACGTGGTGGACGTGGTGCGTTCAGCGCGAGCGCAACACCGCCTCGATCGCCGCGGCCGCCTCGCGCAGCGGTGACAGGTAGCGCTCGACCAGCGTGCCGGCATTGCGGCTGCCGAGGACCATGCTGAAGCCGAGGCCCGCGACCACCTTGCCGGTCTGGTCGTGCAGCGGCACCGAGATGCCGGCGAAGCCGTCGACCAACTCGCTGACCAGCACGCAATGGCCGTCCTCGCGCACCTGCGCCAGCGTGGCGCGCAGCGCCTCGCGCGAATCGATGGTGAACGGCGTCAGCTTGCGCAGCTCGGCGTGCGCAAGGTAGCGCTCCAGCGCCTCGTCGGCCAGGCCCGCCAGCAACACGCGGCCCAGCGAATGCGCGTAGGCAGGCATGCGGCGTCCGATCGCCATGTCGACACGCAGGATCTGGCGCGGCTCCTCGCGCGCGACCAGCACGACGGCGTCGTCGTCCAGCATGCCGATCGAGCAGGTTTCGCCGCAGCGGCTCGCCAGCGCGCGCAGATGCGGCTGCGCCAGCCGCGGCAGGCTCATCGAGGCGAAATAGGCGTAGCCCAGCTCCATCACGCGCGGCGTCAGCGAGAACTGCCGGCCGTTCTGCGCCAGATAACCGTTGTGGTGGAGCGTCAACAGCAGCCGGCGCGCCGCTGCCCGCGTGACATCGAGGCGGTCGGCGACGTCCTGCATCGTCAGGCTCTCGACGCCCGTGGCGAACAGCCGCAGCAGCGCCAGCCCCTTGTTCAGGGAGTCGAGCAACTCGTCCTTTTTCTGCGTCGGGGCCTCGGCTTCGGGCATGGAGAGGGTCCTGGATCGAGCGTTGAAGTGACGTGAAATATACGCCGGGATGGAAATGCGGCGATTGTAGTGCCGACTCCGGGCTTGCGCGAATCGGCCGGTCGTCCGTATGATACGGCGATCCGCGAACAAATGTTCGCAAAACGCGAACTGCAACATTCCGCCGACAAGCGCGCTCCGATGCCGGGTGCCGACGGCGATAGCGGCGCCCGGCACGGAAAGGGCGCCGCAGCACCAGGAGACAGCATGAAAGTGATCACCGCAGACCAGGCGGCGGCCTTGGTACAGGACCGATGGACGGTGGCAAGCGCCGGCTTCGTCGGCGCCGGCCATGCCGAGGCGGTGACCGAGGCCCTGGAGCGGCGCTTCCTGCAGAGCGGCCTGCCGCGCGACCTGACGCTGGTCTATTCGGCCGGGCAGGGCGACCGCGGCGCCCGCGGTGTCAATCACTTCGGCAATGCGGGTATGACCGCGTCGATCGTCGGCGGCCACTGGCGCTCGGCGACGCGGCTGGCGGACCTGGCGATGGCCGAGCAGTGCGAGGGCTACAACCTGCCGCAGGGCGTGCTGACGCACCTGTACCGCGCGATCGCCGGCGGCAAGCCCGGCGTGATGACGAAGATCGGCCTGCACACCTTCGTCGATCCGCGCAGCGAGCGCGATGCGCGCTACCACGGCGGCGCCGTCAACCGGCGCGCCCGCGAGGCCATCGCCGAGGGCCGCGCCAACTGGGTCGAGGCGGTGTCCTTCCGCGGCGACGACTACCTGTTCTATCCGAGCTTCCCGATCCATTGCGCGCTGATCCGTTGCACCGCGGCCGATCCGCGCGGCAATCTGAGCACGCATCGCGAAGCCTTCCATCATGAGTTGCTGGCGATGGCGCAGGCCGCGCACAACTCGGGCGGCATCGTGATCGCGCAGGTCGAGCAGCTGGTCGACCACCACGACAATCTGCAGGCCATTCACGTGCCGGGCATTCTGGTCGACTACGTGGTGGTCAGCGAGAACCCGGCCCATCATCAGATGACCTTCGCCGAGCGCTTCAACCCGGCCTACGTGACGCCGTGGCGCGGAGAGGGTGAAGCGAAGGCGCAAGCGCTGGCGCCAGCCGTCGCGCCGGCCGAGCCCGCTACCGCGCCGCTCGACGCGCGTACCATCGCGCAGCGCCGTGCGGTGCTGGAGCTGGCCAAGCGCCGCCCGCGCGTGGTCAATCTCGGCGTCGGCATGCCCGCGGCGGTTGGCATGCTGGCCGAAGAGGCGGGGCTGGACGGCTTCACGCTGACCGTCGAGGCCGGCCCGATCGGCGGCACGCCGGCCGACGGCCTGAGCTTCGGCGCGTCGGCCTATCCCGAGGCGGTGATCGACCAGCCCTCGCAATTCGATTTCTACGAGGGCGGCGGCATCGATCTGGCGATCCTCGGCCTGGCCGAGCTCGACGGTCACGGCAACGTCAATGTCAGCAAGTTCGGCGAGGGCGCGCAGGCGCTGATCGCCGGCGTCGGCGGCTTCATCAACATCACGCAGAGCGCCAAGGCCGTGGTCTTCATGGGCACGCTGACCGCGGGCGGACTCGAGGTGCGCGCCGAGGGCGGCCAGCTGCAGATCGCGCGCGAGGGCCGGGTGAAGAAGATCGTGCCCGAGGTCTCGCACCTGAGCTTCAACGGGCCGTATGTGGCCTCGCTGGGCGTACCGGTGCTGTACATCACCGAGCGGGCAGTGTTCGAGATGCGCGCCGATGCCAATGGCCAGGCGCGGCTGACGCTGATCGAGATCGCGCCCGGCGTGGACCTGGAGCGCGATGTGCTGGCGCAGTGCGCGACGCCGATTGCGGTCGCCCCCGACGTGCGGCTGATGGATGCCTGCCTGTTCCGGCCGGGGCCGTTCTCGCTCGCCGCGGCCGGCTGAGGCGCGCCAACGCGCCAACGGCCCCAGGACCGATTCGCGGGGCGGGGCAACGCCCGCCCTTCCTCCACAACAACGACAAGGCCGGACCACCGGCCACGAAGCAGACCAAGGAGACCAACCACGCCTTGTTTCGACTGGAAATGACGGGATCGATTTGCGCTCCAGGGGCCATGGATTGCCCCGCGAGTCGCCGAGAGTTGCCTGTTTCGCCGGCGCGTCCCATGCGGATTCGCGCCGATTTCGGATGACGTTTCTCTTGTTGCCATGCAGAACACAAGCCGCCGTACCTTCGCGCGCCGCCTCGGCGCCGCCATGCTGACCGTTTCCCTGCCGCTGTGCGCCACCCAGGCGTTCGCCGACAGCTATCCCGCCAAGCCCATCCGGCTGGTGGTGCCGTTCCCGCCGGGCGGCCCGACCGATACCGCCGCGCGCATCATCGGGCAGAAGCTCAGCGATTCGCTGAAGCAGCCGGTGGTGGTCGACAACCGCCCCGGCGCCTCGGGCACCATCGGCGCCGAGGCCGTCGCCAAGAGCGCGCCGGACGGCTATACGCTGCTCGTGCTGGCCACGCCCACGCTGATCGCGCCGCATCTGATCCATCGCAAGGGCTACGACCTGTTCAAGGACTTCGCGCCGATCGGTGCCGCCTACGATCTGCCGATCGTGATGGTGGTCAATCCGAACGCGCTGCCCGACGTCACCACGCTGCAGCAGTACATCGCCAAGGCCAAGGCCAAGCCGGGCGAGATGAACTACACCAGCGCCGGCAACGGCAGCTTCGGCCATCTGTCGACCGAGCTGCTGCAGAACCTGGGCAGCTTCGACGTGCAGCACGTGCCTTACAAGGGCAGCGCCCCGGCGATGTCGGATCTGCTCGCCGGCCAGGTGCCGATGATGTTCTCCGACATGATCGCCGCGCTGCCGCACATCAAGGCCGGCAAGCTGCGTCCGATCGCGGTGGGCTCGTCCAAGCGCGTCAGCTTCACGCCCGAGGTCAAGACCGTGGCCGAGCAAGGCTTCCCTGGCTTCGAGGCGACCGCCTGGGGCGGCCTGCTGGCGCCGGCCGGCACGCCGAAGGACATCATCGCGAAGCTGTCGGCCGAGTTGAAGGCCGCGCTGGCCGATCCGACCGTCCAGCAGAAGATGCTGGGCGCCGGCACGGTGGCAGCCTATATGCCGCCGGAACAGTTGGCGGCACGCATGCGCGCCGACGACAAGAAGTGGGGCAAGGTCATCCAGGACAACGGCATCAAGGGCGACTGATACGCCCGCGCCCGTCATGGGCGCACCGTGGCTTGCCTGTCTTAGCGGGGTAGGGTGGGGGCTGGCGATCGCGAGATCGCCGGCCCTTGCTCTTTGTGGGACGGCGGCGCGATTCAGGACCGCGCCGACGAACCCGCCAGCGCCTCGCCGCGCGCGAGAAAGCGCCGGTATTCCTCGGCGGGAACGAACAGCCCCCCGGTGGTCCAGACCAGATGCGTGGCGGTGGCCATCACGTCGGTCAATCCATGGCGGGCCAGCCAGGCCTGCCCCGCCTCGGTGCCCGTCAGCATCGCCGGGCCGCCGAAGCCGGCCGCGGCCGATGGCTCGATCTCGATGCCGGCATCCCGCTTCGCCAGATACAGGTCGCGCAGCAGCTGTTCGTCCGCCACGGTGTAGACGCCCGACAGCAACTCGCGCATCGCCGCCGCGGCGAGCTCCGAGGCGCGCGGCACCGCCAGGCCGTCGGCCTCGGTGCGATTGCTCAGTCCGTAGTCGTAGACCGACGGATTGCCGCCGGCGCCGTTGACCTCGGCGCCGATCATCTGCACCAGGAAGCAGGGCGACTGGGTCGGCTCGGCGAAGAAGCAATGCGCGTGCGGGCCGTACAGCTGCTTCAGGCCGAAGGCGATGCCGGCCGGCGCGCCGCCGACGCCGCAGGGCAGGTAGACGAACAGCGGCCGCCGCGCGTCGGGCGCGATGCCTTGCTCGCGCAATTGCGCGTCGAGCCGCAGCACCGCGGCGCTGTAGCCCAGCAGCAGCGACAGCGAGCGCTCGTCGTCGACGAAGTGGCAGGTGGGGTCCTGCTGTGCCTGGGCGCGGCCGGCGGCTACCGCCTGCTGGTAGTCGCCCTCATGCTCGATCACCTCGACGCCGCGCGAGCGCAGCCGATCCTTCTTCCACGGCTTGGCGTCGGCCGACATATGCACCACCGCGCGAAAGCCCAGCGCGGATGCCATCACGCCGATGCTCAGGCCCAGATTGCCGGTCGAGCCCACGGCGACCTGGTAGCGCGAGAAGACCGCGCGCGCCGCCGGTTCGGCCAGCAGGCGATAGTCGTCGCGGTCGGCTCCCTCGGCCAGCAGCCCGTGTTGCAGGGCAAGCTGCTCGGCGAATTCCAGCACCTCATGGATGCCGCCGCGGGCCTTGATCGAACCGGCCACCGGCAGGCTGTGATCGGCCTTGATCCACAGCGTGCCGCGCTCCGGCCGCAGTCCGATAGCGGGCGCGAGGGCGGCGGCCGGCAGCAGCGGCGATTCGATTGCGCCCCCGCTGTCCGCCAGTTCGGGAAACAGCCGCTGCAGCAGCGGGGCGAAGCGTTCGAAGCGGGCATGGGCCGCATGGACATCAGCTAGACTAATGTCCTTCGCGCCTGTCCGGACCGCTGCGGGGGGGTGCGGCGCCAGCAGCGGATTGGTCCACAGGCATGGCCGCGCCGCGCCGAGCGCCGCCAGCAGGGCGGCATCGGCGGCTGGGGCGGCTGCGGCGGGGCCGCTTGCCGCTGTGGGGGAATGCGCCGTGTCGCGCGGGGAAAACGTGGGGTCGGAGTTCGAGTCGTTCACTTCGGTCGCCGCAGTCGGAGTCTTCGTTCGGGAATGCGCGCGGGCCGGCCCTCGAGCCGGCTCGCTGCTGCCATTGTTCGCGCAAGTCCGGATTCCGGCAAACCATTCCTGCTCGGTCGTGCATTAGTCAAACTGATGACAACAACGCTCTCCTCCTCCCTGCTGGCCTGGCTGCGCTGCTTCGAAGCGGCGGCGCGCCACCACAGCTTCACCCGCGCCGCCGGCGAACTGTGCGTGACCCAGGGCGCGGTCAGCCAGCAGGTCAAGCAGCTGGAGCAATGGCTGGGGCGCCCACTGTTCGTGCGCACCCCGCGCGCGCTGGTGCCGACGCCCGAGGGCGAGCGGCTGCGCGTGGTGCTGCACGATTCGTTCGCGGCGATCGAAGGCGCGCTGGGCCAGTTGCGCCGGCGCGGCGACGCGGGCCCGGTCTCGCTGTCGTGCTCGCCCTCGTTCGCGATGCGCTGGCTGACGCCGCGCCTGGGCAGCTTCTTCCGCGACCATCCCGATATCGGCCTGCGCGTGCACGGCGAATTCCAGGCGCTGGACCGCGGCCGGATGCTGCGCGAGGGCATCGACGCGGCGGTGCGGTTCGATCCCGGGGCGTACCGCGACGTGCACGCGCGGCGCTTCCTCGACGAATGGCTGCTGCCGGTGGCCAGCCCCGCCTTCGTCGCCGCGCATCCGCAACTGCGCTCGCCTACCGATCTGCGCGGCGAACTGCTGCTGCACGATGCCAGCCCCTGGGATGGCGCCGGCGAGTTCGAGGAATGGAGCGCGTGGCTGGAACAGGCCGGCGTCGAGGTGCCGGACCTCGAGCAGGGCCAGCGCTTCAACCTGTCGCAACTGGCGATCGGCGCGGCGCTGGCGGGGCGGGGGATCGCGATGGGGCGGGCGGCGCTGGTGCTGGAAGACCTCCAGGCCGGCCGGCTGGTCGATCTGTTCGGGCTGCACATGCCGAGCAAGGCCGCCTACTACTTCGTCTGCGCGCAGCCGCAGAGCCCGCGGGCCGCGGCCATCGAGGCCTGGCTGATGGCCGAAGGGGCCGCGGCCCGCGCGGAACGCGACCAATGGCGCAAGGACTCGGTCAAGGCGCGGACACCGCCAACGCGCAAGGTCCGCACTCGGCAGCCGCGGCGATGAGCCGCAGCGCCATGACTTCAGCTTGATGTCGACGACGCGTCCGGGCGGCCCAGCACCGCATGGACCCGTGCGACAAAGGCGCCCGCGGCGGGCGACAACGTATGGCCGGCCAGCGACACGATGCCGTAGGCCGTCTTCTGGTCCAGCGCGGGCGCAATCGTCAGCGCCTTCGCGCGGGTGCCGCGCATGACCGCCCGCGGCAGCAGCCCGACGGTGTCGGACCCCAGCACCAGCGTGCGTACCGCGTGCATTTCGTCGCAGTGGATGGTCAGCAGCTCGCGCGCCGGATCGACGCCTTGTGCGATGAGAAGCCGGCGGAACGAGTCGGACACGCGCTGCGGCACACGCGGTCCGGCCACCGGGTAATGCGTCAGGTCGGCCAGCCCGACCTCGGCGCGGTCGGCCAGCGGATGGCCGGCGCGGACATAGAAGGCGGTCTCAACCGGCGGCAGCCGTTCGATGCGCAGTTGCGCGGTCTGGGCCAGGCTGTGGCTTTCGCCGACGAACAGGTCCAGCCGTTCGGCCTCGAGCCCGCGCACCAGCGAAGGCGTATCGGCGATCTCCAGGTCGATCCGCAGCGCCGGATAGGCGGTGGCCAGCGCGGTCAGCACCGGGCTCATCAGGAACGCCGCGGCGAAGGGTCCGAAGCCGACGCGCAGCTCGCCGATGGCGACGTCCTGCAACAATTCCAGGTCGCGGCGCAATTCACGGCCTTCGCGCAGCATGCGCCGCGCCCGCTCGAGCACGATAAGGCCGGCCGCGGTGGGCCGTGCCTTGCCATAGGCGCGGTCGACCAGCTGGCTGCCGCAGTCGGCCTCCAGCGCCTGGATGCTGCGCGACAGCGCCGGCTGCGACAGATGCAGCGCCGCCGCGGCGCGCGCGAAGTTGCCCTGTTCCACCAGCGTGACGAAATGCTGCAGCTGCCGCAGGCCCATGGTGATCTTGTGGTTTATGCATGAAGACCTGAAAAATATTGCATTTGACGTTGATTCTCAAGCCGGTAAGCTGGGCGCCAGCGGGCACAACAACACCCAGGCACAACAAGACAGAATCGACGGAGACAAACGATGTTCAAACGCGCGCTGTTCGCGCTGGCCCTCGGCGGGCTGACGCTGACCCAGGCCGCCACGGCACTGGCCCAGAGCTATCCAACCCGGCCGATCCGCATCGTCGTGCCCTACGCCGCGGGCGGCGGCACCGACGTGGTGGCGCGGGCGCTGGGCGAGCGGCTGTCCAAGCGGCTGGGACAGCCGGTGATCGTCGACAACAAGGCGGGGGCGTCGGGCATCATCGGCACCGACATGGTGGCCAAGGCGGCGCCGGACGGCCATACGCTGCTGGTCACGCTGACCCAATCGGTGCTGACCAACCAGTTTCTGTACGCGAAGCTGCCCTACGACCCGCGCAAGGACCTGACCCTGATCAGCGTGATCGCCGACGCGCCGCTGGTGCTGGCGGTGCCGCCGTCGCTTCCGGTGCGCTCGGTGCGCGAGCTGGCGGACTATGGCCGCGCCCATCCGGGCAAGGTGACCTACGGTTCCTGGGGCGTCGGCTCGTACCCGCATCTGACCGGCGCGTACTTCAGCCGCGACAACGGCGGCGACATGGTCCACGCGCCTTACAAGGGCGAGGCGCCGATGCTGCAGGACCTGCTCGGCGGCCAGTTGCAGTTCGCCGTGGCGAGCGTGCTGTCTGCGCGCCCGCATATCGAGGCAGGCAAGCTGCGCCCGCTCGCCGTCACGGGAACGCAGCGCGCGGCGGCGCTGCCCGATGTGCCGACCTTCGCCGAAGCCGGCATGGACGACGGTGTCTACAAGACGCTCGGCTGGATCGGGCTGCTGGCGCCGGCCGGGACGCCGCCCGCGATCGTCGCGCGGCTCGACGAGGTGCTGCGCGCCGAGGTGCGCACCCCCGAGATGCAGGCGCGCTTTGCCGCGCTGGCGCTGCGCCCGATTGCCGGCACGCCCGCCCAGGCGCAGGCGCTGTATGCGCGCGACTGGCCGATCCTGAAGATGCTGGTGGCCGATTCGGGCGCCCGGCTCGAGTGAGCTGGACGCCTGGACGCTGATGGAAAGGGCAGCCGCTCGGCTGCCGGCCCGACCTGCCAAGCCCGCGCAACCGGCACGCCCGTGCCGGCCCCGCCGCGGCGCCGTGCTCACCGCGTACCGCCGCGGCCTTACCACGGCGCCGCGCGCCGCACTACCCCGCACCTGCCCGCTGTTGTAGAATCTAAGTCTTTGATTCTGTAGCGCTATTGATCGGCTTGCCAGATGTTGCCGATCTGGGCGCGGCAGGGGCCTCGAAATCGGTACCAAATCGCGGTGCCGACCCCACAGCCCCATCCGCCGCTGCTGCCCAGGCCAAGTGCCGCGCGGCTACCGCCAGTTCCATTGCGTTCGATCGATGCGTGTCCGCTGGCGCCGGGTTCGCCTTCGCCAGACACCCATACCATGACCACGACTACGAACACGAACACCACTGCCGTACCCACTTCCTCCGACGACATCACTTTCGACAGCTTCGGGCTCGACCCGCGCGTGCTGCGTGCACTGACCGAGCAGGGCTATACCAAGCCGACGCCGATCCAGGCGCAGGCAATCCCGGTAGTGCTGCTGGGCAAGGACGTGATGGGCGCCGCGCAGACCGGCACCGGCAAGACCGCGGGCTTCGCGCTGCCGATCATCCAGCGTCTGCTGCCGATGGCCAACGCCAGCGCCTCGCCGGCGCGGCACCCGGTGCGCGCGCTGATGCTGACGCCGACGCGCGAACTGGCCGACCAGGTCTACGACAACGTGGCGCGCTATGCGCGTCATACGGACCTGCGCAGCACCGTGGTGTTCGGCGGCGTCGACATGAATCCGCAGACCGACGCGCTGCGGCGCGGCGTCGAGATCCTGGTCGCGACCCCGGGCCGCCTGCTCGACCACGTGCAGCAGAAGTCGGTCAACCTGTCGCAGGTGCAGATGCTGGTGCTGGACGAGGCCGACCGCATGCTCGACATGGGCTTCCTGCCGGACCTGCAGCGCATCATCAACCTGCTGCCGGCCAAGCGTCAGACGCTGCTGTTCTCGGCGACCTTCTCGTCCGAGATCAAGAAGCTGGCCGCGAGCTATCTGCACCAGCCGGTGACGATCGAAGTGGCGCGCAGCAACTCGGCCAACGAGAACGTGCGCCAGACGGTCTACCAGGTCCAGGACGGCCAGAAGCAGGAGGCCGTGGTGCACCTGCTGAAGCAGCGCGCCGAGCAGGGCCTGTCGCGCCAGTGCATCGTCTTCGTCAACAGCAAGATCGGCTGCTCGCGCCTGGCCCGTCATCTGGAGCGCGAGGGCATCAATGCCGCCGCGATCCACGGCGACAAGACCCAGACCGAGCGGATGCAGACGCTGGAAGGCTTCAAGCAGGGCACCATCGACGCGCTGGTCGCCACCGACGTCGCCGCGCGCGGCCTTGATATCGCCGACATGCCGTGCGTGATCAACTTCGACCTGCCGTTCAACGCCGAGGACTATGTGCACCGGATCGGCCGTACCGGCCGCGCCGGCGCCACCGGCGATGCGCTGTCGATCTTCGTGCCGGGCGACGAACGGCTGCTGGCCGATATCGAGAAGATGCTGAAGCGGCAGATTCCGCGGGCGCAGCTCGAAGGCTTCGATCCGGCGGGAGCGCGCTTCCGTGCTGCCGACGACGACCGCCGCCGCACGCGCTCCACGGAACCGCGCCGCCCGCGCGCCGACAGCGAGGACCGTCCGCGCAAGCCCGATCATGGCAATGCGCGCAATGCCTTCCGGCCCGCGGACGATCCGTTCTTCTCGCGGCCCTATGAGCCGAGCCCGAGTGCCGCCTCGTCGCAGCAGGCCTCGGAATCGTCGCTCGATCCGCGCCAGGTCGGCCTGGCGCGCGCCCGGCCGAAGCGCCCGGTCGCCGCGCTGCTCGGCGGCGTGCCGCGCAAGTCCTGAGCGTCGCCCGCTGAGTCCCTCTGTTACCGCGGGACTGCCAACGACCATCACGTCATTCCCGCGAATGCGGGAATCCGGCGTCTTCAACAGCCACTGGGTCCCCGCCTTCGCGGGGACGACGGGCCAACCCACCTTGCGGCCCACTGCGCGGTCGCCTCGGCCAGCCAGCCTTCGACATCGCCGCGGCCGCTGCGCAAGTCCAGATGCGCGCCGGCCGCCCGCAGCGCCTCCAGCGGCGCCATCGCGTCGATCGATGCGGCGCCCGTCTGCTTGCTCAGTTTCTCCCCGACTTCGTTGACCACCACCGGCACATGCAGATAGGCCGGCGTCGGCAATTGCAGTAGCCGCTGCAGATGGATCTGGCGCGGGGTCGAGTCCAGCAGGTCGGCGCCGCGCACGATATGCGTGATGCCTTGCAGCCCGTCGTCCACCACCACCGCTAACTGATACGCCCATAGGCCGTCGGCCCGGCGCAGCACGAAGTCGCCCAGCTCGGTGGCCAGGTCCTGGCATTGCCGGCCCTGCCAGCGATCGTCGAAGCACAGCACCGCGGCCTCGCCGTCCGGCACGCGCACGCGCCAGGCGCGCGGCAGCTTGCCGTGCAGGCCGTGGCGGCAGGTGCCGGGGTAGGCCAGGGTTTGATGGCGCTCGCGCACGTGGCGCAGCGAGTCGGCGATCTCCTTGCGCGAGCAGCCGCAGGGGTAGACCAGCCCGGCCGCCTCGAGCCGGTGCAGCGCGTCGGCGTACAGCGCCTCGCGCCGGCTCTGCCAGACCGGTTCCTCGTCCGGATGCAGGCCGAGGCGTTCGAGCGTGCGCAGGATGTAGCGGTCGGCGTCGCGTACGCAGCGCGGATAGTCGATGTCCTCGATGCGGACCAGCCACTGGCCGCGATGGGCACGGGCATCGAGCCAGCTTGCCAGCGCGGTGACCAGCGAGCCCAGATGCAGCGGCCCGGTGGGAGAGGGGGCGAAGCGGCCACGGTAGTGACCAGCGGACGGTGGGGCGGATGGCTGGACGGATGGCGGGTGGGCCTGCTCCGATACTGCGGTCATGCCTGCTACTCCGGCGCGCCCGGTTGTTGCGACAGCAGCGCCTGCGCCAGCCGCGGGTTCTGCAGCTTGTCGGTCCACCATTGCAGCGCCTTGCCGCGATGGCTGGTGCGCCAGGCGATGGTAAAGGTGCCGGGCGCGCGCACCTCGACGGTCTCGCGCACCTGCAGCACGCCGCTCTCGATATGCGGCTGCGCCATCGGCGCCGGCAGCCAGCCGCAGCCCAGGCCGCGGATCTGCGCATCGAGCTTGTCGCGCATGGTCGGTACCACCAGCATGTCCTGCCCCGCCAGCACCCCATGCGTGCGCGCTGGCAGATTGCGCGAGGTGTCGCCGACCGCGACGATGCGATGCCGGGCGATCTGCGTGCTGGTCAGCGGGCCGGGCTCGCTGGCCAGCGGATGATGGGCCGCGACGGCGAACACGAACGGCATCGCGCCGAGCGAACGGATCTGGAAGCCCTGGGTGCTGGGCGCATCGTAGGCGCCGCCGATCACCAGGTCGGCCCGGTTGCTGACCAGCGCGTCCCAGGAGCCGCCCAGCACCTCCTTGGCGAAGCGCAGCCGCGTCGCGCTGTTCTCCGCATAGAAGTCCTGGATCACCGGCAGCAGCGCGCGGAAATTGATCAGGTCGTCGACCACGATATTGAGGCTCGCCTCCCAGCCGGTGGCCAGGCGCTTGACCCGGCGCGCCAGGTCGTCGGCCGCGTGCAGCAGGTGGCGGCCCTCGTCGAGCAGCGCGCGCCCGGCCGGGGTCAGTTCGGCGCGGTGCCGGCGCCGGTCGAACAGCAGCACGTCGAGGTCTTCCTCCAGCCGGCGCACCACATAAGTGAGCGCCGACGGCACCTTGCCCATTTCATGCGCGGCGGCCGCGAAGCTGCCCTTGCGTTCGATGGCGTCGAGAACTTCCAGGGATTCGAGAGAGAGTGGCATATTCAGAAATTCTGAATGAGTGCTTGCAAATGGCCCGCCGCCAATATAGCGCAGGCGTCCTAAACTTCCTAGCATCGTTGCAGAACAGACGGTCCGCACGCAAGTCCGGCAGGATTGAAGCCGAGGGCCACTAGCCAGGAAGGACATCAAAATGATTGAAATTCGCAAGTCTGCCGAACGCGGTTATGCCGACCATGGTTGGCTCCAGTCGTATCACAGCTTCTCGTTCGCCGACTATTTCGACCCGCGCCATGTTCAGTTCGGGCCGCTGCGGGTGATCAACGAAGACCGCGTCGCGCCCGGCATGGGCTTCGGCACCCACGGCCACCGCGACATGGAAATCATCAGCTACGTGCTGTCGGGCGAGTTGGCGCACAAGGACAGCATCGGCAACGGCAGCGTGATCCGGCCAGGCGACGTGCAGCGGATGAGCGCCGGCACCGGCGTGCGGCACTCCGAGTACAACCACGCGGCGCACGACACCACGCATTTCCTGCAGATCTGGATCGTGCCGGATCGCAACGGCATCGAACCGGGCTACGAGGAGAAGCACTTCGACGCCGCCGACAAGCGCGGGCGCCTGCGCCTGGTCGG
Organism: Cupriavidus sp.; assembly: GCA_031181345.1. Classification (GTDB taxonomy): domain Bacteria; phylum Pseudomonadota; class Gammaproteobacteria; order Burkholderiales; family Burkholderiaceae; genus Cupriavidus. The sequence goes on along the minus strand of JAPSLC010000037.1, from coordinate 18,628 downwards.
CAGCCCCGACGGTGCCGAGGGTTCGGTGCGGATCCATCAGGACGTGCGGCTCTACGCCGGGCTGTTCGACGGCGACGAGGCAGCCACGCTGACGCTGGCTCCGGGACGGCGCGCCTATGTGCACGTGGCACGCGGCGCCATCACGGTCAACGGCCAGGCGCTGGAGGCCGGCGATGCGGCCAAGCTCGAAGGCGTGGATGCGATCGGCCTGGGGCAGGGCGACGCCGCCGAGGTGCTGGTGTTCGATCTGCCTTGACCGGCGATGGCGTCGTCCCCGCGAAAGCGGGGACCCAGTGACTCATCTTCGTGTCGTAAAGCCGCTGGGTCCCCGCATGCGCGGGGTCGACCGGCATGCGTCGGACATTCCCAGGCGGGCAGGCGGAAGCGCTGTGCTATCTTCTCGCTATAGATAAGCGCCCGGACCGGCACATGGTCCGGGACGCCCCGGCAGCTGGCCTCGCCGCCTATTTTCGACCCGAGATGACCTTCGTTTCCGTCCTTCTTGCGCTGATCGCCGAGCAGTTCCGCGCCCTGGGCCGCAATAACCCCATTCACGAGATGGTGCGCGCGCTGGCCGAACGGGCCGAACGCGCCTTCGACACCGGCCGGCCGCGCGACGCGGCGCTGGCATGGATGACGGTGGCGCTGCCGCTGACGCTGGCGGCGCTGGCGGTCCATCACCTGCTGGCCACCATCAGCGTCGCGCTGACGCTGGCCTGGAACGTGCTGCTGTTGTACCTGACGCTGGGCTTCCGCCAGTTCAGCCACTACTTCACCGATATCCACGACGCGCTCAATCGCGACGATCCGGCCACCGCGCGTGCCCTGCTGCACGAGTGGACCGGGCTGGATACCGTCGACATGCCGATCAGCGAGATCGTGCGCCATACGCTCGAGGCGGCCATCGTCGCCGTTCATCGGCATGTGTTCGGCGTGTTCTTCTGGTTCCTGCTGCCGATCGGCCCGGCCGGCGTGGTGCTGTACCGCGTTGCCGAATATCTGTCGCGGCAATGGAATCTGCCGTCGTCCGAGCGCAGCCCGGCGTTCGGCCGCTTTGCCGCGCGTGCCTTCCATCTGATGGACTGGGTGCCGTCGCGGCTGACCGCGATCGGCTTTGCGATCGTCGGCAACTTCGAGGACGCGGTCTACGCCTGGCGCAACCATGCGCGCAAGTGGCGCGACGAGACCAACGGCATCCTGCTGGCCAGCGGGGGCGGCGCGCTCGGCGTGCGGCTTGGCACGCCGCTGGCCGAGGACGACACCAGCGTGGTGTTGGCCAGCCCCGGCACCGGCGCCGCCTTCGACTATGCGCCCGGCATGGAGGACGGCGGCGTGCCGGAGCCGGCCGCGCCGGAGCTCGGCGCCGATCCCGGCGTACGGGCGCTGCAGTCCGCGGTCGGCCTGGTCTGGCGCGCGGTGGTGCTGTGGATGCTGCTGCTGGCGATGTTGTCGCTGGCGAGCTGGGTCGGTTGAGGTTCGGCTGAAGTTCGGCTGAGCTTCGGCCAGGTCCGGCTGGCGGCGAAGGCGGCCGGCGCAGGTTTCGCCTCCGATTCAGGGCCGCGGACTGCCGCACTGCCAGCACGCGCCGAACTGCGCCTCGTGCCATTCCCCGCAGCGCGTGCAACGCCAGCGCGGCCCCGGCGCCGGATTGGCGGCGGCATCGAGCACCGCCCACGCTTCCGCTTCGCGCGCATCGTCGAGCAGCCACACCTGCGGCGCGCTCTCCTGAAACGGAATATCGCCGGTCGCGCCGGCCAGCCAGGTATTGCGCAATTGCGCACGGATGCCCGCGGCCAGCAGCAGATTGCGGCAGTGGGCCGCATGCACCAGCGAGGGCGTCGACAGCAGCAGTTTCATCGGCGTCAGCGGCAGTGGGGATGCTTCGGACCTTAGCACGTGGCCGGTGCCGAGGCAGCAAAGCACCCGATCACGCGCTCCCTCTCCCGCTTGCGGGAGAGGGCTGGGGAGAGGGAATGGGGCGCTGCAACGCGCCTGGGCATTGGCCAATGCCGCTGCCCTCTCCCCCGGCCCCTCTCCCGCAAGCGGGAGAGGGGAGCACCCCCGAGGCAATGTCCTGCTGCCCGCGAGATGGAGTTCGTCACGCCGTCAATGTCCTACCACGGCTTCTGCTGCCGCGACTCGTGCAGCAGCTGCAGATACAGCTGATGCCGCCGCGGTGCGATGCCGCCGGCGTCGACCGAGGCCAGCACCCCGCAGCCCGGCTCGTTGATGTGGTGGCAGTTGTAGAATCGGCATTCGGTCAGCCGCGGGCGGAACTCGGGGAAGGCGCGCTCCAGCATGCCTTCGGACAGATGGTGCAGGCCGAACTCCTGGAAGCCCGGCGAATCGATCAGGCTGCCGCCCTGGCCCCAGTCGTCGGGCAGGTGGTACAACCGCGTGAACGTCGTGGTGTGCTTGCCCGAATCGAGCTTGGCCGAAATCTCGCGGGTTTGCGCCTCCACGCCGGGAATCAGCAGGTTCAGCAGCGACGACTTGCCCATGCCGGACTGGCCGATCAGGATGGTCGCGCGTCCGGCGGTCAGCGGCCGCAACTGCGCCAGCGCGTCGTCGGGGTTGCCGTGCACCGACAGCTCCACGGTGCGATAGCCGAGCTGGCGGTACAGCGTCAGCCGGCGGCGCGCCTCCTCCAGCCGTTCGGTCAGATCGGTCTTGTTCAGCAGGATCAGCGGCGCGATCTCCAGCGCCTCGGCGGAGACCAGCGCGCGGCCCAGCAGATCCTCGGAGAAGCTGGGCTCGGTCGCCAGCACGATCGCGACCTGGTCGATATTGGCGGCCAGCAGCTTGGACTTGAACTGGTCCGAGCGATGCAGCAGATTGCGGCGCGCTTCAACCTCGACGATCACGCACTGGTCGGCCGCGGCGCGCTCGACGCGCACGCGGTCGCCGACCGCGCATTCGCTCTTCTTGCCGCGCGGAAACGCATGCATGCGCGTGCGCTCGCCATCGTCGAGCTCGATCACATAGTGACGGCCGTGCGCCGCGACGATCAGTGCGGATTCCCTGGTGGATTCACGCGCCGATGCGTTGGGCACGGCGCGGCCGGCGGCGTCGCCGCCACGAAGTCGGGCGGGGCGGCTCATGCGTGCGCCAGCAGCCGGTCGATACGCTGCGCCGCGGGCGGGTGCGAATAGTAGAACGCGCTGTAGAGCGGATCGGGCGTCAGCGTCGAGGCATTGTCCTTGTACAGCTTGACCAGCGCCGCTACCAGATGGCCGGCATCGGCATGCTCGGCGGCAAACGCATCGGCTTCGAATTCATGCCGGCGCGAGGTCAGGCTCGACAGCGGTCCGAGCAGGAAGGTGAACACCGGCAGCGTCAGGAAGAACAGCACCAGCGCCAGCGCGTGGCTGTCCGACATCAGGTTGGGCAGCACGCCCAGGCCCGTGTAGAACCACGCCTGTGTCGACAGCCAGCCCAGCAGCGCCAGGAAGGCCAGGCTCAGCGCAAACGTCACGACGATGCGCTTGACGATATGGCGCCGCTTGAAATGGCCGAGCTCGTGCGCGAGCACGGCCTCGATCTCGTCGGCGTTCAGCCGCGACAGCAGCGTGTCGAAGAAGACGATGCGCTTGGCCGCGCCGAAGCCGGTGAAATAGGCGTTGCCGTGCGCGCTGCGGCGCGAGCCGTCCATCACGAACAGGCCCTTGCTGGCGAAGCCGCAGCGGCGCATCAGCGCCTCGATGCGCTGCTTCAGCGTCTCGTCGGTCAGCGGCTCGAACTTGTTGAACAGCGGCGCGATCCAGGTCGGGAAGATCACCAGCAGCACCAGGTTGAAGGCCATCCACACCACCCAGGTCCACAGCCACCACCACGGGCCGGTCCGGTCCATCAGCCACAGCACCGCCAGCAGCAGCGGCAGGCCCAGCACCGCGGCCACCACCAGCATCTTGATCGCATCGACCAGCCACAGCCGCCAGGTCATCCGGTTGAAGCCGAAGCGCTGCTCGATGCCGAACTGCGCGTACAGCGTGAAGGGCAGCTCGGCCAGTCCGCCGATCAGCGCGACGCTGGCGATCAGCGCGACGCCATAGGCATAGCCCGGACCGAAGGTGCCGTACCAGAACTGGTTCAGCCAGTGCAGGCCGCCGAGCAGCGTGAAGCCGATCAGCACGGCGGCGCCGGCCAGCACCTCGAGCATCGACAGCCGCGTGCGGGCGATCGTGTAGTCCGCGGCCTTGCGGTGCGCGGCCAGCGAGATGGTATCGGCGAAGCGCGGCGGCACGGTGTCGCGATGCCGGCCGACGTGGCGAACCTGGCGCGCGGCCAGCCAGAGTTTGGTGAGCACCATCACCACTAGGGCGACGAGAAAAAGCAGCGTGAACATCGGGTCCTTGCCTTGTGGGGCGGTCTAGTGCCATCGATATGCGAGAATTATATGACTTCGCGCCGGCACACCCGCCAGGGCCCACGATGCCGACGCACGATATTCCAATCCCTCCCGCTATCCGATCCTCACGCAGTCCGATGACAAGCTCCAGCCCCGCCGCCTCCGTACCCGCCGCCGCTCCCGCCTCCGCCCCGCCCGCCGTCAAGTCGGTCAAGAGCGAAAACAATCTGGTCTGGCTCGATATGGAGATGACCGGGCTGTCGCCCGAGAACGACCGCATCATCGAGGTCGCGGTGGTGGTCACCGACTCCGAGCTGCATATCCTGGCCGAGGGCCCGGTGCTGGTGATCCACCAGGAAGACGCCGTGCTCGACGCGATGGACAACTGGAACAAGGGCACCCATGGCCGCTCGGGCCTGATCGACAAGGTCAAGGCCTCGACGCTGACCGAGGCGCAGGCCGAGGCCGAGCTGCTGGCCTTCCTCAAGCGCTGGGTGCCGGCCGGCAAGTCGCCGATGTGCGGCAATTCGATCTGCCAGGACCGTCGCTTCATGGCGCGCTACATGCCCAAGCTCGAGGCCTTCTTCCACTATCGCAACCTCGACGTGTCGACGCTGAAGGAGCTGTGCAAGCGCTGGGAGCCGGCGATCCACAAGGGCTTCATCAAGCGGCAGCTGCATACGGCGCTGGCCGACATCCTCGAATCGATCGAGGAATTGCGCTACTACCGCACGCATTTCATTCGCAGCAGCCAGGCCGAGCAGCAGGGCGCGGCAAACGCGGCCGGCCAGGCCTGACCCTCGATTCCTGACACGTCGTCCCGCGCAGGCGAGGACCCAGCGGCTTTCTCGCTCCCCACGCAAGACGCTGGGTACCCGCATGCGCGGGGACGACGACCAAATTCGCGTCGCACATGCTTGAGCGCATCGTCTCGATCATCACGCCCGTCATCTTGATCATCCTGGTCGGCTGGCTGTACGGGCGCAAGGCCCATCCCGACATGGCGGGGATCAACCGCGCCACGCTCGACGTGATCGCGCCGCTGCTGGTGGTGTCGGCGTTCGTCAGCAAGGAGTTCGTGCTGGCTGACCAGCTCGCGCTGCTGGCCTGCGCGGTCGGCGTGGTGCTCGGCTCGGGCCTGCTGGCGCTGGGCGCGGCGCGGCTGATGGGCGCGGACCCGCGCACCTTCGTGCCGCCGATGATGTTCAACAACTCGGGGAACATGGGGCTGCCGCTGTCGGTGTTCGCCTTCGGTCCGGCGGGGCTGGCCCCGGCAGTGGCGCTGTTCGCGGCTTCCAACCTGATGCACTTCACGCTCGGGCTGAAGATCGTCAACCGCCATGCCTCGCTGGCGCAGATCTCGCGCAACCCGATGGTGCTGGCGACCATCGCCGGCGTGGGCCTGTCGCTGGCGCGGCCGTGGTTTGCGCTGCCCGATCCGGTCTACCAGTCGATCAAGCTGCTGGGCGACGCCACGGTGCCGCTGATGCTGTTCGCGCTGGGCGTGCGGATGAAGGACGTCAACCTGCGCAACTGGGGCATGGGGCTGGCCGGCGCGGTGATCTGCCCGCTGACCGGCATCGCCTGCGCGCTGGCGCTGGCGGCGGTGGTGCCGTTGACCGAGCTGCAGCGCGGTCTGCTGTTCGTCTTTGCCGCGCTGCCGCCGGCCGTGCTGAACTTCCTGGTGGCCGATCATTTCCGGCAGGAGCCGGACCAGGTGGCCTCGATCGTGCTGCTGGGAAATATCGCGGCGGTGGTGTTCGTGCCGGTAGGGCTTTATCTGGGTTTGCGGTAGGGCGGTTTGCCGCGGGAGCTGCCCTCTCCCCCAGCCCCTCTCCCGCAAGCGGGAGAGGGGAGCAGCGCGGCGGATGCGCTCCGTGTACCGCCGTGTACCGCATTACGCAAGCGGGAGAAGGGAGAGAGCCCGGCAGATGCCCTCGGTGTTCCCCTCTCCCGCGTGCGGGAGAGGGGCAGGGGAGAGGGCAACCCGGCGCCGCTCAGCCCTTCTGCCGGATCGCGTGCTTGGGCCGCCAGGCCTTGACCACGGCCTCGTCGGTCTCGATGTAGGGCCCGCCGATCAGGTCGATGCAGTAGGGCACCGCGGCGAAGATGCCTTGCACCAGCGACTTGCCGTCGTCGCCGCGCAGCCCTTCGAGAGTTTCGCGGATCGCGCGCGGCTGGCCCGGCAGGTTGATGATCAGCGCCGCATGGCTCGGCGTCTCGCGGATCACGGCGACCTGGCGCGACAGGATCGCGGTCGGCACGAAGTGCAGGCTGACCTGGCGCATCTGTTCGCCGAAGCCGGGCATTTCCTTGGTGGCGACTGCCAGCGTGGCTTCGGGCGTCACGTCGCGGCGCGCCGGGCCGGTGCCGCCGGTGGTCAGCACCAGGTCGCAGCCGGCCACGTCGACCAGCTCGATCAGCGTGCGCGAGATCTGCGCCTGCTCGTCGGGAATCAGCCGTTCGACGCGCTGCCACGGCGAGGTCAGCGTGCGGCCGAACCAGTCGCGCAGCGCGGGGATGCCTTCGTCCTGATAGGCACCCGCGGAGGCGCGGTCCGAGATCGACACGAAGCCGACCAGCAGCTCGTCGGGATGGCGGCGCGTGATCGGTTGGGTGATCGGCTGGCTGATGGGGGGGCTAAGCGGTTGGTTGGGGTCGCTCATGCTGGCTCCTGGTCCTGTCCGGGTGAGGGGGCGGCCGGTGCCGCGCCGGGCTGCTCGCGTGCCTCGAGCGCGCTCTTGATGGCCTGGAACAGCTCGCGGAAATGCTTTGGCGGCTTGGACAGCTGCTGCTCCTTGCGCGCGTTGCGGATCAGGCTGCGCAGGGCCTGCACGTCGACGCTCGGATGCTCGGCGAGGAAGCGCGTCAGCGCCTCGTCGTCCTTGAGCAGCAGCTCGCGCCAGCGTTCGATCAGATGCAGCCGTGCGGTCTCGGCCTTGCTGGTGCCCTTGAAGCCGTCCAGCGCGCGCCGGATCGCGTCGATCTCGTCGTCGTTCAGGCCGCGCATCACCTTGCCGACATACTGCATCTGGCGGCGCTTGCCTTCGTGGCTGGTGATGCGCCGGGCCTCGCGGATCGCGTCCTCGAGCACCTCGGGCATCGGCACGCGCGCCAGCCGGTCTTTCGGCAGCGCCTCGAGCTCTGTGCCCAGGTCCTGCAGCGCATGCATGTCGCGCTTGCGCTGCGACTTGCTCTTGGGCGAGTCGTCTTCGGGCTCGGGGGCAAAGGCGCCGGGAAAGCCGGCGCCGGGGGAGTGGCGGGGATGTCGCGTCATGGGCGGCATTTTATCTTGCTATGATTCCCGTTTGGGTTTCAGTTTGCCTCCCCGGGCTTCCGGCCTCGATGCCGCCATCGCCTCTGCCGCGCGGCCTGCGCCAGCCTACAACGCCAGACCTACTACGCCAGACTCACGCATGTCCGATCTCATGACCGACCAGAACGTCCACTTCACCTACACCCAGGCGCAACTGAGCGAAATGGCAGCCGATGTGCTGCGCGTCGCCCGCGAGCTGGGCGCCACCGATGCCGCGACCGAGATTTCCGAGGGCAGCGGCCTGTCGGTCTCGGTGCGCAAGGGCGAGGTCGAGACGATCGAGCAGAACCGAGACAAGGTGGTCGGCGTGACCGTGATGATCGGCAAGCGGCGCGGCAACGCCAGCACCTCGGATTTCTCGCCGGCCGCGCTGCGCGCCACCGCCGAGGCTGCCTACAACATCGCGCGCTTCACCGCCGAGGACGACTGCGCGGGCCTGGCCGAAGAGGAATTGCTCGAACGCGATCCGCTCGACCTGGACCTGTTCCACCCCTGGGCCATCGACGCCGAGCAGGCCATCGAGATCGCGCGCCGCGCCGAGGCCGCGGCCTTCGCGGTGTCGCCGCGCATCCGCAACAGCGACGGCGCCAGCGTGTCGGCGCAGCATTCGCAGTTCGTGCTGGCGACCTCGCGCGGCTTCGTGGGGGGCTATCCGTATTCGCGCCATTTCGTCTCGTGCGCGCCGATCGCCGGCAGCGGCGGCGGCATGCAGCGCGACGACTGGTATTCGTCCAAGCGCGCGCCCGAGGCGCTGGCCGAGCCTGAAGCGATCGGCCGCTATGCCGCCGAACGCGCGCTGGCGCGGCTGCATGCGCGCAAGCTGTCGACGCGCCGTTGCCCGGTGCTGTTCGAAGCCCCGCTGGCGGCAGGGCTGCTGGGCGCCTTCGTGCAGGCGGTATCGGGCGGCGCGCTGTATCGCAAGTCGACCTTCCTGTACGACACGCTGGGCAAGGCCGTGTTCGCCCCGCATATCGACATCCACGAGCGTCCCCACGTGCCGGGCGCGATGGGCAGCGCGCCGTTCGACGAGGAGGGCGTCAGGACCCGCGCGCGCGACGTGGTGCGCGACGGCGTGGTGGAAGGCTATTTCCTGTCGACCTATTCGGCCCGCAAGCTCGGCATGCAGACCACCGGCAATGCCGGCGGCTCGCACAACCTGGCGCTGACCAGCAAGCTGACGGAGCCGGGCGACGATTTCCCGGCGATGCTGAGCAAGCTGGGCACCGGCCTGCTGGTCACGGAGCTGATGGGGCAGGGCGTCAACTACGTGACCGGCGATTACTCGCGCGGCGCGTCGGGCTACTGGGTCGAGAACGGCGTGATCCAGTACCCGGTCGAGGAAATCACGATCGCCGGCAACATGGCCGAGATGTTCCGCCAGATCGTCGCGATCGGCGCCGACACGCTGGTGCGCGGCACCAAGGAAACCGGCTCGGTCCTGATCGAGCAGATGACGATTGCGGGGAATTGAGCGGGAAGGGAAATCAATGGTGCCTGCCATCGGCTCCCCTCTCCCGCTTGCGGGAGAGGGAGTACCGTCCGTGCAGTGCGAACGGCCACAGCACTGGCAGATTCCTGCTGAAGACTACTCCGGTGCCCGTTCGTACGTCACGAAGGCATAGTCGAAGCCATTCGCCTCGGAATGGTGCCGCTCGCGCTCGGTGGCGATCCAGCGCTGCGGATCGATGTCGGGGAAGTACGCGTCGCCCTCGATATCGGCCTCGATCTCGGTGACGATCAGCCGGTCGGCGCTGGGCAGCGCCTCGGCATAGAGCTGCGCGCCGCCGATCAGGAAGACCTGTTCGACGCCGACGCACAGGCGCAGCGCATCCTCGAGCGAGGACGCGGTTTCCGCGCCGTCCAGCCGCAATTGCGCATTGCGGCTCACCACGATATTGCGGCGGCCCGGCAGCGGCCGCCCGATCGACTCCCAGGTCTTGCGGCCCATGATCACCGGCGCGCCCATCGTGGTGCGCTTGAAGTGCGCGAGATCCTCGGGCAGCCGCCACGGCAGCGTGTTGTCGCGGCCGATCACGCCGTTGCGCGCGCGCGCGACGATCAGCGTCAGCAGCGTCATACCGCCACCGGAGCCTTGATGGCCGGGTGCGATTCGTAGCCGACCAGCGCGAAGTCCTCGTAGCGATAGTCGAAGATCGAATCGGGCTTGCGCAGGATCTCCAGCTTCGGCAGCGCCATCGGCTCGCGCGCGAGCTGCGTGCGGACCTGTTCCTCGTGATTGCTGTAGATGTGGCAGTCGCCGCCGGTCCAGACGAAATCGCCGACTTCGAGGCCGGTCTGCTGCGCGATCATGTGCGTCAGCAGCGCATAGCTGGCGATATTGAACGGCACGCCGAGGAAGATGTCGGCGCTGCGCTGGTACAGCTGGCACGAGAGCCGGCCGTCGGCCACGTAGAACTGGAAGAAGGCGTGGCAGGGCGGCAGCTTCATGCGCGGGATGTCGCCGACGTTCCAGGCCGACACGATCAGACGGCGCGAATCCGGATTGCTGCGGATCTGCTCGATCAGCTGGGCAATCTGGTCGATATGCTCGCCGTTCGGCGCCGGCCACGAACGCCATTGATAGCCGTAGATCGGGCCGAGCTCGCCGTTCTCGTCGGCCCATTCGTCCCAGATCGTGACGCCGTTTTCCTGCAGCGAGCGGACGTTGGTCGAGCCCTGCAGGAACCACAGCAGCTCATGGATGATCGACTTCAGGTGCAGCTTCTTGGTGGTGACCACCGGGAAGCCTTCGCGCAGGTCGAAGCGCATCTGATAGCCGAACACCGAGCGCGTGCCGGTGCCGGTGCGGTCCGCCTTGACGGTGCCATGCTCGTACACATGGCGCATGAAGTCGAGATACTGTTTCATCGGCGTCGGAAAGGAAAAAGGGCCGCAGCCGAGGGGCTGGCGGCGCAGGTCGCCATTCTAGCCGATGCGCTCCAGGGCCGGCGCCGGCATGAAAAAAGGGCGGCCCCGATGGAGCCGCCCCTTGATCTACCTCGTCATCCCCGCGAAGGCGGGGACGACGGGATGCTGCTTAGTGGCTTTCCGCCGCCGGCGACCGGCGCTTCTGCACCATATAGCCGGCGCCGAGCACACCGCCGATGATCACCAGATACAGCAGCCATGCCAGCGCCTGGTTGGCGGCGAAGAACGGCTTGACCAGCGGTTCGCCCAGGATCATCTTGACCGCGGTGAACGCCAGCACGCCGGCACCAAGGTAGATGATGACCGGGTAGCGGGCCATCAGCTTGAGCACCAGGCGCGAGCCCCAGACCACGATCGGGATCGAGATCAGCAGGCCCAGCACCACCAGCAGGAAGCTGCCGTGGGCGGCGCCGGCCACGGCCAGCACGTTGTCGACGCCCATCACGGCGTCGGCGATGATGATCGTCTTCATCGCGCCGGCCAGCGTGGTCGCCGGGGCGCCATGCGCGTCCTCACCGCTGTCGTCCGACAGCAGCTTGTAGGCGATCCACACCAGCGCCAGGCCGCCGACCAGCATCAGGCCCGGAACCTTCAGCAGCCAGACCACGCCGATGGTCATCGCCGAACGCACCACCACGGCGCCGATCGTGCCCCAGATGATGGCCTTCTTTTGCAGATGCGGTGGCAGGTTACGCGCAGCCAGCGCGATCACGATGGCATTGTCGCCAGCGAGCACCAGGTCGATGACGACGATCGACAGCAGTGCCGTCAGAAACTGCATCGTGAACAGATCGGTAAGCCACTCCATGAACTCTCCTATTGGAAACGTGAAATACAGGTTCGCCTGGAGTCATGCAGCCGCGGACGGGAGCCTCTGCAAACCATGAATCCAGGTTGCAAAGGTCTTGCTCGACCGACCGGCGATATCAGCGATGGCGCCGGTACGGTCAGCACAACCGGAGGCCGCAATGGGGACGCGGCGCTCGTAATGACGATTGTGCTAAGGGCGGGCTGCCCTGGAGCTACTCCCCTTTGAAGGGGCTTGGCCGTGGTCGGCCTTGCTTGGGCACGGATTATAAACGAGGTTCATGGCGATTGTCGCCTTTGCGGCAAATGGCGTTTACCCTCGCAAACGGCCATGGCACAGGGCCTGGCGGGCGGCGAGGCGGCGCAGGCCTGGCGGCGTGTCGGAGGCAGGCGGGCAGGCAGAGGGCGGCGATAGCGCCTATTCTTACCGGATCGGCAGTGGCCGATGCGCCGCCGGACAGCGATGGCGGCGTGTCCTCTGCCCGCACCGGCTAGCGGCATCCAGCCACATTTGCCGCGGCGGTGTGACCGGGGGTTTGGGGTCGTGCAGTGTCCAGTGACCAGCGACATCCAGCCACATCAACCGACCAGAAGGAAGAACCCTATGCCGGCTGACCCGATCGGTATGCCATCGCGCCGCCTCCGCCAGGACAACGGATCCGGATCGCGCGCCTCGTCTTCATCGTCCTCGTCCTCGTCCTCGTCGTCGTCTTCGTCTTCCCCTTCATCGAACGCGTCCACCGCCGCGGCCTCGTCCCTCGCCAAGGCGCGCTCGCGTTTCGCCGGCAATCCGCTCGCCTTCGTGCAGCAGTATCGGCACGACGACGAGGCCGAGCGCGCCGAGCTGATCGACGGCCTGCTGGCGCCGCACGCCAGCGTCCAGCCCAAGCACTTCTACGACGTGCTGGGCTCGCGCCTGTTCGAAGCCATCACCGCCTTGCCGGAGTACTACCCGACCCGCATCGAGGCCGAGATCTTCGCCGCGCATGCCACCGCGATCGGCGCGCGCTGCGGCAGCGGCGGGGTGCTGATCGACCTTGGCGCCGGCAATTGCCAGAAAGCCGCGCGGCTGTTCGGCGTGCTGCGCCCCGCCCAGTACGTCGCGCTCGATATCTCGGTCGAGTTCCTGCGCGACACGCTGGCCGGCCTGCAACAGCAGCATCCGCAGATCCCGATGATGGGACTGGGCGCCGACCTGTGCGCGCCGCTCGCGCTGCCGGCGCCCATCCGGCAGGGCCGGCGGCTGTTCTTCTATCCGGGCTCGAGCATCGGCAACTTCGCGCCCGATGCCGCGCTGGCGCTGCTGCAGCGGCTGCGCGCGGCGGCGCGCGGCGGCGACGGCGTGCTGATCGGCGTCGACCTGCTCAAGGAGGAGGCGCAGCTGGTATCGGCCTACGACGATGCGCTGGGCGTGACCGCGGCGTTCAACCGCAACGTGCTGCGCAACGTCAATCGCGCCATCGACGCCAACTTCGCGCTGGCCGACTGGCGCCATGTCGCCAGCTTCGATCGGCACGGCTCGCGTATCCAGATGCATCTGCAAGCGGTGCGCGATGTCGAGGTCCACTGGACTGGCGGCGGCCGCGCCTTCCATGCCGGCGAGCGCATCCATACCGAGGACTCGCACAAGTACCGCGTCGAGGGCTTCGCCGCGCTGCTCGAGGACGCGGGCTTTGCCGATCCGGTCTGCTGGACCGACGCGCGGCAATGGTTCGCGGTGTTCCACGCACGGGTACCGGCCTGAGGTACCGGCGAAGGGAAGGGAAAAGCCGCAGTGTCATAATGTCTGCTGACATGCCGCCGCGCTGCGAGCGGTTTTCCAGCGGCTTTTGACGAGACGGGCAACCCGATGAGCGGCTTCACCATGCTTCCCGATCTGTATTTCGCCGGCGGCCGGCACGACTGGAGCGACGCCCGGCGCCTGCCGCGCGAGGGGCTGGCGCAGGCCCTGGTCGACAGCCGCAACCGCACGCTGGCCTGGCTGGCCGTGTTCGGCGCGGCCCGGCGCGGCTGGATCGTGCCGCGCCAGTACGATGCCGATCCGCCGCTATGGACGCTGGGCCATCTCGCCTGGCACGCCGAATGGTGGTGCCTGCGCGACGTCCAATGGCAGGACCGCGGCGGCGTGCTGCTGCCGGTGCCGGCCGCGCCGGCGATGCTCGACGGTGCCGACGAATGGTTCGATCCCGAGCGCATCGGTCCCGATGCGCGCTGGGAAGCTGCGTTGCCCGACGTCGCCGCGCTGAAGCACTATGCGGCCTCGGTGCTCGACGCGGTGCTGCGGCGGATCGCGCTGCTGCCCGACGATGGCGACGACACGCTGTACCCGTACCGCCGGGCCCTGCAGCACGAGGACGCGCAGATCGAGCGCATCGCGGCGCTGCTGCAGGCGCTGGCGATGGCCCCCGACGATCCCGCGCTGACCCGCCCGCCGGTCAGCGTGCCCGATGCCGGCACGCTGCAGTTTCCGGGCGGCCGCTTCACGCAGGGCTGGAGCGAGCCCGACGGCTTCGCCATGCCCGACGAGCTGCCCGCGCAGCCCACCTATGTGCCGGCCTTCGAGATCGACGCCGCGCCGGTCACCAACGCGCAATACCTCGAATTCGTCGACGACGGCGGCTACGAGCGGCCCAACTGGTGGTCGCCCGCCGGCCGCCAGTGGCTGATGACGCAGGAGCGCTCGGCGCCGCGCTACTGGGAGCGCCATGCGCAGACGCGCGCCTGGATGGCACAGCGCTTCGATACGCTGCGCACGCTCAATCCCGACGAGGCCGTCCGGCACGTGACGCTGTACGAGGCGCAGGCCTGGTGCGCCTGGGCCGGCCGCCGCCTGCCGGACGAGGCCGAGTGGGAAATGGCCGCGGTGCAGAATCGCGGCGGCTTCCGCTGGGGCATGGTGCGCGAATGGACCGCGACGCCCTACGAACCCTATGCGGGCTTCGACGAGGTGCCGTCGCGCCCGGGGCCTGGCGACAGCGAAATGCAGGCGCGGTTCGGCCTGTGCCAGGCCGTGCGCGGCGCCTGCTTCGTCGGCCCGGTGCGGCTGCGCCATGCGCGCGCGCGGCTGGCGCTGGCGCCCGAGGAAGACGCCGCCTTCGTGGGCTTTCGTACCTGCGCGCTCTGAGCTGTTGCACGGATAGCGCAGATCGTCACGCAGAAAAAAGCCCCGCAGAAGCGGGGCGTAGTTTGCTGCTGGATTCGTCGTCCCCGCGAAGGCGGGGACCCAGCGGCTTTCCAGCGACGCTGGATTCCCGCATGCGCGGGAACGGCAGCGATGTCAGTGGATCACCATCCGCGTGAACGGGTCCACATAGGCCTGCAGCGTGACGAACAGGCCCACGAGGATCGCCAGCACGACCGAGTGGAAGAACACGTAGCGCAGGATGTCGCCCTCGTGGCCGTACCACTTGGTCGCGGTCGAGGCCACCACGATCGATTGCGCGTCGATCATCTTGCCCATTACGCCGCCCGAGCTGTTGGCCGAGGCCATCAGCACCGGCGACAGGCCGAGCTGCTCGGCGGTGGTCTTCTGCAGCCCGCCGAACAGCACGTTCGACGCGGTGTCCGAGCCGGTCAGCGCGACCCCCAGCCAGCCCAGCATGGTGCCGAACAGCGGGTAGAACACGCCGGTGTGGGCAAACGCCAGGCCCAGCGTCGCGTCCAGGCCCGAATAGCGGGTCAGGTAGCCGACGCCGAACATCGCGCAGATCGTCAGCAGCGAGTAGCGCACCAGCTTGATGGTGTTCCAGTACTCGCGCAGCAGGCGCGGCACCGAATAGCCCATCAGCAGCCCGCCGACCACCGCGGCCGCCAGGATGCCGGTGCCCGCCATCGACAGCACGTTGAAGTTGAACACCGCGGCCTCGGCGATCTGCTGCGGCACCACCGGCGGCACCTTCAGCACGGCCTTGTCCAGGCCCGGGATCGCATATTTCCACGACCAGATCGCGTCGAACGCCTTCTTGATCTGCGGCACGCCCCAGATGAAGACGAACACGGTCAGGATCACCCACGGCAACCATGCCTTGGCGGTCGAGATGCCGGCGGCAGCGGCGCTGGCGCGCGCCTCGGCGGCGACCGCCTCGGGATCGTCGACCTTCGATTCGTCATGGCGGCCGAGGATCTTGGTGGTGGTCCAGATCTTCTTGGGCTTCCAGACCTTCAGGAACAGCGCCAGCGAGCCCATCGACACCAGCGCGGCGATCACGTCCACCAGCCACGGGCCGTGGTAGTTCGACACCAGGAACTGCGGGATCGCGAAGCTGACGCCGGCCACCAGGATGGCGGGCCAGACCTCCAGCATGCCGCGCAAGCCCGCGAACGCCCAGATCAGCCAGAACGGCACCAGCACCGAGAACAGCGGCAACTGGCGGCCGATCATCGCCGACAGGTCCAGCAGGTCAAGGCCGGTCACGGCGGACAGCGCGATGATCGGCGAGCCGAGCGCGCCGTAGGCCACCGGCGCGGTATTGGCGATCAGCGCCAGGCCCGAGGCGGCCAGCGGCGAGAAGCCCAGGCCGATCAGGATCGCGCCCGTCACCGCCACCGGCGTGCCGAAGCCGGCCGCGCCCTCGAAGAAGGCGCCGAAGCTGAACGCCACCAGCAGCAGCTGCAGGCGCCTGTCCTCGGTGATGCCGGCGATCGAGCCCTGCAGCACCTTGAACGAGCCGTTCAGCGTGGTCAGCCGGTGCAGGAAGATGATGTTCAGCACGATCCAGCCGATCGGGAACAGGCCGGAAGCGATGCCCAGGCCGGCGGCCTTGCCGGCCATCGCGGCGGGCATGCCGAAGATCGCCGAGGCGACCACGATGCCGACCACCAGCGCCAGCCCGGCGGCCAGATGGGCCTGCAGATGAAAGAACGCCAGCGCGCCCAACAGCACCGCGACCGGGACGCCCGCGGCGAGCGTGGACAGGGCCATGCTGCCGAGCGGGTCGTAGACTTGACTCCACACGATTGAATCCTCCTCAGTGATGGGCCGGCGAGCCATCCTTCTGCGGGCGATCCTCGCCGGTTTGCCTGCGCACGCAAGGGACGCGCAGGGGTGACCCAAGCTTCGCGCACGAGCAAGCGAACGATTGTAAGGACGGCTATACGTCACCCGCGATACATCGCGTCACGATGGGCGTGAACCGGATTCAGGAATCAGGGTTAGCCCGGGGCCGCGTCGGGTGTGCAGCGTACTCCAATTGTTGCGGAACGGAAATGTCTGCTTGCCGGCACGGCGGGTGGAGCGGGGAGGGCAACCGCTCGGGGAGGGCGTCCGGGGCAGCTGGCATCGACGCCAGCGCCCGTGCGGGGATGGCGGCTAAACCAGCGGCAACACCAGGATGCCAGAGGCAGCGGGCCGGGCGCGCATCTTCGCCAGCCAGCGCTCCAGCTCCGGACGCGGCTCGCGCTGGATCGGCATGCCCATCCAGCGGTGGGCGGCGCAGGCCAGCGAGATGTCGGCCATGCTGAAGCGGTCGTCGCAGATGAACTCGCGTCCGGTCAGCGCCTTGTCGAGCAGCGCGGCCAGCGGTTCGGCGCGCCCGATCGAGCGGGCGATCGCGTCGGCGTCGTGGCGCTCGGCCGGCGTGCGCACGGTCTGCACGAAGGCGTCGACCATGGCCGGCGTGAAGGCGGTGTTCTGCCAGTCCATCCAGCGGTCGGCGGAGGCGCGGGTGCGCACGTCCTCCGGCCACAGCGTGCCTTCGCCATACTGCGCGCACAGGTAGCGCACGATCGCATTCGATTCCCACAGCACGAACGGCTCGCCGCCGATATCGGTGCCGCGGAAGTCCTCGATCACCGGGATCAGCCGGTTCGGATTCAGGCGGACGTAGGCCTCGGTGTCGAGGTCGCCGCGCGTGACGCCGATATCGATCCGCTCGTGATCGAGATGCAGTTCGCGCGCGCACCAGACGACCTTCTGGACGTTGATCGAAGAGAGCCGGCCCCAGATGCGCAACATGTTGGTCTTCCTTGTTCTGGTCGGTGCCGCGGCCTGTCGACGGCGCTGTGGACGGCGCTGTCGGCGGCGATTCAGGCCGCCTTGGCCTGGCCCGTCTGCGCCGCGATGGGCTCGGCGAACAGCTTGCCGAGGATCGCCACGCCTTGCTCGATGCGCTCGGGCGGCACCGTGACGAAGGCCAGCCGCAGCGTATTTTGCCGCGGATTGGTGGCGAAGAAGGGGGCGCCGGGCACATAGGCGACGTTGCGTTTGACCGCCTCCTGCAGGATCGCCATGCTGTCCAGCCCTTCGGGCAGCGACATCCAGATGAACATGCCGCCCTCGGGCTGGTTCCACTTGACGCCGGCCGGCATATGGCGCGCCAGCGCATCCAGCATCGAGCGGCACTGGTTGCCGTACAGCTCGCGGATGGTCGGGATATGCGTATCGAGCAGACCGTCGCGGATGGTCTCGTAGGCCACGCGCTGGGTGAAGCTCGGCGTATGCAGGTCCGAAGCCTGCTTGGCCTGGCACAGCTTGAAATGCAGATCGGGCGGGGCGATCACGTAGCCCAGCCGCAGGCCCGGGGCGAGCACCTTCGAGAACGAACCCATGTAGATCACGCCGTCCGGATTCATCGACAGCAGCGTGGGCAGCTGGTTGCCGGTGTAGCTCAGTTCGCCGTAGGGATCGTCCTCGATCAGCAGCACGTTCAGGTCGCGCGCGCGCTGCACCAGCGCCTGGCGGCGCTCCAGCGGCATGCGGCGTCCGGTCGGATTCTGGAAGTTGGGCAGCGCGTAGAGGAAGCGCGCGCCGGCGGTCAGCTCGGCGGTCAGCGCCTCGGGCTGCAGGCCCTGCTCGTCGCTCGGCAGCGACACGAACTCGGGTTCGAACAGCGAGAAGGCCTGCAGCGCGCCGAGATAGCTCGGCGTCTCGACCAGCACCGGGCTGCCCGGATCGATCAGCACCTTGGCCAGCAGGTCCAGCGCCTGCTGCGAGCCGGTGGTGATCAGCACGCGCTCGACATCGACGCCATGGCGGCGCGCGATGAATTCGCGCAGCGGCAGATAGCCCTCGGTGGCGGCGTACTGCAACGCCGCGTGCGGGTTGTCGGCGAATACACGGGCCACCGCCTGTTCCATCGCGGCGACCGGGAAGGTCGCGGGCGAGGGCAAGCCGCCGGCGAACGAAATGACTTCCGGACGCTCGGTGACCTTGAGGATTTCGCGGATGGCCGAGCTGGTCAGTTGTTGCGCCCGGCGGGAGATGGCCCAATGCATGATGGTCTCTTGGTGTG
>JAPSLC010000036.1 GCA_031181345.1 Cupriavidus sp. | reverse complement strand
GGCCGCTTCGCATACCTGCGAACCCACCAGAAAACAGGACTCCTGATGTTCGGATTTCTCCGCAGCTACTTCTCCAACGATCTCGCGATCGACCTCGGCACCGCCAACACGCTGATTTATATGCGTGACAAGGGCATCGTGCTGGACGAACCGTCGGTGGTCGCGATCCACCTGGGCGGCGGCCCGAACGCCAAGAAGACCATTCAGGCAGTCGGCAAGGAAGCCAAGCAGATGCTCGGCAAGGTGCCGGGCAATATCGAGGCGATCCGCCCGATGAAGGACGGCGTGATCGCCGACTTCACCGTCACCGAGCAGATGCTCAAGCAGTTCATCAAGATGGTGCACGACAGCAAGCTGCTGCGTCCGTCGCCGCGTATCATCATCTGCGTGCCGTGCGGTTCGACCCAGGTCGAGCGCCGCGCGATCCGCGAGTCGGCGCTGGGCGCCGGCGCCTCGCAGGTCTACCTGATCGAGGAACCGATGGCCGCCGCGATCGGCGCCGGCCTGCCGGTGTCCGAGCCGTCGGGCTCGATGGTGGTCGATATCGGCGGCGGCACCACCGAGGTCGGCATCATCTCGCTGGGCGGCATGGTCTACAAGGGTTCGGTGCGCGTCGGCGGCGACAAGTTCGACGAAGCCATCGTCAACTACATCCGCCGCAACTACGGCATGCTGATCGGCGAGCAGACCGCTGAAGCGATCAAGAAGGAAATCGGCTCCGCCTTCCCGGGTTCGGAAGTGCGCGAGATGGAGGTCAAGGGCCGCAACCTGTCCGAGGGCATCCCGCGCGCCTTCACGGTCTCGTCCAACGAGATCCTCGAAGCGCTGACCGATCCGCTGAACCAGATCGTCTCCACGGTCAAGATCGGCCTGGAGCAGACCCCGCCGGAACTGGGCGCCGACATCGCCGAGCGTGGCATCACGCTGACCGGCGGCGGCGCGCTGCTGCGCGACCTGGACCGCCTGCTGGCCGAGGAAACCGGCCTGCCGGTGCTGGTGGCCGAGGATCCGTTGACCTGCGTGGTGCGCGGCTCGGGCATGGCCCTGGAGCGCATGGACAAGCTCGGCAGCATCTTCGCCTACGAGTAAGCCGGTCCGGCAAAGGATCGTTCCCGTGGCGAAGCGCGCCCTGCCCGCACCGCTGGCCGACGCCGGCCACGGGCAGGTCCGCCGCGCCACCCTGGCCAAGCCGGCCGTCGCCTCCCGGCGGCCCGCGCGACTCCGCCAATTCCGGTCCGCCCCCGGACGCCCGCTCGCGGCGTGCCGGCGACGCGGACCGCCACCGCCTGCGTACGGCTAAATGGATTACACGCCGCCACCGCTATTCAAGCAGGGCACGTCCGCGTTCGCGCGCCTGGTGATCTTCGTCACGATGGCGCTGGTGCTGCTGGTCGTCGACGCCCGCTTCGATGCGCTGACCACGGTCCGGCAGGTCGCCGCCACCGTGCTGATGCCGGTCGAGCGCGCCGTGCTGGTGCCGCGCGACATGGCCCGCACCGCGTCCGACTATCTGCAGTCGTCCGCCGCGCTGGCCAGCGAGAACCGCGAGCTGCGGCGGCGCGCGGTGGCCCAGGCCGACGACGCGCTGCGCCAGGCCCAGCTCGAGGCCGAGAACCGGCAACTGCGCAAGCTGCTGGACCTGAAGGAACAATCGGCCACGCCGGTCACGGCGGCCGAGGTGCTGTATGACGCGCGCGATCCGTACAGCCAGCGCATCGTGATCGACCGCGGCAGCCAGCACGACGTGCGGGCCGGCTATCCGGTGATCGACGATCGCGGCGTGGTCGGCCAGGTCACGCGGGTAACGCCGTTCCAGTCCGAAGTGACGCTGCTGACCGACAAGGACCAGGCGATCCCGGTCCAGGTGGTACGCAACGGCCTGCGCAGCCTCGCCTTCGGCGGCGGCAAGGCCGGCATGCTGGATCTGCGCTTCATGGCGGCGTCGGCCGATCTGCAGCAGGGCGACCTGCTGGTGACCTCTGGCCTGGACGGCGTCTATCCGCCGGGCCTGCCGGTCGCGCGCATCGTGCAGATCGAACGCAAGGCCGACACCGCGTTCTCGCGGGTCTACTGCGAGCCCGTCGCCGGCGTGCGTTCGCACCGCCAGCTGCTGGTGGTGCGCTACGAGGCCGAGAAGCCCTCGCGCGACCTGCCGGCCGGCGACGACGGCAAGAGCGCGGGCAGCAAGGCAAGCAAGACGGAGAAAGCGGGCAAGGCCGAGAAAGCCGACAAGGCCAACAAGGCAGAGAAAACGGACAAGGCGCCCAAGCCGAGGGCGGATGCCGCGGCCACGGTCGCCACCGCGCCTTCGGCCGCGTCGAGCCAGGAGCAGAAGCGGTGACCCATCCCCAATACCTGCTGCGGCCGGTCAACCCGGCCTTCATCGCGCTGACCTTCGTGCTGGCGTTCCTGTTCAACCTGCTGCCGTGGGGCAAGATCCTCTGGGTGCCGGACATGGTGGCGCTGGTGCTGGTGTTCTGGAACATCCACCAGCCGCGCAAGGTCGGCATGGGCGTGGCCTTCGTGCTGGGCCTGCTGATGGACGTGCACGATGCCCGCCTGCTGGGCGAGCACGCGATGGCCTACACGTTGCTGGCGTACTTCGCCATCACGATCCACCGGCGCGTGCTGTGGTTCAGCGTCTATACGCAGGCGCTGCACGTGCTGCCGCTGCTGTTCATCGCGCATGCGGTGCCGGTGGTGATCCGGCTGCTGATGGGCGCCCCGCTGCCCGGCTGGCCGCTGCTGGTCGCGCCCGGCATCGAGGCGCTGCTGTGGCCGCTGGCCACCGGCCTGCTGCTGGCGCCGCAGCGCCGTTCCATCGACGTCGACGAAACCCGGCCGATCTGACGGCATGGCACTCCGTTCGCTGTTCCCCTCCGTGCCCCGACCGCCCGTCCACGCAGCACCATGACCGAAATCCGCAACGTCGAACTCGAGCTCGGCCGCTTCCGCCTTCGCGTGGCGGCCGCGGCGCTGTTCGCCGTGATCCTGTTCGGCCTGCTGTTCCTGCGCTTCTTCTGGCTGCAGTGGTACAAGCACGACCAGTATTCGGCCAAGGCCGAGGACAACCGCATCTCGGTGGCGCCGATCGAGCCGAACCGCGGCATCATCATGGACCGCAACGGCATCGTGCTGGCACGCAATTATTCCGCCTACACGCTGGAGATCACGCCGTCCAAGCTGACGCAGTCGCTGGACGACACCATCGACGAGCTGTCCGGGCTGATCGAGATCCAGCCGCGTGACCGCCGCCGCTTTCGCCGGCTGATGGAGGAGTCGCGCAGCTTCGAGAGCCTGCCGATCCGCAGCCAGCTGAGCGACGAGGAAGTGGCGCGCTTCTCCGCGCAGCGCTTCCGCTTCCCCGGCGTCGACGTGCGGGCGCGGCTGTTCCGGCAGTACCCGATGGGCGAATCGGCCTCGCATGTGGTCGGCTATATCGGCCGCATCTCGCAGCGCGACCAGCAGCGCATTGAGGCGATGGACGAGGCCAACGACGCCAATCCGGCCAAGTACGACCCGCGCAAGGATGCCGACAACTACAAGGGCACCAACTACATCGGCAAGATCGGCATCGAGCAGAGCTACGAGACCGAGCTGCACGGGCTGACCGGCATCGAGGAGGTCGAAGTCAGCGCCGGCGGGCGGCCGATCCGCACGCTGTCGACCGCGCCCGCGACGCCCGGCAACAACCTGATCCTGTCGCTCGACATCCGGCTGCAGCAGCTGGCCGAGGCGCTGTTCGGCGACCGCCGCGGCGCGCTGGTGGCGATCGAGCCGGCCACCGGCGACATCCTCGCCTTCGTCTCCAAGCCGACTTACGACCCGAACCTGTTCGTCGAGGGCATCGATACCGCGACCTGGAACGAGCTGAACAATTCGCCGGACAAGCCGCTGCTGAACCGGCCGCTGCGCGGCACCTATCCGCCGGGCTCGACCTACAAGCCGTTCATGGCGCTGGCGGCGCTGGCAACCGGCAAGCGCACCCCGAATTGGGGCATGCACGATCCCGGCTTCTTCACGCTGGGCAACCATACCTTCCGCGACGACAAGCCCGGCGGCCACGGCTGGGTCGACATGTACAGCTCGATCGTCGCGTCGTGCGACACCTACTACTACGCGCTGGCGCGCGACATGGGCGTCAACGCGATCCACGACTTCATGAAGCCGCTCGGCTTCGGCCAGCTGACCGGCATCGACATCGAGGGCGAGAACCGCGGCATCCTGCCCTCGACCGACTGGAAGCGGCGCGCCTACCGCAAGCCCGAGCAGCAGAAGTGGTATGACGGCGAGACCATCTCGCTGGGCATCGGCCAGGGCTACAACAGCTTCACGATCCTGCAGCTGGCGCACGCGACCTCGATCCTGGTCAACAACGGCGTGGTGATGAAGCCCCACCTGGTCAAGGCGATCGAGGACGCGATCACGCGGCAGCGCCGCCTGACGGTGCCGAAGGAAAGCTACCGGCTGCCGTTCAAGCAGTCCGATATCGACGTGATCAAGCGCGCGATGGTCGGCGTCACGCATTCGGGCACCGCGGCCAAGGTGTTTGCCGGCGCGGCCTACGAATCGGCCGGCAAGACCGGGACCGCGCAGACCTACTCGCTGGCCAAGGGCGAGAAGTACAACCACCACGCGCTGGCCGAGCACAAGCGCGACCACGCGCTGTACACGGCGTTCGCCCCGGCGGACAAGCCGAAGATCGCGCTGGCGCTGATCGTCGAGAACGCCGGCTTCGGCGCGGCGCACGCGGCGCCGATCGCGCGCAAGGTAATGGACTACTACCTGCTCGGCAAATGGCCCGCGGAGCTGGCCGCGATCGCACCGCCGGCCACCGAGCGCGCGCACGGCCTGCCGCCGGTCGATACGCCCAGCGTGTTCACCACCGGCCATACCGCCAGCATCGCCAGCGCGACGGCGATGGGCAACACGCTGGCCAACGAGGACACGGAGGGCCAGCCGGGCGACAAGGATAAAGGCGGCAAAGGCAGTCACGGTGGCGGGGGCGGCGCCAGTGCGGTGGCCGCCGCGCCAGCCGCCGATCCGCAGGCGATCGCACCCGCCTCCGCGCCGCTGACGCTCGGCGACCGCATGCGACAGGCGCTCGGCCACAGCCAGCCGCCGCACGAGGGCCCGCTGTCAACCCCGGCCGCGCCGCCGGCCCCTGGTAGTCCGGGCACGCGCAAGACGCCGCCCGGCGTGTCGGGGCCCGCTTCGTCGCCGACTCCATCCCCCGCATCCCGCGCCCGGCAGGCCGCCGCGGCGCCGGGCGCCAACGCCACGCATTGAAGGAGGCGCAGATGGACCGCAGACGCGCCCTGTCCCTGATCAAGACCGCGCTGACCGGCTTCGACAAGCCGCTCGCGCTGATCGTCTTCCTGCTGTTCGCCACCGGCATCGTCGCGCTGTACTCGGCCTCGGTCGACATGCCCGGCCGCGTCGAGGACCAGCTGCGCAATATCCTGCTGTCCTACGCGGTGATGTGGGTGATCGCCTATCTGCCCACGCAGACGTTGATGCGGGCCGCGGTGCCGCTCTATACGGTCGGCGTCGCGCTGCTGATCGCGGTGGCGATGTTCGGGCTGATCCGCAAGGGCGCGCGCCGCTGGCTCAATGTCGGCATCGTGGTCCAGCCGTCCGAACTGATGAAGATTGCAATGCCGCTGATGCTGGCCTGGTACTTCCAGAAGCGCGAAAGCGGACTGCGCTGGTTCGACTTCATCGTCGCCGGCCTGCTGCTGGCCGTCCCGGTGGGCCTGATCGCCAAGCAGCCGGACCTGGGCACCGCGCTGCTGGTGCTGGCCGCGGGCATGTACGTGATCTACTTCGCCGGCCTGTCGTGGAAGCTGATCCTGCCGGCGCTGACGATCCTGGTGACGCTGATCTCCGCGCTGCTGTTCTTCGAGCACGACATGTGCGCGCCGGGCGTCAACTGGCCCGTGCTGCACGACTACCAGCAGCACCGCGTCTGCACGCTGCTCGATCCCACCACCGATCCGCTCGGCAAGGGCTTCCACACCATCCAGTCGATCATCGCTATCGGCTCGGGCGGACTGATGGGCAAGGGCTGGCTCAAGGGCACGCAGACCCACCTCGAGTTCATTCCCGAGAAGCACACGGACTTCATCTTCGCGGTCTACTCCGAGGAATTCGGCCTGATCGGCAATGCGGTGCTGCTGGTTCTGTATCTGCTGCTGATCTTCCGCGGGCTCTATATCGCCGCCAATGCGCCGACGCATTTCTCGCGCCTGCTGGCCGGCGCGGTGACGCTGATCTTCTTCACCTATGCCTTCGTCAACATGGGCATGGTCAGCGGCATCCTGCCGATCGTCGGCGTGCCGCTGCCGCTGATGAGCTACGGCGGGACCGCGCTGGTCACGCTAGGCATGGGGATCGGCATCCTGATGAATATCTCGCGGCAGAAGCGGTTGATTCAGACCTGAAGGCGCGCTGGCGTGCGCTACATCGTCGGCGTCCGCGATCTGACGGTCTGCTCCAGCAGCGAGCGCAGCTTGGCCAGCGCGCCGGGGTCGCCGCGTGCCGCGGCCCGCGCGTACCAGATCTTCGCCTGCTCGATATCGCGCTCGACCACGCCCGGCTCGCCGCGCTCGTAGAAGCTCGCGACGATGTACTGCGCACCGCCGTCGCCCGCGGTCGCGGCCCGCGTGTACCACTCGAAGGCCTTGGCGTAGTCGCGCGGTACCCCGCGGCCGATGAAGTAATTGGTCGCCAGCGCGACCTGCGCCTGGATATGCCCGCCCTGGCTGGCGCGCTGATACCAGCGGTTGGCCTCCTCCAGCGACTTTGGCACCAGGTCGCCGCGCTCGTGCAGTTCGCCCCAGGTGAATTGCGCGTGCGTCATCTCGTTGTCGGCCGCCTTCTTCAGCCAGACCAGCGCCTCCTGCGGCTTCGACGCCGTGCCGTCGCCGCGCAGCAGCATCATCGCGTAATTGAACTGCGCCAGCCGGTTGCCCTGCCGCGCCGCCTCCGCGAAGTCGCGCAACGCCGCATCGAACGCCCCCGCCTCGTAGGCGACCACCGCCTGTCGCGTCAGGGTCTCCGCCGGCTGCGGCGGCCGCGGCGCCGCCATCGCGGTCTGCCACCCGCCAAGCAGGACCAGTATGCAGGCGGCGTGGCGGACGAGGCGGCGAAGGGTCGGCATGGCGAACTCCCAGCAAGGTCGGGCTTTCCAGCCAGTGTAGGAGTCGGTCAAAAGGGGCGATAGGCTGCGCCGAGTCATTCTCAGGACAAATATGTGAGAGCATTTCGCTTGCCATCGCATTCTTCCCGGGCATGGTGAGCGCCTCGCCTGATGCCCGGCGGCGGTCACGCCGCGAGCGTGCATGCGGCTGCGGACGCTCTAGAATGACGCGGCCGCGCACGCGGATGCGCTGCGGCCAGCCCTCCCCCGACACGAACCGATCGTCCGCCTCCCCATGCATATCCGTTGGCTCGAAGACTTTGTATGCCTGGCCGAGGCCGGCAGCCTCGCCCGCGCGGCCGAACTGCGCAATGTCACCCCGCCGGCGTTCGGCCGCCGCATGCAGGCGGTGGAAGTGTGGGCCGGCGCGCCGCTGATCGATCGCAGCGTGTTTCCGGTCCGGCTGACCGCCGAGGGGCGGCAATTCCTCGAGGCGGCGCAGTCGGCGCTGCATACCCTCGAGGAAACGCGGCTGGCGCTGCGCGCCGCCCATCGCGTCGACGCCAGCACGGTGGTGATCGCCACCGGCAAGACGCTGTCGCGCTCGCTGGTGCCGGTCTGGCTGGCCGGGCTGCGCCAGGCGCTGCGGCACGATCCGGTGGCCGCGGGCTTTCGTACCCGGCTGTCGACCTTCGCCATGCACGACGCGATGGCCATGTTCACCGAAGGCGACGCCGATTTCCTGCTGTGCTACAGCCCGCCCGATCTGCCGGTGCGGCTGGACGAGGCCCGCTATCAATTCCATCCGGTCGGGGTCGAGCGGCTGGTCTGCGTGGCCGCCGCCGATGCCGCGGGCGGGCCGTGTTTCCGCTTGCCCGGACGCGGCAGGAGCGCGCCGGTGCCGACCATCGCCTATGCCGAGACGCTGACGATGGGCCGCATGGTCAATGAGGAGATCGCACGGCGCAAACTGGCCGGCCGCCTCGATGTGGTGGCGGTCTGCGACTTCGCCGAATCGGTGCACGAGATGGTGCGCCAGCGCATGGGCCTGGCCTGGCTGCCGGCCCGGCTGATCGCCGACGATCTGCATGCGGGCCGGCTGGTGCGCGCCGATATCGGCAGCGTGGCGGAGGCCGGCACGGAAGGCGGCCAACAGGGCAGCCAACAGGGCGGCACTCGCGACCTGGTGCTGCAGATCCGGCTCTACCGTCCGCGCGCACCGATGCGTCCGCTGGCCGAAGCGTTCTGGCGCGCCGCGACGGCGTGATGTCGCGGGCGGCCGACTCGATGGCGCGCCGCGGTGCGCCGCCAGCCTTGCCGATCCGGCAATCGCCATTGCCAAAACCGCATGCGCGAACACGGCGCCGCTCCCTAACATCGCGCCATACCACATCGATAACACATAGACACGGGAGCGTTGCCATGAAGATCTCGCTGCGGACTGCCACCGCCGCCACCTTGCTGTTCTCGGCCATCTCGGCCATGTCGCTGCTGCCCGCGGGCGCGGCGCGCGCCAGCGAATGGCCCGCCAAACCGATCACGCTGGTGGTCGGCTACACGGCCGGCGGCAGCGTCGACCTGGTGGCCCGCACGATCGCGCCCGAGCTTGGCAAACGGCTGGGCCAGAGCGTGGTGATCGAGAACCTCGGCGGCGCCGGCGGCACCATCGGCGCGTCGCGCGTGGTCAAGGCCGAGGCCGATGGCTACACGCTGCTGATGGGCTCGGGCAGCGAGGTGTCGATCGCGCGCCTGACCAATCCGGCGGTACGCTACGACGGCGAGAAGGACCTGGCGCCGATCACCTTCGTCGGCACACAGCCGATGGTGCTGGTCGGCAAGCCGACGCTGCCGGCCCGCAATGCCGGCGAACTGATCGCGCTGGCAAAGGCGCAGCCGGACAAGCTGGCCTACGCCTCGTCGGGCGTGGGCACGCCGCTGAACCTGGCGGGCGAGCTGATCAAGCAGCAGGGCAAGGTCGGCATCACGCACGTGCCGTACAAGGGCGCATCGGCGATGGCGACCGATCTGCTCGGCGGCCAGATCGATCTGGCGGTGATGGTGCTGTCCTCCGCGCTGCCGCATATCCAGGGCGGACGGGTCAAGGCCTATGGCGTGACCGAGGCAAAGCGCGCCGCGGTGGCGCCCGACGTGCCAGCGCTGGCGGAGACGCCGGCGCTGAAGGGCGTCGACATGGGCGTCTGGTTCGGGCTGATGGCGCCGAAGGCCACGCCGCGCGCGGTGGTGGACCGGCTCAACAGCGAGATGCAGGCCGTACTGGCAATGCCGGAGGTCCGCAAGAAGCTGGCCGAGGCCGGCGTCGAGGTCGCGCCCGCCAATCCGACGCAGTTCGCCGCCTTCGTCAAGCGCGAGACCGCCAAGTACCGCACCATCGTGCAGGCGGCCGGCATCCAGCAATAACAGGGACCTCATGAACACGATCACCACGCTCGACGCCTACCCGGTCGAAGTCGCGTTTCCCGATATCCGGCCGTATGCCGACGGCAATACCGGCATCGCCTATGTCCACCACTTCGACAGCGGCGTGCCCGGTCCGCACGTGATGGTCAACGCGCTGACCCACGGCAACGAGGTCTGCGGCGCGATCGTCGTCAAGGAACTGCTGGATCTCGGCCTCAAGCCGCGCCGCGGCCAGTTGACGCTGGCGTTCGCCAACGTCGACGCCTATCACCGCTTCGATCCGGCCAGGCCCGACGCATCGCGCTTCGTCGACCAGGACTTCAACCGCGTCTGGACCGCCGCGGTGCTCGACGATGCGTCGCGCGACTCGTCCGAGTTGCGGCGCGCGCGCGAGATGCGAGCGCTGATCGATCGCGTGGATCTGCTGCTGGACCTGCATTCGATGCACGAGAAGAGCCTGCCGCTGATCGTGTCCGGCCCGCTCGACAAGGGCGTCGCGCTGGCGCGCGCGCTCGGCGCCCCGGCCCATGTGATCGTCGACGAAGGGCATCCGGAAGGCCGCCGCATGCGCGACTACGCCGGCTTCGGCGATCCGGCCAGCCGGAAGAATGCGCTGCTGATCGAGTGCGGCCAGCACTGGGAGGCATCGTCGGTGGCGGTGGCGCGCGACAGCACGGCGCGCTTCCTGCTGACCGCCAGCATCGTGGACAGCGGCGACCTTCCGTCCGGCTGGCTGTCGGCCGAGGCCGCGCCGCAGCGTGTGGTACGCGTTACGGAACCGGTGGTTGCCACCAGCATGAATTTCCGCTTCGCCGGTCCCTATACCGGCCTGGAAACCTTCGCAGAAGCCGGCACCGTGATCGGCTGGAACGACGATGTGCCGGTGGTGACGCCGTATCCGGATTGCGTGCTGGTGATGCCCTCTCTGCGCCAGTTGCGTCCGGGCGTGACGGTGGTACGGCTGGGACAGCTGCTGGCTTGAGCCTGCGCGGCAAAGATGCCCAACAAGAGCATCGCCGCGGGCCTTAGCGTGTCTTGAAGACGGCGTCGAGCGATTCGGCGTCCAGGAGCCGCGCGCTCCATCGCCTGATGTCGGCCGGCTGCGCCGCGTCGAGCTTGGCAACGACATCCGGCGGCAGCGGCCCGAACCGGCGCGCCAGCAGTTGCTGCAGGACCCGGGCCGCACCTTCCCGCCGGCCCTTCGTGATTCCCTTCCTCTCGCCCCGCTTCTCGCCCTTCTCCTCGTGTCGGGCAGCCCACTCGTCCATCCGTTGTGCCAGTGACATTTCCAAATCCTCCAGATCACGAACCCGTGGCAGCGCGAGCTTGCCCTTGCGCTGCCTCAACAATACGCCACGCATCCACATCGCCAAAGTTCGCTTGAGTTCCTTGCGTCCGTCGATCCAGCAACGGACCTCACGAATCACGCGGACGAGACTCCGCTCGTTCTTCAACCGGTTGAACCGCATCACCGCCGCCACCAGATTGCGGCGCCGAGCCAGTTGCGCCTCCGAGTACCGGCTTTCGTCGATCAGGTGATAGCGGAAGCGCGGAACCGGGAAGTCCGCATCGTGAGCGATCAGGCTTTCGACATCCACCGGCGCCTTCCACTTTGTTTCGCCGTTGTACAGCACGATCGGCAACACGGGCGGCAGCAGACGGCCCGGTGAACATTCCTTGCGCCGGATCAGGTCCTGGTACAGAAGCATCAGGTAGCTGAGCACTCGCACGGCCATGAATGTGTCCACGGTAGTCTGGAACTCGATCAGGATGTACAGGTACATCCACTGCTGTCCCGTTCGCACGCGCCAAACCACGTCATCAGCCCGCTCGCGGAAGTCATCGGTCACGTAGCTGCACGGCATGCGCTCCAGGGTGGAGAAGTCCACCTTGCGCCACCATTGCCTCGGCACAAAGCTCTTCAGCAGATCCCTGACGAATTCGGGGCAGGTATACAGAAGTTTGTAGGAGACGTCGTCGTGCTTGGCCATCGTGCCGATCATGCGTGGGGGCGCATCGCGCCGAAACCGCCAGCATGCCGACTCAACGGCTATGAAGCTTTCGTAATAGTTGCCGCGCTATGAGTTACTGATTTGTTGCGTCATGGGGATCGAACCGACTCAAGTCCTCTGGAAATCGGTGAACACCCTCATCAAGCGCAGCACGTCCTCAGCCGTAAACCGATCCATGACGACGTGACGGAGATCATGCGTCCGCCGTGCGCCATGTGGTGCCGGCAACTTCCCTTTCGCAGGAAACGGACGTGCGCCCCCTTGCCCCCGCCCCCCTTGCTTCGTCGGCTGCCGGCCTTGCCGGCGCGCTATCTCCTTCCCCTACCGAACCATCGGCCGTCAGCAGGCCGTCGCGCCGCTGGCGCCTTGGTGCTGCGCGGATCGGCACGCGCCTGGCGCTGATCGTGCTGGCCGTGCAAGTGCTGGTATTCGGCCTGTTCGCCTGGGTACTGTCGGACAGCAGCATGCGCCAGCTCGAGGCGCAGCAGCGCGCGGCGATGAGCGCGCAGAACGAGACGCTGCGCGATCTGCTCGGCCAGTTCGACGACACCATGCTGCAGGAGGCCGACCGCTTCCTGCTGAGCTTCGCCGCGCTGGTGCCGGGCCCGTACGCGGTCGACCCCGCGCAGACCATCGAGGTCGCCGGCCAGCCGACGCCGCAGTTCACCAGCGGCGAGGTCGTGCTGAACAACAACTTCGCGGTGCCCGACCGCTTCTTCTCGACCACCGGCGGCACCATCGCCACGGTGTTCGCGCGCCGCGGCGACGATTTCGTGCGCGTGACCACCTCGCTGAAGAAACAGAACGGCGAGCGCGCCGTCGGTACGCTGCTCGATCGCGCCGGCGGCGCCTATGCCGCAGTGCAGGCGGGCCGCTCCTACCGCGCGCTGACGTGGCTGTTCGGCAAGCCGTATATGAGCAAGTACGAGCCGGTGCGCGATGCCGCCGGCAAGATCGTCGGCGCGCTCTATGTCGGCGTCGATGTCAGCGCCGAGCTCGCGATGCTGAAAAACCGCATTCGCCGCAAATCGATCGGCGCCGACGGCCATTTCCTGGTGGTCGACGCCAAGCCCGGCCCCGATCAGGGCAAGCTGCTGGTCGGCCGCCGCCAGGAGGGCACGGTGCAGCTCGACGCGCGCGACGAAGACGGCAAGACCTGGCTGCGCGAGATGATGACTGCGCGCCAGGGCAGCCTGACGCATCGGGTCGCCTTCGACGGCGGTGCTCCGGCGCTGCGCCTGACCGCATTCGAGACGTACCCGGAATGGCAATGGCTGATCGTCGGCTCGGTGCCGGTCGACAGCCTGCGCGCGGAACTGATCGCCAACCGCAACCGCTTCCTCGCGGCGGGCCTCGCGCTGGCGCTGCTGGTGTCGGCGGGTTTCTGGTGGATGCTGCGCCGGATGGTCAGCGCACCGCTGGCCGATGCGGCAGCGGCGGCGCGCAGTCTTGCCGCCGGCGACCTGACCGCACGGCTGGACAGCCCGCGCCGCGACGAGATCGGCGAGCTGATGCGCGCGATCGACGGCGTCGGCCAGGGCCTGTCGGGCATCGTCGGCACCGTGCGCGCCAGCGCCGATGCGATCGTCGCCAGCACCGGCGAGATCGCCAGCGGCAACGCCGATCTGTCGGCCCGCACCGCGAGCCAGGCCAGCAGCCTGGAGCGCACGGTCGCCAGCATCGAGCAACTGAGCGCGACGGTGCGGCAGAACGCCGATGCCGCCGTGGACGCCGACGCCACCGTGCGCAGCGCGGCCGATGCGGCGCGGCATGGCGGCGGCACGGTCGAGCGCGTGGTGCAGACCATGGACGGGGTGCATCGCAACGCGCAGCAGGTCGTCGACATCATCGGCATGATCGACGGCATCGCGTTCCAGACCAACATCCTGGCGCTGAACGCGGCGGTCGAGGCCGCGCGGGCCGGCGAACACGGCCGCGGCTTCGCGGTGGTGGCCGGCGAGGTGCGCAGCCTCGCGCAGCGCAGCGCGACCGCGGCGGGCGAGATCAAGGCACTGATCGAGCGGACGGTCGCCGATCTGCGCGACGGCCACGCGGCGGTACAGCAGGCCGGCAGCGCGATGGAGGACATCGTGCGCCAGGTCGAAGGCATCGCCGCGCGCATGGCCGAGATCAGCGCGGCGTCGCGCGAGCAGTCGCAGGGCATCGCGCAGGTCAGCGGCGCGCTGGCCGAGATGGACGGCGTCACGCAGCAGAACGCCGCGCTGGTCGAAGAGGCCGCGGCGGCGGCCGAGAGCCTCGATCAGCGCGCGCAGCAGCTGCGCGAGGCGGTGCAGGCGTTCAGGCTGGCGTAGCCGCGGCGCCTCGGCCTGCCCCGCCGTCCGGAGCGGACGGCGGCACATTGTGATCCCGCGCCTCCGGATGCGGCAGGCGGCCCGGGAACAGCTGGTCGACCAGTTCGTCGATCTTCTGCTGCGGGTCGATCAGGTGGCTCAGGTTGACGCCGCCCTGGCTGCGCCGCGCATCGTAGACCGCCTTGCCGACGCGTTCGCCGCGGCGATAGACGGTGATGTCGGCGGTCGCCAGGAAAGTGCGCCAATACGATTGCGAGGTGGCCGCATAGGTCGCCGTCAACGTGCAGGCCGCCACCGACGAACCCGGCGGCAGCAGCCTCGCTTCGAAGCCGCGACGCTGCAACGATTGCAGCAGCGTTGCCGCGAACGGCGCGCGTCCGGCAGGGCTGTCGATCACGCAGAACGATGCGCCCAGGTCGGGATCGATGCGGACCATCGCCGCGATCGGGTCGGCCGGCGGCGCCGATTCGGCCGGGCTGACCGACTGGTAGGTGGCGCAGCCCGCGGTGAGCGTCGTCAGCGCGGCCAACACGGCTAGCGCGGACATCCGCAGCAAGCCCGCACGAGCGGACGGAATCGGAAACGCGGCGAGGCCGCGGCGTGGCAGGGCGGAAGTCATGGCGGGTTCCCCTCGGGGTCCGGTTGGATTCGATGGTGCGGTAGCTGGCCTTTCTCCCCGCCGGCATCGCGGCGCGCGCATGGCGGGGTCTCTGCCGGTTAACGGCGGCCGGGCGGGGTATCTGTAGGGGCGAATCGGTCTGCTGCAGAGGCGGCGTCGGCCGGCCATGGTGCGCGATTTTGAACCGCAATTCTGCACAGCGGAATTTTGCGGTGGCCGATTATCGCCAACCTCTTGCTGCACGCCCTTGTCGCGCGCATCCCTCGCCATGTAGATTCTGCTTTGCAGAATCACATGCCACAAAAAACAATGCGCCCCGCTTCCGCGGCGGCGACATCGAGAGGGGACACTTGTGAAGAAGCTGTTGATCGCCAATCGCGGCGAGATTGCCCTGCGCGTGCAACGCGCTGCGCGCGATCTGGGCATCGCCACCGTCGCCGTCTACGCGCGCGACGACGCCAATAGCCGCCACCGCCTGCTGGCCGACGAGGCGGTCGCGCTCGACGGCGAAGGCCCCGCCGCCTATCTCGACATCCCCGCCATCCTTGCCGCCGCACGCCGCACCGGTTGCGACGCGATCCATCCCGGCTACGGCTTTCTCAGCGAACGCGCCGACTTCGCGCAGGCCTGCGCCGAGGCTGACCTGATCTTCGTCGGCCCCACGGTCGACCAGCTCGCGCTGTTCGGCGACAAGGGCCGCGCGCTGGCGCTGGCGCGCGAATGCGGCGTGCCGGTGATGCCGGCCACCGAAGGCGGCGCGACGCTCGAAGCGGTGACGGCGTTCATCGACGAACAGCACGGCGCCGGCATCGTGCTGAAGGCGGTCGGCGGCGGCGGTGGTCGCGGCATGCGCGTGGTGCGCGAGCGCGACGCGCTGGCCGAGGCCTATGCGCGCTGCCGTTCGGAGGCGCGCTCGGCCTTCGGCATCGACGCGGTCTATGCCGAGCGGCTCGTCGTGCGGGCCCGCCATATCGAAGTGCAGATCGCCGGCGATGGGACCGACGTGATCTCGCTGGGCGAGCGCGACTGCACGCTGCAGCGGCGCTTCCAGAAGCTGGTCGAGATCGCGCCCAGCCCGGCGCTGGACCCCGCGCTGCGCGAACGCATCGTCGAGGCTGCACGCACGCTCGCGCGCCGAACCGGCTACCGGAGCCTGGGCACCTTCGAATTCCTGGTGGAGGAAGCCGAGCCCGGCAGCGGCCCCGCCCGCGATGGCGCCGGCCCGCCCTTCGTCTTCATCGAGGCCAACCCCCGCCTGCAGGTCGAGCACACCATCACCGAGCAGGTCACCGGCGTCGATCTGGTGGCGCTGCAACTGGGGCTCGCGCAGGGCCGCACCTTGCGCGAACTGGGTCTCGATCCGCAGCGGCCTCCCGCCGCCCGCGGCTATGCGATCCAGGCTCGCATCAATGCCGAATCGATCGATGCGCAGGGGCTCGGCCGCCCGGCGCAAGGCTGGCTGGAGCGCTTCGATCCGCCGACCGGCCCGGACGTCCGCGTCGACACGCACGGCTATACCGGCTACGCGCCCTCGCCGCAGTACGACACGCTGCTGGCCAAGCTGATCGTGACCTCCGGCAGCGCACGCTTCGCCGACGCGGTGCGACGCCTGCAGCGGGCGCTGGGCGAATTCACCATCCGCGGCATCGCCACCAATCTCGACCTGCTGCGTGCGCTGGCCGAGCGCGAGGACTTCGCCAGCCAGCAGATCCATACCCGGCATGTCGAGGCGGTGTTGCCCGAACTGCTGAACCGCGCCGCCCAGCTCGAAGCGCAGAGCCGCGCGCTGCAGGCGCTGCACGACGACGCCGGCGGTGCCATTCCCACCGTCGCGGCCACACCGGTCGGCGCCAGCAGTTTCGACGAGCAGCTGGGCGAGGGCCTGCACGCGGTGCGCGCTCCCATGGCCGGCCGGCTGGTCGAGGTCAGCGTCGCGGTGGACCAGCTGGTGCAGGCCGGCCAGACCGTCGCGGTGCTCGACGCGATGAAGATGGAACACGCGATCGTCGCCGAGCAGCCGGGCCGCGTGATCGACCTGCGCGCCGAGGCCGGCGAGCAGGCCGCCGAAGGCCAGGTGCTGCTGGTGCTCGAACCGGCCGAGGCCGGCGCGCGCACCGGCCGCGACGCGGATCAGGGCGATCCCGACGCGATCCGCGCGGACCTGCAGCGCGTGATCGATCGCCATGCCTTTCTGTACGACGAGGCGCGGGCCGACGCCGTCGCCAAGCGCCACGCGCGCGGCCAGCGCACTGCGCGCGAGAACGTCGCCGACCTGTGCGATGCGGGCACCTTCGTCGAATATGGCGCGCTCGCGGTGGCCGCGCAGGCCAGCCGGCGCAGCGAGGCGGACCTGATCGCCAATACGCCGGCCGACGGCCTGATCACCGGCATCGGCGGCGTCAACGGCGCACTGTTCCCTGCGGAACGCTCGCGTTGCGCGGTGCTGGCCTACGACGCCACCGTGCTGGCCGGCACGCAGGGCAAGCGCAACCACATCAAGACCGATCGCATCCTGCAGGTCGCGCTGCAGAACCGGCTGCCGACCGTGATCTTTGCCGAAGGCGGCGGCGGGCGGCCGGGCGACGTCGATTTTCCGACCGTGGCCGGCCTGTACCAGCCGTCCTTCGCCGCGTTTGCCACGCTCAGCGGGGAGGTGCCGGTGATCGGCATCGCCTCGGGCCGCTGCTTCGCCGGCAACGCGGCGCTGCTCGGCTGCTGCGACCTGATCGTCGCCACGCGCAACGCGAATATCGGCATGGCCGGGCCCGCGATGATCGAGGGCGGCGGGCTCGGCGTGTTCCGTCCCGAAGATATCGGCCCGGCCGCCGTGCAGCACCACAACGGCGTGGTCGATCTGCTGGTAGACGACGAGGCCGCCGCGGTGGCCGCGGCCAAGCACTATCTGTCGATGTTCCAGGGACCGGTCGCCGACTGGCAGGCGCCCGATCCGCTGGCGCTGCGGCGCGTGGTGCCGGAGAACCGGCTGCGCGTCTACGACACGCGCGCGGCGATCGCCGGCATCGCCGACGTCGGCAGCGTGCTGGAGCTGCGCAGCGGCTTCGGCACCGGCATCCATACCGCGCTGGCCCGCATCGAGGGCCGCCCGGTCGGCATCCTGGCCAACAACCCGCGCCACCTGGGCGGCGCCATCGATGCCGACGCCGCCGACAAGGCCGCACGCTTCATGCAGATCTGCAATGCGCATGGCCTGCCCATCGTCTCGCTGATCGACACCCCGGGCTTCATGGTGGGCCCCGACGTCGAGGCGCGCGCGCAGGTGCGGCACGTCTCCCGGATGTTCGTGATCGGCGCCAAGCTGCGCGTGCCCTTCCTCGCGGTGGTGCTGCGCAAGGGCTACGGCCTGGGCGCGATGGCGATGGCCGCCGGGGGCTTTCGCGCGCCCACCTTCACGCTGTCGTGGCCGACCGGCGAATTCGGCGGCATGGGCCTCGAGGGCGCGGTGCGGCTGGGCTTTCGCAAGGAGCTCGAGGCGCTGCCCGAAGGGCCGGAACGCGACGCGCTGTACCAGAAGCTGGTCGCGCAGATGTACGAACGCGGCCACGCGATCAATGCCGCCGCGGCGCTCGAGCTCGATGCCGTGATCGATCCGGCCGCGACGCGACAGTGGCTGGTGACGGGTCTCGATGCGGGCGCATCGAACTCGCATCGGCCGGTGCGGCAGTACGTCGACGCCTGGTAAGGAGCGTCCCCGCAGCCCTTCCATCGACCCGAACCAGAACAAGACAGGAGACAGCAGATGGACCGCGAGCAGTCGAATCCGCCGTCACGGCATGACGCAATATCCGAGGCGCAGTTCTTCAAGGATCTTGAAGCGCGCCACCGCAGGATCTGGCCCGCGGGCCTGCCCACCGCGCCGGTCTACCCGCACGGCGAGGTCGCGCTGGGAGAGTACCTGCGCGCATGGGCGCGCCAGCGTCCCACGCATCCGGCGCTGATCTACTACGGCACCGAGGTCAGCTATGCCGAGCTGGACGACCTCAGCGAGCGCTGCGCCGCGCTGCTTGCCTCGCATGGCATCGGCGCCGGCGACCGCGTCGCGGTGATGATCGGCAACTGCCCGCAGTTCCATGTGGTGTTCTACGGCATCCTGAAGCTCGGCGCCGTCTACGTGCCCGTCAATCCGCTGTTCAAGGAAGAAGAGCTGCGCTACGAGCTGAACGACTCGGGCGCGACCGCGATCGTCGTGCTGGACCAGTTGGCGGGCATGCTGATGGCGGTCAAGAGCCAGACGCGCGTGCGCACCGTCTTCACCACCAGCCAGGGCGAGATGCTGCCGGCGCAGCCGACCGTGCCGTTGCCCGCAGGACTCGACGCGCCAGCGCGGCGTATCGCCGGGGCCACCGAGCTGATGCCGGCGATCCGCGCCACGGCGCCGATCGCACTGCCGCCGGTCAATCTCGACGCGCTGGCCGCGCTGAACTACACCGGCGGCACCACCGGCATGCCCAAGGGCTGCATGCACACGCAGCGCGACATGGTCTACACGGCGGCGGCCTCGTATGCGCTGACCGGCGGTGTCGACGCGGCGCGCATGGCCCAGGGCTCCGACGACGTGATGCTGAACTTCCTGCCGATGTTCTGGATTGCCGGCGAGAACCTGGGGCTGATCTATCCGATCTTCAGCGGCGCCACCGTGGTCGTGCTGGCGCGCTGGGATCCGGTCGCCGTGATGGCGGCGATCGACCGCTATCGCGTCAACCGCACCTTCGTCGTGGTCGACAACGCGGTCGAGCTGATGAACCACCCGGAGCTTGCGCGCTACGACCTTCGCTCGTTGCGGCATACGCGCGCGGCCTCGTTCATCCGCAAGATCACGCCCGACATCCGCCGGCGCTGGTTCGAGTTGACCGGCAGCGTGCTGGCCGAGGGCGCCTGGGGCATGACCGAGACGCATACCAGCGACACCTTCACCACCGGCATGCAGGACGACGACATGGACCTGCGCGGCCGGCCGGTGTTCGTCGGCCTGCCGGTGCCGGGCACGCGCATCAAGATCTGCGATTTCGACACCGGCGCGCTGCTGCCGATCGGCGCGGAGGGCGAGATCGTCGTCAGCACGCCGTCGCTGTTCAAGGGCTACTGGGGGCGGCCGGACGTCGACGCGGAGGTGTTTCGCGACGGCTGGTTCCGCACCGGCGATATCGGCGCCTACGACGACGACGGTTATCTGCATTTCCTCGGCCGCCGCAAGGAGATGCTGAAGGTGCGCGGCATGAGCGTGTTCCCGTCCGAGCTGGAGGTGCTGCTGTCGCGCCATCCCGCGGTGCTGGGCTCGGCCGTGGTCGGCCGGCCCGACCGCGACAAGGGGCAGATGCCGGTGGCCTTCATCCGGCTGCGGGCCGAACACGCCGCCACGGTGAACGCCGACACGCTGCACGCCTGGTGCCGCGAGCAGATGGCGGTCTACAAGGTGCCGGAGATCCGCATCGTCGACGAACTGCCGCTGACCGCGACCGGCAAGGTGCGCAAGGTCGAACTGCAGGCGCAGCTGGAGGCAGAGCAGGGACAACAGTAGGACCGCCGGGAGGCCGCAGGCGAACGCCGCGCAGCCTTTTCCCCCCCAAATCGATCGGAAGGGCGCCGCACGAGCGCTCGATGACATCAGGAGACAGACATGAACCCGTCCCGCCGCAAACTGCTGCAGACGTCGGCCGCGCTCGCCGGCAGCCTGGCATTGCCGCGCCTTGCCGGCGCGCAGGCGCCCGCCACCGCCGCCACCGCCGCCATCGACGGCCCGATCCGCATCGTGCTGCCCTATCCGCCCGGCGGCTCCACCGACGCGATCACGCGCTTCATCGCCGACCGGCTCGGCGCGGCGGTCAAGCAGACCGTGATCGTCGAGAACCGCCCCGGCGCGGCCGGCATGATCGGCGCCGCGCAGGTGGCCAAGTCGCCCGCCGACGGCCGCACGCTGCTGTTTACCAATACCGCGCTGATCCAGAGTCCGCTGATCCAGCCCAAGCCGCTCTACGACCCGATGACGGATTTCGATCCGCTGTCGCTGGTCGCCGACGCCGCACAGGTATTCGTCGCCAACGCGGATCTGCCGGTCAAGTCGCTGCGCGACTACGCGGCCTACGCCAAGGCGAATCCGGGTTCGGCCTACGGCAGCCTCGGCGTCGGCTCGACCGGGCATCTGTACGGCGAGCTGTTCAAGCGGCGCGCGCAGGTCGAGATCGTGCACGCCGCCTACAAGGGCGATGCGCCGGCGATCGCCGATCTGCTGGCCAAGCAGCTGCCGGCCGGCTTCGTCTCCACCGTGGTGGCGCGCACCTATGGCGAGGCGGGCCGCATCAAGGTGCTGGCGACGCTCGGGACCAGCCGCGTGCCCTCGATGCCCGATGTGCCGACCTTCGCGGAATCGGGGTATCAGGGCTTCGAGGCGATCGGCTGGATCGGCATGCTGGCCCCGCATGGCTGCAGCCGTCCGGTGATCGACCGGCTGTCGACGGAAATCGCGCGCATCGTCCGCTCGCCCGACGGCTCGCGCATGCTGACGGAGGCAGGCATGCTGCCGCGCGGCACCAGCGCCGACGAATTCGCGGCCCTGCTCAAGCGCGACCAGAGGGTGTGGCAGTCGCTGGTGCAGCAAACCGGCATCCGGGTCGGTTGAACGTCCTGCCTGCACCGCCGGAAGCAGCGATGCCGTGGCCCGACAGGCCTTCCAACAGGAGTCCATTCCCCATGCGCGACAGCTCGAACACGACCCGGGCCGAACCGAAGGAAGACCGGCATTTCGTCACGGCGCTCGCGCGCGGACTCGAAGTGCTGGCGTGCTTCCGTTCCAGCGACCGTGCGCTGGGCAATCAGGAGATCGCGCAGCGCTGCCGTCTGCCGAAATCCACCGTGTCGCGCATGACCGCGACGCTGACCCGGCTCGGCTATCTGACGCAATACGAAGGCACCAGCAAGTACGCTCTGGGCACCGCCTGCCTGGGCCTGGGCAGCGCGATGCTGTCGCGGCTCGATATCCGCAAGGTCGCGCGGCCGCTGATGCAGGAGCTCGCGGACTTCTCCGGCGGCACCGTGTCGCTGGGCGCGCGCGACCGGCTGTCGATGATCTATGTCGAGCACTGCCGCAGCTCGGCAGCGATCTCGCTGACGCTCGATATCGGCTCGCGCATTCCAGTTTCGACCTCGGCGATCGGACGCGCGTGGCTCGCGGTGGCACCCGATGGCGAACGCGATGCGCTGCTCGAACAGATCCGCGAACTCGACGACGTGGCATGGCCGCGCATCCGCAAGGGCATCGAACAAGGACTGGAGGACCACCGCTCGCTGGGCGTGACCTGCTCGTTCGGAGACTGGCAGAAGGACGTCAACGGCATCGGGCGAGGCTTCGAGCCGGGCAACGGCATGGCCAGGATGGCGCTGAACGTCGGCGGTCCCTCGTACAACCTGTCGCCCGAATTCCTGCTCAACGAAGTCCGGCCGCGCCTGCTCGAGGTGGTGCGGCAACTGGAATCGGCTTTTCCGAAATAAGACCCGGCGAAACAAGATCCCCGACCGCACGGTCCCGTTGTTCAACAAGGCACGCGCCGTCCCGCTCGGCGCAACAGGAGGCGCAATATGCAACAGCATCCGGCATCGGCTCGCTCGAAGCTGACGATCACGATCGGCACCCTGGCGATCGGCGCGTTGACGGCCCTCTGGGGATCTGCCCAGGCGGCGCCGGCGACCGGCAGCCTGACGGTGGCCTTCGGCGCGGAGTCCACCACGCTGGACCCGGTGCGCATTTCCGCGGGCGTCGATCACTATTTCGTCGGCCAGATCTTCGAGATGCTGGTGCGCCGCAACGCCTCGCTGAAGGACGAGAACTGGCTGGCCGAGAGCTGGAAGCTCGAGACCGGCAAGGACGGCAAGCCCGTGCTCGACGTGCGGCTGCGCAAGGGCGTCAAGTTCCACAACGGCGATCCGCTGACGGCCGAAGACATGGAGTTTTCCTGGCAACGTCAGCGCGATCCGAAGGGCAGCTTCTTCTCGCACTACGTCTCGTCGGTCGAGCGCTTCGAGATCGTCGACCCGCATCGCTTCAAGCTGCATTTCAAGGAGCCCGACGCCCAGTTTCTGGTCGGCAATCTGCAGCTGTGGGCGATGCCGAAGAAGTACATCCAGAAGGTCGGCGAGGAGGAGTTCGCGAAGAAGCCGATCGGTACCGGCCCGTGGAAATTCGTCTCGCGCACCGTCAAGGACGAACTGAAGCTCGAAGCGTTCGACGACTACTGGAACAAGGACAAGCGCCCCGGCGTGAAGACGCTGACGATCAAGGTCATTCCGGAAGACCTGACCCGCGTGGCCGCGTTCAAGACCGGCAAGGTCGACTGGATCGATAACGTGCCGCCGTCGATGATCGAGGAGTTCAAGAAGATGCCGGGGGTCAAGACCGCGACGCTGGTCAGCGGCAACAACCTGTTCCTGAACTTCAACACGCAGATGCCGAAGTCGCCGTTCAACGACGTGCGCGTGCGGCAGGCCGCGGCGCACGCGATCGACGTCGACGCGATCATCAAGCGGGTGCTGTTCGGGCAGGGCGAGCGCTATGCGCAGGTCGGCAAGGGCTCGAACGGCTACGATCCCGCGCTCAAGCCGTATCCCTACGATCCCAAGCGCGCACGCGAACTGCTGAAGCAGGCCGGCTATCCGAACGGCTTCGACACGCCCTGCTACAACCTGACCACGCCGCGCGAACCGGGCGTCAAGGAGGTGGGAGAAGCGATGTACGCCTATCTGAGCTCCGTCGGCATCCGCTGCCAGGTCCGCAATCTGGAGTACGGCGCGTGGATCAGCCTGGGCAAGCGCGGCCGCAGCGGTCCGCCGGAGATGGACGGCGTGCTCAGCTGGATGTGGTCGCAGGGCCTGCCCGGCGATCCGGGGCTGGCATGGTCCGGCCATCTGCACAGCTATCAGCCGGGCGGCTGGGGCACGTACTCGTACACCAACGACGCCGAGGTCGACGCACTGGTCGAAAAGCAGCGCCAGACCATGGACCCGGCGGCGCGCACCGAGCTGCTCAAGCAGATCGCGCGGCTCAAGCACGAGCGCGTGCTCGGCGGGCTGCCGACCTATCGGCCGCTGGTGACCTTCGCCTGGCGCGAGGACAAGGTCAACTACGTGCCGTGGCCGATCCGCGATTACTGGCGCGCCTTCCAGGAAGTGAGCCTGAAGCAGGCGCATTGATGCGGTGAGGCCCTTCGTCGCCCCCGCGAACGCCGGGAACCAGTGTCTTCTTGCCACGCCTGCAAGACGCCGGGTTCCCGCCTGCGCGGCAACGACGATGGCCCGCCGATTCCATTCCCGTCCCTACGTCCCACCGGGAGGCTCGCATGTCCATCGCGAAACGACTGCTGCACGGCCTCGTCAGCATCCTGGGCGCCAGCGTCATCATCTTCCTGATCTCGCGCCTGTCGGGCGATCCGCTGGCGCTGCTGCTGCCCGCCGACGCGCCGCCCGACGTCATCGAGCAGACGCGCCAGCATCTCGGCCTCGATCAGCCGCTGGTCGCGCAATACCTGAAGTTCCTCGGCCATGCCCTGACCGGCGACTTCGGCAACTCCTACCGCTGGCAGGAGCCGGCGCTCGGCCTGATCCTCGACCGTCTGCCGGCCACCGTCGAACTGGCGCTGGCCGCGCTCGCCTTCTCCATCGCGATGGCCGTGCCGTTCGGCGTGCTGTCCGCCGTCCATCGCGGCAGCTGGTTCGACCGCTTCGCCAAGGTCTTCGCGATGGTCGGCCAGGCGATGCCGAACTTCTGGGTGGGCCTGCTGCTGATCCTGTTCTTCGCGGTGCAGCTGAACTGGCTGCCCGCCTTCGGGCGCGAATCCTGGTCGAGCCTGGTGCTGCCAGCGATCGCGCTGGGCTGGTACCCCGTTGCCGCGCAAACCCGCATCGTGCGCTCGGCGATGCTCGATGTGCTGGACAGCGACTACATCCGCATGGGGCGCGCGATGGGCTTGCCCGAGCGCGTGCTGGTGTGGAAATACGCGCTGCGCAACGCGGCCATTCCGCTGGTCACCATCCTCGGCGTCTACTTCGCGGCGATGCTCGGCGGCGCCTTCGTGGTCGAGGTCATCTTCGCCTGGCCCGGCGTCGGACGCACCGTCGTCGAGGCCGTGTTCGCGCGCGATTTTCCGGTGGTGCAGGCCGGCGTGATGCTGACGTCGGTGCTGTTCGTGCTGTCCAACCTGCTGGTCGACCTGAGCTACAGCCTGATCGACCCGAGGATTCGCCATGGCTGAACTGACTGCTGCGAAAACGGCTTCCGCGGCTGCCGACGGCACCGCCGCAGCGCCCGTGCGCCGGCGCGGTGCGATCGCCTGGGGCACCCTGCCCTGGTTCGCGCTGCTGGTGTTCCCGGTACTGGTCGTCTGCGCGCTCGGCGGCGAACTGCTGCTGCCGCACGACCCCAATGCGCTCGACCTCGGCATCGCCTTCCTGCCGCCGGCCTGGCTCGACGGCGGCAACTGGACCTATCCGCTGGGCACCGACAACATGGGCCGCGATCTGCTGACGCGCATCATGGCCGGCACCCGCATCTCGCTGGTGGTGGCGCTGTACGCGATCCTGATCTCGGGCGGCATCGGTACCGCCGCCGGCATGCTGGCCGGCTACTTCGGCGGGCGGCTCGATGCGCTGATCATGCGCCTGGTCGATATCCAGATGTCGATTCCCTCGCTGGCGCTCGCACTGGTGCTGGCCGCGGTGCTCGGACCGGGCTTCGAGACCGTGGTGCTGGTGATCGTGATCACCTACTGGACCTGGTATGCGCGCATCGTGCGCGGCGAGGTGATGTCGCTGAAGCAGCGCGATTACGTCGCGCTGGCGCGCGTGGCCGGCTGCGGCACGCTGACCATCTTTCGCCGCCACCTGCTGCCTAATCTGCTGAACACGCTGCTGGTGCTGGCCACGCTGCAGGTCGGCCAGGTGATCATCTTCGAGGCCTCGCTGAGCTTTCTCGGCCTCGGCATCCAGCAGCCGGACGTGTCGTGGGGCCTGATGCTGGCCGATGCGCGCAACTACATCACCAACGCCTGGTGGGCGATCACGATGCCGGGGCTCGCCATCATGGCGACCTGCCTCGCCTCGAACCTGCTCGGTGACTGGCTGCGCGACCGCTTCGATCCCAAGAGGAGGCAGCTATGAGCCACACCGATACCGCCGCCGCAGGGTCTTCGACGGCACCCCGAAACGGCACGCCGATGCTGGCCGTGCGCAATCTGACCACGCACCTGACGCTGCGCCGCGGCGTGGTGCGCGCCGTCGACGGCGTCGACCTGCATGTGCACGAAGGCGAGACGCTGGGCGTGGTCGGTGAATCCGGCTCGGGCAAGTCGATGACGATCCTGTCGATCCTGCGGCTGCTGCCGCGCCAGACCGGCGCGCGCATCGGCGGCAGCATCGTGCTCGATGGACAGGATCTGCTGCAGGTCTCGGAGAAGACCATGAGCGAGGTCTATCGCGGCCGCAAGATCGCGATGATCTCGCAGGACCCGCTGACCTCGCTCAATCCGGTCTTCACGATCGGCGACCAGGTCGGCGC
This sequence comes from Cupriavidus sp., assembly GCA_031181345.1. Lineage (GTDB taxonomy): Bacteria > Pseudomonadota > Gammaproteobacteria > Burkholderiales > Burkholderiaceae > Cupriavidus. The sequence goes on along the minus strand of JAPSLC010000036.1, from coordinate 27,931 downwards.
GCCGCTGCGCCATCACGGCATCGCCCGCGGCGAGGCGGCGCGCCAGCGCGTGGTCGAGGTGCTCGACAGCGTGCGCATCCCGTCGCCGCAGGCGCGGCTGAACGACTATCCGCACCAGTTCAGCGGCGGCATGCGGCAGCGCGTGGTGACCGGCATGGCGATCGCCAGCGCGCCGCGGCTGCTGGTGGCCGACGAGCCGACTTCGGCCCTCGACGTGACCATCCAGGTCCAGATGATGGCGCTGTTTCGCAAGATCCAGGCGCAGACCGGCGTCGGCATCATCCTGATCACGCACGACCTGGGCGTGGCCGCCAGCCTCTGCCACCGCGTCGCGGTGATGTACGCCGGCCGCATCGTCGAGACCGCCGATGTGCGCACGCTGTACAAGCGGCCCGCGCATCCGTACACCCAGGCATTGCTCCACTCGATTCCGCATTTCGGCCAGAAGAAGGACCGGCTGTTCGCCATCCAGGGCAGCCCGCCGAGCCTGATCGATCCGCCGGGCGGCTGCCGCTTCGCCGCGCGCTGTCCGCATCGCAAGCCGCTGTGCGATGAGGCCTATCCGCCCGAGGTCGAGCTCGACTCCGGCCATCGCGTGGCGTGCTGGCTGGCGAGCGGCGCGTAGCGCCGATCGTCCCAACCTTGCAAGCCCGGAACATCGCAGCCAGCGCAGGAGTGCCCATGTTGCTCGAGGTGCAGGACCTGAAAAAACACTTCGCCGTGCGCGGCGGCGGCAACGTGCGCGCCGTCGATGGCGTCAGCTTCGCTGTCGACGCCGGCCAGACCTTCGCCCTCGTCGGCGAGTCCGGCTGCGGCAAGACGACCATCGCCAGGCTGCTGCTGTTGCTGGAGAAGCCCACCGGCGGCGCGATTCGCTTCGATGGCCAGGACGTGTCGACGCTGGATCGCAAGGGGGTGCAAGGCTATCGGCGGCAGGTGCAGGCGGTGTTCCAGGATCCGTCGTCGTCGCTCAATCCCCGCCTGAAGGTCAGGATGCTGCTGGCCGAGCCGCTGCTGGCGCATGGACTTGGCGGCGATCGCACGGCGCTGCAGCGCAGGCTGCTCGAACTGCTGGAGATCGTCGGCCTGCCGCCCGGCGCGCTCGAGCTCTATCCGCACGAGTTCAGCGGCGGCCAGCGCCAGCGCATCGCCGTGGCACGCGCGCTCGCGTTGCAACCGCGGCTGATCGTGCTCGATGAACCCACCTCGGCGCTCGACGTGTCGATCCGCGCGCAGATCGTCAATCTGCTGGCCGATATCCAGCGCAGCTTTGGGCTGGCCTATGTCGTGATCGCGCACGATCTCGCGCTGGTCGAGCACTTCAGCAGCGCGGTCGGCGTGATGTATCTCGGCGCCATGGCCGAGAGCGGGCCCAGCGAGGCGGTGTTCGGCACGCCGCGCCATCCGTACACGCAAGCGTTGCTCGGCTCCGCGCCGCGTCCCGATCCCGATCATCCGCCGGCCGAAGGACTGATCGTCGGCGAGATCGGCTCGGCGCTGGCACCGCCCTCCGGCTGCCGCTTCCATCCGCGCTGCCCGCACGCGATGCCGCAATGCGCGCAGCAGGAGCCGGTGATGCGCCCGATGACGGGCGGCGATGCGGGACGGGCGCATCGCGCGGCCTGTCATCTGCTCGACGAAGGCCTGGCGATGGCCGGCGTGGAGCGCGTGAAGGATTTCGCACCGACGCCGTGATGCCGTGATGCCGTGATGTCAGCTAGCGGGCAAAAAAGAGCCAGCCGACAGGCTGGCCAAGAACCAAGGAGACACACAAACGCGCATAAACGTCGCGCGCAAAACGGAACAAGCACTACAAGGTACTGCGGAACACTCTGCTGGCTTGCGCCAATGGCACCTGCGCATGCGCAAGCCGGATCGGCGTCAGCCGACGAAGGCCTGGCGACAGCGCAGCGCCATCACCTGCGCCTCGAAAGCGCGTGCCGCGAGTTCGGCAAGGTGGGCGGTACGGCGGCGCCGCGAAGGCGTGTCCGACTGCGCGGCCTTCGTGGCCTTGGTGCTTCTCGCAGGTTTCGCGGGTTTCGCGGTCCTGCTGGTTTCCACGTCTTCATTCAAGCGCCAGGCGGCGCGGGTCACGGACAGGATCCGGGCAAAAGCCCGGGCATGCTCCACGGGCATGCTGACAAGGGCCGGGGCCATGTTGCTTACCTCTGCTGTTGTTCGGTACGGAGTGACAAGTCAATGTCAACCGTGTGACTGAACGATACACAGGGGCCCGGCGGGACCTTATCAAGCGCGCGCCGAAAGCAATGTGGGTGTAGTCCTACAAAAACGAGGCCCGGAAATCCGCACGGAGCCGCGCCTGCGGTCAGGTCGTGCTCGGGCTCCAGAACGCCTGCCGCACGGCCGGCAGCGCGGCCAGCCGCTGCACCACGCGGTCCAGCGCATCGCCATCGAACGAGCTCGCCACCAGCGTCGCCTCGATCTCGACCTCGTCGTGCCCGAACGGCTGGATGTCGAGATCGTGCACCGGATAACCGCCGCGCTCCAGCGCCTCCTCGAGCTGCGCCATCACCGCCTTCTGCTGGCCCCGGTCCGCGATCACGTGGACCGTGCCGGTGACCTCGACCGATTCGACGTCGAGCGGCTTGCGGTTGATCGCATCGACGATGGGCCGCAGCAGCGTGTTGGCCGCCAGCACGAACACCGTCGCCAGCATCGCCTCGAGAATCAGATCGGCACCGGCCGCCGCACCGACGCCGGCCGAGCCCCACAGCGTCGCCGCGGTATTGAGCCCGCGCACATTGCCTTCCTCGCGCATGATCACGCCAGCGCCGAGAAAGCCGACGCCGGACACCACGTAGGCCATCACATGCACCGCGCCATCGTGCCCATGCAGCCGGTTGGCGACGTCGACGAACACCGCGGCGCCGACCGCGACCAGCACATTGGTCCGCAGTCCCGCGGTGCGCTGCCGATATTGCCGCTCGAAGCCGATCGCGCCGCCGAAGACGAAGGCGGCGGTCAGGCTGACCAGCGTGTCCAGCAGCGAGGGGAGGTTGACGTTGTGGAAGGCTTCCATGCGCGCTCCGGTCGTGATGCAACTGCTTGCGCAAGGCGCCGCCATTGTGCGACCGCCATGCGCACCGATATCGAGGACACACGCGCGGCTAGGAAGAGCCGGTGCGGCCTGCCTCTGCAAGAATCCACTCGCGAAACGACGCGATCTTCGCGCGCGCGTGGCTTTCCTCGGGGTAGACGAGGTAATACGCGAACGCATCGAGCAGCGTGACATCGGCGAGCCGGACCAGCGAGCCGTCGGCCAGTTCGCGCGCCACCATGGCCGCCGGCAGCAGACCGGCGCCCTGGCCCCCCATCACCGCCTTCCACAGCAGGCTCGAATCGTCGAACGACGGTCCGCGCGGGCGCTCGATCTCGTCGATGCCCTGCGCCTGGAACCACAGATGCCAGCCCTTGCGCTCGGTGTCGTGAACCTGCGGCCAGCGCAGCAGATCGGCGGGCGTGGCCGGCATGCCGAGTTGCTGCACCAGGCCGGGCGCGGCCACCGGCACGATTTCCACCGCGATGATCCGTTCGCTGTGCAAGCCGGGATATTGTCCCAGGCCGTGCCGGACCGCGACGTGCACGCCATCGCGGGTGAAGTCGGCCAGCGCGGTGGTGGTGATCACGTGCAGGTCGATATCGGGATGCGCCTGCTGGAACGACTGCAGGCGCGGCACCAGCCAGGCCGCCGCGAAGAAGGGCGTGACACTGACGTTCAACAGGCCGGTGTCGACCGGCGCCGCGATGCGGCCGGTCGCCTCCTTGATCTGCCGGAAGGCGTTGCGCACCGGCGGCAGATAGGCCCGCCCCGCTTCGGTCAGGTAGATGCCCCGGTTGACCCGCTGGAACAGCTTGACGCCCAGGTGCGACTCCAATGCCTTGACCAGCTGGCTGACCGCGCCGGCCGTCACGCACAGCTCCTCGGCGGCGTGCTTGACCGACAGATGCCGGGCGGCGGCCTCGAAGGCCCGCAAGGCATTGAGCGGCGGCAGCTTGTGGTTTGACATTAGATTATCTAAGGCGAAAAACGCACGAAATCTCGTTTGCGGGGTGACAGCCCGAAGGTTAACTTTGGGACGCTGCCTGACCATGTCAGCGCAGCATCGGGTACGGTCCGGAACAGGGCCGGTTCAATTCTACTTAACCTTGGTGTCCCGCGAGAAAACGATGTCGGCCGACTGGCATTTCCTTTCCATTACCGAACTTGCCGCGCGCATCCGGCGGCGCGAGGTCTCGCCGACGACAGTCGTGCAAGCCCAGCTTGATCGGATCGCGGCGCTGGATGGCGCGCTGCACAGCTACGCGCTGGTGATGGCCGACGCGGCGATGGCCGAGGCGGAAACCGCCGAGGCCGAGATTGCCGCCGGCCGATATCGCGGTCCGCTGCACGGCGTGCCGATCGGCATCAAGGACCTGTGCTGGACCGAGGGCGTGCCGACCGCTGCCGGCATGGCGATCCATCGCGACTTCCGTCCGGACCGGGACGCCACCGTGGTCCAGCGGCTCCGGCACGCGGGCGCGGTGCTGCTGGGCAAGCTGCAACTGACCGAGGGCGCGTATTCCGACCACCACCCGTCGGTGACGGCGCCGCTGAACCCCTGGCACGCCGACTATTGGCCCGGCATCTCGTCTTCCGGCGCCGGTGTGGCCACGGCGTCCGGCCTCTGTCATGGCGCCGTCGCCTCGGATACCGGTGGCTCGATCCGCTGGCCGGCGGCTGCCAATGGCGTGACGGGCCTGAAGCCGACCTGGGGCCGGGTCAGCCGGCATGGCGTGTTTGCGCTCGCGCCCTCGCTGGACCATGTCGGAACCATGGCGCGCAGCGCGGCGGATGCCGGCATGCTGCTGCAGGCGATCGCCGGCGCGGACCCGCAGGATCCGACGGCGCTGCACGAGCCGGTGCCCGACTACCTCGGCGCGATCACCACGGACCTGCATGGCGTCCGCATCGGCATCGACGCGGACTGGAACGGCGACGGCGTCGATGCCGACGCCCGGGCCGCCGTCGACACGGCCGGCGAAGTATTGCAAGCGCTAGGCGCGACCGTGGTCGACGTCCGCGTTCCCGACACCGTGCGTGCGGGCAGCGGACTGACCGACGATTGGGCAGCCAACTGCGCGGTGGAGGCGGCCGTCGCGCATGCCGCGACCTACCCCGCGCGCCAGGGCGAATATGGCCCGGTGCTGGCCTCGGTGATCGAAGCGGGACGCGCGCTGTCCGGCATGGACCATCAGCAGATCCTGCTGCGCCGCGCCGAATTGCGTGGCCGCATGGTCGCGCTGCTGCAAACCGTCGACCTGCTGCTGACGCCGGTGCATCCGTATGCGCCGCTGTCGCTGGCCGCTGTTCGCACGCTCGGCGAGCAGCCCGCGCTGATCGCCGGGCTGCAACGGTACACTTGTCCCTTCAACCTGACCGGCCATCCGACCATCACGCTGCCAGGCGGTTTGTCGCGGCAAGGGCTGCCGATCGGCTTTCAACTCGTCGCCCCGCATCTGGGCGAAGCGATGCTGGTGCGCGCGGGCGCCGCCTTCCAGGGCGCCACCGGCTGGCATCGCCAACATCCGGTGAACTGACATGACGACACTGGTGTTCAAGCAGCGCGTGTTCTACGGCTGGTGGGTCGTGGCGGCTGCCTTCGCGGTGACCTTCGTCGGCTTCGGCAGCGCCTATACCTTCAGCGCGTTCATCGAGCCCTTGCAGCGCGAGTTCGGCGCGTCGCGTGGCGCGGTGTCGCTGGTGTTCTCGCTGGCGGGTTTCCTGTATTTCGCGCTGGGCATCGTCAGCGGGCCGCTGGCCGATCGTTGGGGCGCGCGCCGGCTGTGCATCGCCGGCATGCTGCTGGTCGGCGCGGGACTCGCGCTGGCGAGCGTCGCCCGCAACATCGTCGAGGTCTATGCGGCCTACGGGCTCGGCGTGGGCCTGGGCGTCGGTCTGGCCTATGTGCCGGCGGTGGGCGCGGTGCAGCGCTGGTTCGTCAAGCGCCGCGGTCTCGCTTCGGGGCTCGCGGTCAGCGGCATCGGCGTCGGCACGCTGGCGATGCCGCCGCTGGCCGCGCTGCTGATCGACGGCGTGGGCTGGCGCGACGCCTATCTGACGCTGGGCGTGCTGGCCGCGGTGCTGGGCGTCGGCGCATCGCTGTTGCTGGAGAACGATCCGCGCGAGCGCGGCCTCGCGGCGGACGGCGAGCCACTGCACGCCCATGCCCACAACGCGCCGCCGGCAGCCGATGTATCGGTGCGCGACGCCGTGCGGACGCGCCAGTTCATCAGCCTCTATGCGGCCTGCCTGATCGCCTCGTTCGGCGTGTTCGTCCCCTTCGTCCATCTGGTGCCGCACGCGCAGGACCTCGGCATTGCGCAGGGCTCGGCGGTGCTGCTGCTTGGCGTGATCGGCATCGGCAGCACGGCCGGGCGCTTCTTTCTCGGCAGCCTGGCCGACCGCATGGGCCGCCAGCGCTTCCTGCTGTGCACGGTGATCGCGCTGGCCTTCACGCTGGTGATCTGGGCCGTCGCCACCGGCTTCTGGATGCTCGCCCTGTTCGCCTTCCTGTTCGGCGCCTGCTACGGCGGCTGGGTCGCGGTGCTGCCGGCGGTGGTGATGGACCTGTTCGGCGGCCGCAACGTCGGCGGCATCATCGGCGTGCTGTACACCAGCGTGGCCTTCGGCACGCTGATCGGCCCGAGTGCCGCCGGTTATGCGTTCGATGCGAGCCGCAGCTATACGTTGCCGATTCTGGCGGCGGTGGCGGCTAATCTGCTGGCGGCGGGGATTCTGATGGTGGCGGCGCGGGGTACGAAGCGGGCCGCAGTGCAAGGCTGACGTCCTATTCGAAGCCCAGGCTACTTCCCGATACAGAACCGCGTAAAGATCGTCCCCAGCAGGTCGTCGCTGGTGAACTCGCCGGTGATGCTGTTCAGGTGCTCCTGCGCCAGCCGCAGTTCCTCGGCGAACAGGTCCAGCGCCTTGTCCTGCTGATCGGCGCGTTCGGCCGCGAGGTCCAGATGCGATTGGGCACTGCGCAGCGCGTTCAGATGGCGCTCGCGCGCGAGGAAGGCGCCCTCGTTGCCGGCCTGCCAGCCGATCACGCGCAGCAATTCGCGGCGCAGCAGGTCGATGCCGGCGCCGGTGCGCGCCGAGATCCAGATCTCGGTCGGGTTCGGGCCATTGGCCACCACCACGTGGGGACGATTGCCGCCGAAGGTGATGGCGCCGACCGCGGGCGCCAGGTCGATCTTGTTGACGATGCGCAGGATCGGCGCGCCGGGCGGCAGATGGCCCGACAAACGGTCGTCGATGGCGTCATCGATCTCGGACAGGCCGTGCTGCAGATAATCTGTGGCATCGATCAGATGCAGCACCACGTCCGCGCGGCCGATCGCTTCCCAGGTGCGTTCGATGCCGATGCGTTCGACCTCGTCGACCGCATCCTCGCGCAGGCCCGCGGTGTCGATGATATGCAGCGGGATCCCTTCGATCTGGATGGTCTCGCGCACGCGATCGCGCGTGGTGCCGGCGATCGGCGTGACGATGGCAAGCTCCGCGCCGGCCAGCGCATTGAGCAGCGACGACTTGCCGACGTTGGGCTGGCCGGCCAGCACCACCGACAATCCTTCCCGCAACAGCGACCCTTGCCGCGCCTGCGCCAGCACGCCGCCGAGTGCGGTGCGGATGGTATCGAGCTGGCCGCGTGCATCGGAGGCCTCGAGGAAGTCGATCTCTTCCTCCGGGAAATCCAGCGTGGCCTCGACCAGCATGCGCAGATGGATCACCTGCTCGACCAGCGCGCGAATCGCCTCGGAAAACGCGCCTTCCATCGAGCGCGCCGCCGAGCGCGCGGCGGCCTCGGTGCTGGCCTCGATCAGGTCGGCTACGGCTTCGGCCTGCGCCAGGTCCAGCTTGTCGTTCAGGAAGGCACGGCGCGTGAATTCGCCCGGCTCGGCCAAGCGCAGACCGACTTCGCGGCCCGCCTGCAGGCAACGCGTCAGCAGCATCTGCATCACCACCGGACCGCCGTGGCCTTGCAGCTCGAGCACGTCCTCGCCGGTGTACGAATGCGGGCCGGGGAAGAACAGCGCGATGCCGTGGTCGATCACCTCGCCCTTGCCGTCGAGGAAGGGCAGATAGGTGGCGCGGCGCGGCGCCAGGGATTGGCCACAGATCGCGCGCGCGATCGTGCCGGCTTCGGGTCCGGATACGCGGACCACGCCGATGCCGCCCCGTCCGGGCGCGGTGGCGATGGCGGCGATCGTGTCGATGCTGGGCTGGGCGGTCATAGGGCGGTATTGTCGCAGATCAACGCGGCGTCGGCGCCACCAGATGGCTTGTCATCGCCGGGGACGACGGAGGTGTCATTGCCCTCTCCTTCTCGGGCTCGAACGGATCTTCGGCGCGCGGGCTGGACAACAGCGTGGACAGCAGGCAGCGGGCGCTGGCGGCATCGGTCTGCGCGCCGAGCCGGGCCTGCCGCGCGACCAGCTTGCGATGGACGCGCCCGGTGTAGCGGCCGGGCAGCACCGGGCCGACCGCCTCGATCGCGTAGCGCAGCCGCTTGCCGGCGACGCGCAGCGCGTGCAGTACCTCCGCGGCCGGCACCAGCGCGGCGTCCGCTTCCGTGCCGAGTTCGCGCCAGCGCGCCTTCAGCGCGCGCATGCTGCGCCGCGCCTTGCGTACGCGCCGGCGCGCCAGCCGGCCCAGCGGTGCATTGGCCTTGCCCGGAATGCCGTCGACCGCGCGATGCCGCAGCGCTGCCAGATCGTCACTGAGCACCGGCAAGGTCTGGCTGCGCTGGGCGTGCAGCACCGACAGCAGCGTCGCGCGCGCCGCCTCGCGCCGCGACTGGGCGTCCTCGAGCAGCGCCAGCAGCACCGGATCGCCCGATTGGCGCGACAGCGCGGGCTGCAGCGTATCGGCGATCAAGACATCCCAATCGCGCACCGGGCCGGTGGCCCGCATCAGGTCGCGCAGCACGATGCGCCAGCGCGCCGCCACCGTTCCCGGCAGCGCGGGCGCGAAGAGCCAGCGCAAGGCCCGCAGGTGGCGCACCGCCACGCGCAGCGCATGCAGGTCGTCGGGCCGGTCGCGCCGGTCCAGCGCGCGCAGCGCGCCGGCGATGCGCTCCAGGTCGGCGGCAGCCAACGCGGCAAAGGCGTCGAGTGCGCGCATCCGGCGTTTCAGTGTGAGAGTGCCCATGTCGCCATGTCGGGGCCGGCGGCTGGCGGCCCGCGGTCAACCATCCTGGCTACAGTGTAGGCAACGGCCTTGGGCGATGCGGCGCATGGTCGTCTTTGGGTCTGGCTGCCGCCCAAAGAAAAAGCCCGACGCTTTCGCGTCGGGCTTTCTCGTGTAGCGGGGTGCCGGTGGGGCTCAGCCCTTGGCCGGCGCCGGGGTCTTGCCCTTGCCCAGCATCCGGTTGATCTGCCATTGCTGCGCGATCGACAGGATGTTATTGACCACCCAGTACAGCACCAGGCCGGCCGGGAAGAAGAAGAACATCACCGAGAACACCAGCGGCATGATCATCATCACCTTGGCCTGGATCGGGTCCGGCGGCGTCGGGTTCAGCTTGGTCTGCACGAACATCGACACGGCCATCACGATCGGCAGGATGTAGAACGGGTCAGGCACCGACAGGTCCTTGATCCAGCCCAGCCACGGCGCGCCGCGCATCTCCACCGACGACAGCAGCACCCAGTACAGCGCGATGAACACCGGGATCTGGATCAGGATCGGCAGGCAGCCGCCGAGCGGATTGACCTTCTCGGTGCGGTACAGGCCCATCATCTCCTGGTTCATCTTCTGCGGGTCGTTCTTGTAACGCTCGCGGATCGCCGTCATGCGCGGCTGCAGGTCCTTCATCTTGCCCATCGACTTGTAGCTCGCCGCGGACAGCGGGAAGAACACCAGCTTGATCAGCACGGTCAGCGCGATGATCGACCAGCCCCAGTTGCCCAGGATGCCGTGCAGCTTCTCCAGCAACCAGAACAGCGGCTTGGCCAGGATGGTCAGCCAGCCATAGTCCTTGACCAGCTCCAGGCCCGGCGCGATCTGCTCGAGCATGTGCTCTTCCTGCGGACCGGCGAACAGGCGCGCGTCGGTCGACACCGTCGCACCCGGGGCGATCTCGCCCAGCGGCTGCTGCACGCCGACGCGATACAGGTTCGGGTCGATCTGCTCGACGTAGAAGCTGTGCTGCTTGCCGGTCTGCGGCAGCCAGGCCGAGGCGAAGTAGTGCTGCACCATCGCGACCCAGCCGTTGTCCGCCGGGCCGGGCAGCGTGACCTTGCCCTTGGCGATGTCTTCGAAGCTGATCTTGTGGTACTTGTCCGCGTCGGTGTAGACCGCCGGGCCGGTGAAGGTGCTGTAGAACTGCGACTGTTCGACATGGCTGCCGTCGCGCGCCAGTTCCATGTACAGCGTGGGCGAGACCGGCTGGGCACGGTTGTTCGTCACGTCGAAATGCGTCGCGACGACATAGCTGCCCTTCTGGAAGCGGTAGGTCTTGGCGAAGCGCACGCCGTCCTTCTCCGCGGTCAGCACCACGTCGAGCGAACCGGCGTTGCCCAGGTCGCGCGGACCGGGGGCGGCGGTGAACACCGTCGTGTGGTTCGGCAGGTCGCCGTTGATCAGGCCCGAGCGCGCCATATAGGTATGCGCGGCGCTGCGCTGGAACAGCACGACCGGATTGCCGGCCTCGTCCTTGTGGCGCAGCAGTTCGAGACGAGACAGGATGCCGCCCGCGGTATCGATCTCGGCACGGACCACGTCGGTGGTGATGACGATCTTCTCGCCGGCCGGCGCAGGTGCCTGCGGCGCGGCTGCCGGGGCGCCGGTCGGGGACGCGCCGCCAACCGCCTTCGGCACGTCGCTGCGCGCTTCCGGAGCGCTCGCTGGAGTGCCGGTCGCGGCGGGTTGCGAGGCGCTCGGGAAGAACATCGAGGCGTGGCCGTTGGCGCGCTGCCAATTGTCGTAGAGCAGCACGAGGGACATCGAGAAGATGACCCAGAGGATGGTGCGTTTGATATCCATGTCTCGCTGTATCTGGGAATTCAGGGTCTGGGCAGCCGGACGCTGACCGTCGGGCGGCCGGCGTCGCGCGAGGGCGGCACCGGATCATACCCGCCTTGCGCGAAGGGATGGCAACGGCACAGCCGGCAGGCGGCCAGCCAGCTGCCGCGCGCGGCGCCATGACGGACGATGGCTTCGCGGGCGTAGTCGGAGCAGGTCGGCAGGAAGCGGCACTGCGAGCCCAGGTAGGGACTCAGCGCGATCTTGTAGAAGCGCAGCAGGGCAAGCAGGATAGGCTTCATGTCGGTGCCCTCGATCAGGCGCCGGAAGGCGAGGTGAGCGCGGCGGGCGGAGCGGACGGCAGGGGCCGGGCGGCGACTTCCATCAGCTCGACCAGTTCGGCCTGGCAGGCCAGCCGGACTGCACGGCGGCTGGGGAATTCGGTGCGCGGGAACTTGGCCTGCAATCGCAGCAACACGTCGCGGCCGACCAATTGGTCCTGCCGCTGGCGGAACAGTTCCCGCACCATGCGCTTCACCAGATTACGCTCGGCGGCGCGCGGCGCAAACTTCTTGCCGACCACGATGCCGAGCCGCGCCTGCGGCTGGCCGTTGGCGCGGACATAAAGCACGAAATGGGCGCTGCGGCGCCGCGGGCGCAAAGCAAAAACGGATGAAAACTCATCCGTCTTTGTGAGCCTCGCGGCTTTGGGAAAGGCATGGGTCGGCACGCTGGTCAGACTGGGCTGGCACGCGTTGCCGGGCCGTCCTGGGGGCAAGGCAAGAGGGGACGATGGCAAGGGCGGCGGCCGGGACACGACCGCGCCGGGCGCCACCATCATGCGCCGGTGGTTGCCGGCTGCATCGATGCGCGCCGCCGTCCCGTCACCCGGCCCTTAGACTGCCAGGCGCTTGCGGCCCTTGGCGCGACGCGCGTTGATCACGGCGCGGCCGCCACGGGTCTTCATGCGCACGCGAAAGCCATGGGTACGCTTGCGGCGGGTAACGGAAGGTTGGTAGGTACGTTTCATGTTGCACTCTCTGGTTGATCTGGGCACGCCCGGCCGCGTAGGGGCCGTGGCTGCCGCGTATGGTTCGCATGGGGGCCGCCGCGGATGCGGTACTGCCGACGCTTGTGATTGTCCTGAAGCTGACCTGACGCCGGCCTTGGGTGTCGCGATACAGGTCTCGCGACGCAGGCTGGGCGGGATGACCGCGCGGCTTGCGCGGGCGACCCGAGCTCAGGCCCGCCGCCGCCTCCTTCCGCCGTGCCGGCCGGAAACCGGACGGTGCCCCGGCAGTCTGTACCGTCTTCGAAAGAAAAGAACGGAACAGAAAACGCGGCTGCCTCGGTGTGAAGCGGGTCAGACCCGGCGATGCGCATACGTGATCCCCTGCCGCATCGCAGAACCCGCCATTTAACGGATTTTCCGCGCGTCTGTCAAGGCTGCTGTGGGAGGATGCCGCCGGGCGGGTGCAGGCATCGGCCATCGGGGCACTTTCCTTGTCCACAGTGGTGCGATGCACATTTTCGAGTGGTCCAAGCGGCGCTTTTGCTGCGTGATGCGAAGGGCAATCCCCTTTCAAATCAAGAGATTGCCCTCTATAAGTGCCGGCTGCGGCGCTGCGACGCTCCAGGTTGTGCACAGTCATCCACCGAATTTTCACAAGTTGTCCACAGACTTATCCTTTGTGGATAACTTGGGCCGGGGGGTACAATCCCGGTCCAAACACAACACGGCCTGCGTGGCGCACGCACAACCCGAGGTGTGCAGGACATGACGGTTAGGCGGCTTGGCGGGCGGGGGACCCGACAAGCCAGCTGCGGTAGCGGTCATGCCGGCACTCGGGAGACAGCGGCGCCCTTTTTTATTGGGACTCGAAAGACTGCTGACGTGACGACAGGCAGCCGTGGCACTACCCAACAACAACCGATGCAAGATTTCTGGCAGGCGGCAGCCGCGCAGCTCGAGCGCGAACTGACGCCTCAACAGTTCAAAACCTGGATCAAGCCGCTGGCGCCGGTGGCGTTCGACGAGAACGCCCTGTCGCTGCGCATCGCCGCGCCCAACCGCTTCAAGCTCGACTGGGTCAAGAGCCAGTTCTCCGGCCGCATCACCGCGCTGGCCTGCGAGTACTGGGAAGCGCAGGTGAGCGTCCACTTCGTCCTGGACCCTACTGCGTCGGGACGTGCGGCGGCGAACGGCTATCAGACCGCCGGCAATCCGGTCGGCCCGTACGGTCCTGCCCAGGATCCGGCCGCCCCGGGCGGCGCGGGTCCGGCCGCGCACCTGGCGCCGGCCTACGGCGCCGGCCAGGCGATGGGCCAGCCGCCGGCGCATGGCGGCCAGGCGCCCGGTCCGGGCGCGCTGATGTATGGCGCGCCGGAGCAACCGGGTGCCGGCGTTGCGGCGCCGGCCGGCTATGGCGGCATCCACGGCGGCATCGGCGCCGGCATGGGCAACCCCCACGCGGCACCCTACCCTGGCGGCGGCCAGGCGATCGGCGCCGACGTGGTTGATGTCGACGTGCCGCAACTGGACCCGGCCGAGGCAGCGGCCCGCTCGTATCGCGTCGCGCAGCAACCGATGCCCGGCCAGCAGCCGGCCGACACGGTCCATGAGCGCTCGCGGCTCAATCCGATCCTGACCTTCGACAATTTCGTCACCGGCAAGGCCAACCAGCTCGCGCGCGCCGCGGCGATCCAGGTGGCCAACAATCCCGGCAAGTCGTACAACCCGCTGTATCTGTATGGCGGCGTCGGCCTGGGCAAGACCCACCTGATCCACGCGATCGGCAACTTCATGCTGATGGAGAACCCGCGCGCGCGGATCCGCTATATCCATGCCGAGCAGTACGTCTCCGATGTGGTGAAGGCGTATCAGCGCAAGGCCTTCGACGAGTTCAAGCGCTACTACCACTCGCTCGACCTGTTGCTGATCGACGACATCCAGTTCTTCTCCGGCAAGAACCGCACGCAGGAAGAATTCTTCTACGCGTTCGAGGCGCTGATCGCCAATCGCGCCCAGGTCATCATCACCAGCGATACCTATCCGAAGGAGATCACCGGCATCGACGACCGGCTGATCTCGCGCTTCGACTCTGGCCTGACGGTCGCCATCGAGCCGCCCGAGCTGGAAATGCGCGTCGCGATCCTGATGAAGAAGGCCGCCGCGGAAAACGTTTCGGTGCCCGAGGAAGTGGCCTTCTTCGTCGCCAAGCATCTGCGCTCGAACGTGCGCGAGCTGGAAGGCGCGCTGCGCAAGATCCTCGCGTTCTCGAACTTCCACGGCAAGGACATCACGATCGAGGTCACGCGCGAAGCGCTGAAGGACTTGCTGACCGTACAGAACCGGCAGATTTCGGTAGAAAACATTCAGAAGACCTGCGCCGACTTCTACAACATCAAGGTCGCCGATATGTATTCCAAAAAGCGGCCTGCCAATATTGCGCGGCCGCGGCAGATCGCGATGTATCTGGCCAAGGAATTGACGCAGAAGAGCCTGCCGGAGATCGGCGAGCTGTTCGGCGGACGCGACCACACCACCGTGCTGCACGCGGTCCGCAAGATCGCCGACGAGCGCAGCAAGGACGCCCAACTCAATCACGAACTGCACGTTCTGGAGCAGACCCTGAAGGGTTGAAACCGGGCACCGGGGATTTTGCGGGACGGGTACCGCGGGCTGGCATACTGTGGTCTGTGCGCCGCGCGTTGCCGCAGGGCGCGGAAAGCCCGGCGGCGACCCGCAAACCCGCGCGGGACAAGGCTTTGCGGGCGGCCGGGACATATTGGGGGATCGTGGCTTTTGATGCACAATATGCACACGAGCCACACATCGTCCGGCTTTGCCGAGCCGCCCGATCCGAGGTAAAATGCGACATTAACTCCTTGATTCCTAAGTGATTTTGGAGTTGTCCAGGGCACCCGGCGGACGCTGACTATAAACGACGAAGGACATATTCAATGCAATTGGTCAAAACCTCGCGAGACAATCTGCTGCGTCCGCTGCAAATCGTGAGCGGCATCGTGGAGCGCCGCCACACCCTCCCGATCCTGGCCAACCTGCTGATCCGCAAGTCCGGCGCCAACGTCTCCTTCCTGTCCACCGATATCGAAATCCAGATCACCACGCACGCCGAATGCGGCGTCGGCAACGACGACGTGGCCACCACCGTGGCCGCGCGCAAGCTGCTCGATATCCTGCGCGCGATGCCCGACGGCGATGTCGCGCTGTCGCTGTCGGACAAGCGGATGACGGTGCAATCGGGCAAGAGCCGCTTCGCGCTGCAGACGCTGGCCGCCGAGGAATTCCCGACGGTCGCCGAGGCCACCGAATTCAACGCCAGCGTCACGCTGCCGCAGAAGACCTTCAAGCATCTGCTGGCGATGGTGCATTTCGCGATGGCGCAGCAGGACATCCGCTACTACCTGAACGGCATGCTGCTGGTGGTCGACGGCAAGAAGCTGATGGCGGTCGCCACCGACGGCCACCGCCTGGCCTACTGCGCGGTCGAGCTCGAACAGGAAGCGACGGGCGCCGGCGCGCGCCAGGAAGTCATCATCCCGCGCAAGACCATCCTGGAATTGCAACGCCTGCTCGAGGACAACGACGATCCGGTCCAGGTGCAACTGGCCGCGAACCAGATCAAGTTCACCTTCGCCAATGTCGAGCTGATCTCGAAGCTGGTCGAAGGCAAGTTCCCCGATTTCCAGCGCGTGATTCCGAAGGGCTACAAGAACGCCTTCGCGATCGATCGCATCAAGCTGCAGCAGGCGCTGCAACGCACCGCGATCCTGACCACCGACAAGTTCAAGGGCGTGCGCTGCATTCTCGATACGCACACCCTGAAAATCAGCTCGACCAACGCCGATCAGGAAGAGGCGCAGGAAGAGCTCGAACTCGATTATTCGGGCGATGCGCTCGATATCGGATTCAACGTGACCTATCTGCTCGACGTGCTGGGCAACCTCAAGAGCGAGCAGGTCCAGGTCAGCCTCGGCGACTCGAATTCGAGCGCGCTGATCACCGTGCCGGAAGACGACAACTTCAAGTATGTCGTCATGCCGATGCGCATCTGATGTTCCGGTAAAGGATCGCAAGATACGCAGAATCCGGAGCATCGAACGGCAGGCTACGGCTCTCGCAGCGGGCAAACAGCCCGGGCGACCGACCCGCAGTAGCAGGGGCAGGATCATGGCGATCCGCCCCTTTGCCGTTTTTATGTAACCGCCATGCGGAGGGCCGATGGCCGCGTCGTGACCCGGCGCGCCGCGCTCCCCGTATTTGCCGTGAGTAGGAAAACATGACCCAAGAGCAGAACCCGCAACAGGAAAACAGCTACGGCGCCTCCTCGATCCAGATCCTGGAAGGCCTGGAGGCGGTACGCAAGCGGCCGGGCATGTATATCGGCGACACCTCGGACGGCACCGGCCTGCATCACCTCGTGTTCGAGGTGCTGGACAACTCCATCGACGAAGCGCTGGCCGGCTACTGCACGGAGATCCAGGTCACGATCCACACCGACAACTCGATCTCGATCATCGACAACGGCCGCGGCATTCCGTCCGGCATCAAGTTCGACGACAAGCACGAACCGAAGCGCAGCGCCGCGGAAATCGCGATGACCGAGCTGCACGCGGGTGGCAAGTTCAACCAGAACAGCTACAAGGTCTCGGGCGGCCTGCATGGCGTGGGCGTGTCCTGCGTCAACGCGCTGTCGAAATGGCTGCGCCTGACGGTGCGCCGCGACGGCCAGGCCCATTACATCGAATTCGCCCAGGGCGCGGTGCAGAACCGCATCGTCGAAACGGTCAACGGCCCGGACGGGCAGCCGGTCGAAGTCTCGCCGATGAAGGTGCTCGGTCCGACGGACAAGCGCGGCACCGAAGTGCACTTCCTCGCCGACGAGCAGATCTTCACCAACGTCGAGTTCCACTACGAAATCCTGTCCAAGCGCATCCGGGAACTGTCGTTCCTCAATAACGGCGTGCATATTCGCCTGACCGACCAGCGCACGGGCAAGGAAGAGGATTTCGCCTTTTCCGGCGGCGTGAAGGGTTTCGTCGAATACATCAATCGCGCCAAGTCGGTGCTGCATCCGAACATCTTCTACGCCAATGCCGAGAAGGAAGGCATCGTCGTCGAAGTGGCGATGCAGTGGAACGACGGCTTCAACGAGCAGGTGCTCTGCTTCACCAACAATATCCCGCAGCGCGATGGCGGTACCCACCTGACCGGGCTGCGCGCGGCGATGACGCGCGTCATCAACAAGTACATCGAAGAAAACGAGATCGCCAAGAAGGCCAAGGTCGAGACCACCGGCGACGACATGCGCGAAGGCCTGTCCTGCGTGCTGTCGGTCAAGGTGCCCGAGCCCAAGTTCAGCTCGCAGACGAAGGACAAGCTGGTGTCGTCGGAAGTGCGGCTGCCGGTCGAGGAACTGGTATCGAAGGCCCTGGGCGACTTCCTGCTGGAAACGCCGAACGACGCCAAGATCATCTGCGGCAAGATCGTCGACGCCGCGCGCGCGCGTGAAGCCGCGCGCAAGGCCCGCGAGATGACCCGCCGCAAGGGCGCGTTCGACGGCATGGGCCTGCCCGGCAAGCTCGCCGACTGCCAGGAGCGCGATCCCGCGCTGTCCGAACTGTTCCTGGTCGAGGGCGACTCCGCAGGCGGCTCCGCCAAGCAGGGCCGCGACCGCAAGTTCCAGGCGATCCTGCCGCTGAAGGGCAAGATCCTGAACGTCGAGCGCGCGCGCTTCGACAAGATGCTGTCGAGCCAGGAAGTGCTGACGCTGATCACCGCGTTGGGCACGGGGATCGGCAAGGACGACTACAACCTCGAGAAGCTGCGCTATCACCGCATCATCATCATGACCGATGCGGACGTCGACGGCTCGCACATCCGCACGCTGCTGCTGACCTTCTTCTACCGGCAGATGCCCGACATCATCGAGCGCGGCTATGTCTATATCGCGCAGCCGCCGCTGTACAAGGTCAAGCACGGCAAGGACGAGCGCTATATCAAGGACGACAACGAGCTGAACGCGTACATGCTGCGCCTGGCGATGGAAAAGGCCAGCCTGCTGCGCCCGGACGGCAGCGAGATCGCCGGCGAAGCACTGACCGAACTGGCGCGCCAGTACCAGCTCGCCGAGGCGGTGATCGGCCGCCTGTCGCGCGTGGTCGACAGCGACGCCCTGCGCGCGATCGCCGACGGCGTCGAACTGAACCTCGACTCCGCCGAAGCGGCCGAAGCCTCGGCCCGCGCGCTGAAGGCCAAGCTGTCGGAAATGCACGCCAAGCGCCTGAACGGCGCGGCGGTCAATGACGACGGCACCGCCGACGTCTACGCGCAGTTCGACGAGAAGAACGAGAAGCACCGCCTGATGGTGGCCCGCCGCCATCACGGCAACGTGCGCCTGTCGCACATCGATGCCGACTTCGTCCACGGCGCCGACTACGCCGCGCTGGCG
Organism: Cupriavidus sp.; assembly: GCA_031181345.1. GTDB lineage: Bacteria > Pseudomonadota > Gammaproteobacteria > Burkholderiales > Burkholderiaceae > Cupriavidus. The sequence continues at coordinate 9,427 of JAPSLC010000036.1, read as the reverse complement.
CTGGCCGCCAAGACCTTCCAGGGCCTGATCCCGGTCGGCACCAAGGTCCGCCGCGGCGAAGGCGAAAAGCTGCGCGAGCAGACCGTCAACGACTTCCACGGCGCGATGCAGTGGCTGCTGTCGGAGGCCGAGCGCGGCGTGTCCCGTCAGCGCTACAAGGGCCTGGGCGAGATGAACCCCGAGCAGCTGTTCGAAACGACGCTGGACGTCACGCAGCGCCGCCTGCTGAAGGTGCAGATCGAGGACGCGATCGCAGCCGACCAGATCTTCACGACGCTGATGGGCGACGAGGTGGAACCGCGTCGCAACTTCATCGAGTCGAATGCGTTGGTGGCGCGGAATATCGATGTTTGATTGAGCGCCGCCGCTGCAAGGCGGCCTGTTTCGCAGGACAAGACGCCCGACCGTTCAACGGTCGGGCTTTTTTTATGGTCCGTTCAGGCCAATCCGCCCATCGAAGACACCACGCGATAAGTCGACTGCACCAGCCCGGAAGGAAAGCTGCGGCTCGATACCAGCGCGAGGTCGATGTCCCGCGGCAGTGCCCCGAACAACGGCCTTCCCGCGCCAATCAGAACCGGAACCGTGGTGATCACCATGTCCGCGATGAGGCCCTCCCGCAAGAACGACTGCACCAACTGCCCGCCGTCGACATAGATGCGGCGTACGTTCTCGCGCGCCAGTGCCGCCATTGCGTCCTTCGGCGTTTGGTCGGCGAAACGGACCTTGCCCTTCAGCGCCTCGGGCACCGGCGTGCCCGCCAACTGGCTGGACAGCACCAGGACCGGCCGGTCGTAAGGCCATGGGTCGAAGGCCAGCACCTGTTCATAGCTGCCGCGCCCCATCACGATCAGGTCCTTGTCCGCAATGAAATCCGCGTAGCCGTGGTCCTCGCTGGGATCGTCGCGCTGCAGCAGCCAGCCGATGTCCCCATCGGCGCGCGCGATAAAGCCATCCAGGCTGGTGGCGATGAAGACGTGAGCGGTAGTCATTGAATTGCCTCCATGTGCGGGGACCGTATTGTCCGCGAAGCAGGATCGCCATGATGACGCGCCCGCGCTTCCCGTACCAGCGCCTGCGGCGGCCTGCCAAGCGAGCGCAGGAAAGCCCGCCGCATCCGCTCCTCGTCGCCGAATCCCGTTTGCGATGCAACTCTCCCGATCGACGTCTCGCCTGCCTCGATCAGCGCATGAGCCGCCTCGAGCCGAAGCTTCTCGATCGCCTTGGCAGGCGACATGCCGGTCTGCGCCTGGAATGCCCGGCTGAAATGCCGCTTGCTCCAATGCACGTGCTCGGCCAGCTGTTCGACCGATAGCGGCTCGTGCAGATGCTCGCGCGCGAAGTCGAGCGCGAGCCGGACGCGGTCGGACTTGGGCTCGAGCGCAGCCAGCGTGGAGAACTGCGACTGCCCGCCCGTGCGGCGGTAGTGCACCACCATCATCCGTGCGATGGACTTGGCCAGCGCATCGCCGAGGTCCGCCATCACAAGCGCGAGCGCGAGATCGATGCAAGCTGTCATGCCCGCCGACGTCCACACTGGTCCATCATTGACGAAGATCTTGTCCTCATCGACCTGCACCGCGGGAAAGCGCTGCTGCAGCTCGCGCGCCAGGGCCCAGTGCGTCGTCGCCCGGCGCCCGTCCAGCAGGCCCGCTTCGGCCACGATAAAGGCACCGGTGCAGATGCTGGCGATGCGCCTGGCGCGCGGCGCCGCCCGCCGCAACTGCGCGATGAGCGCGGGCTCGGTGGGGGCCTGCGTCGTGGTGCCGGCGAGCAGCAAGGTGTCGTAGTGCCGCCTGCCGATCGCTTGCGTCTCGATGTTGACGCGCGACGATCCGGCCACCATGCCGCCGTCGGCGGACACCACCGCGATGTCGTAGCGCGGTTGCGGCGACAGCTCGTTCGCCAGCTCGAACACGGTCAGTGCCGCCATGTCGAGGATCTGAAAGCCGGGGTAGACGACCAGGGCAATGCGCGCGCTCATGATGTCCCCTTTGGAGGGTTCCGCCGATTGGATGCCGGCCATTGTAGCCGCGGGCCGGTCATTCCGCGGCCATTCCACCGGCCTCTTCCAATGTCCCTTATCGCGGCTTTTTGGTCATTTGAGCCATCACCGGTTTCCACCAGAATGAGCATCAGACGGCAACGCACTCGGCACCAGCGGCACGGCAAGGCCGGATAAACGCGAACGCGAATGCGAGCCCGCTAGATCCACGTTGACCGATACAGGACATCGACATGCAACTGACCGACAACACCATCTTCATCACCGGCGGCACCTCCGGCATCGGGCGCGGCCTGGCGGAAGCGTTCCACAAGCTCGGCAACCAGGTCGTCATCGGCGGCCGCCGCAAGCATCTGCTCGATGAAGTGACCAAAGCCAACCCCGGAATGGGCGCGGTGGAACTGGATATCGCAGACCCCGGCAGCGTCGCGCGGGCGGCAAGCGAGCTGACTGCCCGCTATCCCAAGCTCAACGTGCTGATCAACAACGCCGGCATCATGCCCTTCGACCAGGCCGACGCCGCGATCGACGAAGCGACGATGCAGGCCACCGTGACCACCAACCTGCTCGGCCCGATCCGCATGACCTCGGCGCTGATCGAACACCTGAAGCGCCAGCCGCGCGCGGTGGTGATTCACAACACGTCGGTGCTGGCCTATGTGCCGCTCGCCAACACCGCGGTCTACTCGGCGACCAAGGCCGCGCTGCATTCGTACGCGCTGTCGCAGCGCTTCATGTTGCGCCACACCTCGGTGCGCGTGCAGGAAATCGCGCCGCCCTGGGTCAACACGGACCTGATCCACAAGAGCGACGACCCGCGCGCGATGCCGCTCGATGCCTTCATCGAACAGACCATGGCAGCGCTGGCTACCGATGCGGAGGAAGTGCTGGTCGAAGCGGCACGTCCGCTGCGCGACAACCCCGGCGCGGGCGAGCATGCGTTCGTCAACGGCTTCAACGAGAGCATCGCGGCCACGCCGATTCCGGTGGCTTGAGACGCCGCGACGCGCGTTGGTGCATGGCGCGATGGCCGCCCGAGTCGCCTGAGTCAAACCCCGCCTCCTGGCGGGGGTTTCTTGGTTGGAGCTCGCAATTCGAGCCGGGCCCGGTCTACGGTCGATACCTTTCCACGATGTCGAGATTGCCGCTCGAATCGGCGCCGCCGACAACCAGAACGCTGCCGTCCTGGAGCAGCGATGGCGCGGCCCGGCTGCGTGGCATCGACATGCTGGTTGCCACGGTCCAGACGTTGACGTCCGGGTTATAGATTTCCGCGGTCGCCGTTGTGCCCGCCGAGGTTGCGCCGCCGGCGACAAGCACGCGACCGTCCGCCAGAAGCGCCATCGCGGGCAGGAAACGTCCGGCATGCATGGTGCTGGGCGTCCATGTCGACGCGGCAGGATCATAGAGCCACGCCGTATTGCCTGTGCCCGTCATGAGGACCTTCCCATTGGCCAACAACACGGACTCGGCCACTGTGCTCGTGCCGCCGGGGAACGCCAGCGGCGTGCTGCTGCCGGTATCGCCGACCGGATACAGCTCCGCCGACCCGACCAGTCCTCCCGGCCCGAGACCACCAACCAGAAGCACCTTATCGCCACCGGGCAGCAGCGTCGCCGCATGCTGACCCCGCGGAAAGGCCAGCGGCGTCGCCAGCAACGTCCAGGTATTGGTGGCCGGATCGTACCGTTCTGCCGTCGTGGACGCCGCGCCGCTGGTGCTGCTGCCGATGACCAGCACCTTGCCATCCGGCAGCAGCGAAGCGGTGTGCCGGGTGCGGCTGTACGCCATGCTGCCGGCCGACTGCCAGCTACCGGTGGCCGGATCGTAGAGCTCCGCCGTCGCCGTGTTGCCTCCGGCGACGAGCACCCGCCCGTCTTGCAGACGCGTAGCCGTCGCCTCGACATGGGCACTGACCATGCTCGCCGTCGCTGCCCAGAGATCGGTGATCGGGTCATAGAGAAACGACGAAACACTGGCTGCCGATGCAAGGTAGCCGCCGGCCACGAGGACCTTGCCATTGTTCAGGGTCGTCGCGGACATGTAGTGCATGGGACCCGGCAGGGAATGCGCCGTTATCCAGCTGCCCCGCGCGGTCACGCCGATCCGGATCGTGGCCTGCGTACTGCCGGCCCGGTTGGCCGCGGTAACCGTGTATACGGCTTGCGGCTGGATCGTGGTGGCGGTGCCGGCAATCACGCCGGTCTGGCTGTTCAGGCTCAGGCCGGCGGGCAAGGCGGGGCTCACCGAAAAGCTCGCCGCCGCGCCGCCGGTGACGACAGGCGTGTTGGGAACGATCGCTTCGCCTGCGACATACAGCGCAGATGGCCGCGCATAGGCAAGGCCGGATGGAGCCACAACGGCGGCTTCCACGGCGATGCGCAGCGTCGCCGTCGCTTCCCCGGCCGCATTGCGTCCCGTCACGGTATAGGTCGCCTCGGCCGCCGCGGCGGCTGGCGTGCCAGTGATCACGCCCGTCTGCGTATCGAACGCGAGCCCCGCGGGCAGCACGGGCGTGATGGTGTAGGCATCGATCGGTCCGCCACCGTTGGTCGGTCCGTTCGCGACAATGGGCTCGCCCACGGTGTAGAGGACGGCGGACTCCCGGTAAGCCAGCTGGCTTGGGGCCACCGGTGTCTTCCGCACTTCGATCTGCACTCTGGCGGTCGCGCTGCCGGCGCCGTTCTGCGCCGTCACGACATGGACTGTCGAGGGAGTGACCGCGGTGGGCGTCCCCGAGATAATCCCCGTGGCGGCATCGAGAACCAACCCTTCCGGCAACGCCGGTGCGATGGTGTAGCGCTCGATCGCACCGCCGCTCGCACTGGGATGATTGGGCACGATGGGCTTGTCGACCTCGTAGACGGCCGACGACATGCCATAGCTGAGGCCGGCAGGCGCCTGCTGCGTCGGCGTTGGGGCCGGCGCCTGCTTGTCCTCATCATCGTCGCCGCTGCATGCGGACAGCAGTGACAGAAAGCACAGGCACAGCACCAGCAGCCACTGGCTTGGCCGCTGCAGTAGGTGCCGCGGGCAAATTGCGGCATGGCGCAAAAGATTTGTCATTCTTTCCCGGATCCAATTGCGTTGATTCACGGCGCTCCCGAATGGCAACGGTATTGCGTGGCATACGCAGCCGTCGCGTCAATCGCATTCCAATATGGGCGAAATACAAATCCACCTAATAAATCAGCGATGGCCCAGGAATTGGCGCGAATATACACCAGGTAATGCACGAAATGGTCGGAGTCAATAACGCCGATTTCCGCGGGTTTCACCAATAGACGGCACTGGTATGTGGTGCCAATGGTGTCATTCCGTGTATTGGATAGAGCAGCGCCTCACCGACGCCATGTCGTCGGGTAGTCCAGCAGGAAATCGGCGATCACCAAGGACCTCGCCCCCGGCTTCGGCTGCCAATCGGTGACATGCCCGCCCAGTGGCGCCCACCAGGGCGCGGCGTCGGCGAGCACGGAACGGAAATCCACCGCTTCGGATTCCACCACGCCGCGCCGCGGGTTCGCCAGCACCCAGCGCATCCCGGCCACCAGGCTGGACGCGACCTGCAGGCTGGTCGCCGAGTTGTAGGGCGCCAGCGAGCGCGCTCGCTCGATGCCGAGCTGCGAGCCGTACCAGATGCCGCCGTGTCGGCCGCTGAGCAGCAGCACGCCGAGCTCGTCCTCGCCGCTGACGATCTCGTCGCGCAGGATGCGTGCGCCGCGTACCCGGCCGGCCGCGCGCTCGTCGAGCCATTGCATCGACGCGAGCGTGGCGTCGGTGGGGCGGTAGGCGTAGTAGACGGTGGGGCGATACGGCGGCCGGCCCGCGGTACCGCAGGCATCGCCAGCAGCGTCGGCATCGCCAGCAGCGTCGGCAGCGTCGGCAGCGTCGGTGAGATAGGCGGCGATCGAGATCGATTCGTTGTGCGTGATCAGGTAGGCGTCGAACGGTCCGTGCGCCGGCGACCATGAGCGAACGCGTGTCCGATGTCCGGGTCGATTCAGCGCGATCGCGGCGCCGCAGCCGTCGCCGTGGCGGTAGCCCCCGGGAGGCAGCGCGGGCTCGTGCGTGCCCCAACCCAATTCGGCATCCTGCAGGCATTCGGTGATGAAGCCCTCGGCGGACCAGGTGTTGGCGAATTCGCCATCGCGCGGGAAGCCCGGCGCCTGCTGGCTATCGTATTCGCTGATCTGGATGACGCGTAGATCGAGGCGGCGTGCGAGCGCGGCCCAGCCTGCGCGATTCTGCGGTTCGACCGGCTCCGGCCCGGCATGGCCGGCGAGCTCCATCAAGGCCGCCTTGACCAGCACCGACACCATGCCCGGGTTGGCGCCATGCGCCACCAGCGCCGTCGGCAGCCTCTCGCGGCCGCGGGCAAACGCCAGCATCCGTTCACGCAGCGCGTAATTGCTCAGCTGCGCGGTGCGCGTATCGTCGGCGTAGTCCCAGGGCTCGAGGCCGGCATCGATGTAGAGGGCGCCGTGTTCCTGTGCCAGCGCGATCAGATCGCGGCTGCAGACGGAGGGCGCCAGGCTCAGCAGAAAGGCGCCGGGGCGCAACAGCGGCGCCAGCACGGAGTGAAAGGTCTCCGCGGCAATGCCGGCCTCCACCGCGTGGAGACCGTGCGCCGCCGCGATCTGGCGACGGCGATCGTCCAGCGAGCGGTCCACCACGGTGATCGCCGCCCGTGGCCAGGTCCGCTGCAGCAGCGGCAACACGGCCTGCCCGATACAGCCAAAGCCGACGATGACGATGTATTCGATCACGTTGAACTCTTCAGCTCGACAACGGCGATGCCGGTCATCTCGCGCGCCCAACAACCGCGCCGCAGCGGACCCGATCCGGAACCCCGATCGATTCGATTGCTTATCCGGACTGGCGAAGGCAATGGTATCGCCGCATGCGGCCACTGCCAATGGGGCGCCGATTCCGCGGCCACAGTGGCCAGGCAACCCGACCACGCGCCATTCCGCCGGGTTATGCCTATATGCCGGCCGCATCATTGTTGGCGCGTTGCCGGTCCAGCAAGATCGGGCTCCAGGCCGGAATCGCCGGTCTCGCGTGCCATGCACACGAGGCAGTGCGCCACGCCAGCGCCTGACCATAAAGAAAACGGAGACAGCATGCAGACCCATTCGCGACCGCGCGGGACGGAAATCCGACGCCATGGCATCTGGTTCGCCCTGGCGCTGCTGATCGCGCCGATCGGCGCAGCGCAGGCGCAGAGCCCTGCCCCATCGCCCCCCGTTGCCGAGCACGAAGTCATGCAAGGCTTCCCGCCGCCTCCGGAGAAGCAGCTCGGCCGCGGCAGCGGGTTGCGGCCGCCGTATATGCGCTGGGCCTTCCGGCATGCCCGCGAAATGTCGGCGACGGCGGGTATCCGGCATGCTGCGCAACCGCTCACGCTGGACGGCCAACCGGGCACCGAACTGGACGGCACCACGTTCACGGTGGCGGGCAAGACCATTTCGGTCGCGGATTATCTGCGCGACACCCATACCGACGGCTTCATCGTGCTGCACCAGGGCAGGATCGTCTACGAGCGCTACCTCGCCGGCTTCGGTCCGTACCAGCCGCACATCTGGGCCTCGATGACGAAATCGGTGACAGGGCTGCTGGCCGCGATGCTGATCGAACAGGGCAAGCTCGATCCGCAGGCCCGGCTGGCCGCGTACGTACCTGAGCTGGCCGGCAATCCGTTCGGCGAAGCGACGGTGCAGCAGAACCTCGACATGGAGGTGCCGGTCGGTTACCCCGAAGGGCTGCCGCCGGACCTGGGCCTGTTCGGCGCGGTCGGCATCGTGCCGCGCAAGCCGGACGCGCCCGACACGATCTACGACTTCCTCAAGGTCGTGCACGCCACGGGGCAACCCGACCACAGTGCGAATGGCGGTGTCTGGTACTACCAGAACGGTTCGCCGGAAGCGGTCGCATGGGCCTTGCGCCGCATTACCGGCAAGAGCTGGTCGCAGCTGGTCACCGAGACGATCTGGTCGCGCCTTGCCGACGACGACGCCTATGTGCAGGTCGACCGTCTGACCACGGAAATGGCCAGTGGCGGCATGAACTCGACGCTGCGCGACGCCGCGCGCTTTGCCGAGGCCGTACGCCGCGCGGCGGCGGGAGATGGTTCGGGCGGCATTTCGCCGGCGGCAGTCCGCATTGCGCTGAAGCCGGCCACCAATCAGGCGCGCTTCGCACGCGGCAACACCACGCCCGGCCGCGATGGATATGGCTATCGCCACTACTGGTTCCAGCGCAACGACGGCGACGGCAGCGTCGAGGCCAGCGGACGCTTCGGGCAGAAGATCTACATCAACCCGGCCAAGGGACTGACGGTGGTGAAGTTCTCGGCCAGCCCGGATGGCGCGGCGCGCGCGACCAGCGCCGCGGGGCTGCGCAAGCGCGACGATCCGGCACGCGTGCTGGAATCATCGGAGGCCATGGTGGCAGCAGCACTGGCCATCCATCGCGCGGTCAGCCGGTAAGCAAGCGGTAGCGATCTTCCCGACTTGCGCGAAATGGAAGCCGATGGCATCGTGCGGCGCGAGGTGTTTCCCGAGGTGCCGCCGCGCGTGGAATATTCGGCGACGCCCGCGGGCGAGGCATTGAACCGCGCGCTGGGGCCGGTGGCGGAGTGGGGGCAGAAATACGCAGCGGCAAGGACCAGAACCAGCGAGAAAACATCGTGACGATCAGGACCCCATCCCCTTCGGAATTCGTGGTCATTGCGGATGTGTGGGAAGCTTCAGTCCGCGCGACCCATCATTTCCTGACCGGCGCCGATATCGATGAGTTGCGGCCGCTCGTACTCAACGAATACCTTGCATTGGTCGATCTAAGGGTACGCACCGGCGACGACGGCGAAATCCAGGGCTTTGTCGGCGTCGCCGACGGAAAGATCGAGATGCTGTTCGTCGCGCCGCAGTGGCACGGGCACGGCATCGGCAAGGCGCTGCTGCAATACGCCGTGACGGAAATGGGGGCCACACTGGTGGACGTCAATGAGCAGAATCCGGCAGCGACCGGCTTCTATCAGCGCATGGGTTTCAGCGTCTTCGACTGGTCGCCGCGCGATGGACAAGGCCGGCCGTTCCCGCTGCTGCATATGCGGCTGGCCGCGCCCGCGCAACGCTAGCGGCCGAACAGCCGGAGCGGGAATGCCCTGACCGAAAGAGGATCCGATGGCCGAGCCACGCGAATGGACCCGGGCCGAGATGGCCGAGCAATTGAACACGCTTGGCGTCGCGTCGGGCGCGGTGCTGCTGGTCCATTGTTCGTTTCGTCATGTCCGCCCGATCGAAGGGGGGCCCCAGGGCCTGATCGACGCGCTGCGTGGCGCCATCGGCGCCACCGGCACGCTGGTGATGCCATCCTGGGCCGAGGACGACGACGCCCCGTTCGATCCGGCGACGACACCGG
>JAPSLC010000097.1 GCA_031181345.1 Cupriavidus sp. | reverse complement strand
TGGAGCGGGAGACGAGTCTCGAACTCGCGACCTCAACCTTGGCAAGGTTGCGCTCTACCAACTGAGCTACTCCCGCATGACACCTGCTGCGGCAAATCCGGAAACTGGAACCGGATCGACCAGAAAATTCTGGAGCGGGAGACGAGTCTCGAACTCGCGACCTCAACCTTGGCAAGGTTGCGCTCTACCAACTGAGCTACTCCCGCAGTGTCCTGCGTACTGCACTTGCAACAACACGGTGCTAAATCACTGCATATAGACCGCTTCTTGCTGCATCTCGCTTTGTTCGTTTTGTTTCGTCAGAAGCGAGAACGAAATTATGCAAACATCCGACAATGAAGTCAAGCATATTTTTGCACTGATCCTCACTTTTGCGCCGCCGCCCTTGCCGCCGCCGCGCTGCGCTCGCGGATCTGGGGCCAGGCCAGCTTCATGTAATAGAACATCGACCACAGCGTGAGCACCGCGGCCACATAGATCAGCCAGCCCCCGAGCATGCCGGCGTCGATGCCGAACAGCGGCGCGTCGAACAGCAGCAGCGGGATCGCGATCATCTGGAAAGTGGTCTTCAGCTTGCCCAGGAAGTTGACGGCGACGCTCTTGGACGCGCCGATCTGCGCCATCCATTCGCGCAGCGCGGAAATGGTGATCTCCCGTCCGATGATCACCAGCGCGATCAGATCGCTGACGCGGTCCAGCGCCAGCAGCGACAGCAGCGCGGCCGCGACCATCAGCTTGTCGGCGACCGGGTCCAGGAAGGCGCCGAACGACGAAGTCTGGTTCCAGCGCCGCGCGAGGAATCCGTCAAGCCAATCCGTGACCGCCGCGACGATGAAAAACACGGCCGCCGTCAGGTTCTTGTTGGGCATCGACAGCCAGGCATCGGGCAGATAGAAGACGCCGACCACGAGCGGGATCATGGCGACGCGCAGCCAGGTCAGCAGGATCGGAATATTCAGCGGCATAGGCGGATCGGCAGGGTCGAGGACGGGACAATCACGCGATTGTCGCCGATTCCGACATCAATTGATCATTTCTCGAAGCGAGCACGGGTGATCGCGCTTCGCGCTGGCCCCGATCGGGGCGCGGGCCAAACCAGTGGCGGCCGAAGCAACCGGGCGCCGCCTCAGTGCAACTGCCGGTAGATTTCCTCGGCCAGCGTGCGCGAAATCCCGTCGACGCTGGCGAGCTCGTCGACGCTGGCCGCCATCACGCCGCGGATGCCGCCAAAGCGGGTCAGCAGCTTCTGCCGCCGGCGCGCGCCAATCCCTTCGATCTCTTCCAGCCGTGAGGTGGTCCGCGTCTTCGCGCGGCGGGCACGCATGCCGGTGATGGCGAAGCGGTGCGCCTCGTCGCGGATCTGCGCCACCAGCATCAGCGCCGCGCTGCCCTGCCCCAGTTCCAGCGCGGGCCGGCCGTCGGCGAACACCAGCGTTTCCAGGCCGACCTTGCGGCCCTCGCCCTTGGCCACGCCGACCAGCAGCCCGATATCGAGCCCCAGCTCCTCGAACACCTGGCGCGCGACCTCGACCTGGCCCTTGCCGCCGTCGATCAGCACGATATGCGGCATCGCGGCGCTGTCCTCCTGGCTGCGCTCGACCAGCTTCTGATAGCGGCGCGTCAACACCTGCCGCATTGCCGCATAGTCGTCGCCGGGCGTGATGCCGTCGATGTTGTAGCGGCGGTATTCGCTGTTCTGCATCGCATGGTGATGGAACACCACGCAGGAGGCCTGGGTGGCTTCGCCCGCTGTATGGCTGATGTCGAAGCATTCGACGCGCAGCGCGCCCAGATCGTCGAGTTCGATGCCGATGGTCTCCGCCAGAGCCCGCGTGCGCGCCTCCTGGCTGCCCTGCTCGGCCAGACGCCGCGCCAGCGCCAGCGCCGCGCCCTGCTGCGCCATCTCCAGCCACGCGCGCCGCTGGCCCTGCGGCTGGCGTACCAGCGTGATGCGGCGGCCGGCCTGCATCGTCAGCGCCTCCATCAGCGCGCCGTCGGCTGGCGCGTGGCTGACCACCAGCACCGGGGGCACCGGCTGATCGAGGTAGTGCTGCGCCATGAAGGCGGCGAGCACGTTGGCTGCGACGCGTTCGGCCGTCGCCGCGCCCGACTCCGCCACCTCGGCCGCTTCGGCCACGTCGGCAGGTTCGCCGCCCGCGGTCGCGACGACGACGTCCTCGGCCTCGTCGTCGACGATCATCGCCGCCTCCTCGACATGGGCGGGGAAATACGCCTTGTCGCCGAGGTGGCGGCCGCCGCGGACCATCGCCAGGTTGACGCAGGCACGCCCGCCCTGCACCGCGACGGCGAGGATATCGATATCGCTGCTCTGCCCCACCTCCTCGACCGCCTGGCGCTTGAGCACCGTCGACAGCGCGCCGATCTGGTCGCGCACTGCAGCGGCCTGCTCGAACTCGAGCCGCTCGGCGTGCTGCTCCATCTTCTGCTGCAGGCCTTCGAGCACCTCCTTCTGCCGTCCTTGCAGGAAGCGCGCGGCGTTGCCCACGTCGCGCGCGTAATCCTCTTCGCTGATCGCGCCGACGCAGGGCGCCGTGCAGCGGTGGATCTGGTGCAGAAGGCACGGCCGCGTGCGGTTGTTGAAGACGGTGTCCTCGCAGGTCCGCAGCTGGAACACCTTCTGCAGGATCTGCATGCTCTCGCGCACCGCATGCGCGCTCGGAAACGGGCCGAAATACTGGTGGCGCTTGTCAGTCGCGCCGCGGTAGTACGCCATGCGCGGATAGCGGTGCGCCGACAGCTTCAGCAGCGGATACGACTTGTCGTCGCGGAACAGGATGTTGTAGCGCGGCGTCAGCGCCTTGATCAGGTTGTTCTCGAGCAACAGCGCCTCGGCCTCGCTGCGGACCACGGTGGTGTCGATGCGGGCGATGCGCGACACCATCATCGCGATGCGCGGCGACAGCTGGGTCTTGTTGAAATAGCTCGAGACGCGCTTCTTCAGGTCGCGCGCCTTGCCGACATAGAGCACCGCGCCGGCCGCGTCGTAGTAGCGGTAGACGCCGGGCAGGCCCGGCAGCGCGGCGATGACCGGGCGCGGATCGAAACTGCTTTCCTGCTCCTGCTCCTGCTCCTGCTCCTGCTCCTGCTCCTGCTCCTGTTCCTGGCCCTGCTCCGGTACGCCGGGCTCTGCAGGCGGCGTCGAAGCGTCGGGCGGCGCCGGCTCGGGCGCGTCAATGCGCGACTCGGCCTCGGCGGGCGTGCCAGTGGGTTGCGGATCCGGACGTGACATCGGGGAAGGCGGCAGGGACATGCGATGGGCCGCCGCGAACGTGGAACGCTGCACGCGCGAAGGCTCGCGGGGCTCTAAAATCGCAAGTTTAGAGCAATTCCGGCTATGACCATCCGCTCCTGGGACATCTTCTGCACCGTGATCGACAACTTCGGCGACATCGGTGTCTGCTGGCGGCTGGCCCGCCAACTGGCGCAGGAGCATGGCCACGCGGTGCGGCTGTGGGTCGACGATCTGGCGAGCTTTGCCCGCCTGGCCCCGGCAATCGATCCCGCCGCCAGCCGGCAACGGCTGGCCGGCGTCGAGGTGCGGCGCTGGATCGCGGGCAGCGACGATGGCCTGGGCGAGGCGGCGGGCGAGTCGATTGGCGAGATCGCGCCGCACGACGCGGTGATCGAGGCCTTCGCCTGCGAGTTGCCGCCGGCCTTCGTCGCGCGCATGGCCCAGGCGCCGCGCAAGCCGGTATGGGTCAATCTCGAATACCTGAGCGCCGAGCCCTGGGTGCGCGAGCACCATGGCATGGCGTCGCCGCATCCCCGCCTGCCGCTCGTCAAATACTTCTTCTTCCCCGGCTTCGAGCCGGGCACCGGCGGCGTACTGCGCGAATCGCTGCTCGGCATGCAGCGGCGCAGCTTCATCGGCTCGCCCGCGGCACAGGCGCGGCTGTGGCATCGGCTCGGCGTGCCCCCGGTCGACGGCGCGCGTCGCGTCAGCCTGTTCGCCTATCCGAATCCCGCGCTGCCGGCGCTGCTGGCCCGCTGGCGCGACGGCGACGAGCCGGTGCAGTGCCTGATGCCGTCCGGCCCGGCGGCGCAACAGGCCTTCGCCTGGGCCGGCGCCGACACGACCGTGGCAGCGTCGCCGGGGACGGCCTGCACGCTGGGCCGGCTGCATCTGCAGCAGATTCCCTTCCTGCCCCAGGAACAGTTCGACGAATTGCTGTGGGCCTGCGATGTCAATTTCGTGCGCGGCGAGGACTCGTTCGTGCGCGCCCAATGGGCCGCGCGCCCCTTCGTCTGGCACATCTACCCGCAAGCCGACGACGCCCACCGCGTCAAGCTGGATGCCTTCCTGGCGCTGTATCGGCAGCAGATCGGCGAGCCGGCCGACGCCGAGGCAATGACGCGCTTCTGGCATGTGTGGAACGGCGCCGCGGCACCGGAGGACACCGCGGCCGCGTGGGACGGCCTGCGCGACGCGCTGCCCGGACTGGCCCGCACCGCGCAGCGCTGGCAGCACAGCCTGGCCGCGCTCGGCGATCTCGCAGCGAACCTCGTAGCCTTTTGCGAAAGTCGGGTAAAATAGCGGGTTGATTTGATGGCGACCGGGCTGGAAATCCTGGGTTGCCCGCACGGCGCCCTTCCGGCGTCCGAGCCTGCGGGCCCCGCGCGGAACTGAGCACGGATCGCGAACGTGCCGCCCCGGCGCGCTCTCGCCACGCCGAACTCCCAGACATTCTTAAATTCAGGAAGATTAGTTCAGATGAAAACCGCACAGGAACTCCGCGTCGGTAACGTGTTCATGATCGGTGCCGATCCGATGGTCGTGCAGAAGGCCGAGTACAACAAGTCGGGCCGCAACGCCGCGGTCGTCAAGATGAAGTACAAGAACCTGCTGACCGAAGCCCCAGGCGAAGCCGTGTTCAAGGCCGACGACAAGTTCGAGGTGGTGGTGCTGGACCGCAAGGAATGCACCTACTCGTACTTCGCCGACCCGATGTACGTGTTCATGGACGCCGACTACAACCAGTACGAAGTCGAAAGCGACAACATGGGCGACGCCCTGCACTACCTCGAAGACGGCATGAACGTCGAAGTGGTGTTCTACAACGACAAGGCCATCTCGGTCGAAATGCCGACCACGCTGGTGCGCGAGATCATCTACACCGAGCCGGCCGTCAAGGGCGATACCTCGTCGGGCAAGGTGCTGAAGAACGCCAAGATCAATACCGGCTTCGAGCTGCAGGTGCCGCTGTTCTGCAACATCGGCGACAAGATCGAAATCGACACCCGCACCGGCGAATACCGCAGCCGCGCCAACTAAGGCAACGCGAGCGGAGCAAACTGTCGTTCCCGCGAAAGCGGGGACCCAGTGGCTTGAAAAGACGCTGGATTCCCGCCTTCGCGGGAATGACGTGAAAAGGGGCAGCCAGACCGGCTGCCCCTTTTTCGTTGCGGCGAGAGAAAACTCTTACCCGATCAGCGCCTCGTCGCGCAGCTGCCGCAGCGCGCTGCGATAGCCCGCGTCCTGCTCCAACTTGTTCCAGTCCATCGCCTTGCCACGCGCGAACAGCCTGCGCACGCGCCGCTGCGACGCCTTGTCGATCGACACGTCGAGCTCGGCCAGCAGCTGGTCGGCGCGCTCAGGATGATTGCAGATCAGCACCATGTCGCAGCCGGCGTCCAGCGCGGCGCGCGCGCCCTGCGTGACCGTGCCCGCGACGCTGGCGCCTTCCATGCTGAGGTCGTCGCTGAAGATCACGCCCTCGAAACCGAGCTGGCCGCGCAGGATGTCCTGCAGCCAGTAGCGCGAGAAGCCGGCGGGATTGGGGTCGACCTTGGGGTAGATCACGTGGGCCGGCATCACCGACGCCAGCGTCATGCCCATCCACTGATACGGACGCACGTCCTGTTCGAGGATCTCGTCCAGCGTGCGTTCGTCGACCGGCACCGCGACGTGCGAATCGGCCTCGACGTGGCCGTGCCCGGGGAAGTGCTTGCCGCAGTTGGCCATGCCGGCCAGCAGCAGACCGTGGGTCAGATGATTGGCCAGCATCGCTACCACGCGCGGATCCGCGTGGAAGGCGCGATCGCCGATCACGCCGCTGCGGCCATAGTCCAGATCGAGCACCGGCGTGAACGACAGGTCGATATCGCAGGCGCGCAGCTCGGCCGCCAGCACATAGCCGCAGGCCACCGCGGCGCGGGTCGCGGCCAGCACGTCGCGATCCCACAGCTCGCCCAGCCTGGCCATCGCCGGCAGATGGGTGAAGCCATCCGTCTTGCAGCGCTGCACGCGGCCGCCTTCATGGTCGATGCAGATCAGCACGTCGTCGCGCAGCGCGCGAATCTCCCGCGTCAGCGACACCAGCTGTGCGCGCGACTCGAAGTTGCGCGCAAACAGGATCACGCCGCCCGTCAGCGGATGCGAGATGCGGCGCGCATCGTCGGCGTCCAGCTGCTTGCCCTTGACATCCAGCACGACCGGGCCCGGTCGCTTGCCTGCGTTCTTCTTGCTCATCGGTGAAAGGAGAAGGGTTGTCCGTGTTATCTGGGTAAGGCCACGCCCGCTGCTTCGGCCGGCCCGGTCCGTTCCGCGATCGCAAAGGCGACCGCATAGTCGTGTTCGTCGCTGACGCTGACGCGCACCGTCAGGCCGCGTTCGGCCAGCCATTGCGCCAGCTCGCCGTGGCAATGCGCATAGGGCTCGCCGGACGGCAGGTTCAGCAGCTCCATCGCCCGCCAGGTCATCGGCCAGTGCATGCCCAGGCCGATTGCCTTGGAGAAGGCCTCCTTGGCGGCGAAACGCGTGGCCAGGAAGGCCAGGCCGCGCTTCTCGACGCGGGCGCGGCGCCGATGATAGATGGCCAGCTCCTGCGCGCCGAGCACCTTCTCGGCGAAGCGTCCGCCCGTGCGGGCCATCACGCCGCGCACGCGTTCGATCTGGATGATGTCGGTGCCGACGCCGTAGATCACGCCGGTGCCTTCGGCGCGGGATAGCGCGTGCCGAGCCGGGCGGCGACCATGATCGCCTTCATCTCCCGCACCGCGTTCTGCCAGCCGGCAAATACCGCGTGGGCGACGATGGCGTGGCCGATATTGAGTTCCGCGATGCCCGGCAGCGCGGCGATCGGCTGCACATTGGTGTAGTGCAACCCGTGGCCCGCGTTGACCACCAGGCCATGCTTCAGGCCGATCTCGACGCCGTCGGCGATGCGGCGAAATTCCAGCGCCTGCGTATCGGGCGTTTCGGCATCGGCATAGCGGCCGGTATGCAGCTCGATCACGGGCGCGCCGCTGGCGGCGGCGGCCTCGATCTGCTCGGCCTGCGCATCGATGAACAGCGACACGCGGATGCCGGCGTCGGCCAGCTGGCGGCACGCCGCCTTGACCTGTTCGAAACGGCCGGCCACGTCGAGCCCGCCTTCGGTGGTCACTTCCTCGCGGCGCTCGGGCACCAGGCAGACGTCCTGCGGCCGGATCTCGCAGGCGATGTCCAGCATCTCCCGGGTCAGCGCGCATTCGAGGTTCATCCGCGTGGCCAGCTGCGGCCGCAGCGCGCGCACATCGGCGTCGCGGATATGGCGGCGATCCTCGCGCAGATGCAGCGTGATCAGGTCCGCGCCGGCCTCCTCGGCCTGCAGCGCGGCCTGGATCGGATCCGGATACACGGTGCCGCGCGCGTTGCGCAGCGTCGCCACGTGGTCGATGTTGACGCCGAGCGCAATGACGCCGGGATGAGCGTGGAAAATCATAGGAGGATCACAGGGCTTGCAGGTCGATCAGGATTTGGCGCGTCTTCAGTGGCACGCCCTGCAGATGATAATGCAGAAGAAAGCGCATCAGCGCGCGGCCCTGCGTGACGGTCTGCGGCCGGCTGTAGTCGTCGCGCGACATGTCGAGCAGCGTCTGCCCCGACACCACCGGCCACGACGACGGATCGCTGGCATGCGCGCGCCGCACGCCGCGCTCGGGCTGGTAGACGTAGTCCAGCCCCGGCTGCACCGCCTCGCCGGTCGAGGTACAGCGGTCGAAGGCCACCGCGAAACCGGTCTCCTCCAGCAGCACGCGCTCGAACCCGCGCAGCACCAGTCCGGCCGGCTCGCCCTGCCCCAGCCGCGTCAGCGTCGCCATGTAATGGCGGAACAGCGCTTCATGGGCGTCCTCGCGCGGACAGAAGCGCAACAGCAGCTCGTTCAGATAGAAGCCGGACAGCAGCGCCTCGCCGGCCAGCGGCGGCATGCCGCCGATCCATTCCGCCTTGGTAAGGGTCTTGACCTCGCCGCGCCCGCTCCACGACAGCGAGATTGGCAGGAAATGCTGCAGCACCGCGCGCAGCGCGGAATGCGGGCGCTTGGCGCCCTTGGCGACCAGCGCCATGCGGCCGTGGTCGCGCGTGAAGACATCGACGATCAGACTGGTTTCGCGATACGGCCAGGCATGCAGCACGAAGCCCGGCTGGTTGACCACGCGCAGCTCGGTGCGGGCCGGCACGATCCGCATCGCGCGATCCATCATCGCGCGGGCGCCGGCCAGCTCGGCGCCGACGCTGTCGAGCACTTCGGCCGCTTCCTCTGCCACCGGGTCCGCGCGGCGCGCGGAGGCGGTCCCGCGCCGCGCAGGCGCCGGGACCGCCGGGCGGTCACTCATATCCGTAGGCACGCAATCCGGCTTCGTTGTCGGCCCAGCCGCTCTTGACCTTG
>JAPSLC010000035.1 GCA_031181345.1 Cupriavidus sp. | reverse complement strand
TGCATTGAAGTTCTGACCCGACGTCGTCTCCAGGCTCCCCCTCTCCCGCTCGCGGGAGAGGGGTTGGGGGAGAGGGCAAGCGGCGGTCGTCATCTCGCCGGCGTTTGAAACCACCTCCCTCTCCCCGACCCTCTCCCCCTGAGGGGGAGAGGGAGTACGCATCAGGGGAGGCAAGCGAAGCGAGACGACTCGCACATCGTCGGTTTTCTCCCCTCTCCCGCTTGCGGGAGAGGGGTGGGGGAGAGGGCAAGCGGCGGTCGTCATGTCGCCGGCGTTTGAAACCACCTCCCTCTCCCCAACCCGCTCCCCCTGAGGGGGAGAGGGAGTACATCCGCAGAACTCTTGACCTGGATCAACCGCCGTCGGCCGCCCGGCCGCTAACATGACCCCGTCATGAAGCTGCGGGGGCGCACTTCATGACTTGTCTACCCGTTTCCTTCTCGGAAACTTGACCCGCGGTGCTCCCGTACCGCGGGTTTTTTCTTTTGGCTGCCGCCCGGCAGCGCCATCACCCGGCCGTTTGGCGCCTTATGCGAAAAACGTGCTTGGATCGGCGAAACCATTCGTTCCTCGTCGCCTTGCCCGCCGGTAGCCTCGATGCTGTCGCGATGGCCCATGCATGCCGTCGCGCATGCCAGCCTTATTTTTTCCGACGGACGGGAGCCCTTGAAGATGATTCGCCAGTTGGCCATTGCGGCCGCAGTGTTGTCCCTTGCCGGCGTGGCCGGTCTCGCGCAGGCCCAAACGACCCTGCTGAACGTGTCCTACGACCCCACGCGCGAGCTGTATGTCGACGTCAACGCCGCCTTTGCCAAGGCCTGGAAGGCGCGCGGCGGCGACAACGTGACGATCCGCCAGTCGCACGGCGGCTCGGGCAAGCAGGCACGCTCGGTGATCGACGGGCTGGAGGCCGACGTGGTCACGCTGGCGCTCGGCTACGACGTCGATGCGGTGGCGCAGAAGGGCCTGATCAAGCCGGACTGGCAGAAGCGGCTGCCGCACAATGCCTCGCCTTATACCTCGACCATCGTGTTCCTGGTGCGCAAGGGCAATCCGAAGGCCATCCGCGACTGGAGCGACCTGGTCAAGCCCGGCGTGCAGGTGATCACGCCCAATCCAAAGACCTCCGGCGGTGCCCGCTGGAACTATCTGGCGGCCTGGGGCTATGCGCTGCGCCAGCCGGGCGGCAACGAGCAGAAGGCGCGCGATTTCGTCGCGCAGCTGCTGAAGAACGTGCCGGTGCTGGACTCGGGCGCCCGGGGCGCGACCACGACCTTCGTCGAACGCGGCATCGGCGATGTGCTGATCGCCTGGGAGAACGAGGCGCTGCTGGCGATCAAGGAGCTGGGTCCGGACAAGTTCGATATCGTCGCGCCGTCGGTGTCGATCCTGGCCGAGCCGCCGGTCGCGGTGGTCGACAAGGTGGTCGACAAGCGCGGCACGCGCCGCGCCGCCGAGGCCTATCTGCAATTCCTCTATACCGACGAGGGCCAGGAGATCGCCGCGCGCAATTATTACCGGCCGATCTCGGAGAAGGTGGCCGCGAAATACGCCTCGGCCTTTCCGAAGGTCAAGCTGTTTACGATCGACGAGGTGTTCGGCGGCTGGCAGAAGGCGCAGCAGGCCCACTTCGCCGACGGCGGCACCTTCGACCAGGTCTATCAGCCTGGCCGGCAGCGCTGAGCCGCGGGATCGGGAGCGCTCATGAACGACAGCCGCACGCTGGCCGGCGCCGATCGGGGCTATCGACCGCCACTGGCGCCGACCGATGCCGGCGAACCGGTCGCCGGCCTGGCCGGCGCGCCGATTCCGGCCGCGCTGGCCCGCTATCTCGAGGCGCTGCCGGAGCGGCCGGAGCCTGGCCATTCGCTGTGGCGCGATGCGCGCGGACAGGTGCAGGGGCGTTTCCATCATTGCTCGCTGACCAGCGCGTTCGCGCCGCTGATTGCGCTGGCCGACCGCCGCGTGATCGGCCATGAAGGCACCATTCGCACCTATGCGGGCGAGCAGCCCGGACTGGCCGCCTGGAAGCTGTTCGCGCTGGCGGCCGACGACGCCTCGCTGGTCGCGCTCGACCGGCTGTCGCGGCTGCTGCATGCGATCAACTATGTGGCGGCGGGCGGCACCGGCCGGCTCGTGCTCAACGTGCACAACCGCCTGCTGGCGGCGGTGGCCGACGACCACGGCGCGGCGTTCCGGCGCGCGGTGCAGGCGCTGGAGCTGCCGCAGTCGCAGCTGACGATCCAGGTGCCGGCCAGCGCCAACGACAATCTGCCGCTGCTGCTGCAGGTGGTCGGCAACTACCGGCGCAACGGCTTCGCGGTCAGCCTGCAGGCGTCCGATCCGGCCGAGGCGGGCGTGCTGATCGCGCACGCGCGGCCGGACTGGCTCAAGCTCGATATGGGCCGGCTCTGGACCGATCGCCAGCTGGCCGGCCTGCGCGCCAGCGCCGACGATGCAGGCGTCACGCTGATCGGCCGCCGGCTCGACAGCGCCGGGACCGCGCTGCGGCTGCAGGCCGCGGGCATCGCGCTCGGGCAGGGCGCCTATGCTGGCGCGGCCCTCGGCCCGGGCGAGCTGCGGCACGCGGGTCGCCTGTCGGGCCGCCGCGACTCGTGCCGCGCTTCGCATCACCATGACCAGGAGGAACCGAGATGACGTCGCGTCTGCCGTCCCATGCCGCCGACATCGAGCTGGAGGTCCCATCGGGACTTGGCATCCTGACCGTGCCGGGCCTGCACGGCAGCGGCCCCGAGCACTGGCAGAGCCGCTGGGAACGCCGCTTTCCCGACTGGCAGCGGGTCGAGCAGCGCGACTGGTCGCGTCCGAGCCTGCATCTGTGGGCCGAACGGGTCGGCGATGCCGTGGCCCGGGTGCGGCGGGTCGCGCCGCGCGGCGCGGTGCTGGTGGCCCACAGCTTCGGCTGCCTGGCGACGCTGCGGCAGGCGGCGAACGACCCCGACGGCATCGCCGGCGCCTTGCTGGTCGCGCCCGCCGACCCGGACAAGTTCGGCGTCGCGCCGCTGCTGCCGACCTTCCGGCTGCCGTTTCCGACGCTGCTGGTGGCGAGCCGCAACGATCCATGGATGGCGCAGCGGACCGCCTTCACCTGGGGCACGCTGTGGGGCAGCGAGCTGCACGATGCGGGCAGTCTCGGTCACATCAACGCCGATTCGGGCCTGGGCCGCTGGACGGAAGGGCTGGGGCTGCTTGGCACGCTGCTGCAGCGGATCGATACACGACGCGCCGATGGCGCCCATGACCGCCACAGCACGGCGTGGGAAGCCGGGCTCGAAGTGATCCCCACGGTCCCATATATCTAGAACGACTAAAGACATGCGTAAATATTCGTTCTGGATATAAGCGCTGCTCTGCACAATCCATTGGTCCGCTGCCCCGCGCCCGACAGGCGCCCGCGCGGCGCCATCGTCGCGTGCCCGCGCGACTTTCGAACCAGACACCATGCCCGCCACCCTGCCATTGACCGATACCGTGCCAGCGGCGCCGACCTTCCCGCGGCGACTGCCCGGCCCGCTGCGTGCCCGCCATACGGTGCTGCCGGGCTTCGGCCTGTCGCTCGGCTTCACGCTGCTGTATCTGACGCTGATCGTGCTGATCCCGCTGGCGGCCGCCTTCCTGAAGGCGTTCACGCTGAGTTGGGACAGCTTCTGGGCCATCGTCACGGCGCCGCGCGTGCTGGCCGCCTACAAGCTGAGCTTCGGCGCCTCGCTGATCGCGGCGCTGGTCAATACCGTGTTCGGGCTGGTGGTGGCCTGGGTGCTGGTGCGCTACCGCTTTCCGGGCCGGCGCCTGGTCGATGCGCTGGTCGATCTGCCGTTCGCGCTGCCGACCGCGGTGGCCGGCATCGCGCTGACCGCGCTGTTCGCCGGCAACGGCTGGATCGGCCGCTGGCTCGAGCCGCTGGGCATCAAGGTCGCCTTTACCCCGCTGGGCGTGGTGATCGCGCTGACCTTCATCGGCCTGCCGTTCGTCGTGCGCACGGTGCAGCCGGTGCTGGAGGAACTGGAGCGCGAGCTGGAAGAGGCCGCGGCCAGCCTGGGCGCGACGCGCTGGCAGACCTTCCTGCGCGTGATCGTGCCCGCGATCGCGCCGGCGCTGCTGACGGGGTTTGCGCTGGCCTTCGCCCGCGCCACCGGCGAGTACGGCTCGGTCGTCTTCATCAGCGGCAACATGCCGATGGTGTCCGAGATCGCCCCGCTGATGATCTACGCGAAGCTGGAGCAATACGACTATGCCGGCGCGACCGCGGTGGCGGTGGTGATGCTGCTGATCTCGTTCGCGTTGCTGCTGCTGATCAACGGGCTGCAGGCCTGGTCGCGGCGCCGCCAGAACGGCGGCCGCCACGCCGGCGCGCGGGCGCGCGACGACGCGGCGGATTCCTCCCGTGCGCTGACCGCGGCCGGAGACTTCTGAGATGGCCGCGACGATTGCTCTGGGCGCCGCCCGTGCGCTGCCGCCCGCGCCCCTGCATGACGCCACCGCCGAGGCGCCGTGGGTGCGCCGCACGCTGATCGCGCTGGCCGCGCTGTTCCTGACGCTGTTCCTGTTCGTGCCGCTGGCCGCGGTGTTCTACGAGGCCCTGCGCCAGGGCCTGCACGCCTACTGGAGCGCACTGGTCGAGCCCGACGCGCTGTCGGCGATCCAACTGACGCTGACGGTGGCGGCGATCGCGGTGCCGCTGAACCTGTTGTTCGGCGTCGCCGCGGCCTGGGCGATCGCCAAGTTCGAGTTCCCCGGCAAGAGCCTGCTGACCACGCTGATCGACCTGCCGTTCTCGGTCTCGCCGGTGATCTCGGGCCTGATCTACGTGCTGCTGTTCGGCGCGCAGGGCTGGTTCGGACCCTGGCTGGCCGAGCACGATATCCGCATCCTGTTCGCGGTGCCAGGCATCGTGCTGGCGACGGTCTTCGTGACCTTTCCCTTCGTCGCCCGCGAGCTGATTCCGCTGATGCAGGCGCAGGGCACCGAGGAAGAGGAGGCTGCAATCGTGCTCGGCGCCTCCGGCTGGCAGACCTTCTGGCGCGTGACGCTGCCCAATATCCGCTGGGGCCTGCTGTACGGCGTGATCCTGTGCAATGCGCGCGCGATGGGCGAGTTCGGCGCGGTGTCGGTGGTGTCGGGCCATATCCGCGGGCTGACCAACACGATGCCGCTTCACGCCGAGATTCTCTACAACGAATACAACTTCGTCGCCGCCTTCGCGGTGGCCTCGCTGCTGACGCTGCTGGCCCTGTTGACGCTGGCGATCAAGACGCTGGTCGAGTTCCGCACGCGGCGGGAGTCGGGCGAGGCGAACGAGCAAGCCGCGCCGGCGGCGCTGCCGACTGCGGGGCTCGCCGGGGAATCGGCATCCGCCGCGCAGCCGGCCAGGGCCCGCGGCCCGGCCGCGGCGGCCGACGCGCAAGACAGCTTGGGATGGACATCATGAGCATTCAGGTACGGCATCTGCACAAACAGTTCGGCGATTTCGTCGCGCTGGACGACGTCACGCTCGATTTCGCGGAAGGCGAATTGACCGCGCTGCTGGGGCCGTCCGGCTGCGGCAAGACCACGCTGCTGCGCGTGATCGCGGGGCTGGAGCGCGCCGACCGCGGGCAGGTGCTGCTGGAGGGCCAGGATGCGACCGGGCAGCCGGTGCGCCAGCGACAGGTCGGCTTCGTGTTCCAGCACTACGCGCTGTTCCGCCATATGACGGTGTTCGAGAACGTCGCCTTCGGCCTGCGCGTCAAGCCGCGCGGCGAGCGGCCCAGCGAGACGCGGATCCGCGAGCGGGTGCGCGCGCTGCTGGAACTGGTGCAGCTGGACTGGCTGGCCGACCGCTATCCGCCGCAGCTGTCGGGCGGACAGCGCCAGCGCATCGCGCTGGCCCGCGCGCTGGCGGTCGAGCCGCGCGTGCTGCTGCTGGACGAACCATTCGGCGCGCTCGATGCCAAGGTCCGCAAGGAACTGCGGCGCTGGCTGCGGCGCCTGCACGACGAGCTGCATGTGACCAGCGTGTTCGTCACGCACGACCAGGAAGAAGCGCTGGAGGTCGCCGACCGCGTGGTGCTGATGCAGCGCGGCCGCGTCGAACAGGTGGGCTCGCCGCAGGCGGTCTACGAACATCCGGCCACGCCGTTCGTGTTCGGCTTCCTCGGTCATGTCAATCGCATTCATGGGCGGCTCGAGTGCGGCGCCGACGGCGGGGCGCTGCGTACCGGGGCGACGCTGCTGTCGCTGTCCGATGGCCTCGGCGAGGACGGGCTGGGCTCGCTCGACGAGGCCGACGGCGCCGAGGCGATCGGCTACGTCCGTCCGCACGAGGTCGAACTGGAGCGCTATGCGCCCGGTGCCGAAGGCATCGTCGCGACGCTGCGGCGGGCGCTGGCGCTCGGCCCGGTGGCGCAACTGGAACTGGAGCGCGAGGACAACCGCGAGCTGATCGAGGTCGTGCTGCCGCTCGACCGCTTCCAGCGCGACGGCTATCGCGCGGGCGAGCTGCTGGCGGCGCGGCCGCGGCGCATGCGCGTATTCGCGAGCGAGCACGGCGTGCGGCAGGCGGCCCGCGCTTCGGCATCGGCGGGAGCGTCGCGATGAACTTCCAGCAACTGCGATCGATTCGCGAGGCGGTGCGCCGCCAGTTCAATCTGACCGAGGTCGCCAACGCGCTGTACACCTCGCAGCCGGGCGTGTCGCGCCAGATCCGCGAACTCGAGGAAGAGCTGGGCGTCGAGATCTTCGAGCGCTACGGCAAGCGGCTGACCGGGCTGACCGCGCCGGGCCGCGAGATCGTCCGCATCGTCGAGCGCCTGCTGCTCGAGGCGGAGAACCTGCGCCAGGCCGGCGACGAATTCGCGGGCCGCCATACCGGCCGGCTGACCGTCGCCACCACGCATACGCAAGCCCGCTATGCGCTGCCGAAGGTGGTGACCGAATTCCGGCGCGCCTATCCGCACGTCACGCTGGCGCTGCAGGAAGCCTCGCCCAACCATATCGTCGAGCTGCTGCTGTCGGGGCAGGCCGATATCGGCATCGCTACCGAGGCGCTGGCTACCGAGCCGTCGCTGACCGCGTTCGATGCCTACACCTGGCGCCACGTGCTGGTGGTGGCGCCGGACCATCCGCTGACGCGCCTGCCCGAGCCGACGCTGGAGGATCTGGCCGGCTTTCCGATCATCACCTACGACGCGGGCTTCACCGGCCGGCGCAAGATCGACAGCGCGTTCGCGCAGGCCGGCCTGCAGCCCGAGATCGTGCTGACCGCGCTCGACGCCGACGTGATCAAGACCTATGCCGAGCTCGATCTCGGCGTCGGCATCATCGCGTCGATGGCCTACGACCCGCGCAAGGACAGCGGCCTGGTGCGGATCTCCGCCGACCATCTGTTCGCGCCCAACACCACCAGCGTGGCGGTGCGCCGGGGCGCCTATCTGCGCGGCTACGCGCATGCCTTCATCCAGCTGTTTGCGCCGCAGTTGTCGGAGCAGGCGGTCAGCAGCGCGCTGGCGGAAGGCGGCAGCCTGGGCGTGCTGACGGCCGAGGCCGCGTAGGCGTTCGCCGCAGCGGTTGCCAAGGCGGCTGCCTTCTCCCCCGGCCCCTCTCCCGCAAGCGGGAGAGGGGAGAACACCCACAGGGACTGCCATGCCGCAAGCATCGCGGCGCTGCCGCATGCCGGCATTGCTCTGCGCCGCGCGTTCGCCGCGGTTGCACTCTCCTGCGTCTCGTCATACGGGGATCCCGCCGCGTTCGTTTCGAGCCCGGCAGCGGCCCCTTCGCGCCGCCGGTCGCCCGTTCGTCGCATCCGGGTTTCATTCGCGCCGCGAGCCGGGTTACATTACGCGCACGGACACGGGATGCGAACCGATGCAGCGGCCGCGCGCCATGCTGCACCGCATCGCCGGTCATCCCGTGCCGCGTGCGATCCGCCTCCCGGTTGGCGAGTACTGCGGTGGGGGCCGCACCGCCGCATGGAACGTCGGCGGGTGGCGGCTAGAATGAGGCAATAGTCCCTCCCCACACCCGCGTCGCCGAGGTGGCGGTGGAAGGACGGAGGCGACATGAGATCGACGCACCGCTGTTTCACCCACGCCATTCCTTCCCGCCTGACGCTGCTGGGGCGCGACCTGGTGTTCGTGCTGATCATGAACGCCGTGATTGCGGTCAGCCTGACCTGGGGCTTCCAGACCGGCGGCACCTTCCTGAAGAATTTCGTCTATAGCGAACTGATCGGCCTGTCGATCTGGGCGCTGATCGATATTCCGCGCGTGGTGATCTGGCGCAACGAACGCCCGGCGGGCTGGCCCTTCATCCTGCTGGCGATTGCCGCGGTGCCGCTCGGCGTGCTGTTCGGCAGTTGGGCGACGCGGATGGTGATGGACTTGCCGCCCAAGTCGATGGAAGAGGCCAACGACATGCTGCGCATGTGCCTGGTGGTCGGAATGCTGGCGGCGACGAGCATGATCTACTTCTACTGGTCGCGCGAACGCCTGGCTTTCCTGCAGCGCCAGGCCGCCCTCGACGCGCTGCAGCGCGAGGAAGCGGAAAAGCAGCTGGTGCGCGCGCAGCTGATGGCGCTGCAGGCGCAGATCGAACCCCACTTCCTGTTCAATTCGCTGGCCCACCTGGACGGCCTGATCGCCACCGATCCGCGTGCCGCCCGCAAGCTGCTGCAGGGGCTGATCGGCTTCCTGCGGCGCTCGCTGGCGCATACCCGCGCGGAGCAATGCACGCTGCAGCAGGAGTTCGCGCTGCTGCGCAGCTATCTCGATATCCAGGGGCTGCGCTTCGGCCAGCGCCTGTCCTATCGGTTCGATCTGCCGGACGATCTGGCCGAGGTCGAGATTCCGCCGATGCTGATCCAGCCGCTGG
This sequence comes from Cupriavidus sp., assembly GCA_031181345.1. Classification (GTDB taxonomy): domain Bacteria; phylum Pseudomonadota; class Gammaproteobacteria; order Burkholderiales; family Burkholderiaceae; genus Cupriavidus. The sequence goes on along the minus strand of JAPSLC010000035.1, from coordinate 47,850 downwards.
TCGAGAACGCCGTCACGCATGGCATCGAACCGTGCATGGCGGGCGGGCGCATCACCGTGTCGGCCCGCGCGCAGGGCGAGAACGCCGTGCAGGTGTCGATCGCCGATACCGGCGTCGGCTTCGCGCAGGCTCCGGTCAAGGGCTCGGGGCTGGGGCTGACCCATGTGCGCGAACGGCTGGCGCGGATCTTCGGCGCCGCGGCCACGATGCAGATCGAGGAGAACGTGCCCAGCGGCGTGGTGGTGCGGCTGATCGTGCCGGTCACGCGCAAGCCGGTCCAGCACGGCGTGCCCGCGCCGGCCGCCAGCTGCGGCGCCGCGCAGGGCGCAGCCGCGCCAGCGGTGCCGGTGCCGCCGGTGCCGGCCTCGGCCGCGTCGATCGCCGCAAGGTCCTGATTCCAGCATCGCGGGACCGGCGCAACGTGTTGCCGCCGCCGGCCCGCGCCCGTTACCGCCGGCGGTTGCCGATCTCCTTCGCGCACCGTCGATGATCCACGATCGACTGCCACCGATTCCACGATGACGCCGACCCTGCTGATTGCCGACGACGAACCGCTGCTCGCCCGCGTGTTGCATGCCGAATTGTCCAGCCTGTGGCCCGAGGCGCAGATCGTCGCGACGGTGCATGACGGGGTGTCGGCGCTCGAAGCGGTGCGCCAGCACGCGCCGCGCGTTGCCTTTCTGGATATCCGGATGCCCGGCATCACCGGCATGGAGGTGGCGCGCGACCTGCTCGGCAAGCCCGGCGCGCCGCTGGTGGTGTTCGTCACCGCCTACGACCAGTTCGCGCTCGAGGCCTTCGAGAGCGCGGCGGTCGACTACGTGCTCAAGCCGATCCAGCGCGAGCGGCTGGAGGCGACCGTGAACCGGCTCAAGACGCGGCTGGCGATGCCGCCGCAGACGATGGACGGCACCGCATCGGCGGGCGCGCTCGAAGGCGAGCGGCTGGAGCAACTGCTGAACCGGCTCGAGGCGCTGGACCGCGACACCATCGCGCGCACCGGCGGGCCGTATCTGCGCTTCATCAAGGCCCTGGTCGGCCAGGAGGTGCGGATCATCCCGGTCGACGAGGTGATCTACCTGGAGGCCACCGACAAGTACGTCAACGTGGTGTCGAACAGCGGCGAGGCGCTGATCCGCACCAGCCTGCGCGAGCTGACCCAGCAGCTCGATCCGGACCGCTTCTGGCAGATCCATCGCGGCACGGTGGTCAACATCGATTGCGTCGCCGCCGCGGTCAACCAGTCGCTGGGGCGGCTCACGCTGAAGCTGCGCAATCGCCCCGAGACGCTGGCGGTGGCGCGGCAGTACGCCTATCTGTTCAAGCAGATGTAGGGCGTCGAGCCGCGCTGCCTGCGTCTTTTCTGCAGCGGTTTTCCACTATGATGTTCCGGTTGCGCCGCACCAACGCGCGCACCGGGCCGCGCGCCCGCCTTCGCCTTTTTCGCTTTTTTCGCTGTTTCCCCCCTTTTTATTTCCCTGCTGATCGAGGAGTGAATTGCCATGGATTTCGCCACCACCGACCTTTGCGACGACCACGAGGCACGCCTGGCCGACGGTTCGCTGCGGGTGCTGACGCCGGGCTGGCAGGCATACGGCAAGCGCGCGCGCTTCGCCGGCCCGGCCATGACGCTGAAGGTGTTCGAGGACAACTCGCTGGTGCGCGAGGCGCTCGAGTCGCCGGGGCAGGGCAGGGTGCTGGTGGTCGACGCGGGCGGCTCGGCGCGCTGCGCGCTGGTCGGCGGCAATCTCGGCCAGCTCGGGCAGAAGAACGGCTGGGCCGGCATCGTGCTCAACGGCTATGTGCGCGACACCGTCGAGCTGAACGATTGCGACATCGGCATCCGCGCGCTCGGCGTCCATCCGCGCAAGAGCGAGAAGCGCAACAGCGGGCAGCGCGACGTCGCGCTGCAGATGCCGGGCGCGGTGGTACGCCCAGGTAACTGGATCTATGTCGACGAGGACGGCGTGCTGGTGTCCGACACCGACCTGCTGAATGCCAGGCAAGGCTGACGCCGAACCGTCCGACAGCGCTTGCACACAATTTCACGATGCGGAAAGACGTTTTGGTGCGCAAAAATACATGCGTGCGTGGCACAACGGTCGTTTCTCATGATGGGAAAGCTCGTGCCGCATCGTGAAATATGTTCGATAAAGTATTGAATTATAAGGATAAAAAATCTGCGGTCCACACCGCATCGAGCCTTGTTGCGTCGCGGGACGCTTCTCTACACTCTTATATAAGACATATGACTTGCGGCGCCGCCGGAACGCTGGAACCGGCACCCAGGCGCCCAGGTCGGCAGACCGGCTCCCCGTCCGGTCCCGTCGCAAAGATTTGCCGAACCCCATCAACAGGAGAGTGACATGTCCCGCGAAATCGAAGCACAAAAGCTCAAGCAAGACTGGGAAACCAACCCGCGCTGGAAGGGTATCCGCCGCAACTTCACGGCCGAGGACGTGGTGCGCCTGCGCGGCTCGGTGCAGATCGAGCACACGCTGGCCCGCCGCGGCGCCGAGAAGCTGTGGCATCTGCTCAACACCGAGCCGTTCGTCAACACCCTGGGCGCGCTGACCGGCAACCAGGCGATGCAGCAGGTCAAGGCCGGCCTGAAGGCGATCTATCTGTCGGGCTGGCAGGTCGCCGGCGACGCCAACCTGGCCGGCGAGATGTATCCGGACCAGTCGCTGTATCCGGCCAACTCGGTGCCGCAGGTGGTCAAGCGCATCAACAACACCTTCCAGCGCGCCGACCAGATCCAGTGGAGCGAAGGCAAGGGCGACGTCGACTTCTTCGCGCCGATCGTGGCGGACGCGGAAGCGGGCTTCGGCGGCGTGCTGAACGCCTTCGAGCTGATGAAGGCGATGATCGAGGCGGGCGCCGCCGGCGTGCACTTCGAAGACCAGCTGGCCTCGGTCAAGAAGTGCGGCCACATGGGCGGCAAGGTGCTGGTGCCGACCCGCGAGGCCGTCGCCAAGCTGACCGCGGCGCGCCTGGCCGCCGACGTGATGGGCGTGCCGACGCTGGTGATCGCTCGTACCGATGCGGAGGCGGCCGATCTGCTGACCTCGGACATCGACGATCGCGACAAGCCGTTCTGCACCGGCGAGCGCACCGTCGAAGGCTTCTACCGCACCAAGCCCGGCATCGAGCAGTCGATCGCCCGCGCGCTGGCCTATGCGGAAGTCGCCGACCTGGTCTGGTGCGAAACCGGCAAGCCGGATCTGGAGTTCGCCAAGAAGTTCGCCGAGGCGGTGCACGCCAAGTTCCCGGGCAAGCTGCTGGCCTACAACTGCTCGCCGTCGTTCAACTGGAAGAAGAACCTGGACGACGCCACCATCGCCAAGTTCCAGAAGGAACTGGGCGCGATGGGCTACAAGTTCCAGTTCATCACGCTGGCCGGCTTCCACTCGCTGAACTACTCGATGTTCAACCTGGCCTACGGCTATGCGCGCAACCAGATGAGCGCGTTCGTCGAGCTGCAGGAAGCCGAGTTCAAGGCGGCCGAGAAGGGCTTCACCGCGGTCAAGCACCAGCGCGAAGTCGGCACCGGCTACTTCGACGCGGTCACGCAGACGATCGAAGGCGGCCAGTCGTCGACCACCGCGCTGAAGGGCTCGACCGAGGACGAGCAGTTCTTTGACAAGAAGGTGGCTTGATCCGGCAACGTGCCGGTGTTGGGCTCCCCTCTCCCGCATGCGGGAGACGGGTTGGGGGAGAGGGAAAGGGCATGCAAGATGCCGCCGTGGTCCGCTGAACCACCCCCTCTCCCCAACCCTCTCCCCCTGAGGGGGAGAGGGAGCATCCGACTGGAGAGCGGTCGCTGAAGGCTGCCTACCTCACCGGTAAACAATCACCGGAATATCGGTATGCGTCAGCACCTTCTGCGTCTCGCTGCCGAGCAGCAGGCCCGACAGGCCGCGGCGGCCGTGCGAGGCCATGAAGATCACGTCGCAGCCATGCCGTTCGGCCGCGTCGATGATGCCCAGATAGGGCACCGCGAAGGTCGACATATCGGTGTCGCAAGGCACACCGACCGCGGTGGCGGCGGTTTCGACCTCCTTCAGATAGATGCGCGCCTGCGCCTCGATGCGGTCCTTGAAGGCCTGCGGGGCCTCGACCACGATTTCGCTGAAGGGCGTGTACGGATATTCCTCGAGACAGACATAGGCCGTGACCCGGGCGCCGATGGCCCTGGCCAGTTCGATGCCGCCGTCGATCGCTTTCTTGGACAACTCCGAACCGTCAGTGGGGAGCAGGATGTGCTTGAACATGGCCGATCTCCTTGCGATGAGTCCAAAGGCATACCCGAAGGCACCGGAAGCGGGCGCAAAGACCGGGCCCGCGCTGACTTCATTGTAGCCAGTGTGGCGGCTAATGCATCGCGGGCGAACCCTTGCCCGATCCTCGTGCAGGGTCAGGCACCGACCGGCTCTTCGGCGGCAGGCAGCGGAGCCTGCTCGCCGCGGCGCCAGTAGGCCGGATTGCCGTAGGTGTTCTTCAGATGATCGATAAACAGCCGCACCCGCAGCGGCAGATGCTTGCGCTGGGGAAACACCGCATGGATGCCGATCGGCGGCGCCTGGAATTCGTCGAGCACCGTGACCAGGCGCCCGGTCGCGATCTCGTGGCCGACCTCCCACCACGAACGCCACGCCAGCCCATGTCCCTGCAGGCACCAGGCGTGCAGCACCGCGCCGTCGGTGCACTCCATATTGCCGCCGACCTTGACCGTGACCGGACGCCCGTCCTGCTGGAACACCCAGCCGCGCTGCACGTTGGCGCTGGCGCCGAAGGCCAGGCAGTTGTGCGCGCCGAGTTCTTCCGGCAGCTGCGGCGTGCCGCGCCGCGCCAGATACGAAGGCGCGGCCACCACCACGCGGCGGTTCTCCGCCAGCCGGATCGACACCAGGCTCGAATCGGGCAGATCGCCCAGGCGGATCGCGCAATCGAAGCCCTCGTTGACCAGGTCGACCACGCGGTCCGACAGGTCCAGCGTGATGGTCACGTCCGGGTGCGATTCGATGAACAGCGGCACCACCGGCGCCACGTGCTTGCGGCCGAAGCCGGCCGGCGCCGTCACGCGCAGATGGCCGCTGGCCTTGACGCCGCCCGCCGAGACGCTGGCCTCGGCGTTCTGCAGGTCGTTCAGGATGCGCTGGCAGTCTTCGAGAAAGGCCGAGCCCTCGAAGGTCAGCGTGATCTTGCGGGTGGTGCGCACCAGCAGCTTGACGCCCAGCCGTTCCTCGAGCGCATCGATGCGGCGGCCGATGATGGCCGGCGCGACGCCCTCGGCGGTGGCGGCGGCGGACAGGCTGCCGCGCGAGGCGACCGAGACGAAGGTCGCCAGTTGCTTGAAATGATCCACGTGTCCCCGACGTTTTGCGGCTGGCGCGACACAAAGCGATCTTGGCGATACGTGCCGGCCAGCGAATGGAAGGGCCGGAGCCGATATTGGTTTCGGATCTTCCGACGGTTCGCCAAGATTAGTAGGGCAAAAGTAAAAGATCAAGTGACCGGGCTCGGCTATGCCGCGCTGCAGCGCCTGCCTACAATGCTCGGAATTCGTGGTACGCCGGCCCTGCGCCGCGGCCGCCAAACCTGGTCCTTGCCTGCTATGAACCCGATCCGCGCCGTCGTCTTCGATGCCTATGGCACGCTGTTCGACGTGTATTCCGTCACGGCGCGCGCGGAGCAGTTGTTTCCCGGCAAGGGCGAGGCGCTGGCGCTGCTGTGGCGCGACCGCCAGATCGACTACACGCGGATCCGCACCATGGCCGCGCCGGACGGGGCCTGGTACAAGCCGTTCTGGGCGATCACCGTCGACGCGCTGCGCTATGCGGCGCAGCGGCTCGATCTGCGGCTCGATGCCGCCGCCGAGACGCAGCTGCTGAAGGAATACGCGTGCCTGTCGGCCTTCCCGGAGAACCTGGGCGCGCTGCGCCGGCTGCGCGCGGCCGGCCTGCCGCTGGGCATCCTGTCCAACGGCAATCCGGAGATGCTCGACATCTCGGTCAAGAGCGCGGGCATGCAGGGCCTGTTCGACCATGTGCTGTCGGTCGACGCGGTGCGCCAGTACAAGACCGCACCGGCCGCCTATGCGCTCGGTCCCGCGGCCTTCGGCGTGCCGGCTCGCGAGATGCTGTTCGTCTCGTCCAACGGCTGGGATGCGTGCGGCGCGACCTGGTTCGGCTACACCACGTTCTGGATCAATCGTGCCGGCCACCCGGCGGAGCGGCTCGACGCCGAGCCGAGCGGGACCGGGCACGACATGAACGACCTGCTCGATTTCGTGCGCGCACGCGGCATTGCCGTCGCGCACGGATGACGAGGGCAGGCATGGCACAACCCCCATCGATCACAGGAGAACATTGATGGCCATCACGTTGCCTGCGGGCATGAAGATTACCGGCGAAATCCTGCCGGCCTACGAAGATATCCTCACGCCGGAAGCGCTGGCCCTGGTGGACAAGCTGCACCGCGCCTTCGAACCGCGCCGCCAGCAGCTGCTGGCCGCGCGCGTCGAACGCGCCAAGCGCCTGGACGCGGGCGAGCGCCCCGACTTCCTGCCGGAGACCAGGTCGATCCGCGAAGGCGACTGGAAGATCGCGCCGATCCCCAAGGCGCTGGAATGCCGCCGCGTCGAAATCACCGGCCCGGTCGAAGCGAAGATGGTCATCAACGCGTTCAACTCGGGCGCGGACAGCTACATGACCGACTTCGAGGATTCGAACACGCCGAACTGGCACAACCAGCTGCAGGGCCAGGTCAACCTGAAGGCCGCCGTGCGCCGCACGCTGACGCTCGAGGCCAAGGGCAAGGTCTACAAGCTGAACGATAAGATCGCCACGCTGCAGGTGCGTCCGCGCGGCTGGCATCTGGACGAGAAGCACGTCACCATCGACGGCCAGCGCGTGTCGGGCGGCATCTGGGACTTCGCGCTGTTCCTGTTCCATAACGCCAAGGAGCAGATCGCGCGCGGCGCCGGCCCGTTCTTCTATCTGCCGAAGATGGAAAGCCACCTCGAGGCGCGCCTGTGGAACGACATCTTCGTGATGGCGCAGAACGAGATCGGCCTGCCGCAGGGCACCATCAAGGCGACCGTGCTGATCGAGACGATCCTGGCCGCCTTCGAGATGGAAGAGATCCTGTACGAACTGCGCGAGCACAGCGCGGGCCTGAACGCCGGCCGCTGGGACTACATCTTCTCGTGCATCAAGAAGTTCAAGACCGACAAGAACTTCTGCCTGGCCGACCGCGCCAAGGTCACGATGACCGCGCCGTTCATGCGCGCCTACGCGCTGCTGCTGCTCAAGACCTGCCACAAGCGCGGCGCGCCCGCGATCGGCGGCATGAGCGCGCTGATCCCGATCAAGAACGATCCGGAGAAGAACGAGATCGCGATGCAGGGCATCATCGGCGACAAGCGCCGCGATGCGACCGACGGCTATGACGGCGGCTGGGTGGCCCACCCGGGCCTGGTCGAGCCGGCGATGAAGGAATTCGTCGCGGTGCTGGGCGACAAGCCGAACCAGTTCGAGAAGCAGCGCCCGGACGTCAACGTGACCGGCGCCGACCTGCTGAACTTCCAGCCGGAAACGCCGATCACCGAAGGCGGCCTGCGCATGAACATCAACGTGGGCATCCATTACCTGGGCGCCTGGCTGGCCGGCAACGGCTGCGTGCCGATCCACAACCTGATGGAAGACGCCGCCACCGCCGAGATCTCGCGTTCGCAGGTCTGGCAGTGGATCCGCTCCCCCAAGGGCGTGCTGGAAGACGGCCGCAAGGTAACCGCCGAGATGGTGCGCGCGCTGATTCCGGAAGAGCTGGCCAAGGTCAAGGAAGTGGTCGGTGGCGACACCAGGACCTACGACCGCGCCGCGGAAATCTTCGAACAGATGTCGACGTCGGAATCGTTCGCCGAATTCCTGACGCTGCCGCTGTACGAGGAGATCTGAGCCGGACCGTCGCCCCCGCGAAAGCGGGGGCCCAGCGACTTGTGAAGACACTGGGTCCCCGCGTGCGCGGGGACGACGGCCATCTCGATTTCAAAGCCCGCATCCGCGGGCTTTTTGCTTTGCGGGATGCGGCCGCGGCGCTGGGCCTTCATAATGGCGGCCTGAGCAAGAGGGAGAATCAAGTTGCGCTTCGAGCATCTGGTAGAGATCAATGACCCGAACACGCCCGCGCTTGAACCGCTGACGGCGGACCAGGTCTGGCAGGGGCTGGTGCTGCGCGGCCAGTCGCCGGAGCTGTTCGTGCTGGGCCTGGACCGCGCCGACATCACCGGCCGCGGCGACGACTGGATGGAGCGCGTGCTGCATTTCGGCCATGCCGAGGTGCGCGATCGCGTGGTGTTCGAACCGCGCCGCTCGGTCCGCTACGAGACCGCCGCCACCGCCGACCATGCCGGCGGCACGCTGACGATGACCATCGAGACGCCCGGCCCGGGCGCGCTGCTGCTGCGCTTCACCTACGAGACCACGATGCCGGCGGTCGACGCCAGCGGCGACGACCGCTACGCCGAGATCGTCAAGTCGGCCTATCACGAGGCCGATCTCGATACGGTCCGCAAGATCCGCGAACTGGCCAGCCTCGGCAGGCTCGGGTGAGCGAGGATTCCTTGCCGCCGCGCGGCGGCGACGGTGCCGCGCGCAGCGCGCCGACGCGCGCGTACCTGCGCGAGCGCTACGGCGACAAGCTGCGCTGGCTGGTGCTGATCACGCTGATGATCGGCACGATGTCGTCGATCGTGTCGTCGACCATCGTCAATGTCGCCGTGCCGGACCTGAGCCGCCATTTCGGGCTGGGGCAGGAACGTGCGCAATGGGTCGCGGCCAGCTTCATGATCGCGATGACGCTGGCGATGCTGCTGACCCCATGGCTGCTGAACCGCTACGGCCTGCGCCGCACCTTTCTCGGCGCCGCCGTGCTGCTCGGCGTGGGCGGCATGGTCGGGGGCTTCTCGCCCAGCTATGGCGTGATGATCGCGATGCGCGTGGCCGAAGGCGTCGCCGCGGGAATCATGCAGCCGCTGCCCAATATCCTGATCCTGCGCGTGTTCGAGGAGCGCGAGCAGGGCCGCGCGATGGGGATGTTCGGCTTCGGCGTGGTGCTGGCGCCGGCGCTGGGGCCGAGCCTGGGCGGCTTCCTGGTCGAATCGTTCGGCTGGCGCTCGATCTTCTTCGTGGTGGTGCCGCTGACCATCGTCGCCGGCCTGATGGCGCGCCGCTTCATGGCGATCGATTCGGCGATGATGGGCGAGCGCAAGCCGCTCGACTGGCAGGGCCTGGCGCTGGCCGGCGTCGCCACGGTGATGCTGCTCAACGGCCTGGTCGAACTGCGCGAGGACACCGTCACCGGCCTGCTGCTGTCGGGCCTGGGCGTGCTGCTGCTGGTGCTGTTCGTGCTGTGGCAGCTGCGCGCGTCCGATCCGCTGATGAACATGCGGCTGTACAGCTACCGGCAGTTCTCGGCCGGCGCGGTGGTGGCCTTCATCTATGGCGCCGGGCTGTTCGGTTCGACCTATCTGCTGCCGGTCTATATGCAGATGGCGCTGCAGTATTCGCCGTCGCAGGCGGGCTTCGTGCTGCTGCCGGCCGGGATCGCGCTGGCGGTGACCATCGCGCTGGCGGGACGGCTGACCAGCCGCGTGCCGCCGCATATCCAGGTGTCGGTCGGTCTCGCGCTGCTGGCCGCGTCGTTCCTGCTGATGGCGCTGGGCTCGCTGGCGACGCCGTATGTCGTGCTGGTGGCGCTGGCGGTGCTGGGCCGGATCGGCCTGGGCTGCATCCTGCCGTCGCTGTCGCTGGGCGCGATGCGCGGCGTCGATTTCTCGCTGATCGCGCAAGGGTCCAGCGTGATCAACTTCGTGCGGCAGCTGGGCGGTGCCATCGGCGTCAGCCTGGCCGGGGTCGGCCTGCAATGGCGGCTCGAGTCGCACGGCGCGCTGCTGGCCGGCAACCAGGCCGGTGCCGACGCCGCTGCGCGCATCCGCGCGTTCGACGAAACCTTCCTGGCGGTGGGGCTGGTGATCGCGACCGCGATCCTGGCCGCCTGGCGGATCCGCCCGCGGCAGCAGCCGGAGCGGGTGGGGCAGTAGCCTGATGCTGTTGTCCCCGCCTGCGCGGGGACAACAGCGCGGCGCGACTCAGCTTGCCGCGCCCGACTTCAGCTCCTCCACCAGCTCGATGTACTTCTGCATCGCCTCTTCCTGGCTGGTGCCCTTCAGCGTTTCCCAGGCCTCGAACTTGTAGCGGCCGACAAAGTCGGTCATGCCGGGCTTGTCGCCGTGCACGTCGCCCTCGCTGCCTTGCTTGTACAGCGCGTACAGGCGCAGCAGGGTCATGTTGCTGGGGCGCTCGGCCAGTTGCTTGACGTCGTTCTGCGCTTGCTCGAAGCGCTGTTGCAGGTCGCTCATGGGGACTCCGGGGACGGTGAGGGGGATCAACCCACGATGATAGTCCCGCGGGCGGGCAACCCCGCCCGGAAAAAACCGAGGACGGCTTCGGTTCGGCGGCCAGCGGATACAATCGCGGCATGTCCTGGATTCTTGCCGTTGAAACCTCCACCGAGTGGTGTTCGGTCGCCCTCGGCCACGCCTCGCCCACCGGCGGCCTGCGCTGTCTGGCTCGCCACGAACACACCGGTCCGCGCTCGTCGGGCCGCGTCCTGCCCGCCGCGGGCGAGCTGCTGGCCGAGGCCGGCATCCGACTGGCCGATTGCGCCGCGATCGCCTTCGGCGCCGGCCCGGGATCGTTCACCGGCCTGCGCACCGCCTGCGGCATCGCCCAGGGGCTGGCCTTCGGCGCCGATCTGCCGGTCGTTCCCGTCAACACCCTGATGGCCTGCGCCGAACGCGTGCGCGGGGTGCCCGGTGCCGCTCTCGAGGGCGACACCACGGCGCAGCCGCTGCCCGGCGGCATGCCGGTGCTGGTCGCGCTCGACGCGCGCATGGACGAGGTCTACGCCGGGCTGTTCGCGTGGGACGCGGTGCGCGGCGAATGGCGGGACGGGGGACCGATGCAGGTGGTCGCGCCCGAGGCGGTGCAGGCGCCGGCCGGATCCTTCTGCCTGGCCGGCAACGGCGTCTCGATCTATGGCGAACGGCTGCACGCCGCCGTGCAAGCCGCGCACACGGTCCCCGGCGCGATGCCGCATGCGGCGGCCGTGGTGGCGATCGCACAGCGCGCGCTGGCGCGCGGCGAAACCGTGGCGGCGGCCGATGCCGCGCCGCTGTATCTGCGCGACAAGGTCGCCCAGACCGTGGCGGAGCGCCAGGCCGCGGCGGCAGGGCGCGCATCGCTGGCCGCGACCGGAGAACGGCAATGAGCGCCGCGCTCGGTGACTGCCGCACCGGCGCAGCCGCCTGGCCCTCGGTGCCGGATATGCCGACGCTGCCCGGCGGCTGGGCGCTGGCCCGCATGAGCGCGCGCGACCTGGACGCGGTGGTCGACATCGAGCAGCGCGCGTACAGCCACCCGTGGACCCGCGGCAACTTCGAGAACTCGGTCAAGGCCGGCCACATCGGCCTGACGCTGCGGGATCCGGCCGGGCAACTGGCCGGCTACGCGGTGCTGATGCCGGTGGTCGACGAGATGCATCTGCTCAATATCACGATCGAGCCGGCGCGTCATCGCCAGGGCCTTGGCAAGCTGCTGCTGGCCGTGGCGCTGGCCACCGCGCATCAGCATCGCCTGCCCAACGTGCTGCTCGAAGTCAGGCCGTCGAACACCGCGGCACTGGCGCTGTACGAGGCCGCCGGGTTCGAGACGATCGGCCGGCGCAGGGGCTATTACCCGGCCGCCGATGGCGCGCGCGAGGATGCTCTGGTGCTGCGCCGCCGCTGGGATACGGAGCGGGACAAGGAGCAGGGCAGGGAGCAGGGCAACGCGCCGGAGGAATCCGCATGAACCGGCGCGCGCTGTTTCTGGAGGCGCTTGGCATCGGCACCGAATGGGTGCCGCGCCATGCTTCGGCGGTTCAGATCGAGCCAGAGGCCGGGCTTGCATCGGGCGAAGCACCGAGCCTCGGAGCGCCGAGCCTCGAACCGGCGAGCGCGATGGAGGCCGTCGCGCCGACGCCGCGCCAGCCGGTCATCCCGATCGTGTCGGACGATGGCCTGCCGCTGTCGGTTGGCGAATCCATCGGCGAATCCCTCGCCGACCCCCCGGACGACCTCTCCGCGCTCGACTGGCAGGCGCTGGAAGCGCGCGTGGCCGGCTGCACCGCCTGCCAGTTGTGCAGCACGCGCACGCGCACGGTGTTCGGCGTCGGCGATCGCGAGGCCGACTGGATGCTGATCGGCGAGGCCCCGGGCGAAAACGAGGATCGGCAGGGTGAGCCCTTCGTCGGCCAGGCCGGCAAGCTGCTCGACAACATGCTGGCGTCGCTGCAACTGGCGCGCGGGCGCAATGTCTTCATCGCCAACGTGCTGAAGTGCCGGCCGCCGGGCAACCGCAATCCCGAGCCGGCCGAGGTCGAGCAGTGCGAGCCCTTCCTGCGCCGGCAGATCGCGCTGGTGCGGCCGCGCCTGATCGTCGTGCTGGGCCGCTTCGCCGCGCAGACCCTGCTGCGCACCACCACGCCGATCAGCAAGCTGCGCGGCACCGTGCATCGATACGAAGGCATCCCCGTGGTGGTGACCTACCACCCGGCCTATCTGCTGCGCACGCTCACCGACAAGGCGCGGGCCTGGGAAGACCTGTGCCTGGCGCGCGATGTCTACCGGCAGCACGATCCGGCCACGCCGGCCGATCTGCTCGACTCCGATCGGCTTGACTCCGATCGGCTTGACTCTGAAAGGACCGGCGGTGCCGGCGGCAGCGATGCGGGAGCCGGTCACTGAGTTGGCGGGCGCCGGCGCGACCACGGCCGAGCCGCTGTGGCGCGCCGCCACGTCGGCGCGCGTGCGCGATCTGGCCTGGTGCACGTTGGCGCCTCCACTGCTGGGCGACTTGTCCGGCGACCTGGCCGCGCTGGCCGGGCCCGGCGGCGCCGCGCTGGCAAGCTGGCCACCGGCCGCGCTCGCCGCCTGGCAGCGCTGGCTGGCGAGCGCCGATCCGGGCCAGCTTCCGCCCACCATCGAGGAGCTGTCCGCCTTGCCCGGCGCGGTGCAGGCGCTGGCCCCGGCCGCGCGCAGCCTGCGCCTGGGCAGGCATGCCGAGCGGCTGCTGCATTTCGCGCTGGAGCATGGCGAGGGCATCGAACTGGTCGCCTCCAATCTGCCGGTGCGCCGGCATGGCGCGCACGGCGTGCAGACGCTGGGCGAGCTGGACTTCGTCTGGCGCGAGACGGCAGGCGGCGCCGGTCAGCTGGTGCACTGGGAGATGGCCACCAAGTTCTATCTGCTGGTGGAGCCCGACAGCGGCGCGTCGAACGCGGCCGCGCCCGTCGAGCGCACCGCCTGGCTGCAGGCCTTCGTCGGCCCGAACCTGGTCGATCGCCTTGGCGACAAGCTGTCGCATATCGTTCGCCGGCAACTGCCGCTGTCGCGCACGCCGGAGGCCCAGGCGCTGCTGGGCGCCCGCGTCGATCGCAGCGAGATCTATCTGCTCGGCTGGCTGTTCTATCGCGATGGGCTGATGCCCGCCGGCCTGGACGCGCTCGGGCTCAATCCCTTTCACCTGCGCGGCTGGTGGTCGACGCTGGAGCAATGGGCGCAGCGGGTGGGGGCGCACTCGCCAGCTTCGTCTGCCTCGCCCGCAGCGGCCGCAGCGGTGCGCTGGCATCGCCTGCCGCGCGCCCGCTGGCTGTCCCCGGCGCTGGTGCACGAGTACGACACCGAGCCGTTCCAGACGCTGTACGACGCGCTGGCTGCGCGCTTCGCCGAGCCGCATCGCGATCTGGCGTGGCGGCGCGAGTCGCCGGTGATGATCTGCGAAATGGAGCCGGCCGGCGCCTCGGCACCGGGCTGGTGGCGCGAGCGTTCACGCGGGTTCGTGGTGCCGCCGGGATGGGAGGAGAGGGCGCGGCAGCGTGTCGCGCAGCCGCCGCGATACTGAGCAGCGAGGGCGGGGCGCCGGCAGGGGCCGGCGCTGCGTCAGGGGTGCCTGCTCAGGGGTGCCCGCGTCAGTGGTGCTTGTCCTCGCCGATCATCGCCAGCGAGTTGTACAGCCGGACATTCTTGCGATGCTGGCGCATTACCAGCAGCATGGTGCCGCAGACGAACATGCCGAAGGCGACGATGACGATGCCGATCGGCACGTTCAGCTTGATCAGCAGCGCATACAGGCACAGCATCAGCAGCACCGAGACGTTCTCGTTGAAGTTCTGCACCGCGATCGAGTGGCCGGCCGACAGCAGCACGTGGCCGCGATGCTGCAGCAGCGCGTTCATCGGCACGACGAAGTAGCCCGACATGCCGCCCACCACCATCAGGAAGACGTAGGCGATCGCCATATACAGCGGCATGCGCATGCCCAGCAGGTCGAGCGCGACATCCGGCATCGCGTCCTTGGTGTAGAACGCCATCAGCATCACGATCGCGCCCATCGCCACGCCGAACGGCAGCACCGACAGCGACTTGCGCAGCGGAATGCGCATCGCCGCCATGATCGCGCCGACGGCCACGCCCACCGCCACCACCGCCTGCAGCAGCGCGCCTTGCGACAGGTTCAGGCCGAGCGACTTTTCCGCCCACTTCAGCACGATGAACTGCAGCGTCGCGCCGGCGCCCCAGAACAGCGTGGTGACCGCCAGCGAGATCTGGCCGAGCTTGTCCTTCCATAGCGCGGTGAAGCAGTCGGCGAACTCCGCGATCAGCTTGATCGGGTTCTTCTCCTGCTGCGGATAGCGGGCGCCGGTGTCGGGAATGAACAGGTTGAACAGCGCGGCGATCACATAGAACAGCATGATGACCACCATCGCGGCCTCGGCCGGCGTATCGATGCCGGTCTCGATCCACGGCAGGTCCATCGCCAGCATCATCGTCGACACCTTGACCGAGATCAGCGCGCCGCCGACTACCGTGCCGAGGATGATCGAGCCGACCGTCAGTCCCTCGATCCAGCCGTTCGCGGCCACCAGGCGCTCGGCCGGCAGCAGTTCGGTCAGGATGCCGTACTTGGCCGGCGAGTAGGCCGCCGCGCCGAAGCCGACCACGCCATAGGCCAGCAGCGGATGCAGGCCGAACATCATGATCGCGCAGCCGCCGATCTTGATCGTGTTGGTGATGAACATCACCTTGCCCTTGGGCATCGAATCGGCGAAGGCGCCGACAAAGGCGGCCAGCACGACATAGGACAGCACGAAGAACAGCTTGAGCAGTGGGGTCATCCACTGCGGGGAGTGCAATTCGGCGAGGAGGGCAATGGCGGCGATGAGCAGAGCGTTGTCGGCCAGCGACGAAAAAAACTGCGCGGCCATGATGGTGTAAAAACCCTTCTTCATACCTTGGACTCTGTCTCCATCGCGATTTCCTTGCGCTACTGGCGTGCCCGCGCCAACGGCCGTCGGCATCGTGCGGAGGGGGTGAACGGCGGCCGTGCCAAAAGGACGCCCGCGCCTGGTCCGGTGCGGCGTGGCGGGGGCCTGTACGTACCTGACGGGACCCGTCATATTGAATCACTTTTGAAACAATGGCCGGAACGTCCGGCTTTATATCACGAAAGTCTTGCAATTCCGAAGAAGGGAAGACTGCAAATTGACCGGGTTTGTCCATTCGATGGAGAGCGGATTCCCGGGAATCGCAGAACCAATGTGGTCAAATAACGGTCTACGCGGTGCCCCTTCGGTGTGCTGCCGCGCATTGGTGCCGAACGCTCGTGGTGGTCGGTCCGGTGGTCGGTCCGGTGGTCCGTCCGGTGGTCCCTCCGGTCGCTCCTCTCGTCGCCCCGTGGACAGTGCCCCAGGCACCACTTCGGCACGCCCGCCCCGGCCGTCGCACGCCAGGGCCCATGGCGGGCCGCGAGGCCGCTGTGACGAACCTTCCCTGATCCCATGCCAAGACCGATTCACGCTGTCATCCATCAACCCGCCCTGGCCAACAATCTCGAGGTGGTGCGCCGCCACGCGCCAGCATCCCGCGTCTGGGCGGTGGTCAAGGCCAACGCCTACGGCCACGGCATCCGCCGCGCCTTCGCCGGCCTGCGCGCCGCCGACGGCTTCGGCCTGCTGGACCTGAACGAGGCCGTGCTGCTGCGTGAACTCGGCTGGCAGGGGCCGATCCTGCTGCTCGAGGGCTTCTTCCAGCCGCAGGATGTGCCGCTGCTCGAGGAGTACCGGCTGACCACGGCGATCCACAACGAGGAGCAGCTGCGCATGCTGGAGGTGGCCCGCCCAAAGGGGCCGCTGGCGATCCAGCTCAAGCTCAATACCGGCATGAACCGGCTCGGCTTCGCGCCGGACCAGTACCGCACGGCGTGGGAGCGTGCCCGCACGCTGTCCGGGGTCGGCAGCATCGTCCATATGACCCACTTCTCCGACGCCGATGGCGAGCGCGGCATCGCGCACCAGCTGGAGCTGTTCGACGCCGCCACGGCCAATCTGCCGGGCGAGGCGAGCCTGTCCAACTCGGCCGCCACGCTGTGGCACCCGGCCGCGCACCGTGCCTGGGTGCGGCCAGGCATCGTGCTGTACGGCGCCTCGCCGAGCGGCCGGCATGCCGACATCGCCGACACTGGGCTGATGGCGGCGATGTCGCTGCACAGCGAACTGATCGCGGTACAGGAATTGCGGCCCGGCGACACAGTCGGCTACGGCTCGCTGTTTACCGCGGACCGTCCGATGCGGATCGGCGTGGTGGCGTGCGGCTATGCCGACGGCTATCCGCGCCATGCCGCGGGCTGGGGCGACCAGCCGGCGCCGGTGCTGGTCGACGGCGTGCGCACGCACCTGGTCGGCCGGGTGTCGATGGACATGTTGTGCGTCGATCTGACGCCGTGCCCGAAGGCGCGGGTCGGCTCGCCGGTCACGTTGTGGGGCCACGGCCTGCCGATCGACGATGTGGCCGCCGCCAGCGGCACCGTCGGCTACGAGCTGATGTGCGCGCTGGCGCCGCGGGTGCCGGTGACGGTCGCGACGCTGACCGTGCCCGACGCGCCCGGCGTCGCCGAGCCTGCGCCGGCCAAGTAGAATCGGCGCCTCGCGGCGCGGCCTTTCGACCGCGCCGCCTCCTCGCTCCCCCGGCCCCAAGGATTCCCGTTGGCAAAGACCAAGACCGTTTACACCTGTACCGAATGCGGCGGCTCCGTGCCGCGCTGGCAGGGGCAGTGCCCGCATTGCCAGCAATGGAACACGCTGGTCGAGAGCCTGCCCGAGACGCCGTCGGCGCGGCGCTTCCAGCCGCTGGCGGCCTCCGCCACGGTGCAGCGGCTGTCCGAGATCGAGGCCTCCGACGTGCCGCGCTTCACCAGCGGCATCGAGGAATTCGACCGGGTGCTCGGCGGCGGCCTGGTGGCCGGCGGCGTGGTGCTGATCGGCGGCGACCCCGGCATCGGCAAGTCCACGCTGCTGTTGCAGGCCCTGGCCAATCTGGCGGGCAGCCGGCGCGTGCTCTATGTCAGCGGCGAGGAGTCGGGCGCGCAGATCGCACTGCGCGCGCAGCGGCTGGGCATCGACAGTCCGAGCCTGGGCCTGCTGGCCGAGATCCAGCTCGAGAAGATCCAGGCGACGCTGGACGCGGACAAGCCCGAGGTCGCGGTGATCGACTCGATCCAGACGCTGTATTCGGAGGCGCTCAGTTCGGCGCCAGGCTCGGTGGCGCAGGTGCGCGAATGCGCGGCGCAGCTGACGCGGATCGCCAAGAGCAGCGGCACCACCATCATCCTGGTTGGCCATGTGACCAAGGAAGGCAGCCTGGCCGGGCCGCGCGTGCTCGAGCATATCGTCGACACGGTGCTGTATTTCGAGGGCGACACGCATTCCTCGCACCGGCTGATCCGCGCCTTCAAGAACCGCTTCGGCGCGGTCAACGAACTGGGCGTGTTCGCAATGACCGAGCGCGGGCTGCGCGGCATCAGCAATCCGTCGGCGCTGTTCCTGTCGCAGCACGAGCAGACCGTGTCCGGCTCCTGCGTGATGGTCACGCAGGAGGGCTCGCGCCCGCTGCTGGTCGAGATCCAGGCACTGGTCGACGCGGCCCATGTACCCAACCCGCGCCGCCTCGCGGTCGGCCTCGAGCAGAACCGGCTGGCGCTGCTGCTGGCCGTGCTGCACCGCCATGCCGGCATCGCCTGCTTCGACCAGGACGTGTTCCTCAATGCGGTGGGCGGGGTCAAGATCACCGAGCCGGCCGCCGATCTGGCGGTGCTGCTGTCGATCCACTCGTCGATGCGCAACAAGCCGTTGCCGCGCGGGCTGGTGGTATTCGGCGAGGTGGGGCTGGCGGGGGAGATCCGTCCCAGCCCGCGCGGCCAGGACCGGCTGCGCGAGGCGGCCAAGCTGGGCTTCACGCAGGCGGTGATTCCCAAGGCGAACGCGCCGAAGCAGCCGATCGACGGGTTAGAGGTGATCGCGGTCGAGCGGATCGAACAGGCGATCGAGCGAGTGCGCTACCTCGACGGCTAGGCAGGGAGTAAGACGCTGGGTCCCCGCGTGCGCGGGGACGACGACGCGGTGCAATTACCCGGCGAACGCCCTCAGCCGAACACCGAGTCCTCGCACAGCGCGCCGAGCAGCGCCGCGATCAGCACCACCGCCGACACGAACAGCCAGCGCTGCGTGCGGCGGTACTCGGGCACCTGGTCGTCCTCGACCCGCAGCGAACGGAACAGCGCCACCACCTGCAGGCCGGCGGCGACGCCGAGCGAGACCTCGACCGCCAGCGACAGCGGATTCCACGGGCCCGGGCTCTCGAAGCTCCAGTAGCGCCAGAAGGCCAGCGTAAAGGCCAGCAGCACGGAGATCGCGGTGATAAAGCCCTGGCGGTAGCCCACCGGCACCACCGGTGCCGACACCGGCTGTGGCTCGGCTGCCGAACCCCGGCTGGCATTGGCGGCCGCGGGCGTCACGCGGAAAGCGGGCGGACGGGTCGGCCGGATCGGCCGGATCGGCCGGCTCGGGCGGAAGTCGTTGCTGCGCATGGCGCGCACGGCATTGCTGTTCATGGGTGCGGTCCTGGACGAATCATGGGGGCGAACGCATGGTGCGCCGACGCAATGAACGGCATTGTTCGCGCGTTCGGCGGCATGGGCAATGCTGGCATGCGCTGCTGCGGCGATCGGCCGCAATCGTGGCCGCCGCGGCGTGCGTGCACCGTCGCACGCCGCGGCGCGTACTGTGCAAAATCGGTAAGATGGCGCCTGGTCGCGATACCGGACCACCGCGCATCGCGCATTCCCCGTCTACCCGGAAAGTTCCGGAACTTGTTCACCGCTCTGTCGACCGCCATTCCGCCATGCAAGCGAATTCCCGCGCCTATTTCCTGCTGATCGCCATCGTCTCGTTCGGACTGGTCGGCTACGCCCTCTATCTGCAGCACGCGCAGGGCTACCAGCCGTGTCCGCTCTGCGTGATGCAGCGCTTCGCCTTCGTCGCGATCGGCCTGTTCTCGCTGCTGGCGGCGCTGGGGCAGGGCACGCGCACGCTGTGGCAAGGGCTGGCGATGCTGTCCGGCGTGGGCGGCATCGCGGTGGCCGGCTACCACGTCTCGCTGCTGCTCGATCCGAAGGCGAGCTGCGGCATCGACCCGCTGGAAAACTGGGTCAACGCGCTGCCGACCGCGCGCGTGCTGCCGCAGGTCTTCTATTCCGACGGTCTGTGCAGCGCGCCGCTGCCGCCGGTGTTCGGCATCTCGATTCCAGGCTGGTCGCTGATCTGGCTGGTGGTGCTGACCGGCGTGCTGGCGGTCGGACTGATCCGGCGCGAGCGCAACTACCGTTGAGCGAGCCGTCGCGGCCGCTCGACACCAACCCTGGAGAAACTGGCCGTGTTCCGTTGGTTTGAAAGGCGCATCCACAACTACCCGGATTCGCTACCCGATACGCCGCCGCAGCACTGGATCGCGTTCATCGTCGATTGCACCGCCGGCGTGCGGCGCTATCTGCTGCTGCTGGTGCTGTGCGCGATGGCGATCGGCATCTTCGAGGCGGTGCTGTTCAGCATGCTGGGCCGCCTGGTCGACTGGCTCGCCGCGGTCAAGCCGCAGGAGCTGTGGTCGACCTATTCGGACCGACTGCTGCTGCTTGCCGGCATCGTGCTGGCGAGCATCGTCGTGGTCGCGGTCTGGAGCATGCTCAAGTTCCAGACGCTGTTCGGCAACTTCCCGATGCGGCTGCGGTGGAATTTCCACCGGCTGATGCTCAACCAGAGCATGGGCTTCTTCCAGGACGAGTTCGCCGGCCGCGTCACCACCAAGGTCATGCAGACCGCGCTCGCCGTGCGCGACGCGGTGATGACGGTGGCCGATATCCTGGTCTATATCGTGATCTACCTGGTGTCCGCCGCGGTCGTGCTGGGCAATTTCGACGGCTGGCTGCTGGCGCCGTTCCTGGCCTGGGTGGTCGCCTACGTGGGCGCGTCGTGGTACTTCGTGCCGCGGCTGGCGCGCGTGTCCGCGCACCAGGCCGACGCGCGCTCGGTGATGACCGGGCGCGTCACCGACGCCTACACCAATATCGCCACCGTCAAGCTGTTCTCGCACTCGCGGCGCGAGGCCAGCTACGTGCGCAGCGCAATGCAGGAATTCATGCAGCCCGTGTATGCGCAGGGCCGGCTGATCAGCGCCTTCGAGATCGTCAACCACACGCTGATCATGATGCTGATCGTCGCCACCACCGGGCTCGCGCTGTACCTGTGGTCGGCCGGCCAGATCGGGATCGGCGCGGTGGCGGCGGCCACCGCGATGGCGATGCGTCTGAACGGCATCTCGCAATGGGCGATGTGGGAGATTGCCGAGCTGTTCGAGCATATCGGCACGGTGCGCGACGGCGTGTCGACGCTGGCGCGTCCCCGGCATATCGAGGACCGTCCCCACGCCGTGCCGCTGCAGGTCCCGCAGGGAGAAATCCGCTTCGAGCACGTCAACTTCTCCTACGGTTCCGGCCGGCCGGTGTTCGACGACTTCACGCTGACGATCCGCCCCGGCGAGAAGGTAGGCCTGGTGGGGCGCTCGGGCGCGGGCAAATCGACGCTGGTCAATCTGCTGCTGCGCTTCTATGACGTGGAATCGGGCCGCATCCTGATCGACGGCCAGGATATCGCCGGCGTGACGCAGGACAGCCTGCGCGCGCAGATCGGCATGGTCACGCAGGACACCTCGCTGCTGCACCGCTCGGTGCGCGACAACATCGTCTATGGCCGGCCCGATGCCAGCGATGCCGAGATGATCGCCGCCGCGCGGCGGGCCGAGGCCGAGGACTTCATCCACACGCTGAGCGACCGGGAAGGGCGGCGCGGCTACGATGCGCACGTCGGCGAGCGCGGGGTCAAGCTCTCGGGCGGCCAGCGCCAGCGCATCGCGATCGCGCGCGTGATGCTCAAGGATGCGCCGATCCTGCTGCTGGACGAGGCCACCAGCGCGCTCGACAGCGAGGTCGAGATCGCGATCCAGCAGAGCCTGTACCGGCTGATGGAAGGCAAGACCGTGGTGGCGATCGCGCACCGCCTGTCGACGCTGGCGGCGATGGACCGGATCGTCGTGCTCGACCGCGGCCGCATCGTCGAGCAAGGCTCGCATCGCGAGCTGCTGCAGCGTGGCGGCCTGTACAGCCGGCTGTGGGCGCACCAGAGCGGCGGCTTCCTGACGGCCGAGGAGGCGTTGCAGGAGTAGGCCCAAGGTCGCCGACAGGGCGCCGCGCACCGCGGCGGCCCGGCTGCCGCGTCGCCCCGTCGCCGGCCGCCCAGCCCCGTCAGGCGATCTGTTCGATCTGCTCCTGCAGCTCCAGCCAGCGCTCTTCCAGCGTGGCCAGTTCCCCTTCGACCTCGCCCTGGCGCTTGAGCATCTCCAGCAGCCTGGCCTTGTTGGCCTCCGCGTAGCTCGCTTGGTCGGCCATGAAGCCGTCGATCTCGGTCTTGGCCTGCTGCAGCACGGCCATCCGCTTCTCGACCTTCTCCAGTTCCTTGGCCAGGGGTTTGCGCAGCTGCGCCAGCCGTTGCCGTTCGTCCGCCTCGGCGCGGCGCTGGTCGCGGCGATTTTGCGCGGGCGCGGCGGTGTCGGCTCCATCGGCACTATTGGCACTATTGGCACTATTGGCACCACTGGTGCCCTCGGACCGATGCGCCGCGGCCGCGGCGTTGCGCTTGGCGGCGGCCTGCTGCAGCAGCCAGTCGCGATAGTCGTCGAGGTCGCCGTCGAAGGGCTGCAGGCCGCCGTCGGCCACCAGCATGAACTGGTCCGTGGTGGCGCGCAGCAGATGCCGGTCGTGCGAGACCAGGATCAGCGTGCCCTCGAACTGCGCCAGCGCCATCGTCAGCGCCTCGCGCGTATCGAGATCCAGGTGGTTGGTCGGCTCGTCGAGCAGCAGCAGGTTCGGCTTCTGCCAGACGATCAATGCCAGCGCCAGCCGCGCCTTCTCTCCGCCCGAAAACGGTTCGATCGGCGAGGTCGCCATGTCGCCGCGGAAATTGAAGCTGCCGAGGAAGTCGCGCAGTTCCTGCTCGCGCGTATCGGGCGCGAGCCGCGCCAGATGCTGCAGCGGCGAGTCGTGGTCGCGCAGCGTCTCCAGCTGGTGCTGGGCGAAGTAGCCGATCTGCAGGCCCTTGCCGTGGCGCAGCGTGCCGGCCAGCGCCGCCAGCGTGCCCGCCAGCGTCTTGACCAGCGTCGATTTGCCCTGGCCGTTGGCGCCCAGCAGGCCGATGCGCTGGCCGTTCTGGATCGACAGCGTCAGCCCGTGCAGGATCGTCACCGGCGGCGGACCCGCGTAGCCGCAGTCGACCGCATCGAGCACCATCATCGGATTCGGCGCGGCATCGGGCTCGCGGAATTCGAACGAGAAGCCGGCCGCGGCGTGTACCGGCGCCAGCCGCTCCATCTTCTCCAGCGCCTTGACGCGGCTCTGCGCCTGGCGCGCCTTGGTGGCCTTGGCCTTGAAGCGGGTGATGAACGATTCCAGATGGGCGATCTGCTTCTGCTGGCGCGCGTAGGCGGCCTGCTGCTGCGCCATCTGCTGCAGCCGCAGCGTCTCGAACAGGCTGTAGTTGCCGCCGTAGCGGCGCAGCTGCTGCTGTTCGATATGGACCGTGACGTTGCAGATCGCGTCGAGGAATTCGCGGTCGTGCGAGATCATCACCAGCGTGCCGGGATAGCGCGCCAGCCAGTCTTCGAGCCAGACGATCGCGTCGAGGTCCAGGTGGTTGGTCGGTTCGTCGAGCAGCAGCAGGTCGGACGGGCACATCAGCGCCTGCGCAAGGTTCAGGCGCATGCGCCAGCCGCCCGAGAACGCCGCCACCGGCTGGCCGACCTGCGCCAGCGTGAAGCCCAGGCCCAGCAGCAGCGCCTCCGCGCGCGAGGCGGCGGTGTAGCCGTCTGCGTCCGCGTAGGCCGCATGCGCTTCGGCTTCGGCGTGGCCGTCGCCGCTGGCCTGCGCGGCCGCGATGGTCTGTTCGATCGCGCGCAGCCGGGTGTCGCCGTCGACCACGTATTCCAGCGCGCTGCGCGCCACCGCCGGCGTTTCCTGCGCGACATGGGCCACGCGCCATTGCGCCGGCACCGCAACGTCGCCGCCGTCCGGATGCAATTCGCCGCGCAGCAGCGCGAACAGCGTCGATTTGCCGCTGCCGTTGGCACCGACCAGGCCGACGCGCTCGCCGGGGTTCAGCGTCACGCTGGTGTGGTCGAACAGCACCTTGGTGCCGCGCTGTAGTACTAGCTGGTCGATTCGGATCACGAGAGTCTTCTATGGAAAGTCGAGCCCGGCACGGGGCCGGGCAGGGCGCATTTTAGCCCGGGGCGGCGGGCGGCATGGCAAGCGGGTGTCGCGCCGGCCCGCGATTCGCGAGACAATGCGCCCCCGCGCGGTGCCGCGCCTGTTCCACGGTGGGGCGCCGTCCATCGGCCGCCGTATCGTTACCGGCAGAGCCGCCGCCTGCCGTCGTTTACCAGCCATTGCATGTCCGCCAACCCTGTTTCCCTTTTCGCCTCGCCCTGGACGCCGGTCCGCAAGGACTTCGTCGATCCGGGTACGCGCTGCGCCGGTTCCGGCGTTGCCGGCAAGGGCCACGGCATCGGCTCGGGCCATGCCTATATCCTGCGCGACGCGGCGGGCCACGAGCATGCCTTCGGCCCGGATTGCGCGCACCGCTTGCTGGGCGGCGACGCCGGTCTGGACAGCGTGCCGGACTTTACCGCGCGTGCTGCCGGTGCGGGACCCTGGCGCGACGATACGCGGCCGCGCCGCGGCGCGCGCGTCGGACCGGAGCGCGAGCAGGCCCGCCAGCATGCGGCGGCAGTGCGCTACCTGCTGCTGCGCATGGAAAAGGTCGCCGCCGTGCCGCGCGTGCAGCCCAGCGTCCGTTTCGCCCCGCTCGATCCCCTGTATGCCGCCTGGCGCGAGACCGGCGCGCTGACCCCGCAGCAGGCCAGCCGCGTGCTGGCGATCGAGCGCAGCCCATCGACGCCGGCCACGCTGAAGAGCGCCAATCTGCTCGATGTCTACACCGCCTACGTGCAGCTCGAGCGCGCGCTGCGCGATGCCGTGCGGCTCGAGCAGCAACGCTTCCTGCGCGGCGTGATGGACTGGCTCGCCCGCCATCTGACGCTGACCCGCGCGCAGGGCGAGGCGGCCGGACTGGCGCTGCATCCGCGCGCCTGGCAGCTGGAAGCGCTGCCGCGGCGCGCGGCGGCCGGCAGGGATGCCGACTGGGAGAGCTGACTGGGGGAACTGACTGGGATAGCCGACCTACTGGCGGCCGGCGAGGTCGAGGTCGTCGTACGGCAGGCTGACGTAGATCAGCACCGTCAGCAGCGTGATGAAGAAGCGGAACGCGTCAGGCACGCCGTTCCACTCCTTCGACATCCACATGCCGAACCACTCGCCGCCGATCGACATGAAGGCAACCTGCCAGGTCAGGAAACCCAGCGTCAGGCCGGCCACCGCCCAGGTCTTCGCCCGATGGAATTCCCGCTGAGATCGCCGACGCGCGCGCCACAGCGCGATGCCGCCGGCCCAGCACAGCAGCGCCGTGGCGGTCTCGAGCGCGATGATGCCGATGTAGCCGGCGTGATGCAGTACCGGCGACCGGATGGCGCGGTACATGATGCCGTTGCCCGGGAAGGTGGTGTCCATCAGGAACACATGCTGGACGAAGGCAAAGTTGGTGCCGTAGTCGGTGATATTGCCGAACGACACCAGCGAGGCGAACAGGGCCATGGCCAATACCGCGGCGATCTTGGAATAACGCACGATCATGTTGAAGTCTCAGGATGAAGGACCGCCGGTTCGCCGGTGGGGATGGGCGTGCCAACCCGTGCCGGTCGCGCGACGTGGCGGTCGGAATGGTCCGAATGGTCGGAATCAAGGGATCAGGCGGGACCCGGGACGGGCGCGAGGGAAATCCGGCTGGAGATCGGGACTGGTGTTACCTGAGACGCGTGGCGGGCCTGGGAAGCCGCGCCGGCCGCGCTGGATCGATCCAACCTTGTGCGGACGGGATTGTACCGGCTGGCGCCGTCCGACGGAATGGCGTTTAATGCGGTCATCGATCCTGGTCGCCCCGGAGAGCCGCCGATGCAGCTGCACGATTGCTTTTCAAGCCGCTACGAGGAAGCCCGCGCCAAGTTCAGGCTGGCGGCCGAGAACGTCGGCGACGTGCCCACGCCGTTCGCACACCCGACGCGGCGCGGCGCCGAGGACGAGGAACTGGCGATGGACGTCGCCTGGATCGGCCCGCGCGATGCACGCCATCTGATCCTGGTCACCTCGGCGATGCACGGCGCCGAGGGCTTCTGCGGCTCCGGCGCGCAGATCGCGCTGCTGCACGATGCCGCGCTGCTGCAGCAATGCGCGAAGGCCGGCGCGGCGCTGCTGCTGGTGCATGCGGTCAACCCCTACGGTTTCTCATACATGCGCCGGGTCAACGAGGACAACGTCGACCTGAACCGCAACTTCATGGATTTCACCCGGCCGTTGCCGCATAACGCCGCCTATGCCCAGGTCGCGCCGCTGCTGCTGCCCGCGCACTGGCCGCCGTCGGAGCAGGACGAGGCCGCGCTGGCGCGCGCGATCGCCGAGCGCGGCATGAGCTGGTATCAGGCCGCCGTCAGCGCGGGCCAGTACGACGATCCGCACGGCATGTTCTATGGCGGGCGCGTGGCGACCTGGAGCAACTACACGCTGCGCCGCATCCTGGCGCGCTACGGCGCGGGACGGACCGGCCTGCGCTGGATCGACATCCATACCGGGCTCGGACCGTGGGGCTATGGCGAGCCGATCTATATGGGCCCCGATGACGGGGCGCAGCTGGAGCGGACGCGCGAGATCTGGGGCCAGCACGTGACGTCGATGTACGACGGCTCGTCGACCTCGGCCAATCTGACCGGCCTGGCCTGGCACGCCGTTCCCGATACGCTGCACGGGATCGACTTTGCCGGGATTGCGCTGGAGTTCGGCACCTTGCCGCTGCCGGACGTATTGCAGGCGCTGCGGGGGGACCACTGGCTGCATCTGCATCCGGACGCCGACAACACGCAGCGCGCGCTGATCCGCCAGGGCATGTGGCGAGCCTTCTATGGCGACGCCGACGACTGGCGCGAAGGCGTGGTCGAACAGTGCACGACCGCGGTGCGGGCCGCGGCGGCGGCGCTGGCGGCGCGCTGAGAACCACCCCCTCTCCGCAACCTTCTCCCCCTGAGGGGGAAAGGGAGAACCCAATCCTCAAACGTCGGCACTGCGGTCCGCCGCCAGGACACGCCCTACAGCCCCGCCGCCTCCAGCGCCTCGTACGTCAGCAGGAACACCTGTTCCTCTCCCGCGCTGACCGTCAGCCAGATCAGTTCCAGATCCGGGAAGGCGGCCTCGACATTGTCGAACTCGTTGCCGATCTCCACCACCAGCACGCCGCCAGGGTTGAGCCGGGCGCGTGCGCCGGCCACGATCCGGCGCACCACATCCATGCCATCGTCGCCGCCGGCGAGCGCGATGCGGGGCTCGGCCAGATATTCGGCCGGGAGTTGCTGCATGGCGCCTTCGTTCACATAGGGCGGATTGCTGAAGATCACGTCATAGGTGGCGCCGGCCGGAAGCGGCGCGTACAGGTCGCCGTGATATAGCCGGATGCGGTCCTCGAGCCCGTAGTCGGCGACATTGCGGCGCGCCACTTCCAGCGCGTCGGCCGAGATGTCGACCGCGTCGATGGTGGCGTGCGGCCAGGCCTGCGCGGCCAGGATCGGCAGGCAGCCCGAGCCGGTGCACAGCTCCAGCACCGGGCCGATCGCGTCGATGTCGCTGACCCAGGGGGTCAGTCCGTCCTGCAGCAGCTCGCCGATGAAGCTGCGCGGCACGATCACGCGCTCGTCGACATAGAAGCGCTGCCCATGCATATACGCCTCGCGCGTGATGTAGGCCGCCGGCACGCGTTCGTCGACGCGGCGGCGGATCACCTCCATCACCGCCGCGATTTCCTCGGGCAGCAGCCGCGCGTCGAGGAAGGGATCGAGCGTATCGAGCGGCAGATGCAGCGTATGCAGGATCAGGTAGACCGCCTCGTCGTAGGCGTTGTCGGTGCCGTGGCCGAACGACAGCCCGGCCTGGGTGAAGCGCGACACCGCCAGGCGCAGCAGATCGCGGACGGTGGACAGGGGAGAGGCGGTGGCCATGGCGAAAGAAAGGTCAGGGGTCGGTCGGGGCGGCGCGACAAAGAGCGGCGCGATCAGGGCGCAATCACGGCGCAATCAGGGCGCAATCGGGGCAGGATCGCTCAGGCGATCAGCCGTTCCAGCACGCCGCGATAGATGTTCTTCAGCGGCTCGATGAAGCGCACTTCGACGTGCTCGTCGATCTTGTGGATGCTGGCGTTGGGCGGGCCGAACTCGATCACCTGCGGGCAGATCTTGGCGATGAAGCGGCCGTCCGAGGTGCCGCCGGTGGTCGACAGCTCGGTCTGCACGCCGGTCTCGGCGGCGATCGCCGCGGCCATCGCCTCGGACAGGTCGCCGCGCGGCGTCAGGAACGGTTCGCCGCCGAGCGTCCAGTCGATCTGGTATTCGAGCCCGTGGCGATCGAGGATCGCCTGCACGCGGGCCTTCAGCTGCTCCGGCGTGCTGGCCGTCGAGAAGCGGAAGTTGAAATCGATCGTCACGTGGCCCGGGATCACGTTGGTCGCGCCAGTGCCCGCGTGGATGTTCGACATCTGCCAGGTGGTCGGCGGGAAATACTCGTTGCCGTCGTCCCAGCGCTCGCCGACCAGTTCGGCCAGCGCCGGCGCGGCCAGATGGATCGGGTTGCGCGCCAGGTGCGGATAGGCGATATGGCCCTGCACGCCCTTGACGGTCAGCTTGCCGGACAGCGAGCCGCGCCGGCCATTCTTGACCATGTCGCCCAGCGTATCGACCGAGGTCGGTTCGCCGACCACGCAATAGTCGAGCCGTTCGCCGCGCGCCTGCAGCGCCTGCACGACCTTGACGGTGCCGTCGTGCGCCGGGCCTTCCTCGTCGCTGGTGATCAGCAGCGCGATCGAACCGGCATGGTCGGGATGGGCCTGCAGGAATTCCTCGATCGCCACCACGAAGCCCGCGATCGAGGTCTTCATGTCGGCGGCGCCGCGGCCGTACAGCTTGCCGTCGCGATGGGTCGGCTCGAACGGCGGCGAGGTCCATTGCTCGAGCGGGCCGGTCGGCACCACGTCGGTGTGGCCGGCGAAGGCCAGCAGCTTGCCGTCCGTGCCCAGCCGGCCGCGCTTGAGCGCCCACAGGTTGGTGACGCGGAACGCGTCCGGGCCGCTGACCAGCGATTCGCAGGTGAAGCCGAGCGCGGACAGCCGCGCCTGCAGCACGGCCTGGCAGCCTTCGTCGGCGGGTGTCACCGACTGGCGGCGGATCAGGTCTTCGGTCAGCGCCAGCGTGGGGTTGGCGGCGGGCGTGGCAGGGGCGTTGGAGGTCATGGCGCGGCTGTGGGTGAGGCGGTAGGGCGGTAAGGCGACAAGGGAGAATCGAGCGTTCGGGCTCAGCCCGGGAAACGTTCGGCGTACTGGTCCGCGGCGAAGCCGACCGCAACCTTGCCGTCATGCTCGAGCACCGGCCGCTTGATCAGCGACGGGCTGCGCTGCATCAGCGCGATCGCGCCGTCGGCGTCCTCGGCCAGCGCCTTGTCGGCGTCCGGCAGCGCGCGCCAGGTCGTGCCCTTGCGATTGAGCAGCAGCGACAGCGGTACCTGCGCCAGCCAGCGGCGCAGCAGCGTCTGGTCGACACCCTGTTTCTTGAAATCGTGGAAGGCGTAGTCGATGCCGTTGGCTTCGAGCCAGGTGCGGGCTTTCTTGACGGTATCGCAGTTCGGGATGCCGTAGAGCTGGACGGTCATGGCGAATGAAGAATTGGAAACGTTGGCGAGGGCAGGCGAGGCGCGATGGCAGCGATGAAGACGGCGGCGATGGCGCGCTCCGTTGCCCGCTTCAGCGCAGCAGCAGGTTGACGGCGATCACCAGCGCGGGCAGGCCCAGCGCGAAGCCGGCCATCGCCACCGCGGTCATCAGCCGCAGCCGGCGGTCCAGCCGCGCCGCTTCCTTGCGCAGCGCATCGATCGTGATCGCATGCTGTTCGGCCAGCAGCTTGACGTTCTCGGCCTGCTGCATCGCGGCCGATTCGAGCTCCGCGATGCGCGCGGCCAGCTGCCGTACCTGCTCCTGCGGATCGGCCGCGGGCGTGCCATCGCCGCCGTCGGACGGCTCGTCCTTGCGCTTGCCTTTCTTGTACTTCTCGATGGTCTTGTTGGCCTGCTCGAGAATGGTCGGCAGCAGGGACAGCACGGTGCTGACGGTGGCGGGGTCCAGGGCCATGAATCGCTTGCGAAGGGAGGGCACGGGTCACCTCACGTGAGAGCCGGCGTTGATAGAGGCTCGGGCGAGGATGGGGACGACAGGCGGGCGGGGCAGCGGTGGCGGCGCGCGGGCCGCCACCTCGCTGCCGTCAGTCGCCGCGCAGCAGGTCGTTCAGGCTGGTCTTGGCGCGCGTCTGCGCGTCGACCTTCTTGACGATCACGGCGCAGTACAGGCTGTACTTGCCGTCCTTCGACGGCAGGTTGCCCGCCACCACCACCGAGCCCGCCGGCACGCGGCCATAGTGGATCTCGCCGGTTTCGCGATCGTAGATCTTGGTCGACTGGCCGAGGTAGACGCCCATCGAGATCACCGAGTTCTCCTCGACGATCACGCCCTCGACGACTTCCGAGCGCGCGCCGATGAAGCAGTTGTCCTCGATGATGACCGGATTGGCCTGCAGCGGCTCGAGCACGCCGCCGATGCCGACGCCGCCCGACAGGTGCACGTTCTTGCCGATCTGCGCGCACGAACCGACCGTGGCCCAGGTATCGACCATCGTGCCTTCATCGACATAGGCGCCGATGTTGACGTACGAGGGCATCAGCACCGCGTTCTTCGCGATGAACGAGCCACGGCGGGCCACCGCCGGCGGCACCACGCGGAAACCGCCCTTGGCGAAGTCGTCGGCCGACCAGCCGGCGAACTTGGTCGGCACCTTGTCGTAGAACTGCGCAAAGCCGCCGGCGGCCATCGGTGCGTTGTCCTCGAGGCGGAACGACAGCAGCACCGCCTTCTTGACCCACTGGTTGACGATCCAGTCCTTGCCTTGCTTCTCGGCCACGCGCAGGGTGCCTGCGTCGAGCTGGCCGATCACCGTGGCCACCGCTTCGCGGATGTCGGCCGGGGCGGACTTGGGCGACAGGCTGGCGCGGTCTTCCCAGGCCTGGTCGATCAGAGCTTGCAGTGCTTGCGTCATATGCGTTTCTTCGCGTGTTGTCGTGGTTGAATTCGTGGCTGCCGCGCGCGGTGGCGGTCGGCGGCCGAAATGGGTGCGGGTGCGGCCCGGGATCGAATCGGTTTCAGCCGCGGCCCGCCAGGCCCCGGCAGAAGGCGACGATGCGCTCGGCGCCCTCGCGGCATTCCTCGGGCGTCGCCACCAGCGCCATCCGCACTCGGTTGGCGCCCGGATTGATGCCGTCGGCCTCGCGCGCCAGATAGCTGCCGGGCAGCACGGTCAGGTGTTGCTCGGCATAGAGCCGCGCGGCGAACTCGGTGTCGGTGAGGCCCGTGCGCGAGACATCGGCCCACAGATAGAAGCCCGCGTCCGGTAGCGCCACGTCCAGCACCTCGGCCAGCATCGGCGTGACCTCGGCGAACTTGGCGACATAGGCGGCGCGGTTCTCGCGCACATGGGCCTCGTCGTTCCAGGCCGCGACGCTGGCGCTCTGCACCGCGGGGTTCATCGCGCCGCCATGATAGGTGCGGTACAGCAGGAAGCGGCCCAGCAGCGCCGCGTCGCCGGCGACGAAGCCCGAGCGCAGGCCCGGCACGTTCGAGCGCTTGGACAGGCTGGAGAACATCACCAGCCGCTCGAAGCCGCGGCCCAGACGGTGCGCCGCCTCCAGCGCGCCCAGCGGCGGCTTGCCTTCATCGAAATAGATTTCGGAATAGCACTCGTCGGACGCGATCACGAAGCCGTGGCGGTCCGACAGCGCGAACAGCTGGCGCCAGTCCTCCAGCGACAGCACCGCGCCGGTCGGGTTGCCGGGCGAGCAGACATAGACCAGCTGCACGCGCGGCCAGACGTCGTCGGCAATGCGGTCGAACGCTGGGGCGAAATTGCGCGCCGGGTCGCTGTTGGCGAACACCGGCGTGGCGCCGGCCAGCAGCGCGGCGCCTTCGTAGATCTGATAGAACGGGTTCGGGCACAGCACCAGCGCGCCGGGACGGGTGCCGTCGACCACGGTCTGGGCGAAAGCGAACAGCGCCTCGCGCGAGCCGGTGACCGGCAGCACCTGGCTGGCGGGGTCGATGCGGGGCAGGCCGTAGCGGCGTTCCAGCCAGCTCGCGATGCATTGGCGCAGCGCTTCGGATCCGGCCGTTGTGGGATAATTCGCCAGCCCGCCAAGCGACTCGGCCAGCGCATCGCGGATGAAGCGCGGGGTTGGATGCTTGGGCTCGCCGATGCCGAAACTGATCGGCCGCAGCGCACCGTTCGGCTCGATTCCCGCAAACAGGGCCTTCAGTTTCTCGAACGGGTAGGGCTGCAGCAAATCGAGGCGCGGGTTCATGATGGGTCGAAGGCCTGTCGAAACGCAGCATTATAAGGGACCGGTCAAGGGACGGGGCGCCTCGCCGAGGGACCGGCGTGCCGCCAGCGTTCCGGCTCGGGATCTGCTTCGAACCGGCTCCGATCCGGGCTTCGATCCGGCTCCACGCATTAATCCAATCCATGTCAGGCACCGTTTCCCGGGTGCCGCCTGCCAGTGTTTTCCATTCCATGAGCCATTCCAACGCCAACGTGCCGTCCGGCGCCGCCCGTGCCGACGCAGATTCCTTCAAGGCTTCCCTGTCGATCCTGCTCGGCGCCTCGGTGTGGGGCATCGCCTGGTATCCGTATCGGCTGCTGGCCGCGTGGGGCCTGGGCGGCATGAAGGCAGCGGCGGTGGTCAGCGCGGTCGCGGCGGTGCTGGCGCTGCTGGTGCTGCGGCGGCAGCTGCGCGGCCTGCGCTGGTCGTGGCTGTTCGTGGCGATCGCGCTGGCGGCCGGCATCACCAATGCGGGCTTCGTCTGGGGCAGCGTCCACGGCCACGTGATGCGGGTGCTGCTGCTGTTCTATCTGACCCCGGTGTGGACCGTGCTGGTGGCGCGGCTGCTGATCGGCGAGCGGGTCTCGCCCGCGGGCCTGCTGCTGGTCGCGCTGGCGATGTTCGGCGCGGGCCTGATGCTGTGGACGCCGGAAGTCGGCGTGCCGCTGCCGCGCGATGCCGCCGAATGGGCGGGGCTGGTCGCCGGCATTGCTTTCGCGTTCAACAACGTGCTGTCGCGCCGCGCCGGCCAGCGCTTTCCCCAGATGGACGCGCGGCTGCGCACGCTGATGGTGTTTGGCGGCGGCACCGTGGTCGGCGGCGTCGCCGCGCTGTGGCTCGATACCGGCGCGGTGGCGATCGCGCCCGAGGCCCGCGTGGCCGCGCCGCTGCTGGTGCTGGGACTGGCGGCCACGCTGGTGGTCGGCAACGCCATCGTCCAGTACGGGCTGCAGCATCTGCCCGCCAACCGGGTCTCGCTGCTGATGCTGTTCGAGATCGTGATCGCCGCGGTGTCCTCGTGGTGGCTGGCGACCGAGACGCTGACCTGGAAGGAGGCGGCCGGCGGCCTGTGCATCGTGGCCGCCGGGGCGTTGTCGGGGCTGGTGCACCGCCGCAGCGGGCCGGTCCGGGCGCCGGCCGGCGACGGCGCCGGGTGTACCGGCCTGCAGGGACAGTAAGCGTCGGCGGCGTCAGCTGGCGCCGCCTTGCGCCGCCTTGCGCCCGGATCGCCGGGAGACCGGACGATACGGCGGGGAATGCCCCCCGATGCCGGCCCGATGCCGGCCGAATGCCGCCGAAATGTCGCCCGAACGGGTCGGCAACGCCCCCGTAACTGCCCGTAAATCCGGCTGGGCGGCGTCACTCCGATGGTATGATTAGCGCCAATTTTCGGGCACAAGTGCGCGACGAATGCGATGCGGGCGGCACGTCCGTACAGGGCTTCGCGCAGGCTGTCCGGCCTTTCTGGGTGCCGCTCGCGGGCGTGCCTCACCACGGATTCAGACTAATTCACGACCAACCGTGCGACTGTCCTCGATCAAGCTGGCGGGCTTCAAGTCCTTTGTCGATCCCACCAATTTCCAAGTGCCCGGCCAACTGGTCGGCATCGTCGGTCCCAACGGCTGCGGCAAGTCCAACATCATCGATGCGGTGCGCTGGGTGCTCGGCGAGTCGCGCGCTTCCGAGCTGCGCGGCGAATCGATGCAGGACGTCATCTTCAACGGTTCCACCGCGCGCAAGCCGGCCGGGCGCGCCAGCGTCGAGCTGGTGTTCGACAACGCGGAAGGCCGCGCCGCCGGGCAATGGAGCCAGTACGCCGAGATCGCCGTCAAGCGGGTGCTGACGCGCGACGGCACCTCGTCCTACTACATCAACAACCAGCCGGTGCGCCGGCGCGACATCCAGGACATCTTCCTGGGCACGGGCCTGGGCCCGCGCGCCTACGCGATCATCGGCCAGGGCATGATCTCGCGGATCATCGAGGCCAAGCCCGACGACATGCGGATCTTCCTGGAGGAAGCGGCCGGCGTGTCCAAGTACAAGGAGCGCCGCCGCGAGACCGAGAACCGGCTGTCCGACACGCGCGAGAACCTGACCCGGGTCGAGGACATCCTGCGCGAGCTGTCGGCCAACCTCGACAAGCTCGAAGGCCAGGCCGAGGTCGCGCAGCGCTTCAAGGCGCTGCAGGCCGAGGGCGAGGAGAAGCAGCATCTGCTGTGGCTGCTGCGCAAGCGCGAGGCGCTGGCCGAGCAGGAACGCCACCAGCGCGCGATCGAGCAGGCCCAGATCGACCTGGAAGCGCAGACCGCGCAGCTGCGCCACGTCGAGGCCGAGCTCGAGACGCTGCGCGCTGCGCACTACGCCGCCTCCGACGGCATGCACGCCGCCCAGGGCGCGCTCTACGAGGCCAATACCGAGGTCAGCAAGCTCGAGGCCGAGATCCGCTATGTGGTCGAATCGCGCAACCGCGTGCAGGCGCAGCTCGCCGCGCTGACCGCGCAGCGCGAGCAGTGGCAGGCCAAGGCCCAGCAGGCGAGCGGCGAGCTCGAGCAGGCCGAGGAGGAACTGGCGCTGGCCGAGGGCCGCACCATCGAGGCGCAGCAGGCGGTCGAGCAGCAGAGCGAGGCGCTGCCGACGCTCGAAGCGCAATGGCGCGACGCGCAGACCCTGCTGAACGAGCAGCGCACCGGCATCATGCAGGCCGAGCAGGCGCTCAAGCTCGAGGCGGCGCACCAGCGCAACGCCGACCAGATGCTGCAGCAGCTCGAACAGCGCCGTGAACGCCTTTCCGGTGAGGAAAAGAGCCTGGACCGGCCCGACGACGTGCGGCTGGAGGAATTGCGCGCCGAGCTCGCCGAACACGAGGCGATGCTCGAGGACGCCCAGGCCGCGCTGGCCGAGGCCGAGGACAACCTGCCGCGGCTCGATGGCGAACGCCGCGCCGCGCAGGAGCGCGTGCAGCGCGAAGCCGCCGCGATCGCGGCGCTCGAAGCGCGCCTGGCCGCGCTGCGCCAGCTGCAGGAGAACGTGCAGAGCGAAGGCAAGGTCCAGCCCTGGCTGGCCAAGCACGGCCTGGCCGAACTGCCGCGCCTGTGGAAGAAGATCCATATCGAACCGGGCTGGGAAAACGCGCTCGAGTCGGTGCTGCGCGAAAAGCTGGCCGCGCTGGAAGTCTCCAGCCTCGATTGGGTCAAGGGGCTGCTGACCGACGCGCCGCCCGCCAAGCTGGCCTTCTACGCGCCGCCGCCCGCGGCACGCCCGGGCGAGGCGCCGGGCGGACTGCGTCCGCTGATGTCGCTGCTGCAGATCACCGAGCCGGGCATCCGCGCGGTGATGCAGGACTGGCTGGCCGACGTCTATACCGCCGACGACATGGAGCAGGCGCTGGCCGCACGCGCCAGCCTGCCCGAAGGCGCGACCTTCGTCGTCGCCGAGGGCCACCTGGTCGGCCGCAGCTCGGTGCACCTGTATGCCGCCGACTCCGAGCAGGCCGGCATGCTCGCGCGCGAGCAGGAAATCGAGAATCTGCAGAAGCAGGCCCGCGCGCAGACGCTGCTGGCCGACGAGGCCAAGGCGCAGGCGGTGCGTGCCGAGGCCGCCTATACCGAGGGCAGCCGCAAGCTGGTGGAGGCGCGCGCCGACAGCGAGCGGGTCACGCGGCGCGTCCACGGGCTGCAGATGGACGTGCTCAAGCTGTCGCAGGCGATGGAGCGCTACGCCGCGCGCAGCGGCCAGATCCGCGAGGAGCTCGAGGAAATCGCCGCGCAGATCGACGAGCAGCGCGCGCTGAAGGCCGAATCCGAGGCCAACTTCGAGCGGCACGATACCGAGCTGGCCGAGATGCAGGCCGCGCACGAAGACCACCAGATGGCCTACGAAGCGCTGGATGCGAAGCTGTCCGACGCGCGCCAGCAGCTGCGCGATCTGGAACGCGCCGCCCAGGAGGCGGTGTTCGCCGAGCGCAATCTGGCGACCCGCATCGAAGAACTGCGCCGCAATATCGAGGTCGCGGGCGACCAGAGCGAACGCATCGCCGAATCGCTGGAGAATGCGCGCGCCGAGCTGGAAACGATCAACGAGCAGACCGCGCATACCGGCCTGCAGGAAGCGCTCGAGCTGCGCGCCGAGCGCGAGCAGAAGCTGGCGACGGCCCGCATCGAACTCGACGCGCTGTCGGCGCAGCTGCGCCAGTTCGACGAACAGCGCCTGGCCGCCGAGCGCAGCCTGCAGCCGCTGCGCGACCGCATCACGGAGCTGCAGCTCAAGGAGCAGGCCGCGCGCCTGGCGCAGGAGCAGTTCGCCGAGCAGCTGGCCGCGGCCGAGGTCGACGAAGCCGCGCTGGTCGGCAAGCTCATCGGCGACATGAAACCGTCGTATCTGCAGGGCGAAGTCACGCGCATCAACAATGCCATCAACGCGCTCGGCCCGGTCAACATGGCCGCGCTGGAGGAACTGGCGGCGGCGCGCGAGCGCAAGACCTTCCTCGACGCGCAGTCGGCCGACCTGAACGACGCGATCCAGACGCTGGAAGACGCGATCCACAAGATCGACCAGGAAACGCGCGCGCTGCTGCAGGGCACCTTCGACCAGGTCAACCATCATTTCGGCGAGCTGTTCCCGCAGCTGTTCGGCGGCGGCCAGGCCAAGCTGATCATGACCGGCGAGGAAATCCTCGATGCCGGCGTGCAGGTGATGGCGCAGCCCCCCGGCAAGAAGAACTCGACCATCCATCTGCTGTCTGGCGGCGAAAAGGCGCTGACCGCGATCGCGCTGGTGTTCGCGATGTTCCAGCTGAACCCGGCGCCGTTCTGTCTGCTGGACGAGGTCGACGCGCCGCTGGACGACGCCAATACCGAGCGCTACGCCAATATGGTCGCGCGCATGTCGGACAAGACGCAGTTCGTCTTCATCTCACACAACAAGATCGCAATGGAAATGGCGCACCAGCTGATCGGCGTCACGATGCAGGAGCAGGGGGTGTCGCGGATCGTCGCCGTCGACATGGACGCGGCCGTTTCGATGGCGGAGGCGGCATGACCGGATCGCTTGGATTGGCGCATGGGCCGATGCACGGGCTGATGCATGGCTTGAACCATGGAGGGCGCGCGTGATGGATCTGCAAACCGCGCTGGTCGTCGCCGGCATCGTGCTGCTGCTGCTGGTGGTGGCCTACAACCAATGGCAGATCCGCAAGTCGCGCCGGCCGCGCGCGCTGCAGCCCGAGGACGACCTGCCGTCGATGCGCGAGCCGGTGGTGGGCGAGGAAATCAAGCCCGAGGTCAGCGCCAGGCTGCACGAGCCGCCGCGGCCCGAGACGATCCAGCGCAAGGAACCGACGCTGGCGGTGCCGCCGCTCGATGACGACGCGCAGGCGGCGCAGGCGGCTTCGCCGCTGGTGTCGGGCAGCGCCGATGCCGACGAGCTGCTGGCCGAGGAGGTCGCCGACGGCGTCGCGCGCAGCGCGCCGTCCGGCCGAACCCAGGCCCCGCAGCCCACCAAGGGCGCGGACGCAGGCGCGGGCGACACGACCACGCACGCCCCCGCTTCGCCGTCCGCACCGGCAGCAGCGCCGCGGCCCGAGCCGGTGGCCGAACCCATCGTCGCCGACGGCCAGCCCAAGCCCGCCGTGATCGATCCGCTGATCGACTGCATCGTGCCGCTGCATCTGGAACGCAAGGCCTCGGGCGACCGCATCCTGCCGCTGACCGGGCGCCTGCGCCGCGCCGGCACCAAGCAGGTCCATATCGAGGGCCTGTACGAGCCGGCCAACGCCTGGGAGCCGGTGACCGCCGGCCACCAGTACGAGGATCTGCAGGTCGCGGTGCAGCTGGCCAATCGCGGCGGCCCGCTCAACGCGCTGGAGTTCTCCGAGTTCGTCAATGCGGTCGAGGCGCTGGCCGAATCGCTCGATGCGTCGGCGGAGCTGCCCGACATGAGCGAGACCGTCGCCAATGCGCGCGAGCTCGACGGCTTTGCCGCCGCCTGCGACGTGCAGCTGGGCGTCAACGTGGTGTCCGACGGGGCGCCGTGGTCGGCCGCCTATGTGCAAAATGTCGCCACCCAGGACGGCCTGGTGCTCTCGCGCGACGGCACCCGCTTTACCCGCTACCAGGCCGGCCCCGACGGCATCCAGCGCGCGCTGTTTACGCTGCAGTTCGGCGATACCAACTTCCTGCGCGACGACCTGACGGTCAAGGCGGGCAGCCAGATCACGCTGCTGCTGGACGTGCCGCAGGCATCCCAGGCGGTCAAGCCGCTGAAGACCATGTGCGAGTACGGCGACAGCCTGGCGCAGCGGATGGGCGCGAGGCTGGTCGACGACAATCATCGGCCGCTCACCGAGACGTCCTTCGTCGCCATCTTCCAGCAGCTGCAGACGCTCTACGACAAGCTCGAGGCGCGCGGCATGCCGGCCGGCTCGCCGGTGGCACTGCGGCTGTTCAGCAGCTGACGCGCCTCGCTTTTTTCCGCAGCCTCTCCGAAGTCTCCATGCCAGCAAAGAAACACGGCGCTCCCATCCCGGCCGACGCGCCGCGCACCGACGCGGCCGGCGCAGCCGACGCGGCCAATGCCGCGCGTCCGGACAATTCGGCCGACAAGCCCGACGCCCCGGCCGCGCGCGCCGACTGGCTGCGCGAGCAGCTCGAGCACCACAACTACCAGTACTACGTGCTCGACGCCCCGACCATTCCGGACGCCGAGTACGACGCGCTGTTTCGCGAGCTGCAGGAGCTCGAGGCCGCGCATCCCGAACTCTTGACGCCCGAATCGCCGACCCAGCGCGTCGGCGGCCAGCCGCTGACGGCGTTCGCGACGGTGCGGCATCGGCTGCCGATGCTGTCGCTGAACAATGCGTTCGACGACGAGGACGTGATCGGCTTCGATCGCCGCTGCGCGCAGGGCCTGGGCCGCCCGATCGCCGCCGAGGGGGCCGCGGACCTGTTCTCGGCCGCCGATGCGGTCGAATACGCCTGCGAGCTGAAGTTCGACGGGCTGGCGATGTCGTTGCGCTACGAAAACGGCCGGCTGGTGCAGGCCGCCACGCGCGGCGATGGCGAGACCGGCGAAGACGTGACCGCCAATGTGCGCACCATCAAGGCGATTCCGCTGAAGTTGAAGGCCGGCGCGCCCGCGGTGATCGAGGTGCGCGGCGAGGTCTTCATGTACC
This sequence comes from Cupriavidus sp., assembly GCA_031181345.1. Classification (GTDB taxonomy): domain Bacteria; phylum Pseudomonadota; class Gammaproteobacteria; order Burkholderiales; family Burkholderiaceae; genus Cupriavidus. The sequence goes on along the minus strand of JAPSLC010000035.1, from coordinate 8,523 downwards.
GGCGCGATTTCGACCGTCTCAATGCGCGCCAGGCCGAGGCCGGCGAGAAGACCTTCGTTAATCCGCGCAACGCCGCCGCCGGCAGCCTGCGCCAGCTCGATCCGCGCATCACCGCGCGCCGTCCGCTGTCGTTCTTTGCCTATGGGCTCGGCGAACTGGACGGCGAGCCGCGCCCGGCCACGCACGAGGCGCTGCTCCAGCGCTTTGCCGCGCTCGGCTTGCCGGTCTGCGCAGAGCACGCCGTCGTCAAGGGCGCGCAGGGGCTGCTTGGCTTCTATCGCGGCATCGGCGCCAAGCGCGACAGCCTGCCCTATGACATCGACGGCGTGGTCTACAAGGTCAATGCGGTCGAGGAGCAGGAGCGCCTGGGGTTTGTCTCGCGCGCACCGCGCTTCGCGCTGGCGCACAAGTTCCCGGCGCAGGAAATGACCACCGTGGTCGAGGACATCGAGGTCCAGGTCGGCCGCACCGGCGCGATCACCCCGGTGGCGCGGCTGGCGCCGGTGTTCGTCGGCGGCGTCACGGTGACCAATGCGACGCTGCACAACGAGGACGAGATCCGCCGCAAGGACGTGCATATCGGCGACACCGTGATCGTGCGCCGCGCCGGCGACGTGATCCCGGAAATCGTCGCGGTGGTGCCGGAGCGCCGGCCCGCCGACGCGCGGCCCTTCACGATGCCGACGGCGTGCCCGGTGTGCGGATCGAATATCGAGCGGCTCGAGGACGAGGCGATCGCGCGCTGCACCGGCGGGCTGATCTGCGCCGCGCAGCGCAAGCAGGCGCTGCTGCATTTCGCGCAGCGCCGCGCGATGGATATCGAAGGGCTGGGCGAGAAGGTGGTCGACCAGCTGGTCGAGCAGGGCATCGTCCGCACGCCGGCCGACCTCTACAAGCTCGGCGTGGCCAAGCTGGCGGCGCTGGACCGCATGGCCGACAAGTCGGCCAGCAATCTGGTGGCCGCGATCGACGCCTCGCGCGAGACCACGCTGAACCGCTTCATCTTCGCGCTGGGCATCCGCCATGTCGGCGAGGCGACCGCCAAGGACCTGGCGCGGCATTTCGGCAAGCTCGACGGGCTGATGGCGGCCGACGAGGCGGCGCTGCTGGAGGTCAACGACGTCGGCCCGGTGGTGGCGCAGTCGATCGCGCATTTCTTTGCCGAGCCGCACAACGTCGAGGTGATCGAGCAGCTGCGCGCCGCCGGTGTGCACTGGCCCGAGAGCGAGCCGGCCGCGCGCGCGCCGGCGCCGCTGGCGGGCAAGACCTTCGTACTGACCGGCACCTTGCCGACGCTGTCGCGCGAGGAGGCCAAGGAGCGGCTGGAAGCGGCCGGCGCCAAGGTCGCCGGCTCGGTGTCGAAGAAGACCGACTACGTGGTGGCCGGCGAGGAGGCGGGCAGCAAGCTGGCCAAGGCGCAGGAGCTCGGCGTGCCGGTGCTGGACGAGGCGGGCATGATGGCGCTGCTCGAACAGCACGGCGTGGCGTGACGCCAGCACGCTGACGCCACGGACAGCGATCCGCGCCGCTGTCCAGTGAGACAGTCGATCACGGGTCGCCTAAGCAAAGAGGCAGGGCTGAATTCGAAAGAAGCGGCCCGTGCCGCGCGATTAACCTCGCCGGGTTCTTCCACCACGTCTTCCAGACGACAAGGGGTTCCCATGGGTTCGATTGCAGCAAATCATCCGCCATGCCGGGATTGGGTCGCCGTGCGCGTCAAGCTCGAGGGCCTGCGCGAGAGCTTCCAGCGCCAGCCGGCGCAGCGGCACCAGCAAGGCTTCGTATTTCGCGGCCAGTGTTTCCGGCTCGAGTATGTGGCCGACACCAACACCGGCATCCTGCACAGCATCAAGGCCCACCTGCGCAGCGTCGAGCGGCCCGCCGGACGTCTGGTGTGCCATGTCTCGTCCGCGCCGTCGCAGGCGTCGTGGCGAGACCGCCTGCGGCAGGCCCTCGCGAACCTGTTTGCGCCGCTGCTCGACATGTGGGACGCGGACAAGCACTGGACATTCGGTTGTCCGACGCTGGAGTCGCGGGGGCAAACGATGTTGCGCTACCTGACGCCGCATGTGCCGCGCGAGCGCCTGCACTCGATCAACGTCGACGTGGACAGGATCTTCGCTGCGTGAGCGCGGCTCCTGACCGTGGCGCCAGCGCCGGCCGTGGGCAGGAGCGCTGGCTATAATCGACGGAATTTCGGCGCAGAACCTTCGCATGCGGCGCCGCATGCGGCAGCCGGCACGATACCGGGCTGCTCCAGCAGAGGACAAGCAATGATTCGCGACATTCTGAAAATGGGCGACCCCCGGCTGCTGCAGGCCGCGCGCCCGGTCCAGCGCTTCAATACCCCCGAACTGCGCACGCTGATCGAGGACATGTTCGACACGATGGACCATGCCAATGGCGCCGGGCTGGCCGCGCCGCAGATCGGCGTCGACCTGCAGGTGGTGATCTTCGGCTTCGAGCGCAACCCGCGCTATCCCGATGCGCCGCAGGTGCCCAAGACCGTGCTGATCAATCCGGAACTGACGCCGCTGTCCGACGAGATGGAGGATGGCTGGGAGGGCTGCCTGTCGGTGCCGGGCCTGCGCGGCATGGTGCCGCGCCATACCAGCCTGCGCTATACCGGCTTCGACCTGATGGGACAGCGCATCGAGCGTGTTGCCGAGGGCTTCCATGCGCGCGTGGTGCAGCACGAGTGCGACCATCTGCGCGGCATCCTGTACCCGATGCGGGTCAAGGACTTCAGCAAGTTCGGTTTCACCGAGGTGCTGTTTCCCGAGTTGAACGGGGTGCAATCGGACGACTGAGCCCAGGCCCAGCCCAGGCGACGGAGCCGGGACGGCGCAGCGGCCGGTCCCGGCGTCGGCCTTCAGGCCCGATCCTCAGAACTTCTCGAACGGCCCCAGGAAGCGCCACTGGCCGACCGGCAGGTCGCCCAGCACGATCCGGCCCATGCGGACGCGTTTCAGTCCGACCACCTTCAGGCCGACCTGCTCGCACATCCGGCGGATCTGCCGTTTCTTCCCTTCACGCAGCACGAAGCGCAACTGTTCCTCGTTCTGCCAGCTGACCTTGGCGGGCTTGAGCGGCTCGCCGTCGAGCGACAGGCCGTGGCGCAGCTTCTCGAGCCGCTCGGCCGGGAACACCGCCGAGATATTGCGCTCGACCGGACCCTCGGGCGCATCCTCCCAGACCACCCGCACCAGGTATTCCTTCTCGATGTTCGAGTCCTCGCCGATCAGCTGGCGGGCGATGCGGCCGTCCTGCGTCAGCACCAGCAGGCCGGTCGAATCGATATCGAGGCGTCCGGCCGGCGCCAGGCCCTTGTGCTGCCATGGCGCATAGCGCTTGCGGGTCGGATCGTTTTCCCACTGGTTGTCGGCGGTGAACAGCGCGGCCGCCGGCTGATAGCCTTCCTCGGCCTGGCCGGACACATAGCCGACCGGCTTGTGCAGCAGCACCGTGACACGCTCGCCTTGCTCCGAGCGGGCGGCCTGCTGGATCTCGATCGTCGCGTCCGGGCGGATGCGCGTGCCGAGCTCGGTCACGGGCTTGCCGTCGACCAGCACCCAACCGCGCGGAATCCATTCGTCGGCCTCGCGGCGCGAGCACAGGCCAAGCTCGGACATCCGCTTGGACAGGCGCACCAGGCCATCGTCGCCGTGCGCCGCGCCGGCGGCGTGGGTGTTCGACGGCGGGCGGGCCGGGCTGCGGGCCGGTGCGCCGTGTGGCACGTCATCGCGCGTACGGGCGCTGCCGGGTTTGGGCGCGCGGCCGGTGCCGGCACCGAAGCCGGAGCGGGCCGGGCGTACCTCGCCGGCTTCGCCTTGCGGACGGGCAGGGCGCTCGCGGGAGTCGGCGTCCGCCGCACGGGGCGCGGTCGTGCGGCGCGGCCCGTATTCGCCGCGTTCGCCGCGGGCAGGACGTTCGCCGCGATCGCTTCCATACTCCCGGCGCGGGCCGGCGGTGGGGCGGTCTCCATGCTGCGGACGTTGCGGGCGCTCGCCGCGCTCGGCCCGTTCTCCGCGTTCGCTGCGCTCGCCCCATCGCGCCTGCCGTTCGCGCGGCTCGTCGCCGCCAAAACGGCGCGGGCCGCGTTCATCGCCGAGGGTACGGCGCGCAGGCCGCTCATCGGCGCCGAGTCGGCGTGGCGGCCGCTCGTCGGTGCCGAAACGGCGGGGGCCTCGGTCGTCGCCACCGGTACGGCGGGGCGGCCGCTCATCGGCGCCAAGGCGGCGTGGCGGCCGCTCGTCGGTGCCGAAACGGCGCGGGCCTCGCTCATCGCCGTCGGTACGGCGCGGTGGCCGCTGATCGTCGCCGAAGCGGCGCGGTCCGCGCTCGTCGCCACCCGGACGGCGCGCGCCGCGTCCTTCCGGCGCCGGGCGGGCGCCGCCTTGCTTGCGCGGCTTGCCGCTGGCCTCGGCGCGTTCGTGCGCCGCGCGCACCCCTTCGGCCACGGTCTGGACGCGGCGCCGGTTCAGATCCGACACGCGCACTGGCCGGGTGGCGCCGCTCTTGCGCGCCAGGCCGGTACCCGCGTTGGCGGCGGCGGATTTCAGTCCCAAGGTCTTGCGCTTGGGGGAGGGTTGATCGCTCATGGTTTCAATGGTGTCGCGGCTCAGATGTCGAGCGCCGCGAGCAGGTCCTGTTCAAGCTGGATTTCGAGCCGGTTGTCGGCGGCGAGGCGGCTGCCGTCGACCAGGAACATGTCCTCGACCCGTTCGCCCAGCGTGTTGATGCGTGCGGTATGCACGGAAATATGGTGGCGGCCGAGCACGCGCGCGATCGCGTACAGCAGGCCGGTGCGGTCGTTGGCCGACAGCTCCAGCAGGAAGTACTGGCCGCGCTCGTCGGGCCGCAGATCGACGCGCGGCTTGATCGGGAAGCTGCGCGACTGGCGCGATAGCCGGCCCTGCGACGGCTCGGGCAGCGGCGCCTGGTGCGCCAGCCGCTCGCAGAGTTCGTGCTCGACCAGCGCGATGATGTCGCGGTACGTGTCGCGCCCGCCGCCGATGACGCCGGGATCGAACACCTGGAAGGTGTCCAGCGCGTAGCCATGCCGCGTGGTGTGGATTTTCGCCTCCTGGATCGAGAAGCCCTTGCGCTCGAAGTAGCCGCAGATGCGGGCGAACAGGTCGGGCTGGTCCTTGGCGTAGACCGCCACCTGCAGCCCCTCGCCGGCCGGCGACACGCGTGCCTTGACCACCGGCTGCTCGCTGTCGACGCGGTCGGCCAGATGGCGCGTCAGCCAGGCGATGTCGCGCGCGTCGTGGCGCAGGAAGAAGGCCACGTCGAGCCGTTCCCACAGCGCCTCGGCCCGGGCCGGATCGAAGGCCTGCAGCCGCAGCGCGGCGATGGTCTCCTCGCGCCGCTGCGCCCACAGCGAATGCGGATCGACGCGCGCGCCGCCGAGCACCCGCAGCGTGATGCGGTACAGGTCCTCCAGCAGCTTGCCCTTCCACGCGTTCCAGACCTTGGGGCTGGTGCCGCGGATGTCGGCCACGGTCAGCAGATACAGCGCGGTCAGATAGCGCTCGTTGCCGACCACGCGGGCGAAGGCATGGACCACCTCGGGGTCGGTCATGTCCTGCTTCTGCGCGACATGGCTCATGGTCAGGTGATGCTCGACCAGCCAGGCGATCAGGTTCGCGTCCTCGCGCGCGATGCCGTGCTGGCGGCAGAAGCGGCGCGCATCGGCGGTGCCGAGCCTGGAGTGGTCGCCGCCGCGGCCCTTGGCGATATCGTGGAACAGCGCCGCCAGCCACAGCACCCATGGCTTGTCGAAGTTCGCCATCAGCTGGCTGCAGAAGGGGAACTCGTGGGTGTGCTCGACGATGGCGAATCGCCGCATGTTGCGCACGACCATCAGGATGTGCTGGTCCACCGTATAGACGTGGAACAGGTCGTGCTGCATCTGTCCGACAATGCGCCGGAAGTTGATCAGATAGCGGCCGAGCACGCTGGTCTGGTTCATCAACCGCAGCGCGTGCGTGATGCCCTGCGGCTCCTGGATGATCGCCAGGAACTGCTGGCGGTTGACCGGGTCGTTGCGCCAGCGCGCGTCCATTACCGTGCGCGCGTTGTAGAGGCCGCGCAGCGTGCGCGGCGACAGGCCCTTGACGCCGGGCGTGCGCTCGTACAGCAGGAACGTTTCCAGGATCGCGTGCGGATTGCGTTCGTACAGATCGTCGCTGGTGATTTCCAGCATGCCCTGGCGCTCGACGAAACGCTCGTTCAGCACGCGCGTGACCTTCGACTCGCTGGGGAACAGCATCGCCTCGATATTGAGCAGCAGCACGCTGTTGAGCTGGGTCACCGCCTTGGCGGCCCAGTAGTAGCGCCGCATCAGCTGTTCGCTGGCGCGCTTGTTGGCGTTCTGGCGATAGCCGAAGGCCTCGGCCAGCGCGGTCTGCAGGTCGAACACCAGCACGTCCTGCCGGCGTCCGGCCAGCAGATGCAGGCGCGCCCGGATGGTCTTGAGCAGGCGCTCGTTGCGCGTCAGTTCCTGCGCCTCGCGCTCGGTCAGCAGGTCCTTGTCGCGCAGCTCCTTCCAGCTGGCGCCGTAGCCCGCCGCCTGCGTCATCCACAGGATCACCTGCAGGTCGCGCAGGCCCCCGGGGCTTTCCTTGCAGTTCGGCTCGAGCGCGTAGGGCGTGTCCTGGTACTTGGCGTGGCGCTGGCGCAGTTCGAGCAGCTTGGCCTGGAAGAAGGCGCGCGGGTCGAGCTCGGCGCGATAGCGCGCCTGCAGCTCGGTGAACAGCGTGCGGTTGCCGGTCACCAGGCGCGCTTCGAGCAGCGCGGTGCGGATCGTCACGTCCTGGCGCGCCTCGCGCAGGCAGTCCTCGACCGTGCGCACCGACGAGCCGATCTCCAGCCCCAGGTCCCAGCACAGGCCGATGAACTTCTCCATGCGGCCGACGGTGTCCGGGTCCGGCTCGGCGGGCAACAGCAGCAGCACGTCGACGTCCGAATGCGGGAACAGCTCGCCGCGGCCATAGCCGCCCACGGCCACCAGCGCCATCCCGGCCGGCAGCCCGAGGCCGCGCCAGCACTCGACCAGCGCGTGATCGACCGCCTGGCGCAGCCGGGTCAGCAGTGTGCCGACCTGCCCGCCGCCGATGAAGGCGTCGAACAGCGCCTGCTTGTCGGCCTTGAGCCGGTCGCGCACGCGCGTGGCAAGCAGCAGTTCCGGGGAGGAATCCATGGCTGGGACGGGTTGGGTCGACATGGGGAAGGAGGGCGGAGCGAAGGCAGCGAGGCTGTGGCCCAAACGACAGGGGCGCCTTCCGGCGCCCCCTGCAATCAGGCCGCGAGCGTGTCGGTGATGAAGGCGGGCGGCGCCTGGGTGCCGGCCGAGACGGTCAGCACCTCGTAGCCGGTGTCGGTTACCAGCACCGTGTGTTCCCATTGCGCCGACAGGCTGCGGTCGCGCGTCTTGACGGTCCACTGGTCGGGCATCGTGCGGATGTCGCGCTTGCCCGCGTTGATCATCGGCTCGATCGTGAAGATCATGCCGGCCTGCAGTTCCATGCCGGTGCCGGGGCGGCCGTAGTGCAGGATCTGCGGATCCTCGTGGAAGTTCTTGCCGATGCCGTGGCCGCAGTATTCGCGCACCACGCTGTAGCCGGCGGCTTCCGCATGCTGCTGGATCACGTGGCCGATGTCGCCGAGCTTGGCGCCCGGGCGCACCTGCGCGATGCCCTTCCACATGCATTCGAAGGTCACCTGCGTCAGCCGCTTGGCCAGGATCGACCCCTCGCCGACGATGAACATGCGGCTGGTGTCGCCGTAATAGCCTTCCTTGGTGATCACCGTGATGTCCAGGTTCACCGCGTCGCCGTTCTTGAGCACGCGATCACCCGGGATGCCGTGGCAGATCACATCGTTGACCGAGGTGCAGATCGCGCCGGGGAAGGGCGGATAGCCGGGCGGCGCATAGTTCAGCGGCGCAGGGACCGTGCCTTGTACGTCGCGCATATAGGCGTGGCACAGGCGGTCCAGTTCGCCGGTGGTGACGCCGGGCTTCACGAACGGCGTGATGTAGTCGAGGACTTCGCTGGCCAGCCGGCAGGCGACGCGCATCTGGGCGATGTCTTCGGCGGTCTTCAAATGGATGCTCATGCTGCGACGCGGAAAAAGTGTCACGGGCGGCAAGTGGGGTTGGCGCCCGTTTCTGGATTGGCAAACCGGGATTATCGCACCATCGGGACCCGGCCGCACCCCGCGGCGGAGAGAAGCCGGCGCCGCACGGTGACGGTGCCTGCTGGTTCGGGGACCTCCGGCGGGCTTGAGCGATGGCCGGGATGTTGCTACAATCGCGGGCTCGCTTGGCTTCGCCTCGCTTCACGGATTCCTGACGTTGGGAATTTCGGGATGCGCGATGGCGGTCCGGGCGAAATCGCGAGTCCGCCCATCCGGGGTGTTCCTGTTCAGGAATGTCGGGGCGGACTTCAGACCGAACCCTTTTGGAGAATTCAATGTCCGTCACCATGCGTGAAATGCTGGAAGCCGATATATGGA
>JAPSLC010000034.1 GCA_031181345.1 Cupriavidus sp. | reverse complement strand
GCCCGGGCACGATCTTGTCGCAGATGCCCAGGTACAGCGCGGCATCGAACATCTGGTGCGACAGCGCGACCGCGGTGGCCTGTGCGATCACGTCGCGCGAGAACAGCGACAGCTCCATGCCGTCCTGCCCCTGCGTCACGCCGTCGCACATCGCCGGCACGCCGCCGGCGAATTGCGCGGTGGCGCCGGCCTCCAGCGCGGTTTCCTTGAGCCAGGCGGGGAACTCTCCCAGCGGTTGGTGCGCCGAAAGCATGTCGTTGTACGAGGAAACGATCGCCACGTTGGGCCGTTCCTCGGCCTTCAGGCGGATCTTGGCGGGCTCGGGCATCGAGGCAAAGCCGTGCGCGAGATTCGTGCAGGACAGCTGCGCGCGTTGCACCTTGCTGCCGGCCATGGCCTGCGTGCGGGACAGGTAGGCCTGGCGCGTCGGCGCGCTGCGGGCCACGATGCGGGCCGTCACTTGTTCGAGTACGGGATGGGGCATGGGGCTCTCTCCAGCGGAATTCTTGGATGTCGCGGGGAACGTCGCCGTTCAGCCTAGCGCATGTCAGAGGGGCTTGCACGGAGCATGCCTGCCGGGCCGCCGCGCCTTGCCGCCACACCTGCCGCCGCACTGGCCGAGCGCTGCCGCGTGGCTCGCAAAGCGCCCGCGACTCACGTAAACTGGCCCCATCGGCCGCGCTACGGGGTCTCTATCAAGCGACAAGGAGGTCAGGGTGAGCATGCCCGATTTCGACATGGTGCTGGTTGGCGGCACCGGTGACCTGGCCAGGCGCAAACTGCTGCCGGCCTTGTTCGACGCGCATCGCGCCGGATTGTTGCATCCCGCGGCGCGCATCCTGGCCACGGGCAGCCATCCTTCCACCACCGAGGAATACGTCGCCACGCTGGAGCAGGGCATGCGGCCCGGTCTCGAACACGCGCCGCCGGGAGACTGGGCGAGCTTCGTGCAGCGGCTGTGCTACGTGCAGGCCGACGCCCGCCAACCCGAACATTTCGACGCGCTGGCGCGCAAGGTGCTGTCCCGCCAGCCCGAGGTCGTGGTCTGCTACCTGGCCACCGCGCCGCATCTGTTCGTGCCGATCTGCGAGCAATTCGGCCGCACCGGCCTGAACCATCCCAATGTGCGCGTGGTCCTCGAAAAACCGCTGGGCCACGACCTCGATTCGAACGAGGCGATCAACGCGGCAGTGGCGCGCTACTTCGCCGAGGAGCAGATCTACCGGATCGACCACTACCTGGGCAAGGAGTCGGTTCAGAACCTGATGGCGATCCGCTTCGGCAACGCGCTGTTCGAGCCGCTGTGGCGGCGCGAGTGGGTGCAGGACGTGCAGATCACGATCGCCGAGGAGCTCGGCGTCGAGGGCCGCGGCGACTTCTACGACCAGACCGGCGCGCTGCGCGATATGGTGCAGAACCACCTGCTGCAGCTGCTGTGCATGGTCGCGATGGAGCCGCCCACCAGCCTGACCGAAGACGCGGTGCGCGACGAGAAGATCAAGATCCTGAAGGCACTCAAGCCGATCACGCCGCAGGAGGTCGCCGAGAAGACCGTGCGCGGGCAATATCGCGCCGGCGCGATCGCCGGCAAGCCGGTGCCCGGCTATCTCGAGGAAGAAGGTATCGCGCCGGACAGCCGCACCGAGACCTTTGTCGCGATCAAGGCCGAGATCGCCAACTGGCGCTGGGCCGGCGTGCCGTTCTACCTGCGCACCGGCAAGCGGATGCAGTCGCGCGTGGCCGAGATCGTGATCCATTTCCGTGACGTGCCGCATGCGATCTTTCCGCGCCCGCTGACGCTGTCGCCGCAGAACCGGCTGGTGATCCGGCTGCAGCCCGAGGAAAGCATCCGGCTGTACTTCCTGGTCAAGCAGCCCGGCGATACGGTCGCGCTGACGCCGACCTCGCTCGATCTGGACTTTGCCAACTCGTTCAAGGTGCGCCGCGCCGGCGCCTACGAACGCCTGCTGCTCGACGTAATACGCGGACGGCTGGGCCTCTTCGTGCGCCGCGACGAACAGGTGCAGGCATGGCGCTGGGTCGAGCCCATCATCGACACCTGGGCCGAGAGCACGTTGCCGCCCAAGCCTTATACCGCGGGCACCTGGGGACCGGCCGCGTCGTCCGCGCTGCTGTCGCGCGACAACGCGCTGTGGCACGAGGAGGTTTGACCCCCGCGTTGACGTCAGCCCCTCCGCTCCAACGAACCCTGACTCCGGAAATCGCCATGCGCCGCTTCGAACATCCCTCGCTGCTGGACCAGGCTGAAGCGCTGGCCGCCGCCGTCAGCCACGCGCTCGACCTCGCCATCCAGGACCGCGGACACGCGGTGCTTGCCGTCTCGGGCGGGCGCTCGCCGGCGTCGATGTTCGAGCGACTGCGCTATCGGCCGGTGCGCTGGGACGCGGTCACCATCACGCTGGTCGATGAGCGCGCGGTGCCGCCCGGGCACGAGGACAGCAACGCCCGCCTCGTGCAGGAGCACCTGCTGCGAGATGCCGCGGCGGCGGCCAGCTTCGCGCCGCTGATCGCCGATGCGCTGGAGGCGTCCGAGCCCGCGCGCGCGGTGGTCCGCCTCAATGGCACATTCCGCCAGCCCGACGTGGCGGTGCTCGGCATGGGCGAGGACGGCCATACCGCGTCGCTGTTCGCCGATGCGCCGGAGCTCGGCGAAGCGCTGAACGGCGATACGCCCTGCTATGTGGTGACGCGCCCGGCCAGCGCGCCGCATGCGCGCGTGACGCTGAATCTGGCGGCATTGCTGGCGGCCGAGCGCGTCTTCCTGGCCTTTGCAGGCTCGGCCAAGGCCGAGGTGTTCGAGCGCGCGCTGCAGGAGCCTGGGCCCGCGCTGCCGGTGGGAGTCGTCGCCAGCCGGCATCGCCACGGCTTCGACGTGTTCACCGCCTGACTTGCTCTGCCCCTGACTGATCCACTGGAGCGCGTTGCCACGACCGCCCGAATTTCGCCCGAAGTTTCCCGCCTTGCGATGACTACCTACCCACGCCTGCTTGCCGATGTCGGCGGCACCAATGTCCGCTTCGCCCTGCAGACCGCGCCCGATGCGATCGGACCGGTGACGGCGCTGAAGGTCGCCGACTATCCGTCGCTGGAAGCGGCGATGCGGCAATACCTGTCGCAGCTGTCGGGACCGCAGCCTCGCCATGCGGCGATCGGCCTGGCCAATCCGGTCACCGGCGATCGCGTCAAGCTGACCAACCACGCCTGGGCGTTTTCGATCGAGGCGGTGCGCCAGGCGCTGGGTCTGGAGACGCTGCTGGCGCTCAACGACTTCACCGCGCTGGCGCTGGCGCTGCCGTATCTGCAACCCGGCGAGCTGGCGCCGGTGCGTGCGGGCACGCCCGCAGCCGACACGCCGCTGGCCTTGATCGGCCCCGGCACCGGGCTCGGCGTGTCCGGCCTGATCCCTGGCCGCCACGGTGCGGGGCCGGTGGCGCTGGCCGGAGAGGGCGGGCATGTCGAGCTGATGCCGGCCACCGACGACGAGTGGATCGCCTGGCATGCCGCGCATCGCGAGCACGGCCGCGTCTCGGCCGAACGGCTGCTGTCGGGCATGGGGCTGTCGCATACGCACGCCGCGCTGGCCGCAGAAACGGGTACGCCCGTGCGCGTGCCGCTGACCGCGGCGGAGGTCACCGAGGGCGCCTTGCAGCGCGGCGACGCGCTGTGCCAGCGCGCGCTCGCGGTGTTCTGCGGCCTGCTCGGTTCGGTGGCGGCCGATGTGACGCTGATCCTCGGCGCGCGCGGCGGCGTCTATATCGGCGGCGGCATCGTGCCACGCTTCGTTCAGGCGCTGGCGGCGTCGAGCTTCAACGCGCGCTTCGTCGACAAGGGACGCATGCGCGCGTTCCTGGAACCGGTGCCGGTGCAGGTGATCACCGCGCAGTTCCCCGCGCTGCCGGGGCTGGCGCACGCGCTGGCCGAAGCGGTCGATCGGCGATGAGCCGCCGCTGCTGCCGCCGCTGCTGGCGAACGAACGGAGCGAAGCGATGCGCGTGCTGCTGATCGAAGACGATACGATGATCGGCGAATCCGTGCGGCTCGCGCTGCGTCAGGAAGGCTTCGCGGTGGACTGGGTACGCGACGGCGAGGCCGGCTTGTCGGCCGCCACGCAGCCGCCCGGCATCGCCGCCGGCGGCGCGGCCGAAGGGCAGCACGATCTGGTGCTGCTCGATCTCGGCCTGCCGCGCCGTTCGGGCCTCGATGTGTTGTCCGGCATGCGGGCGCGCGGCGTCGCCACGCCGGTGCTGATCCTGACCGCGCGCGATGCGGTCGCCGATCGCGTCGCCGGCCTGAACGCCGGTGCCGACGACTATCTGGTCAAGCCCTTCGACCTGCAGGAACTGGTGGCGCGCATTCACGCACTGGCGCGGCGCGCGCAGGGCCGGGCCGAGCCGCTGGTCCGCTACGGCGCCATCGTGCTCAATCCCGCCACGCGCGAAGTCACGCTGTCCGGCGAGCCGGTCCATCTGTCGGCGCGCGAATATGCGCTGCTGGCGGCGCTGGTGGCCCGCCCGGGCAAGGTCTGGTCGGTACCGCAGCTGCAGGAGAAGCTGTACGGCTGGGACGACGAGGTCGGCAGCAATACGGTCGAGGTCTATATCCACGCGCTGCGCAAGAAGTTCGGCCAGGGTTTGATCCGCAATATCCGCGGCGTCGGTTATGTCTGTCCGAAGCTCGACGAGGGCGTGCAGCACGGCGGCAAGGAGGGCGGCAACGAGGAAGCCGCCGGGGGAGCGCGCTGATGCGATCGATCCAGCGGACCTTGCTGTGGTGGCTGGCGCTCGGCCTGCTGGCCGGCATCGCCGCCGCCACCGCGCTGATCTACGGGCAGGCCCGGCAGGAGGCCAACGCGCTGTTCGACTACCAGATGCGCCAGGTCGCGCTCGCGCTGCCGAGCCAGTTCAGCGGCCCGGCGATGCCGTCGCTGTCGCCGCCGCTGCCGCCCGGCACCGACAATCTGTTCCGCTCCGACGAGGACGTGGTGATCCACATCTGGGACGGCACCGGCCGCAGCCTCTATCTGTCGCATTCGCGGCCGTCGCTGCCGCCGCGCGCCGAACTGGGCTTCTCCAATGTGCGCACCGACGATGGCGAGTTCCGCATCTACAGCGTGCAGCTCGGGCCGGCGGTGGTGCAGATCGCGCAGCCAATGAGCGCGCGCCGCGAAGTGGCGGCGCGGATGGCGCTTCGCACGGTGGCGCCGCTGCTGTTGCTGCTGCCGCTGCTGGGCTGGATGGTCTGGCTGGCGGTCGGCCGCGGGCTGCGGCCGGTGCGCGAGATCGCGCGCCAGGTCGGCAAGCGCGATGCCAACGCGCTGTCGCCGCTGGCGGTCGCGCAGATGCCGGCCGAGATCGCGCCGCTGACCGAGGCGCTCAACCTGCTGCTGGCGCGGCTGTCCGACGCGATCGACACGCAGCGCGCGTTTATCGCCGATGCCGCGCACGCGCTGCGCACGCCGCTGACCGCGCTGCAGCTGCAGGCGCAACTGGTCGAACGCGCCGACAGCGAGCCGGCCCGCCGCGAGGCGGTCCGCAATCTGCGCGATGGGCTCGAGCGGCTGACGCACCTGGTGACGCAACTGCTGACGCTGGCGCGCCATGAGCCTGGCGCCGCCGTCGCGGGCCAACAGCCGGTGGCCTTGCACGAGCTGGCGGCGACCGTGGTCGGCGAGATGACGCAGGCCGCGCTGGATCGGAATATCGACCTGGGCGTGGACGCCACCGAGGGCGCCGATGGGGAAACCGCTGGTCCGACCGTGCATGGCGATCCCGACGCCTTGCGCATCCTGCTGACCAACCTGATCGACAACGCGCTGCGCTATGTGCCCGCCGGCGGCAAGGTCGACGTGCGCGTGCAGCGTGCGGATGCGGGCCGCGTCGCGTTGATCGTCGCGGACAACGGTCCCGGGATCCCGCCCGAGCAGCGCGCCCGCGTGCTCGACCGTTTCTATCGCTTGCCCGATGCGCCAAGCGGCGGCAGCGGCCTGGGCCTGGCCATCGTCGACGAGATCGCGCAGGTGCACCGCGCCACGTTGACGCTGGAGGACAACGAGCCGGGTTTGCGGGTGACGGTCGTGTTTCCTCAAGCCGGCACAGGTGCCGCCTCGGGCGTGCCGTCGCGCTAGAAACGCTGCAAAGCGTACCCGTTTCTGCGTCCCATCTTCGCACCCTGAAGTCTCATCGCGACGCGATGTGAAAGCGCGCGCGCTTAGTACACAGCAGCGCCGCATTCTGCGTGATGCAATCCTCGCGTCGCGTGTCCCCCTTCGCCATTCACGCCGCCCAGTCGCCCGCGACGCCTTTTATCTGTCACTACAGACTGTTCTTGCGGCGCAAATTAACCGTAACTACAATAAACCATGGAGACGACATTCGACTCCAGCAAGGACGTCGCAAACCTTGCGAAACACGGCATTTCGCTGGCAATGGCCGGCATGCTTGATTGGCCGGAGGTGATGGCGTACGTCGACAGTCGCCGGGATTACGGTGAAGTGCGAGAGGTCGGCTTCGGCGTGATTGAAAACCGCTTGTATTGCGTCGTCTTTACGCAGCGGGGCAACGCCATGCACATCATCAGCATGCGCAAGGCCAACAAAAGAGAGGTCAAGAGCTATGTCGAAGAAACTCAAGCTCGTCATGCCGACAGATGAGGAAGACGCGGCAATCAATCGTGGGATTGCCGAGGATCCCGATACCTTTGAGGTTCCGTCGGAGGACTTCAGGAAGATGGCGAGGCTGGGGCGGCGTGGTCGTCCGCCGCTGGAGTCCCCGAAGAAGCTTGTCACCGTGCGGTACGAGCAAGACATCATCAACGCGTTCAAGGCCAGCGGAGACGGTTGGCAGACAAGAATGAACGATGCGCTGGCGCAGACGCTCGATATCACCTTCATTGGCGGCCCGCTGGACGGACAGACTGTCCGGGACAACCCTTCCACCCTGACGGCCTTGCTCAGCTATCGGCCGGTCGAAGCCTTTACGGATGATCCGCTACGCAAGGTCATGTATCGCCGCGTCACGGTCAGGCGGGAGGTTGAGGGCGTCATGCAGGAGCGGGACTTCTTTGTCAGCGAAGACATCAACGCTGCCGAGGGCAAGCGCAGAGCGCTACGGGCTTGGAAAACGTCCGGTCAGAGCCTGGACCCATGTCTGAGCGGTACTTGAATCGCATAGCGAGGAACCCATGCAGATCGATCTCACCGGCAAGTCCGCCCTGGTCACCGCCTCGACTGCGGGCATCGGCCTGGCCATCGCCATCGGCCTGGCGCGCAGCGGCGCGACGGTCATCGTCAATGGCCGCAAGCAGGACACCGTCGAAGGCGCCATCGCCGACGTGGTGCGCGCGGTGCCGGGCGCCTCGGTGCGCGGCGTCGCGGCCGATGTCGGCAGCGCGCAGGGCTGCGATGCCATCGTGGCCGCGGAGCCGGCGGTGGACATCCTGGTCAACAACGCCGGCATCTACGGTCCGCGCGACTTCTACGAACTGAGCGACGAGGACTGGACCCGCATCTTCGACGTCAACGTGATGTCGGGGGTGCGGCTGGCGCGGGCGTATACGGCGGCCATGGCGGAAAGCGGCTGGGGTCGCGTGGTGTTCATCTCGTCGGAGTCGGCGCTGAACACGCCGGAGGACATGATCCACTACGGCTTCTCGAAGACCGCCCAGCTGGCGGTGTCGCGCGGCCTCGCCAAACGGCTCGGCGGTACCGGCGTTACCGTCAACGCGGTATTGCCGGGACCGACGCTGTCCGACGGCTTGCGCGAGATGCTGCGCGAGGACGCCGACAAGGCGGGGCTGTCGATCGAGGAAGCGGCCGCCGAGTTCGTCAAGGCGCATCGGCCGAGTTCGATCATCCAGCGCGCGGCGACGGTGGAGGAGGTCGCCAACATGGTGGTCTACGTTTGTTCGCCGCAGGCATCGGCGACCACCGGCGCCGCGTTGCGTGTCGACGGCGGCGTGGTGGACACCGTCGCCTGAGCCGGGCGATGGCGCGATGACGAGGCATCGATCGCGCTGGTTTCGGTTGAAACCACGCACGCAGAAATGGGTACGCTCGGCGCGGGGTATCTGAATCCATCGACATCGCGCGACGCAGAAACGGGTACGGTGCCGGCACACATCGCATGCGGCCAGGGCGGTTTTCCCGCACGATTCATCGCAAGCGCACGATCCATCGACTGCCCGTAAGCGCGTACGCAGAAACGGGTACGGTCCGCAGAAGCCGCACGCAGAAACGGGTACGCTTTCGCCGGCAGGCGTGTCCTGGCAACGGGGAAACAAACACCGGCGCGCATGTCGATGCCATGGCGCGCCGGTGTCGGTCCTTCGGGCCTGTTTCAGCCCTGTATCACACGGGTATCAAACCTCGGCCGGCTCCGATGCGGCGGGATGCGCGGCAACCACCGGCGCACCGGCGGGCGTACCGATGGGCGCAAGCGGTCGCGCCATCCGCGGCGCCTCGGGCAGCGGACCGCAGAAGCCGAAGTCCACTTCCGGCACGCGGCCGCTGATCAGTTCCGCGATCGCCCGTCCGGAGCCGCAGCCGTGGGTCCAGCCGAGCGTGCCATGGCCGGTGTTCAGATACAGCCCTTGTACCGCGCTCGCGCCGATATACGGCACGTTGCCTGGCGTCGCCGGACGCAGGCCGGTCCAGTAGCGCGCCAGTTCGGGGCGGCTGACACCGGGGAAGATCTCCAGCGTGCGCCGCACGATGGCCTCGCAGCGCACCGGGTTCAACTCCATCGAATAGCCGTTGAGTTCGGCGGTGCCGGCAATGCGCAGCCGATCGCCCAGACGCGAGAACACCAGCTTGTACTCGTCGTCGGTCAGGCTGACGCTCGGCGCGCGCTCGGGATCGAGCACCGGCAGCGTGGCCGAATAGCCCTTGGCCGGATAGATGTCGAGCTTGACGCCGAGCGGCCGCGCCAGCATCGGGCTGAAGCTGCCGAGCGCGAGCACATAGGCGTCGGCCTGCTCGACGGTATAGGCGCCGGTCTCGTCGGCGATCTCGACGCCGCGCATGCGGCCGCCTTCGGCCAGCAGACGCTGCACGCGCACGCCATAGCGGAACTGCACGCCGCGTGCCTCGCACAGCGCGGCCAGGCCGGTGGTGAAGCGGTGCACGTCGCCGGACTCGTCCTCGCTGGTGTAGGTGGCGCCCGCCAGCCGCGGCGCGATCGACGCCAGCGCGGGTTCGAGCTTCACGACTTCGTCGGGACCGATCACGCGGCGCTCGCAGCCGAGCTCGCGCATGATGCGCGCCGGCTCGATGGCCGCGTCGAATTCCTTCTGGCTGGTATAGAAATGCAGGATGCCGCGGGTCAGATGATCGTATTCGATGCCGGTCTCGGCGCGCAGCGCCTGCAGGCTGGCGCGGCTGTAGGTGCCGAGGTTGAGCAGCTGGATCATGTTGCGGGTCGAACGCCGGGCCGGGCACTCGCGCAGGAATTTCAGGCCCCACGACCATTGCGCCGGGTCGGCGCGCAGGCGGAACAGCAGTGGCGCGTCCTCGCGTCCCAGCCAGCTCAGGAGTTTGAGCGGCGCCGACGGATTGGCCCAGGGTTCCGCATGGCTGACCGAGATCTGGCCGCCGTTGCCGAAGCTGGTTTCGCGTGCCGCGCCGGCATTGCGCTCGAGCACCACGACCTCGTGGCCGGCCTTGGACAGATACCACGCCGAAGCCACGCCGATGACGCCGGCCCCCATCACGATGACTTTCATTTCAGGCTCCAGGATGCAAAAAGGGGCAGCCGGCCGGCATCGTCGATGCCAACCCGGCTGCCCCCACTGTCCTTTTGCCTGAGAGATTCACCGCGTCCGCCCCGGACCCGGTTTGCCCCTTCGGCGGCCGTCATCTCAAATCATGATGGCGGCGCTCTCCAGTTCGTTGTCGTCTCCAGTCTCCGGTACCTGAGCGTTTCGGGGGTACGCCTTCGGCAGCGCTGCCGCCGCGCTGTCGCGCCGCAGGCTCGCGTTCTCCTGGATGGGCGGACAGTAGCACGGCACGGCGCCGGCTGCAACGCGAGTTACCTGCGAGCGGCGGGCATGGCGCCTTGCCTGCGAGCCTGCTTGTTGGCATACATCGCCTGATCGGCCTGCGCCAGCAAGTCGGCGATGCCGGCATGCCGGGCCGGATCGAAGGCGACCGCGCCGGCGCTGAAATCGAGCCCGTAGCCGCGCTGGCTCTGCGCGTTGTACGCGTCCACGCGTTGGTGCAAGCGGGCCAGCATCTCGTCGCATTGGCCGGGCGAGGCGTCGACCAGCAGCACGACGAACTCGTCGCCGCCCAGCCGTCCGACCAGGTCGGACTCGCGGAAGGCCTGGCGCAACTGGTCGGCAAAGGCCGACAGCGCCAGATCGCCCTCGGCGTGGCCGAAGCGGTCGTTGATGGCCTTGAAGCCGTCCATGTCGAAGAACAGCAGGGTGGCCGCCATCCCCTGGCGCTGGCAGACCGCCAGCGCGTGCTGCGCCAGCGCCGAGAAGCCGCGCCGGTTCGACAGCATGGTCAGGTCGTCCATCGAGGCAAGCTGCGCCGACTCCAGCTCCTGCTCGGCCAGGCGACCCAGATCGTGCAGCAGGGCCTGGTCGTCGCTATTGAACTCGCGGGGGGCGGTGTCGATCAGGCACAGCGTGCCGACCTTGGCGCCACCGCGCACCGCGAGCGGGCAGCCGGCATAGAAGCGCACGCCCGGCGCGCCGGTGACCAGCGGATTGTCGTGGAAGCGCTGGTCCTGCAGCGCATCGGGCACGATCAGCAGATCGTCGCGCAGGATCGCGTGGCCGCAGAACGACTGCTCGCGCGGCGTCTCGCGCACGGCCAGGCCAAACGACGACTTGAACCATTGCCGCTTGGCGTCCACCAGGCTGACCAGCGCGATCGGTACGTCGAACAGCCGCCTGGCCAGGCGCGTCAGCCGATCGAAGCGTTCTTCGGCGGCGGTATCCAGGATGTTGAGCGAGTACAGCGCGTCGAGGCGCCGCCGGTCGTCGGCCGGAATGGGAGCAGGAATCATCTCGTCAATGCGATCGTTGTTGCCCGATCGTCGTCAGCCCGTCTGAGGCGGGTTTGTCGCCGGCCCCTGCGGCATCGCGGGGCCGGTCGATAAGGTCGTTCAATGCGTGGACCGGCACTACACCTCGCGCGTCATCCCCTTCAGATCGATCCACTGCTCGAACTGCTCGGCGGTGACATGGCCCGAGGCGATCGCCGCCTCGCGCAGCGACAGGTTGCGGGCCACCGCCAGCTTGGCGATCTCGGCCGCCTTGTCGTAGCCGATATGCGGGTTCAGCGCGGTGACCGGCATCAGCGACCGTTCGAGCAGCTCGGCGATGCGCGCGCGGTCCGCTTCGACGCCGGCCACCATGTGTTCGGCAAAGCTGGCCGCCGCGTCGGCCAGCAGTGTAACCGACTGCAGCAGGCTGTAAACGATGACCGGCTTGTAGGCGTTCAGCTCCAGCGTGCCGAGCCCATTGGCCAGCGTGATGGTGGTGTGGTTGCCGATCACGCGGCAGCAGACCATCGCCAGCGCCTCGGCTTGGGTCGGATTGACCTTGCCCGGCATGATCGACGAGCCCGGCTCGTTGGCCGGCAGCTGCAGCTCGGCAAAGCCCGCGCGCGGGCCGGAGCCCAGCAGCATGAAGTCGCGCGCGATCTTCAGGAAGGACGAGGCGGTGGTGTTCAGCGCGCCGGACAGATCGGCCAGCGCGTCGTGGGCGGCCTGCAGCGCGTAGCGGTTGGCGGCCGGCTCGAACGGCAGGCCGGTGTAGTCGGCCAGCGCGCGCGCGAAGGCGGTGGCAAAGCCGGCGGGCGCATTCAGGCCGGTGCCGACCGCGGTGCCGCCCTGGGGCACCGGCATCGCGCGCAGCACGGCCTGGTGCAGCCGCGCCTGCGCGTCGGCGACCTGCGCCTGGTAGCCCGAGAATTCCTGGCCCAGCGTCAGCGGCACGGCATCCTGCAGATGGGTGCGACCGACCTTGACGATATCGGCGAAGGCCTCGACCTTGCTGCCCAGCGTCTTCTGCAGCGTCTCCAGCGCCGGCAGCAGCTGGCGCTGCACCGCGCGCGCGGCGGCGATATGCATCGCGGTCGGGAAGCTGTCGTTGGACGACTGGCTCGCGTTGACGTGGTCGTTGGGATGAACCGGACGTTTGCTGCCGACCTCGCCGCCGAGCAGCTGGATCGCGCGATTGGCGATCACCTCGTTCAGGTTCATGTTGGTCTGCGTGCCCGAGCCGGTCTGCCAGACCGACAGCGGAAACTCGTCGGGCCACTGACCGGCGATGATTTCCTCGGCGGCCTGTTCGATCGCCTGCGCCAGCCCCGCGTCGAGCACGTTCAGCTCCCGGTTCGCGCGCGCCGCGCACAGCTTCAGGATCGCAAAGGCTTCGATCAGCGCGGGCGGCATCTTTTCGTTGCCGATGCGGAAGTTCTGGCGCGAGCGCTCGGTCTGCGCGCCCCACAGGTGGTCGGCGGGGACGGGCACCTGGCCCAGGCTGTCCTGTTCGATGCGGGTCGCTGGGGGCTGCTGGTCTGACATGACTGGCTCCTGTGAACGAACGGTTCGAATCGGTCTTCTAGGATACGCCGCTGGTGCCGCTGGTGCCGCCGGCGCCGGCGGGGAAGGGATCCTACGAGCGGGCCTCCCGCGGCCGGTTGGCCAGCTCCGGCGGGCCGATCTCGAAGCGGCC
Source organism: Cupriavidus sp. (assembly GCA_031181345.1). GTDB lineage: Bacteria > Pseudomonadota > Gammaproteobacteria > Burkholderiales > Burkholderiaceae > Cupriavidus. The sequence continues at coordinate 45,872 of JAPSLC010000034.1, read as the reverse complement.
GCGTCCGCCGTCCTTGGCACGGTACAGCAGCGCATCGGCCTCCTTGGCGAGCTGCTGCCACGTGATCGGCCCGCCCTGGTACAGCGCGATGCCGATGCTGACATTGACGTCGACGAAGGCGCCCTCGATGAAGAAACGCCGGCCCACCGAATGCAGGATAGCGCCGGCGACGCGCACCGCGACGTCGGGCCGGTCGATGTCCTCCATCACGATGGCGAACTCGTCGCCGCCCAGGCGCGCCACCGCGTCGCGCTCGCGCACGCAGCGCTGCACGCGCTTGGCAAAGCTCTGCAGCAGCTGGTCGCCGGCCGCGTGGCCATAGTGGTCGTTGACCGCCTTGAAGCGGTCCATGTCCAGGTACAGCAGCGCCATCATCCGCTCGTGCGAGCGGCTGCGCGCCATCGCCTCGGCCAGCCGCGTCTCGAAGGCGCTGCGGTTCAGCAGCTGCGTCAGGTGGTCCAGCCGCGAGATCTGCGCAAGCCGCAGCGTCTCGAGCTTGCGCGCGGTGATGTCCTGGACATGGACGTGCACACCCTCCACGCGGCTGCCGTCGGCGCTCCATTCGGGGCGGAAATTGGTCTCGGTGCAGTGGTAGTCGGGATCGTGGAATTCGGTCTCGAAGGTGACCGCGGTGCCGGCCAGCGCCTGCTGCAGATACGGCTGGATGCGTGCGTAGCGGGCCTCGCCCAGCAGATCGCGCAGGGTCATGCCGCGCAGCTGGTCCAGCGGAATGCCGAAGGTCCGTTCGTAGGCGAGGTTGTTGAAGACGTAGCGCTCCTCGGTGTCGATGAAGGCCAGCAGCGAGGGCAGGGTGTCGGTGACCGCGCGCAGGCGCGCCTCGCTGCGATGCAGCTGTTCGCGGCGCTCGCGCACGTCGCGCATCAGCCGGGCGAAGGCGCGCGCCAGCACGCCGATCTCGTCGTGGCGGTGCGTCGACAGCCGTTCATAGGCCGACAGGTCGCGCGCGCTGTCGCGCACCACGCGCCGCAACTGCGCCAGCGGCGCGAACATCCAGTGCACCGCGAACCAGTTCAGCATCGCCACCATGCCGACCGCGACCGCGGACCACAGCAGGAAGCGCTGCTGCATCGCATGCAAGGGCTGGAAGGCCTCCTGGGCCGGCAGCACCGCAACCAGTTCCCAGCCGGTGGTCGCCATCAGATACCGTGCAATGACCGGATCGCGCGGGTCCAGGAATTCGAAGGTGGCCGGTTGCGCCTGCACGCCGCAGGTTTCGCCGTGCGCGCGCGCCGGCCGCCCCACCTGCTGCTGCAGGCGGTGCTGGACGTACACAGGCTGTGGCCCGGCCGAGACCAGGCAATAGAAGCCGGTGCTGCCGATCGGGCTGTGCGGCACCTCCACCAGGAAGTTGGACCGGCCCAGGTCGATCCATCCGCCCACCAGTCCGAGAAAGGTCTTGTCGTCCGAGACGATCGGCACGGTCAGCAGCACGCCGACCGAACCGTCGGCCCGCGCCCGGATCGGCGGGCTGATCACCGGGGCCAGCGTGCGCGCGGCCTCGCGAAAGTAGGTGCGATCCGCGACCGACACCATGGTGCCATCGCGGGCCAGCAGCATGCCCTTGGCGTCGACCACGACCGCGCCGTTGAAGCTGCCGGGAATCGGCAGCGCCCGGTTCAGCAACGCCTGCAGCTCGGCTGGCGGTGCGTTCATCGTCGTCTTGAATTGCGGGGCCAGGTGTTCGAGCAGGATCAGGCGGTCGTTGACCGCGGAGTCGAGCTGCTCTGCCGTCAGCTTGACCACCGAATCCTGCTGCGCTTGCAGGGCGGCACGCAGGTCGGCATGCGCCGATTGCAGCGAGCCGACCACGATGGCGGCACCGAGCACGGTCGACAGGCCGGCCGTGACCAGCGCGATCCGGGTTGTCAACGACAGCGCGAAACGCGGACGACGCGTCTGTGCCGCGGCCGGCTGCCCGCGGCGATCGTCGTTCGGTGTGTCGTGCGGTCCTTTCTGCGGTGCGTTGGGCGAGGCGTCGAGCAAGGGGGGACGGTGCATGCGTGCCCGCAAGGGCGTTCCCCGGGGTCGGCGGGTTCCGTAGGCGTCACCGTATCACATCGAGCGGCATGGTGCGAGTCGCCTGGGCAGGCCGGGGCGGCTGTCGCAAAGTGCATTTCGCGCGGTATAGTCCAAGCCGTGATCGAAGCCTGGACGCCAGCGGCATCGGTGCCGGTCGCACCCTGGCGCCACGCCCGGCGCTCCAATCCAGGCCGTCCGGCCCGCCTTGCTATTGCGATGAAACTGCCTTCGCTTCCTCCCGCCGTCCTGGCTTTGCTGGTCGTGGCCGCCGGCGCCTGCGTTACTGCGGTAGCCGCCGTGCAGACTGCCGCGTGGAGCGAGCGGGCCGCCGCGCAGCGGCTCGATGCCATGCTGGCGGCCAGCGTGATGGCGGTGCGCCAGCGGCTCGACACCGGCGAGCGTCTGCTGCGCGGGGCCAGCGGCCTGCTGGCGGCCCATCCCGAAGCCACCCGCGACCAATGGCGGGCCTACATGCTTGCCACGCAGGTCGACGATCTGCCGGCGGGCATCCACTCGGTCGGCTATGCCAGGCTGACGGACGCGTCCGGGCTGGACGCGCTGATCGACACCGTGCGCGCCGACGGCCTTCCCGCCTTCGATGTGTTTCCGCGCGGCGAGCGCGAGGTCTACGCGCTCGGCATCTATGTCGAGCCCTTTGCCGGCCGCACCATCGGCGCGCTTGGCTTCGATCACCTGTCCGAGCCGGCACGCCGCGCGGCGGCCGAAGCGGCGCGCGACGCGATGCAGGCGCGCATGACCTCGCGCGTGACGCTGTTGCGCGAGGCGCATCGGAGCGTCGCGCTGCAGGGCACCGTGCTGTATCTGCCGGTCTACCGCAACGGCATGCCGCTGAACACGGTGCAAGAGCGCCGGCACGCCCTGCTCGGCTATGCCTATGCCGCCTACCGGCTCGGCGACCTGCTTGCCGACGCGGCGGCGATCCATGGCGGCAAGTTATCGCTGTCGCTGTATCAGGGGCGGCCCTCCGCCGCCAGCACGTTGCTGCTCGCCCGGGCAGGCGGGGAGGCGGCGCCGCGCGCGCATTCGCATCCGCTGCGCCAGCGCGATCGCGAGTTGTCGTTCGGCGGCCAGGTCTGGACCGTGCGCGCGACCACGCTGCCGGCGTTCGAGGACGGCGGTCCCGGCGAGCCGCTACCGCTGGTGATCGCGGCCGGTGCGCTCGGCACCGCGCTGCTCGGCTGGTTGGTGTGGCATCTGGCGGCGCGGCGCCGCAACGCCGACCGCGCCAGGCAGTCGGCCGACGTGGTGGCACAGCGGCACGCACGCCTGCTCGACCACGCGCCGATCTGCGTGATCGCGTTCGACCGGCACGGCACCATCACGTCGGTCAATCGGCCCGGCGAGCAGATGCTGTGGTACCAGGCGCACGAGCTGGTCGGACGCATCCCGTACAGCGCGCTGCACGACCCCGGCGAGCTGGCCGCGCGGGCTCGCGCGCTGTCCGCCGAGCTTGGCCAGCCGGTGGCACCCGGCTTCGAAGCGCTGATTGCCAAGCCGCGCCTCGGGCTGGTCGACGAGCACACCTGGCACTACGTGCGCAAGGGCGGCTCGACGCTGCCCGTGCAGCTGACGCTGTTGCCGCTGCCGGAGGCGGACGGCAACGCAAGCCAGGGACACGGCGAGGCCGCGCAGGACGGCACCGGCGGCTACCTGGCGATCGCGCACGATCTGACCGAGCGCCGGCGCGCCGATGCCTATATCGATCACCTCGCGCATCACGACACGCTGACCGGCCTGCCCAACCGCGACTATCTGAGCGGCCGCGCCGACGCGTTGCTGCAGGCGATCGGTGCCCGCGATGGACGGGTCGCCTTGCTGTTGATCGACCTGGACCAGTTCAAGCGCATCAACGATTCGCTGGGACACCATGTCGGCGACGACGTGCTGCGGACCATGGCGGACCGGCTGCGCGCCGCCGTGCGCCGTGCCGACCTGGCCGCGCGGATGGATGGCGACGAGTTCGCGGTGGTGCTGTCGGACATTGCCGACGAAAGCGAGGCGGAACTGGCGGCGGCCAAGATCGTGGCGCGGCTGTCCGAGGAATTGCGGCTGGGCGGCGTGCGGCTGCGTGTCGTGCCGTCGATCGGCATGGCGCTGTTCCCGGGGGACGGCAAGACCGTCGCCGACCTGCTGCAGGCGGCCGATGCGGCGCTGCACGCGGCCAAGCAGGGCGGCCGCGGCCAGGTGCGCCGCTTCTCGCCCGACATGAAGGAAGCATCGCTGGCCCGCTTCACTATCGAAGGCCTGCTGCGGCGCGCGCTGGCGGAGCAGGAGTTCACGCTGCGCTATCAGCCGCTGGTCGAGACCGCCAGCCAGCGCATCGTCGGTGTCGAGACGCTGATCTCGTGGCACACCCCCGAGCGTGGGGCGATGCAGCCGGCCCAATTCATCCCGATCGCCGAGCAGTGCGGGCTGATCGTGCCCATCAGCGAATGGGTGTTGGCGACCGCGTGCCGCGAGATCCAGACGCTGCGGATGCGCACCGGCCTCGATCTGGAGGTCGCGGTCAATATCTCGCCGCCGCATCTGCAGCAGGCGGACTTCCCCGCGCTGGTCGACCGCTGCCTGCGCGAAAGCGGCCTGCCGGCTCGCAATCTGGCGATCGAGGTCACCGAAGGCATCCTGATCGAGGGCACGCCGCAGACCATCGAGGCGTTCCGCGGCATCCGCGCACTGGGCGTGGGGCTGTCGATCGACGACTTCGGTACCGGGTATTCGGGTTTGAGCTATCTGACGCGGCTGCCGATCAACAAGCTGAAGATCGACCGCTCTTTCGTCGCCAATCTCGCCGACGGCGACGGCAGCGGCGAGGACCGGGCCGTGGTGGCGGCGATCATCGCGCTCGGCCATCAGTTGCGGCTGCAGGTGGTGGCCGAAGGCGTGGAGACTGCCGACCAGTTCCGCTTCCTGCGGGAACAGGGCTGCGACGCGGTGCAGGGCTTCCTGTTCGGCGCCGGCGTGCCGCTGGCGGAGCTGATCGAGCGCTGCGAGCGCGGCGTGACGGTGCAGCCGGTCTAGTGGGCGTTCGCGGAGCGGTCCGCAGAAACGGGTACGGTTCGACCTGTGCCGGCGGCAGATCGGGAAAATCGTCGAGCGCCTTGCACCAAAAAAAGAAGCCGCCAGTTGCCTGGCGGCTCGTCGGGAATGCGTCGGAGGGGTCAATTAACTCTGGCGCAGACCAGAGTTTAATTTCACTTAATGCGTTTTGTCACTGGTTGTAATATTTACCCTTTCTGTTGTGGGGTCAAGCCGACGCTATCCCGCAACAGTTGCGTCCAGACATCGGTAATCGGACCCCTTGCCGATGCGTATGTCCGAAAACGGCTTGCCATTGCCGGCCGACGGGCGTCAAATCCGCGCATCCGCCCGCATCCATGTCTCTGCCGGGCGCCCTGCGCGCCGATTCCATGACCCCCGCCGATTTCCTCCGTCTGCTCTCGCTGTCCGCCATTTGGGGCGCCAGCTTCCTCTTTATTCGTGTCGGCGCGCCGGTGCTCGGTCCGCTGACCGCCGCCTTCGTGCGCGTGCTGATCGGTGCGCTGGCATTGGCGGCGATTCTCGCCGCGCTGCGCATTCGCTGGGACATGCACGGCAAGTGGGGCCGCGTGATGGTGCTCGGCACCATCAACTCCGGCATTCCCTTCGTGATGTACTCGATTGCGGCGCTGTGGTTGCCGGCCGGCTATTCGGCGGTGTTCAACGCCATGACGCCGCTGATGGGGGTCTTGATCGGCGCGCTGTTCTTCGCCGAACGGATGACGCTGACCAAGGCCGCGGGGGTACTGATCGGCGTGGCCGGCGTGGCGGTATTGACGCGGACTGGACCCGTCGCGTTCAGCCTTGAAGTGCTCTTCGGAGCGCTTGCTTGTCTCGCCGCCACCGCCTGCTATGGTTTGGCCGGCTTTCTGACGCGCCGCTGGATCAGCCAGCAGGGCGGGCTCGATGCGCGGCTGGTGGCGGCGGGCAGCATGGTGGGCGCGACGCTGTTCCTGCTGCCGTTTTGCGTGGCGGCTTTGGTCCGCGAGAACACGCTGCCAGCGGCAAGTGCCGGCGTCTGGGCCGCGATGGCGGCGCTGGGAATCGTCTGTACCGCGCTGGCCTACATTCTGTATTTCCGGCTGATCGCCGATATCGGACCGGTACGCGCGCTTACCGTGACCTTTCTGATTCCGCCGTTCGGCATCGTGTGGGGCGCGGTGTTTCTGGGCGAGTCCCTGTCCTGGGCGCATGCGGCGGGCGGGGCGCTGATCGGCGTGGCGCTGTGGCTGGTGTTGAGGCCTGCGACGGTGCAGGCGGTGCCGGCGGCCGAGCGGCCTTGATCTGACAGCGATCGTGCACGAATGAGCAGGGCCTCCGGCCGCCTAGGCTGGAGCCGCCTCCGCCCCGCGGCTGGCATGGGCCACAAGACTGGCGGCGACGTTGTAGCGCTCGCGCACCAGCATGATGACCTGCCTCGCATGGGGCAGGTCGCGGACGGCATCGTCGTCGCATCGCCCGGGAAAGTCGACCTCCGCGCTCCAGTTGCAGCCGGTATGGTCAGGCCGATGCACGCACACCGCGCGCAGCTGGCAATCATGGCAACCCGGCTGCTCGCGCAACTGCAGCGCCAGGATGCGTTTCAGTTCGGTCAATGGCTTGAACAGGCGTTCCATCGCGAAGCTCCATCGGGTGGGCCGGCATGGCGAAGCGGCGGACAGCCAGTGGAGGGCGCTCGATGCGCCGGCGCGAGCAGCGCGCCGGGCGAAGGATGTTCCGGCTGCCGCGCCCTGGCCGGGCGCCCGGAAAGACACGCCGTGCGGAGGCACGGCGCCAGGAATAAAAAGGTGGCTTTGCTTGCCGACGGAGTTTGACGATCAAGAAAGCGGGGTCTGGTTGCTTCCCTGATCCTCCGGCGACTGGCTACTGCCAAACGCTCCGCGTTACGGAGCGGTCCCCACAAAAGACGGTTGTCGGACGCCGCCTGGCGGCATCCCGAAATTCGTGCGGCAGGTGCAAAGCGTTGCGCTGCCGGCTGGTTCTGCGGCGGGCTCCTAAAAACTCGGGAGTCGGCGTCGTCAGACAGTGATGCGATAGTAAATGAGAATTGATCTCATTACAAGTATTGAGTGGCGGAGATACTTTTTGTTACATCGACGGCGCGCCGCCGCTGCCCGGCCACCGCCGCATATAGCATGTTGACGTCGCCGGCAGCGCTCGGTAGGCTTCGCAGAACAACTAACCCTCGAAACCGGCGTGGCATGTCCATCCGGTGCCTGGGAGAAAAAGCCGGCGAAAGCCGGTTTTTTCGTTTCAGGGGGACATTCATGCTGCGAGGGGATAAGGCGCCGAGTTGCCTGCGTACTCGGGTCTATGTGGACGGCTACAACTTTTATTACGGCTGCCTCAAGGGCACCTGCTACAAGTGGCTCGACCTCTACCACCTGTTCTCGCAACAAGTCCTTCCATCGATTCTGGTCCAACGTGCCGGCGTAACATGCCGGTGCGAATTGCTGCCAGAAGCGATTCAATACTTCACGGCGAGAATCATTGAAACGGCGGCGAAGGCAGCCGATTCAGTTTCTTCGCAGGCACGCTATCACTCGGCGTTGCGCAAGCTGCATGACGGGCGCATTCGAATCGTCGAAGGCTATTACTCCCTTACCAAAGTGAGGATGCCTCGCATCGATGAAGCTTGCCCGGGACGGTTGCCGCGCGACTGCGATCGGGTCGCGGTGTGGAAACTCGAGGAAAAGCAGAGCGACGTCAATCTTGCGCTCCATGCCTATCATGACGCCGTGTCCGATCAGATCGATCAAGCGGTCATCGTGTCCAACGATACGGACCTGATGCCGGCGCTACGGATGATTCGTGCCCACAGCAAGGTGATCGTCGGTCTGGTCATACCTACGCTCGATCGGCAGCGTCTACCGAATGCCGATCTGGCGGCCCATTGTCACTGGGTGCGCCGGCATCTCACCGTCGAGGAACTGGCAGCTTCGCAGTTGCCCCGCGTCATTCATGGCGGGAAAAAACCGACGGTCAAGCCGGATTCATGGCAGGCCCATCCGGAGCTATTCCGCGAAGCATTGCAATTGGCCACTGCGGTCCGTGGCAGCCGGTTGGCGGCATTTCAGTGGTTCGATGCACCCTCACCGCATCTCGGTGGGCAGACTCCTATCAGCTTGATGACGACGGAGGCCGGCCTTCGACGGGTGATTGCATATATGCGCAGCTGGACGGCGGATCGCTCGCGCTGCTGAGAAGGGCCGGGATACCCCGGCCCGACTCCGTCCGCCTTTGGCCTTCGGTAACTCAGCGCTTCAGTACTTCCACAAAATCTTCTGCAGCTCGCGCGTGTCGTTGGTCTTGGTCAGCGCCAGCGCGGTCAGGATGCGCGCCTTTTGCGGCAGTTGATCGTCCACCACCACCCAGTCGTACTTGTCGTCGGGCTGTTCGCCGTTGCGGATGACCACGCCGCTGCCGGTGCGCGAGGCGCGCACGATCTGTACGCCCTTGGCGCGGGCGGCCTTCAGCGGTTCGACCATGTATTCCCCCACGCTGCCATTGCCGGTGCCGGCATAGACGATCGCCTTGGCGCCGTTCTTGACCGCTGCGTCGACGCTGCCCGGATTGGCGTTGCCGTACGCATAGACGATCGCCACTTCAGGCAGGCGATCGATGCGATCGATGTCCCATTCGGTCGCGGTCGTGTGCGGACGCGCCGGCAGGCGGTAATAGATCGTGCGGCCTTCGACCACGTAGCCCAGCGGGCCGAACGGCGAGCGGAAGGTCTCGGTCTTGAAGGTGTTGCTCTTGGTAACGTCGCGGCCCGTGTGGATCTCGTCGTTCAGCACCACCAGCGTGCCCTTGCCCTTGGACTCGGGGCTGGAGGCGACCAGTACCGCGTCATACAGGTTCAGCGCGCCGTCGGCGCCCAGCGCCGTACCGGGGCGCATCGAGCCGACCACCACCACCGGCTTGTCGCTCTTGAGCGTCAGGTTCAGGAAGTAGGCGGTCTCTTCGATGGTGTCGGTGCCGTGCGTGATCACGACGCCGTCAACGTCCGGCTGCTTCAGCAGCTCCGACACGCGCTTGCCGAGCTTGAGCAGGCGCTCGTTGTTGAAGCTCTCCGAACCGATCTGGAAGATCTGCTCGCCCTTGACGTTGGCGACCTTCGAGATTTCCGGGACCGACGCGATGATCTTGTCGACCGGTACCACCGCGGACTGGTAGGCGGCGGTATTGATGGCCGAGGCTCCCGCGCCGGCGATGGTGCCGCCGGTGCCGACGATCACGATATTGGCCTTGCGGGCCTGGCTCGGCGCGGCTGCCGTGGGGGCCGTGGCTGCTGCCGGGGCCGCCGGCGCGGCCGGTGCGACAGCGGTCTGTGCCTGGGCAGTGCCGGTCAGCAGGCCGGCGCAAAGCAGCAGCGCGGCGATCGGGCGGACGGATTGAAGGGTGGTGGTACGGGCCATGATGCTCCTCTGAATGGATGGCTTCGCGGCGCCTTGTGAGCGCGCGGCCGTGTGCAACTGTCCTTGTTCGTATTGGATTGCCTGCGCCTGCCGGGCCGATTGTTCACCGGTTCACGTCAAGCGCAGAGCGTGGACTATACACACGGGATGGAAAGCCTTCCAGAGGCGGCAAGGTGACCCTGGACGGTCAAGGCGGCGCTCACAAGCGTCTGCCGGCCGATTTCACGCTGGTCCCCCTGCCGAATTACCGATCGTCCCGCCGATAAAGCGCCAGCAGTATGCCGAGACACACCAGCATTGCGCCACAGGCTCGGCCCACCCAGGCACGGCCGCTGCTGGCATGGCGCCGCAGGCGCGCACCGGCCGCGCCATACAGGCACAAGGTGAGAACCCGTGCGACAGTTTGGGCGCCAGCGAGCCACAGGTATTGACCGATCAGCGGCTGTCCAGGGTCAACGAATTGAGGGAGAAATGCGGAGAAAAAGAGCAGTGCTTTGGGGTTCGTGATTCCGACTGCGAAGCTCTGCCGAATCAGCTTCTGCGGCGATATGTCGCCGAGGTCGGGCGGGTTCGGAGTTGCCGGTTCGGCGCCGTCCGGTTGTGGATGCCGGCCGCTGCGCGGGAACAGCATCTTGACGCCGAGATAGCAGATATAGGCCGCTCCCGCCCATTTGATCGCGTTATAGGCGCTCTGGGACGTTGCCAGCAGGGTGCCAAGGCCGCATGCCACTGCTGCGACGACAAGCAGGTTGGCCGCAATCGCTCCGATCATTCCCCAACTGGCCCGCGCAAGGCCGTGCTGTGCGCCGTTGGTGATCGCGAGAATGACGGCCGGTCCGGGGACAGCCAGGGCAAGCAGTGCGGCGCCGAAGTAAATCAGGAGCGTTGAATAAGTCATGGCGGCGGCATTCCTATTCCGGGAGATCGTCTTGTCCGTCCTGGTACCAGACTCGCAGATAGCCATCTTCGTCGGCAAAGGCGGTCGAGGGGATATCGACGCCGGGGCACCATCGCATTCGATCGGCGGCCCGGTATCCAGATTGGAGCAGGATCTTGTCGCCTCGCCTTTGGAGCACCGAGCCTTCCACCAGAACGATCTTTCCAATATCGGTCATGGCGGCATAACGCGGCTTCGCGCGTCCGGAAAACTCCCCGCAAGAACAAAGCAGCGACGTCAGATGTGCGCCCCGTTCCAGCGAGGTTCTGTGATGGCTCATGCCGACCATCGGCACGGCATGAAAGAGGTAATGCGCCTCGATGCCGTATCGCCGCAGACTGTCGTACAGCCGGATCAGCATATCGAGATCGTCGTTGACACCCTTGAGCAAGGGATGCTGGTTATACAGGCGTAGGCCAATCGATTGAAGCCTATCAATGCAGGCGACAGACTCGGACCAAAACTCTTCGGGGTGATTGATGTTGACAGCAATCTCGATTTCACCGTCCCGCCTGGGTGCCAGCGCAGACAGAACAGCATCGTCCACGCGGTCGGGCTCCTGAAATGGAGTGCGCGTACCGATCCGGAATTTGCGCACCTGCGGCGCACGATCGCGTATCGCCTCGATGGTCCGGCGCAGCAGTTTTGGCACCATCAGCGGATCGCCGCCTGTAATCAGCACCTCTTCGATGTCGCCGCATTCGGGCGCCTCGCCAATGTATGCGGCGGCGAGGTCGATCTCCTCGGCCTTCAAGGTACGAATCGGATATTGGCCGCGCAGACACCACCTGCAATGCGCAGCACATGCGGTGGTCGGTTCGACCAGAATGGTGCGACGGTATAGCCGTTCTACCCCGGCGACCGGTTGTCCTCGGAACATCACCCTGAGTTCGGACTGATAGTGACGTTGCCTTTCATCAAGCCCGACCAGTTCTTCGCGGGGGCTTTTCAGATACTGCAGCGCTATCGCCTTCCACGGCGTGCTGTCCTTCCCGTGGCGGGACTCCAACTCCGACAGCTTGTCCTTGAGATAAGGCGAGACGAGTTCGGCGAATTCGGCATCCTTGCAACCTGCCATTGCTTGACCTCCATGATTTTTGTCAGGCGCTATCAGTCAACGAGATAGCAACGCATGGCGACCCGTTTCTGGAACTCGTGAGTCGTTGCTTCGTGGAAGGGAGAAAACGGCCCGCCGGCGTAACCGCGGCTATCACGTCCCTGCTGCATGCGCTCCAACATCTCAACGTCCTGCTCGTTGATCGCTCGCCACTGCTCGATTACGCATTGGCGTGCCTCGGCAAGGCGGTCCGACATGGCGTCATCGCCGACAAAGTAGAAGTGGTACGCCTGACGGGATCGGCCCGGCGAGATCGGATCCACGACGTAAAAGAACAGATAGTCGGGATGGACGCCGATCATCACGTTCGGCATCAGCGCCGGATATTCCGCCATCGAAAACCGCTGTTCCGGCAACCCGGCAAATCGCGGCAGTGCGCCGTGACCGGCGAGCTCGCTGTCGTAGTGATGGCTGATCTGGGAAATGAATGACTCGGTAATCAGCGAGCTGTGGGCATCCAGCCGGGAAACCGAATTCAGGTGAGGGTGTGTCCACGGCAGGTGATAACTCTCCACGAAGTTCTCCACCGCGAGCTTCCAATTGGCTTCGATGGTCTTTTCGATGCTTCCGCCATATCGAAGCCGGGCGAAATCGTAATCGCGCCAGTGATGTGCCAATGCCGCCAACTTGTCGTTCAAGCCCGGTGCTTCGTCAGAGAAGTTGATGAACAACGCGCCGGCCCAACTCAGCGCCCGTATCGGGCGCAGGGAATGCTGGCAAGGATCCAATCCCGTTGACGTGTGCTGGCCATGCCCGCCGAAATGAGGCGTCCTGATCAGTTGCCCGGAAAACGAGAATTGCCAGCCGTGATAGGGGCAGACCAGGTGTTGCCGCACGCGGCAAGGCTGCGCAACGAGCAGGACGCCGCGATGTGGGCAGACATTGTGAAACGCTGCGATGCCACCGGTCTCGTCCTTGACCAGCAGAACCGGCTGGCCTGCCACCACGATCGGAGTCGCATGGCGTTCCTCCGGCAACAGCGCCAGCGGACAGGCGTAGAGCCATTCCTTGAAGAAGAGCTGGTCCAGTTCGGCATCCAGATACGCTTGCGAGGTATAGGCCTCGCTCGGCAGCGATCTCGCGAGCGCGGTGACGTTCTCCACCACGCCCGAGACATCGGCCAAGGCAACGCGTGTGTCCATGGCGCTCCTCATATGACGTTGAAAACCCGGGATTCACGAATCGATAGAGAGTTGCGGATGGCAACTCCAGCTTCGGCGACGCGAGACGCCATTGAATCCGACGGCTGGCCCGGAACTGTCATCGACGGACGCGGGCTGTCGACTTTGGTATGGATGCGCCTTGCGCGCATGCGTCAGTGGACGCACGCCGGGCGGGGCCGCAATGCGATGGGATATCGGGAAGCGCCCGCGTCGGAATGCGAGCGGAGCGCAAGATCAGGGCAGCAGTAGCGCCCTGACCGCTCGATGTCGACGCCGAGGGGAGTGCGAGGCGGTGCCGCCTGCGCGCGAAGGAAGCTGAATGTGGGACGGGCCGCGATCGCGGCCCGTGGTCTTCGAGCTATCGAAGAGAGACAGCTCAGCAGTCAGGCCGAGCCGTCAAGCGATGTCAGTCGGATCAAGCCGCCAATCGGAACGTCCCCACCGCGCGATGCAAGGCATCGGCCTGGTCTTCCAGCGAAGCCGCAGCCGCGGCCGCCTGTTCCACCAGCGCGGCGTTCTGCTGCGCCATCTGGTCCATCTGCGTGACGGCCTGGTTGACTTGCTCGATGCCGCCGGTCTGTTCCTCGGTGGCGGCGCGCATCTCGCCGATCAGGTCGGTGACGCGCTTGACCGCCTCGACGATCTCGCCCATCGCCTTGCCGGCGTTCTCGACCAGCGCCGAACCGTCCTCGACACGCTGCGCCGAATTGCCGATCAGCGCCTTGATTTCCTTGGCGGCGGTGGCGCTGCGCTGGGCGAGGCTGCGCACCTCGCCTGCCACCACGGCGAAGCCGCGGCCCTGGTCGCCGGCGCGAGCCGCTTCGACGGCGGCGTTCAGTGCCAGGATATTGGTCTGGAACGCGATGCCTTCGATCACGCCGATGATGTCGACCACCTTGCCCGACGCGTCCTTGATCTCGCCCATCGTGGAAACCACCTGATGGACGATCTCGCCGCCGCGCACCGCGATCTCCGAGGCGCCCTCGGCGAGCCGGCTGGCCTGGCGGGCGTTGTCGGCGGTCTGGCGCACGGTGCTGGTCAGCTGCTCCATGCTGGCGGCGGTCTCCTCCAGCGAGGCGGCCTGTTCCTCGCTGCGGCGCGACAGGTCGGCGTTGCCGGCAGCGATCTGCTTGGCCGCGCCCGCGATCGAATCAGCCGAGCCTCGGATGGTGCCGATCGCGCCGGTCAGGCGCTGCTGCATCTGCGCCATGGCGAACAGCACGCTGCGCTTGTCTCCGGGCGCGAGCTCGACCCGGCTGGCCAGATCACCTTCCGCGATCCGGCTGGCGATATGCGAGGTGAGCGCCGGCTCACCGCCAAGCTGTTTGTGCAGGCCGTTGGCGATACGGATGACGACCAGACTCATCAGCGTGCCGATCACCAGCAGCAGCCCCAGCGATTGCCACAGCGAGGCGCGGAAGGCCGCGTCGATATCGTCCAGATAGACGCCCGAGATGAAGTTCCAGTCCCACGGCTTGAAGTTGGCGACATAGCTGAGTTTCGGCTGCGGTGCTTCCGCGCCGGGCTTGGGCCACAGGTAGTGGACGAAGCCAGTGCCCGGGCCCTTGCCGATCTCGGCGATGTCGCGGAACAGGTAGGTGCCGGCCGGGTCCTTGAAGTCGGCCATGCTCTTGCCGTTCATCTCCGACTTGATCGGGTGCATCACGACCACGGTGTCCGAGCGCATCAGCGTGAAGTAGCCGTCGCTGCCAAAGCGCATCGCCTTGACCTTGTCGACGGCGAATTCCTTGGCCTGCTCCACCGTCAGCTTGCCGGCCTTCGCTTCGGCCTCGTAGGCCTTGACCACCGACAGCGCGGTTTCGGTGACATGGACCAGGTCGGTGCGCCGTTCGTCGAGCCGCATGTTCCGCAACTGCCAGGCATCCCACAGCAGCAGCGCCAGCAGGCACACCCAGCTGAGCACCAATGGCAGCAGCAATTTCTTTCTCAAGCTAAGACGTTCCAGCATCGTGTTTCCCCGTGGTCCACCGTAAAAATTGTGTTTGTCCGCGGCATAACGGCGGACCCGGGGACAAACTTGACCGGGAAGGGCCTAGGGCTTTCCATGAGTGCAAATGCGGGCACATTCGTGCCAGTAGGCGTAAAGTTACATGCACTTACTTACAAATTGGGCCGGCGTGAAATGCGCTGTAATACTTGTTAATCACGTGTGCATTGCAGTACCAAATGAGAACAATTATTCTTTCGGTCTCCTGAAACTCCCGTTACGACGGGCCAACGGACGGCCAGGCGGCACCTGCAACCATTTGCCGCCGCCGTCCAGCACGCCGCATTGCCCCGGCGACAGGCAACACGCAGTAGCGCCGGAACGCAGTCATGACCGAATCCCGCTTGGAACACCGCTCGGAACCCCGCCTGGAGCCTCCCCTGGAGCCTCGTTCAGGCGCGGCGCAGCAGCGCCGGGCCTTCTGGCTCAAGCATCTGCACCAATGGCACTGGATCAGCTCCGCACTCTGTTTGATCGGCATGCTGCTGTTCGCCGTGACCGGCTTCACGCTGAACCACGCCGGCCAGATCGAAGCGGAGCCGAAGGTCGTTGCCCGCAATGCGGAGGCGCCCGCACCGGTACTCGCTGCGTTGAAGGCCCAAAAAGCGGCCCTTGCCGGCGATAACGGCGAGAAGGGCGAGAAGGGCGAGAAGGGCGAGAAGGGCGATAACGGCAGCGGCCAGGACAAGGCCCTCGTGCCCCCAGAGCTGGCCGACTGGCTGCAGCGCGAATTCGATATCGATGCGCATGGCCGCGAGGCCGAATGGTCGGCCGACGAGCTCTACGTGCCGCTGCCGCGGCCGGGCGGCGACGCCTGGGTCAGCGTCGCGCTGGACAGCGGCGAGACGCAGTACGAGCTGACCACGCGCGGCTGGATCTCCTACCTGAACGACCTGCACAAGGGCCGCAACACCGGCGGCGCCTGGAGCCTGTTCCTGGACGTGTTCGCGTTCGCCTGCCTGGTGTTCTGCGTGACCGGCCTGTTCCTGCTGAAGCTGCACGCCGGCGGGCGCGTCGCCACCTGGCCGCTGGTCGGCCTCGGCCTGGTCGCGCCGCTGCTGCTGGCCATCCTGTTTATCCATTGACGAGGTTCCTCTATGCGTCGTTTGCTTAGCGTCTCCGTGACTGGCCTGGGCGGCCTGGCTGCCATGCCGTTCGCCGCGCCCGCCGTGGCGGCGGAGATCAACGTCAAGGTCGAGATTCCGCGCCTGAGCGTCGCCGAATATCACCGTCCCTATGTGGCGATGTGGCTGGAGCGCGCCGACCAGACTCCGGTCGCGACCTTGTCGGTCTGGTACGACGTCAAGCTGAAGGACGCCGAGGGCACCAAGTGGCTGAAGGACATGCGCCAGTGGTGGCGCAAGGCCGGCCGCGATCTGCAGATGCCGGCCGACGGCATCTCCGGTGCGACGCGCGCGCCCGGCGAGCACACCGTGACCTTCACCGACGGCAAGGCGCCGCTGGCCAAGCTGCCGCCGGGCGAATACCAGCTGGTGGTCGAGGCCGCGCGCGAAGTCGGCGGCCGCGAGCTGCTGCGCGTGCCGTTTGCGTGGCCGCCCGAAGACGCAAAATCAGCCGCCAAATCAGCCGCCAAGTCGGCGCAGGCCAAGGGCCAGCACGAGTTGGGCACCGTCACCGTCAGCCTGAAGCCGTAAGCGGTGCGCACGGTGCCGCCCGCCGCCTTCCTTCCGTCCCTTTCCGATCCCGTGCCCTGGAGCCCTCGATGAACCGTTCTGCGATGTCCGCGATGTCCCTCACCGCCAGGCTGTCCGCGCTGGCCCTGGTTGCGCTGCTGCCGCTGTCCGCGCATGCCCACCGCCAATGGATGCTGCCGTCGGCCACCGTGCTGTCGGGCAGCGACCCGTGGGTGACCGTCGATGCGGCGGTGTCCAACGACCTGTTCTACTTCGAGCATTTCCCGCTGCGCCTGGACAACCTCAGCGTCAGCGCGCCGGACGGCAGCCCGGCCAAGGCCGAGAACCAGAGCACCGGCCGCTATCGCAGCACCTTCGACGTGCACCTGACCGCGCCGGGCACCTACAAGCTGGCCGTGGTCAACAACGGCCTGTTCGCCAGCTACAAGGAGAACGGCCAGACCAAGCGCTGGCGCGGCTCGGCCGAGGAGTTCGCGCAGAAGGTGCCGGCCAACGCGCAGGACCTGCAGGTGACGCAGTCCGACAGCCGGCTGGAAACCTTCGTGACCGCCGGCAAGCCGACCACCCAGGCGCTGAAGACCACCGGCCGCGGGCTGGAACTGGCGCCCGTCACGCATCCGAACGATCTGTTCGCGGGCGAGCCGGCCAATTTCCGGCTGCTGCTCGACGGCAAGCCGGCGGCCAACGTCGAGGTCGAGGTCGTGCCGGGCGGCAACCGCTATCGCGACCAGCTCGGCGAGATGAAGGTCAAGACCGATGCCGACGGCAAGTTCACGGTCAAGTGGCCGTCGCCGGGCATGTACTGGATCGAGGCCGAGGTGCGCGACGACAAGGTCTCGATCAAGCCCGCCAAGGCGCGCCGCGCGGCCTATATGGCGACCTTCGAGGTGCTGCCGCAGTAAGCGCGGCGGAATCGGGTCCGATGTTGTCGTCGTCCGCCACCGCGGCGCTTCGCACGCCGAGCGCACCGGCACCCGCCGCGCGGCGCGTGCTGGTGCCGCTGCGCTTCGATGCGCCACCGTCGCCGCCGCAGGGCGCGGTGGCGTCGCATCGATGCGAAGGGCAGACGATGGGGACCACCTGGTCGGTGCGCTGCCTGCTCGGTCGCGACGACGATGCGGCGTCGATCGAATCCGGCATCGACGCGTTGCTCGCGCAGATCGTCGCGCAGATGAGCAACTGGCTCGACGACTCCGATATCGGCCGCTTCAATGGCGCAGCAGCGGGCAGCTGGTTGCCGTTGCCGCCCGCCTGCTTCTCGGTGCTGCAGGCCGCGCTGGCGGTCGCGCGCGACAGCGGCGGCGCCTACGATCCGAGCGCGGGACCGCTGGTGTCGCTATGGGGCTTCGGCCCTGCCGGTCCACGCGCGGCGCCGCCGACCGCCGACGAGGTCGAAGCGGCGCGCGCGCGTTGCGGCTGGGCGCGCATCCAGCTCGATGAAGAAGGGCGCCGTGCGCGCCAGCCCGGTGGCGTGTCGATCGACCTGTGCGCGATCGCCAAGGGCTATGCGGTCGACGCGGTATCGGCATGGCTGTCGGCGCGCGGCGTGTCGCTCCATCTGGTCGAGATCGGCGGCGAACTGCGCGGCGAGGGCGTCAAGCCCGATGGCATGCCATGGTGGGTTGAACTCGAAAGCCCGCCGGCCGCGGACGATCCCCGCGCTGGGGATGCCGCCGTGCAGACCGTGGTGGCGCTGCACGGCCTGTCGGTTGCGACCTCCGGCGATTACCGGCGCTATTTCGACAGCGGCGGCCGCCGCTACGCCCACACACTCGATCCCCGTACCGGCTATCCGGCCAGCCACGCACTCGCCTCGGTCACCGTGCTGCATCGGCAATGCATGATGGCCGACGCGCTGTCGACCGCGCTGACCGTGCTCGGCCCGGAGGCCGGCATGGCGTTCGCCACGCAGCGCGGCATCGCGGCGCGGATGCTGCTGCGCACGCCGCGCGGCTTCACCGAACGCCTCTCGCCGGCCTTTGCGGCGATGCTCGCATGAAGGCCCCGCGACGGTTCTGCCTGCCATCGCTGGCGACCGCGCTCGGCGGACTGGCCGGCGCCTCGGGCCTGGCGCTGTCGCTGGCCGGCATCGGCAAATGGCCGACCGCGGGCGGTGTCGCGCTGGCCTACGCCGGCTTCTGCGGCGCGATCCTCGCGCTGCATCGTCGCCGCCGCCAGGCCAGCGCCGCGTTCGCCTCGAGCGCCGACGATGCCACGCTGATCGCCTACGCCAGCCAGACCGGGTTTGCCGAACAGCTTGCGATGCAGACCGCGCAGGCGCTGCAGCGCGCCGGCTTGCCGGTGCGTGTCGCCTCGTTTGCCGATCTCGATCCGTCCGCGCTGACGCGTTGCCGGCAGGCGCTGTTCGTCGCCAGCACCACCGGCGAGGGCGATGCGCCCGACAGCGCCGCAGGCTTTACGCGCAAGCTCGCCGCCGCGAGGGGCGACGGCCTGCACCGCCTGCGCTACGGCATCCTCGCACTGGGCGACAGCAGCTACGCGAATTTCTGCGCCTACGGCCATGCACTGGCCGCGGCCTTGCAAGGCGCGCAGGCGCAGCCGCTGTTCGATCTGGTCGAGGTCGACAACGGCGATGCCGGTGCGTTGCGCCATTGGCAGAACCATTTGTCCGCGCTCGCGGGCGGCTCCGAGATCGCCGATTGGGAGGCGCCGCGCTACGGCAGCTGGCGGCTGGTCGACCGCCGGCTGTTGAATGCCGGCAGCGCGGGCGCGCCGGCCTTTCATCTGGCGCTGGAGCCGAAGTCGCCGGCGGCGCTGGACTGGCAGGCCGGCGACATCGCGGAGATCGGCCCGCGCCTGCCGCAGCAGCAAGTCGCGCAACTGCTGCGTGACTTGTCCCTCGACGGCGCCGCGCCGGTGCGCTGCGATGGCGAAGCGATGTCGCTGTCCGGCGCGCTGGCCACGCGCATGCCGTTGCCGGCACCGCATGCCGGAGCGATGCGCGGCCTGTCTCCCCAGGCGCTGATCGACGCGCTGCCGCCGCTGCCGCACCGCGAGTATTCGATCGCTTCGCTGCCCGCCGACGGCCGGCTCGAACTGCTGGTGCGCCAGACGCGCCACGACGACGGGCGGCTTGGCCTGGCTTCCGGCTGGCTGACCGAACACGCGCCGCTCGGCGCAACCGTCGCGCTGCGCGTGCGCAACAACCGCGCCTTCCACGCCCCGCCCGACGACCGGCCGCTGGTGCTGATCGGCAATGGCACCGGCATGGCCGGCCTGCGCGCCCTGCTGAAGGCGCGCGCCGCGGCGGGCCATGGGCGCAACTGGCTGCTGTTCGGCGAACGCAGCGCGGCGCACGATGCCTTCTATCGCGAGGAATTGCAGGCCTGGCAGGACGGCGGCATGCTGCAGCGCCTGGACTGGACCTGGTCGCGCGACGGCGCGCCGCTGCGCTACGTGCAGGACGCGGTGCGCGCCGCCGCGCCGCAGATCCGCGAATGGGTCGCGGCCGGCGCGGCGATCTACGTCTGCGGCAGCCTGCAGGGCATGGCCAGCGGCGTCAACGATGCCCTGGCCGAGGCGCTGGGCGCGGAAACCCTGGCGGCGCTGGCCGAGAACGGACGCTATCGGCGCGACGTCTACTGAGCCAGTCCACCTGGCGTCGCCACTCGTCGTCCCCGCGAACGCGGGGACCAGTGGCTTCAGAAGGCGCTGGATTCCCGCATGCGCGGGAACGACGGGCGCCGCTCAGCCGCTTCCCCTGTCGTCATTCCATTCCCGGAAACCGCATGTCCTCGTACCGCACGAAGCGCGTGCCGCGCGTCCACCGGTATCCGAGCCAGATCGCCAGGAAGATCGGAATGCCGATATAGGTGGCGACCACCGACCACCAGTCGATATTGCCGCTGAGGAAGGCCTGATAGTTCTGCCCCAGCGCGATCACCATGCACAGCACGAACGCGAAGATCGGACCGTACGGAAAGAACGGCGAGCGGTACGGCAGCCGCGACAGATCGAGCCCGCGCCGGGTCCAGCCCTTGCGGAAGCGGTAGTGGCTGATGGCGATGCCCAGCCACGCGATGAACCCGGTCATGCCGGACAAGCTCAGCAGCCACAGATAGACCGCCTGGCTCTCGAACAGCGAGGTCAGGAAACACAGCGCGCCCACCGCGGTGGTCGCCAGCAGCGCGGGCATCGGCACGCCGTTGCGCGTCAGCCGCGCGAACACGCGCGGCGCCCGGCCCTCGGTGGCCAGGTTGTAGAGCATCCGCGTCGAGGCATACATGCCGGAGTTGCCGGCCGACAGCACCGCCGTCAGGATCACCGCGTTCATCAGGCCGGCGGCGAAGGCGAGCCCCGCATTGCGGAACACCAGCGTGAACGGGCTGACGCCGATGGTCTGCACATCGCTCTTGAGCAGGCTCGGATCGGTATAGGGAATCAGCACGCCGATCACCGCGATGGCCAGCACATAGAACAGCAGGATGCGCCAGAACACCTGCCGCACCGCGCGCGGAATATTGCGCGCCGGGTCGGCCGATTCGCCGGCGGCGACGCCGATCAGCTCGGTGCCCTGGAACGAGAACCCGGCGATCATCGCCACGCCGATCATCGCCGGCAGGCCGCCGACGAACGGCGCGTCGCCGAGGGTCAGGTTGGCCAGGCTCGCCGGCACGTCGCCGCGCAGGATGCCGAAGATCATCAGCGTGCCAATGGCGATGAACGCGATCACGGTCACCACCTTGACCAGCGAGCACCAGTATTCGGCCTCGCCGAAGCCGCGCACCGAGATCGCGTTCAGGCCGAACATCACCGCCAGGAACAGCGCGCTCCACAGCATGCCCGGCGTATCGGGGAACCAGTACTGCATCACCAGCTGCGCCGCGGCCAGTTCCACCGCGATCGTCACCGCCCAGTTGTACCAGTAGTTCCAGCCCAGTGCGAAGCCGAAGCCCTCCTCGACATACATCGAGCCGTAGGTCGAGAACGAGCCGGACACCGGCATATAGGCGGCCAGTTCGCCGAGGCTCGTCATCAGGAAGTAGACCATCGCGCCGATCAGCAGATACGCGGCGAGCGCCCCGCCCGGGCCGGCCTGGGCGATGGTCGCGCCGGAGGCGACGAACAGCCCCGTGCCGATCGAGCCGCCGATGGCGATCATGCTCAGATGGCGGGCCCGCAGCTTGCGCTGCAAGGTCGCGGGCGCGGCACCGGCAGCGGTGTCGGCGGCGGCGCCGCGCGATTGGTGGGAAGCGGTCATGGTGAACACAGGAAGGCCAGCAATGGGGCGGCATCCTATAAGAAAACCCGCCGGCGGGATAGCCGGGTCGCCAACTCGGTAGAATCGTGGCTTCCCTGCCCGCGCGGCCAAGCGGTGCGCCAGCGCCGCGGTCCCGACACCATGAAGCTGAATCTCGATTTCAACGACAGCATCCTGCTGCATATCGTGCTGAGCGTGCTCATCGTCCTGATGGGCGTGCTGCTGGTCAAGCTGAGCAACCGCTTCTTCGTCTCGCGCCAGCTGGCCGATCGCGACAATCTGCGCAGCTATCGGACCTGGACCGTGGCCTCGCGCAACCTGATCGGCGCGGTGGCGTTCCTGCTGCTGCTGGGCATCTGGGTCTCCGAGCTGAAGAGCGTCGCGATCTCGCTGGCCGCCTTTGCCGCCGCGCTGATGATCTCCGGCAAGGAGCTGGTGATGTGCTTTCTCGGCGCGTTCATGCGGATGGTCGCGCGCCCGTTCCAGCTCGGCGACCTGGTCGAGATCGGCCAGTACGCCGGCGAGGTCATCGACATGGACGCGCTGACGACCACGCTTGTCGAAGTCGCGCCGACGCGGCAATTCACCGGCTTCACGGTGCAGGTGCCCAACAGCCTGCTGCTGACCGTCGCGGTGCGCAACCATTCGCAGGCGGGCAAATACACGCTGGACACCGTGCGCATTCCGCTGGCGGCGCAGTGCGACCCGGACCGCATCGAGGCGGAGCTGCTCGACATCGCGCAGCAGGCCTGCGAGCCGTTTCTCGAGGCCGCGGGCCAGAGCTTGCGCCGCTATGGCGATACGCGCTTCCTGGACCTGTCGCAGTTCGCGCCGCGCGTGATGTTCGAACCGGTCGGCACCGACCGGCTCGACGCGATCGTGCGTTTCCCCGCGCCGGTGGGCGGGCGGCTGCCGGTGGCGCAGCAGATCATCCGGCGTTTCTATCGGCAGCGCATGAACGAGAGCAAGGAGGCCGGCGGCGATGCGGCGGCCGAGTCCGCCACCGGGGCCGAACAGCGCGAGGCCGCCGAGGACCGGGCGCGGATGGCCCGCACGGGACGCCCCGGCACGGCGGGCGGCCCGGGCACGCCCGACACCAGCGGACCGCCCGCCTCGTCGCCAGCGTTCTGATCTCTTCCCAGTCACCATCCCGTCGTTCCCGCGAAAGCGGGGACGACGGGTCAGGGGTAGCTGGCCCACCGCCGCGGCCGGTCACCGCACATCACGGCGCTCCACTGGCGCAGTGCGCCATGACCGCTGCGACGCTTGCCCTTACACTAGGGCGATCCGATGACGGCCCGCGCCGCAATCAAGCGGTTCCCGCGCGCCGACCACCCATCCGTTCCGACCTGTATGAATCCATCGAATCCCACCCCGGACGCCGCCGCTGGCGCCGCATCTGCCGCACCAGCGAAGCGCCCGCGTGCGCCGTCGCTGCGCCACGCGGCCAGCGTGCTGGTGCTGCGCGACGGCGCAGCCGGCATGGAAGTGCTGCTGGTGCGCCGGCCCGAACGCCAGGACGATCGCAGCAGCGGCGCCTATGTGTTTCCCGGCGGCACGCTCGATCCGCAGGACCACCAGCTGCACGGCCTGTGCGAAGGGCTCGACGATGCCGCCGCCAGCGCGCGGCTGCGCCTGCCCGCCGGAGGACTGGACTTTTACCTGTGCGCCGTGCGCGAATGCTGCGAGGAGGCGGGCCTGCTGTTCGCCTACCAGCGCGATGGCGAGATGGTCGCGCTCGAACGCTTCGACGACGCGCAGCTGGCCTGGCTGCGCGAGGCGGTGCGCTACGGCGGCCCGGGCATCGCCGAGGTCTGCCGCCGCTTCGATCTGCGCCTGGCGATGGACAAGATGGCCTATATCAGCCACTGGCTGACGCCCCCCGGCCTGCCCAAGCGTTTCGATACGCGTTTCTTCGTCGCGGTGCTGCCCCCGGGGCAGAGCGCCATGCACGACGGCATCGAGGCGGTCGATCATCGCTGGGTGCGTCCGTCGGAGGCGATCGCGCCGGACAGCGGCATGACGCTGGTCAACGTGACGCGCCGCATGCTGGCGTCGATCGCGCATTTCCCGACGGCGCAGGCCTGCTTCGACTACGCGCAGGGCCTGCGCGAGATCGCGCTGATCATGCCGCGGCTGGCCAATGGGCCCAAGGGCGTGCGCCCGGTGCAGCCGGACGAGCCGCCCTATGCCGAGATCGCCCGAATCGATCCCGACGGCGCCGGCCATGCGCGCTATGCGCTCGAACCGGGCGTGCCGGTGCGGTTGTCCGAACGGGTCTGGCGCGTGACCGCCGACAACGGCAACGCGATGACCGGTCCCGGCACCAACACCTATCTGGTCGGCGGCGGCACGCGCAACGAATGGGCCGTGATCGACCCGGGTCCCGACGACGAGGCGCATCAGCGCGCGGTGCTGGCCGCGGCGCCGGGACCGATCCGCTGGATTCTTGCCACGCACACGCATATCGATCATTCGCCGGGCGCAGTGCGGCTGCGCGAAGCGACCGGGGCACAGGTGCTCGGACGCCTGGCCGGCCGGCCCGAGCGGCAGGACCCGACTTTCGCGCCGGACCGCGTGCTCGAACACGGCGAGCGCATCGTGCTCGGCGACACCGATGTCCCGGGCGACGCCATCGCGCTGCGCGTGCTGCATACCCCCGGGCATGCGTCCAACCACCTGTGCTTCCTGCTCGAGGAAGAAAAGTTGCTGTTTACCGGCGACCACGTGATGCAGGGCTCCACCGTGGTGATCGGCCCGCCCGATGGCGACATGCGCGCCTATCTGGCCTCGCTGGCCGCGCTGCTGGACGAGGACCTCGAATGGCTCGCGCCCGGCCATGGCTTCCTGATGCCGCGGCCGCGCGAGGCGATCCGGCTGCTGATGCGCCATCGGCAGCATCGCGAGGCCAAGGTCGTCAATGCGCTGCGCGAGCTGGGGCCGGCGCCGATCGAAACGCTGCTGCCGCGCGTCTACGACGACGTGCCGCCGCGCATGCTGCCGGTCGCGCAGCGCTCGCTGCTGGCGCATCTGCTCAAACTCCAGGCCGACGGACAGGCGCAGCAAGCGCAGGGCGACTGGCGCATGCTGCAGTAGATCCAGCAGGTTCGAGCCGGACTCGTCCCGGCCGATGCGCCGGCGCGCGCAAAGTCGCAGTGGCCTTCCCGATAGCCTCATCAAGTTGAAGCGGAACAAGGAGACACCATGAAAGCTGCCGTGCTGCATCAGCCCAGGACCCCGCTGGTCATCGAAGACCTCGCCATCGACAAGCCCGGCCCGCGCGAGGTGCTGGTGCGCACCGCGGCGGTCGGTGTCTGCCATTCGGACCTGCATTTCCTCGACGGCGCCTATCCGTTTCCGATGCCGGTGGTGCTGGGGCACGAAGCGGCCGGCGTGGTCGAGCAGGTCGGCGCCGAGGTGCGCACGGTCAAGCCCGGCGATCATGTGATCACCTGCCTGTCGGCCTATTGCGGCCACTGCGAGCACTGCCTGAGCGGCCATCTGTCGCTATGCGTCGCGCCCGATACGCGCCGGCGCGAAGACGAGCCGCCGCGGCTGCGCGCCACCGGCGCGGCGATGAACCAGTTCCTGAACCTGTCGGCCTTCGCCGAGCAGATGCTGATCCACGAGCATGCGCTGGTGGCGATCCGGCGCGACATGCCGCTGGACCGCGCCGCGCTGATCGGCTGTGCGGTGACCACCGGCTTCGGCGCGGTCGCGCATACCGCCGGCGTGCGGCCGGGCGACACCGTGGCGGTGATCGGCTGCGGCGGCATTGGCCTGGCCACCATCAACGCCGCCGCGCTGGCGGGCGCCGGCCGCATCATCGCGATCGATCGGCTGCCCGGCAAGCTCGAGCTCGCGCGCCGCTTCGGCGCCACCGATGTGGTCGACGCCAGCGCGGCCGATCCCGTCGACGCGGTGCGTACGCTGACCGGCGGCGGCGTGCATCACGCCTTCGAAGCGATCGGGCTGAAGGCGACCGCCGAGCAGGCGTGGGCCATGCTGCGCCGGGGTGGGGCGGCCACCGTGATCGGCATGCTGCCGCCGGGCGTCAAGATCGAGCTCAAGGGCACCGACTTTCTCGCCGAGAAACGCATCCAGGGCTCGATGATGGGCTCGAACCGCTTCCCGATCGACATGCCGCGCCTGGTGGACTTCTATCTGTCGGGCCGGCTGGAACTCGATGCGCTGATCGCGCAGCGGCTGCCGCTCGAGCGCATCAACGAGGCCTTCGACGAGTTGCGGCGCGGCGAGCTCGCGCGTTCGGTGATCCTGTTCGAGCATTGACCTGCCGCCAGCGGGATGGCGAACCAGGCCGCGCGCCAGCGATGCCGCGCGCGCTGTGGGAAAATCCCGCCCGTGCGCCGCATGTCAGGCGCCGGCGAACGGGACGATGAAGACGATCGAATGGAAGGATTGGGAAATCTTCTGCCGCGTGGTCGAGGCAGGCACCTTCACGCATGGGGCCGAACTGGCCGAGGTGCCGAAGTCATCCGCGAGCGCAGCGATCGCCCGGCTTGAAGCGCAGCTCGGCGGGCGGCTGTTCGAGCGCAACACGCGCCGCGTGCGCGTGACCGAGCAGGGCCAGCGCCTGTACGAACGCGTCGCGCCGCATTTCGCCGCCTTGCGCGAGATCAGCGCCGAGGCCGCCTCGGCGAGCGAGCAGGTCAGCGGCACGCTGCGGATCGCCACGCCGTACGAGGTCGGCTCGCAGCATCTGGCCCCGAGCCTGTCGCGCCTGCTGTCGCTGCATCCGAACCTGAAGGTGCAGATCGACGTCACCTGGGACCAGCCGGACCTGCTCAAGCACGGCTACGACCTGGCCTTCGTGATGACCAACACCACGCTGCACGACAGTTCGTTTGCCAGCAAGCGCGTGGTGCTGGTCGAGCGCGCCTTCTATGCCGCGCCGTCGCTGATCCAGGCGCGCGGGCTGCCGCGCTCGCCCGGCGATCTGAACGGCTGGCCCGTGATCGGCAATGCCGACGACCGCCGCTGGGAATTCGTGCAGGAAGGCGCCGAGGTGGCCGTGCTGCCGGTCGATCCGCGCATTCGCACGCATAACGCCGAGATCCGGCTCAAGGCCGCGACCGACGGGCTGGGCGTGACGCGGCTCTCGCCGAAGTTCGTCGAGGAGCATGTCCGCCAGGGGCAGCTGGTGCGCGTGCTGCCGGCCTATGCGTCGTCGCCGCTGAAGGTCTATGTGCTGATGCCCGCGCGCAAGTTGATGCCCGCCGCGGTCCGGGCGTTGCTGGACGTGATGGAAAACACGCTGGGTGCCCCGGCGCCGGCGCGTGGGGCACGGCGCGCGGGAAAGACGGACACCAAGGCCGAGGCCAGGGCCGGCACCGAAGCCGATATCAAGGCATGAAGGTCCGGCGGCCCCGGTCAGAAAGGCTGATCGCCGGTCCGCAGTTCGACGCCCAGCGTCTCGCCGATCGCCAGGATCTCGTCATCGTCCTCGGCGCGCGCGATCCAGCCCGCGTAGACGCCCGAGCCGATCTCCCAGTGCCATAGCGTGATGCCGGCCGCGCGCAACTGCTCGTGCGCCTGCTCCATCAGTTCGGGGACGGTGATGCTGCCGAGGAAGTCTTCGTCCTCGGGGTCGTCCACGCCCCAATCGAGCACCAGCGCGACGCGCGCCGCCAGCTGGTTCAGGCAATCGATAAAGGTCGCGGTGTCGCTCTGTTCGACCTGGAAGCCCGCTTCCCAGTCGACCACGTCCTGCACCACCG
The DNA here is from genome assembly GCA_031181345.1 of Cupriavidus sp. Lineage (GTDB taxonomy): Bacteria > Pseudomonadota > Gammaproteobacteria > Burkholderiales > Burkholderiaceae > Cupriavidus. Next base: position 18,518 of record JAPSLC010000034.1, on the reverse strand, counting down.
ACAGCAGTTCGGTGCCTTCGACCGTATCGTCGGCTTCCTCCAGCGCCTCGTCGAGCAGCGCCAGCTGCTTGTCGACCATCGCGCCATCGTCGAAGTTGATCATGCCGAGCAGCCGTTCGACCGCCTGGCGGGACTCGTCGTCGATTACTCCATTCACGCTCAGCCCTCCCGCTTCCGTGTGCCGGTCCAGTGTGCCGACCGGGTTGTCGCTAGTGCGCCAGCTGTCCGATCTCCCGCAGGCCGCGCGGCGTCACCCGCAGCGCGCGCGACGATGGCGTGCGTTCGATCCAGCGCCGTTGCAGCATCGCGTCCAGCAAGGCCGCGCCCAGCGCGCCGCCCAGATGCGGCTTGCGTTCGCTCCAGTCGGGGCAGGTGCAGGCGAACTGCCTGCGCTTGCGGCGCGCGCCTTCGAGATCCACGCCCAGTCGCACCATGCCGTGCGCCCCGTGCTCGGACAATTCCACCGCGCTGTCCCGCACGAGAATCCAGCCCGAACGCGACATGCGCGCGAACAGGTCCACCGCGAGTTCGCCGGCCAGGTGGTCGTAGCAGGTGCGCGCGTGGCGCAGCGTCGCCGGCGCGGTGCGCGACGGCGGCACCGCACGCAGGCGCGGCGGGCGGCTCGCCTGCGAGGCCGCGGCCAGCGCCTCGATGGCCACGCCGATCTCGGGAGCGGCCAGCCGGTAATAGCGATTGCGCCCGTGCGTCTCGACCGCCAGCAGGCCGCCCTCGGCCAGCCGAGCCAGATGGCCGCTGGTCGACGAGGCCGACAGCCCGGCGATCAGCCCGAGCTCGCCGGCCGGTCTTGCGCTGCCGTCCATCAATGCCCACAGCATCGCGGCGCGGCCCGGGTCCGCGAGCAGGCCGGCCAACTGACTGATGCTTGGGGCGTATTCCATAGTTCATTCCACGGTGAAACAACGATCGCAGTATAGGCCGATACTTGCCGATATCAACCTTGCGCCGTTCGGTGTGAAGCCGCCTTGAAGCTCGGCCCGAAGCTCGCCTTGAAGCCCGCCTTGAACCCGATGACCCTGGACCCGACGAAGCCGCCTCCCGATCCGCTGGCGGCCGCGACCCATCCCGACCCCTACCCCTACTATCGCGAACTCGCACGCGTGCAGCCGTTTCACCGCGACGCCATGCTGATGCTGTGGGTCGCCGCCGGCCCGGCCGAGGTGGCGGCGGTGCTGTCGCATCCGGCGTGCCGGGTGCGGCCGCCGGGACAGCCGGTGCCGCCGCCGCTCGCGCAGTCGCCCGCCGGCACCCTGTTCGCGCGGCTGATCCGGATGAACGACGGTCAGGACCAAGCACTGTTGAAGGCGGTGCTGCAACGGAAGTTGGCGACGCTGGACCTGAACGACGTGCGCGCCGCGGCATCGGCATGGGCGCGTCTCTTGCCGGTGGCGCGCGATCCCGCCGCCACGGCGAACCGCTGGAGCAGCGCGCTGCCGGTGATCGCGCTCGCCGGTTTGCTGGGGTATACGGCCGGCGATGACGAAACCACCGCCGGCCGGATCGCCACGCAGATCGCCAGCTTCGCCGCGGCAATGTCGCAGCTGGCGGGTTCGGCCGAGATCGCGGCCGGCATCGAGGCGGCGGCATCGCTGCAGATGCTGCCGTGTGCCGATACGCCGTGGACGCGGGCGCTGCGCGAACACGCGCGCGCGGCCGGTGTCGACGACGATGCGATCGGCGCCAACCAGCTGGGGCTGATGGTGCAGAGCTGCGAGGCGACGGCCGGGCTGATCGGCAATACGCTGCTGTGGCTCGCGCGCGATGCCGCCGCGGCCGACGATCTGCGCGCGACAGTGGCGCGCGTGCTGCGGGCCGATCCGCCGATCCACAACACGCGCCGCTTCCTGGCCGAGGACGCGCGCGTGTGCGGCGTGCCGCTGCGGCGCGGCGATGGCATCCTGGTGCTGCTTGCCGCGGCCGCCGCATCGCAAGCCGAGGGAGCCGGTGCCGCGGCCACTGCCTCGGCGAGCGCGCCGGCCCATCCTGGCGAGCGCAGCTGGACCTTCGGCCATGGTGCGCATCGATGTCCGGGCGATGCGCTGGCCGCGACGCTGGCAGAAGCCACCGTGGCCGCGCTGCTGGCGCGCGGCATCGAGCCGGCCGCGCTGGCGCAGGCGTATCGTTATCGACCGTCGCTGAACGCGCGTATCCCGCATTTCCTCTGACACCGATTGCCGCACAACACCCAAAAAGCAACCCAAGGACGCCCCGATGATTGCCGTGATCTTTGAAGTCGAATTCGCCCCCGGGCAGAAGGACGCCTATCTCGATATCGCCGCGCAGTTGCGCCCCACGCTCGAGGCCATCGACGGCTTTATTTCCGTCGAGCGTTTCCAGAGCCTGAGCACGCCCGGCAAGGTGCTGTCGCTGTCGTTCTTCCGCGACGAGGCGGCGGTGCAGGCCTGGCGCAATACGGTCGAACACCGCCATGCGCAGGCTGCGGGCCGCGGCGGCGTGTTCTCCGACTACCGGCTGCGCGTGGCGCAGGTGCTGCGGGACTACGGCATGCATCGGCGCGAGCAGGCGCCCGGCGACAGCCGCGCGGTGCACGATGCCGCGGCCGACGGTCAGTGAGGGCGGGGCATGGATTCGCACACGCTCGTCACGCAAGCGCTGTTTATCGGCCTGACCTTCCTGCTCGCCGGCTTCGTCAAGGGTGTGGTCGGGCTCGGCTTGCCGACGGTCGCCGTCGGCCTGCTCGGACTCGTGATGCCGCCGATGCAGGCGGCCGCGCTGCTGGTCGCGCCGTCGATGGTGACCAACGTCGTGCAGCTCGCCGCCGGCCCGCGCTTCGGTGCGCTGGTGATGCGGCTCTGGCCGATGCTGGTCGGCATCGTCGCCGGCACGTTGGTCGCCGGCGCGCTGGCGCCGCCGTCGGCGATGCAGCAGGCCACGGCGGCGCTCGGCATCGCGTTGATCGCCTATGCCGCGGTCGGGCTGTCGTCGTGGCAGCTGCGCGTGCCTGCGGCCCATGAGCGCTGGCTGGCGCCGCTGATCGGCCTGGCCACCGGTGCGATCACCGCGGTGACCGGCGTGCTGGTGATTCCGGCCGTGCCGTATCTGCAGGGACTGGGCCTCGCGCGTGAGGAACTGGTGCAGGCGCTGGGGCTGTCGTTCACGGTGTCGACCGTGGCGCTGGCGATCAATCTGCTGATGCATGGCGTGCTGGGGCACGCGCCGGTGCTGGGCGCCTCGCTGGCGACGCTGGTCCCCGCGCTGGCCGGCATGTGGCTGGGCCAGAAGCTGCGCAACCGGATCAGCGCGGCGCTGTTCCGGCGGCTGTTCTTCGTCGGGCTGCTGTTGCTCGGGGCGGATCTGGCCTGGCGCGGCTGGCATTGAGCGCGCGCCGGGGTGGGGCAACGCATCGGCATGCCCGACCCTGGCATGCCGCATAATGGTCCTCGGTCCCGACCCGCGGACCGCAAAGCGTAAAGCGCAAGGCTGACCGATGCCGACCCCACGCCGCCGCCGCACCGTCAATCCCTGGGCCAAGCTTGGCAAGACCGCTGCCCGCCAGATGCAGCAGATGCAGCGCGCAGTCGCACGCACCGTCACCAAGTCGGTCGCGCGCACCGTTGCCAATACGGTGGCGCATTCCGTCACGCAGGCCGCGCATCAAGGCAAGGAAGCGCGGCGCGTGCTGTCCGGTGTCACCTCGCCGGTGCCGGCGCCGACGAGCCGTGGCGGCGGTCGGTGGCAGGAGGGCGTCTGGGGCTTCGGCCCGCTGGCGCAGCGCCACTATCGGCTGTTCATCCCGCCCGGCGTCGGCGCAGCGCGGCCCGCGCCCTTGCTGGTGCTGCTGCATGGCTGCGGACAGGATGCCGCCAGCTTCGCCGCCTGCACGCGGGTGGCGGCGCTGGCGCGGGCGCGCCGCTGCATCGTGCTGCTGCCCGAACAGTCCTCGCGCGCCAATGCGCATCGCTGCTGGAACTGGTTCCGCGGCGAAGCGCAGGCCGCGGCGGAGGCCGGTCTGTTGATGGGGATGATCGACCATGCCTGCCGCACGCATCCGGTGCAGGCAGACCGCGTGCATCTGCTCGGCCTCTCCGCCGGTGGCGCGATGGCCTTGATGCTGGCGCTGCGCTATCCCGACCGCTTCGTCGCCGTCGGTTCGCACTCGGGCGCGGCACCGCATCTGGCACGCAATGCCACGCAGGCCGGCCGGGTGATGCGCGGCTCGCTGAGCGGGCACACCGCCGCGCAACTGCAGGCGCTGCGGCTGCAATTGCGCGGCCGGATGCCGCCGCCACTGCTGTTGATCCATGGCGATGCCGACCATGTGGTGGCCTACGACAACGCCATCGCCAGCGCGACGCTGTGGTTGTCGCTGTCGACGCCGGGCGCGTTGCCGGCCGCCGCGGCCCAGCCATCGGTGCGCCTGCTGCGGCGCGGAGAGCGCCGCCCGGTTGCGGTGCATGACTGGCGCCGGGACGGCAGGCTCTATGTCCGGCTGGTGCGCGTCGAAGGGCTGGGCCATGCGTGGAGCGGCGGCGCGGCCAGTCAGGCCTACGCCGATCCGGCGGGACCCGATGCGCTGCGGATCGCGTGGGCGTTCTTTGCCGCGGTCGCGCCGGCGCCCGTACGAAGGCGCGCGGTCGCCTGAGTGTGGCCGGCTCAGTCCTGCCGCCGCGCGCCGGGCGCGATGATGTCCAGATCGGATTGCGCGCAGGCCACGCAAGGCAGCAGATAGCCTTCGTCCTTCTCGTCGGGACTCAATCCCGGCCATTCGACGCGGTAGCGGATGCTGCCGGATGCCAGCCGGCACAGGCAGGCGCGGCAGGTGCCATTGCGGCATGAGCTGGGCAAGCGAATGCCGGCGCGCAGGGCGGCTTCCAGGATCGATTGCGTCGGCTCGGCCGCGAACGCCAGCCCCGATGGTGCGATACGCACGCGCAGCGGCGATGCGCTGTCCGGCTCGCCGTTCGGTTCGCCGTTCGGTCCGCCGTTCGGCCCGCTGCTCGGTCCGCTCATCGGCTTGCTCGATGCCTCGCTCATCGCCGTGCCTCGTCGTCCTGGTCCATGCGGGGGAACTGCGCGCGCCCATGCGTGGCGTCGCGCAGCGCCGCGCGCGCGGCTTCCACCTCGCTGGCGGGCAGCCTCACCACCAGCTTGGCGGTGGACCCATAGGCGCTGTCGGCCAGCGCATGGCCGGTCTGATCCAGCCAGCGCCGCACCCGCGCCTCGTCGGCATAGTCGACCTCGACAGCGAGGTTCGCATAGGCGATGCGCTCGACGCGTTCGGCCGTCTTCAGCGCGGCGGCGATCGCGTCGGTATAGGCGCGCACCAGCCCGCCGGCACCGAGCTTGATGCCGCCGTAGTAGCGCACCACCGCGGCCAGCACGCCATCGAGTTCGTGATGGCGCAGCACTTCGAGAATCGGCCGCCCCGCGGTGCCCGACGGTTCGCCATCGTCCGACATGCCGGACTGCCCGCCGGCCAGCAGCGCCCAGCAGACATGCGTCGCGGTGGGGTGCTCGGCGCGCAGCGACTGCACCACGCGCATCGCCTCGTCGCGGTCGGCGACCGGCAGGGCAACCGCAAGGAAGCGGCTCTTGCGAATATCGAATTCGGCGTGAACGGGAGCGGAGAGGGTATAGGTGGGCAAGGCGGCAACAGCGGGGAAATGGCTACGGCGGGGCCAGTGTATCGCAGCGCCGCTGCATGCTGGATCACGAGACCGTCTTGGGGCTTCCGGCTGGTAAGGCATGCAACATCGAATGACGTGAGGGCTTGCTGGTACGCTGTGAGCCTTGCCTCAACGCACCGCGTCCCAACGACCATGAATCCCCCCCATCCCAACCACCGCCGCATCGCCCCCGCCGCCGAACGCAACCGCGAACCGATTCTGGAGGTGCTGCGGCGCGTCCTGCCGCCCGCCGGCACCATTCTCGAGATTGCCAGCGGGACCGGCCAGCATGCCCGGCACTTCGCCGCCGCCAATCCCGACTGGACGTGGCAGCCCAGCGATCCGGATGCCGGTGCGCGGGCGTCGATTGCCGGATGGGCGGCCGAAGCGGGTTTGCCGAATCTGCGCGCGCCGCTGGCGCTCGATGTACGTCAAGCGAACTGGGGTATCGAACGCGCCGATGCCATCGTCTGCATCAACATGATCCATATCGCGCCGTGGCAGGCGGTCGAAGCGTTGTTCGGCGGGGCGGCGCGGCTGTTGCCGATCGGGGGCGTGCTGGTTCTTTATGGACCCTATCGCCGCGGGGGCCAACATACGGCGCCGAGCAACGCGATCTTCGACGAGCAGCTGCGCGCGAGCGATGCCTCATGGGGCGTGCGCGATATGGAGGCGGTGATCGCGCTGGGCGACAGCGTCGGCTTGCGCTTCGAGGAAGCGGTGCCGATGCCGGCCAATAACTTCAGCGTGGTGTTCCGCAAGATCTAGCGCGGCAGGGCATCGCGCGGATCGCCGCACCGGCGGCGCAAGGTCGTCAGCCCCGCACCAGCATCACCACCGCGGTCGCGATCAGGCAGACCGAGAACCACGCGCGCAGATGGCGCTCCGGCATCCGATGCGCGAGGGCGACTCCCCATGAAATCGTCAGCATGCCGCCGAGCGACAGCGGGATGCCGCTGGCCCAGTCGACGTGGCGGGCCTGCGCGTAGGTCGCCAGCGCGACCACCGCGCCCGGCGTGACCAGCGCCAGCGCCAGTCCTTGCGCCGCCGCCTGCCGGAAGCCGAACAGGCCGACCAGCGCCGGCGCGGCGATCACGCCTCCGCCCACGCCGAAGAACCCCGAAAACGCGCCGCCGACCACGCCCACCGCCGGAATCCAGCGCGGCGAGAGCCGGTTCTGCTGCGCCGTGACCGCGCGTCCGGGCAACAGCCGCCACAGGAAATAGACGGCCATGCCGATCATGAACAGCGCGAAGATCCGCCGCAGCAGCACCGGGTCCATCTCCGTCGCCAGCCGCGCGCCGACATAGGTGGCCAGCACCGCCGACAGCCCGAGCACGAGCGCGGTGCGCAGCGCGATATCGGCGCGGCGGCGGTACTGCCAGAAGCCGATCAGCACATTGGGCGCGATCATCACCAGGGCCGTGCCCTGCGCCAGTTGCTGGTCCATGCCATAGAGCAGGCCCAGCGCCGGGATCGCAATCAGCCCGCCGCCGATGCCGAAGAGCCCGCCGACTGCGCCGAGCGCACCGCCAAGAAGGAAGGTCAACAGCGCGGGGAGCAGCGGAATATCGGGCATCGGTTTGGGCTTCGAGGATGGCGCGCTGCCACCACGGCGGCCGGCGCAAAAGTATCGATCATAAAACATGGGCGCATCGCATACACGATCGATGTCAGGGCATTCCCTCGGAATCGCTCGCTGCAAGCTAATCGTCAAGATCTTGAAAGCCGATTGAAATCCGACTTCGCTCCAATGCCGCCGGAGATCGTGCCGGGCCGGCTGATACAGCGCCAACAGCGCCAACAGCGCCGGCCGCACGGTCGCGTTGCGCCGGCGTTGCCGGCGCGCTTCGTGTCTGCGTTGCCTGAACCGAGCCTGTCATCGTGCATGTCCGTCGTCATCGCTGTGCCCACCTCCGTCTGCTGCTCGCATCGATCGCCGCGTCGATGGTGCTCGGCGCGTCGGCCCGCTTCGCCACCGCGGCTCCGCCGCCCGCTGTCGTCGCACAGCAGCCGGATGGCGAATGCCATGCGCCCACCGCGGGCGCGACGCTGACGTTGTCCGAGGCGCGCTCGCTGGCGCTGCGCTGCAATCCGGACCTGATCGCGGCACGCCGTGCCGTGCAGGCCAGCGAGGCCGATATCCAGATCGCCGGGCAGCGTCCCAACCCGGTGCTCAGCCTCGGCGTGGAGAACATCAACCCGCATGCCGGTGTCGGCGCCGGCAGCTGGCGCAACAAGACCGTCGATTCGACGGTGCGCATCGACCAGGTGATCGAGACCGCCAACAAGGCGGGGCTGCGCATCAAGACGGCGCAGGCGGCCAACGTGGCGGCGGGCCGGCAGGTGCGGGCGGCCACCGTGCAGCAGATCGCCGCGCTGGAGCAGGCCTTCATCGAAGCGGCGGTCAGCCAGCAGCGCGTCGACGTGCTGACGCAGACGCTGACGCTGTACGAGCGCACCGAGCAGGCCAACAAGACCCGCTACAAGGCCGGCGACCTGGCGCGCGCCGACGTGACCCGGCTCGAGCTCGACGCCTTGCGCGCCCGCGCGGACTGGCGCGACGCGCGCGCCGACCATCAGCGCGACCTGGCCGAGCTGGCGCAGCGCATCGGCATCCCGGGCACGCTGCAAGACGTCGTGCTGTCGCCGCAATGGCCTGGCCTTGCCGAATCGGTGCCCACGCTCGACGAGCAGGCGCTGCAGGCACGGCCCGATGTCGCCGCGGCGCAGGCGCGCCTGGACGCCGCCGCGGCGGCGCGCGAACTGGCGCGTGCCGGACGTGTGCCGGACGTGACCGTCGGCGCGCAGGCCGAGCGCTATCCGGTCTCGGCCACCAACCAGCAGGGCAGCGGCAACAGCTTCGGCGTGTTCGTCAGCATCCCGCTGTATGTCCGTCACAGCTACGGCGGCGAGGCCCAGCGTGCCGAGGTCGATTACTACGCGGCGCTGGACGAGCGCAATCGCGTGCTGCTGGCAGCCGGCAACGAGGTCGGCCGGCTGCGCGCGGCGCTCGATGCCGCGCGCGAATCGCTGCGCCAGATCGACGAGGCGGTGCTGCCCGCTGCCGAGCGCGTCGCCGCCGATGCCGAGTTCGCCTTCGGCAAGGGCGCGATCGGCGTGCTCGAACTGCTCGATGCGCGCCGCGCACTGCGCCAGACCCGGCTCGATGCCGCGCAGGCGCGGGGCGACTATGCCAAGGCGCTGTCCGCTTATCTGGCCGCCACGCGCACCGAGGATGCCGCGGTGAGCGATGCAGCGACGCGCTCTGCCGACCTGCCGCTGCAAGACGTCACACCCTACCTTTCCGTCCACTAGCCGGCCGCGTCCGGCTTTCCCGATCTCCTGACCCCTGACCCCTGACCCCCTGATCCCCGTCGCCATGTCCCTCCGTTCCCTGTTGACGATCGTCCTGCTCGGCGCGCTGCTGAGCCTGACCGCATGCGGCCGGAAGGCCGAACCGGAGTCCGAGTCGCCGCGCGTCGAAGGTGCGGCGGTCGTGTTCCCCGATACGGTCAAGTCCTTGCCCGGCATCGCCGCCGAACCGGTGCGGCGCGGCGCCGAGCGTGTGCTGACGCTGCCCGGCCGGCTGGTCTGGAACGAGGACCGCACCGTGCGGGTGAGCAGCCCGTTCGCCGGCCGCGTCGCCGAGATCCTGGTGCAGCCCGGCGCCACCGTCGCCACGGGCCAGCCGCTGGCGCTGCTGTCCTCGCCCGACTTCGGCGCGGCGCAGGCCGACGCGCGCAAGGCGGCCGCCGATGCGGCGCTGGCGTCCAAGGGGCTCGCCCGGCAGCGCGAGCTGTTCGGCGCAGGCATCGTCGCGCAGAAGGACCTGGAGCAGGCGCAGGCCGAGGCCGCGCGCGCCAGTGCGGAGCTGCAGCGCGCGCAGGCGGCGTTGCGGCAGGTCGGCGGCGAGCTTGGCAAGCCGGGGGCCGTGGGCGTTGGTGCCTCGGATCGCTTCGCGCTGCGCGCACCGATCGCCGGCCTGGTGGTCGAGCGCAATCTGAACCCCGGCATGCAGCTGCGGCCCGACCAGCCGCCGGCCGCGCCGCTGTTCCTGCTGACCGATCCGTCCGATCTATGGGCGCAGCTCGATGCGGCCGAGGCCGATCTGGCGCTGTTCCGCCCGGGCGGCAGCGTGACGCTGACTTCGGCCGCCTATCCGGGCGAGTCCTTTCCCGCCAAGGTGGTCAAGATCGCGGACTATGTCGATCCGGCCGCGCGCAGCATCAAGGTACGTTTATCGGTGCCGAACCCGGAGCGCAAGCTGAAGGCCGAGATGTTCGTCACCGCGCGGATCGAGGCCGCGGGTTTCGAGGGCATCGCGGTGCCGGCCCGGGCGGTGTTCCTGGCCGACAACCATCACTATGTGTTCGTGCGCGTCGACGCGCATCGCTTCGAGCGGCACGAGGTCAAGGTCGGCGCGAGCCTGCCGGGTATCACCGAGGTGGTGGCCGGGCTCGAGCCCGGCATGCAGGTGGTGACCGACGGCAATCTTTATCTGCAGGACATCCTGCGCGACGCGAGCGCGACGCAGGCCGCGCTGCGCCAACAAGCTCGATGAGGCCGGCCGCGTCATGATCTCGCGCATCGTCCATTTCGCGCTGCACCAGAAGCTGTTCGTCTGGATGGGGCTGGCGCTGTTCGTCGCCGGCGGCCTGGCGGCCTTCAAGAACCTGCCGATCGAGGCCTTTCCCGATGTCTCGGACGTCCAGGTCAACGTGATCACGCTGTATCCGGGGCGCGCGGCCGAGGAGGTCGAGCGCCAGGTCACGATCCCGATCGAGACTGCGCTGGCCGGCACGCCGAACTCGGTACGGGTGTTCTCGCACACGCAGTTCGGCCTGTCCTATCTGATGGTGACCTTCAACGACAAGGCCACCGATGTCACCGCCCGCCAGCAGGTGATCGAGCGCCTGCGCGGCGTCGATCTGCCCAACGGCGTGCAGCCGGACCTGGCGCCGCTGTCGACCGCGATCGGCGAGATCTACCGCTTCCGCCTGAAGGGCAAGGGCCACATGCCGCAGGAGCTGCGCACGCTGCAGGATTGGGTGGTCGAGAAGAACCTGCGCCAGGTGCCCGGCGTGGCGGACCTGGTGACGATCGGCGGCACCATCAAGCAGTACGAGGTCAATCCGAACCTGGCGCGCATGCGCGACGCGCATGTCTCGCTGGCGCAGCTGTTCGAGGCCCTGCAGCGCGGCAACTCGAACGCCGGCGGCGGCGCGGTCGCGCAGGGGCGCCAGCAGTATCTGCTGCGCTCGCTGGGGAGCTTTCGCAGCTCGGCCGATATCGCCAACGTGGTGGTGTCCGAGGTCAACGGCACGCCGATCCTGGTCAAGGACATCGCCGAGGTGCGCGTCGGCGCCGCGCCGCGCCAGGGCCTGATGGCGCAGGACGACGAGGAGGACATCGTCTCGGGCATCGTCGTGATGCGCAAGGGCGAGAACCCATCCGAGGTACTGACCGCGCTGAAGGCGAAGATCGCGCAGCTCAACGAGCAGATCCTGCCGCGCGGCGTCGAGATCGTGCCGTACTACGATCGCGCCGACCTGATCGACAAGACGCTGCACACCGTGTTCGGCAATCTGGTCGAGGGCGCGCTGCTGGTGATGGCGGTGCTGTACCTGTTCCTGGCCAACGTGCGCGCCGCGGCGATCGTCGCGCTGGTGATTCCGCTGGCGCTGCTGTCGACGTTCCTCGGCCTGACCTGGGTCGGCATTCCGGCCAACCTGCTGTCGCTCGGCGCGATGGACTTCGGCATCATCGTCGACGGCGCCGTGATCGTGGTCGAGAACATCTTCAAGCGGCTGGGCGAGCTCAAGGAGCAGAAGATCCGCGACAGCCGCGCACGGCTGCAGGCGATCGCGCGTGCCGTCACCGAGGTCGGCCGGCCCACGGTGTTCTCGATGGTGATCATCATCGCCGCGCACCTGCCGATCTTCACGCTGCAACGGCACGAAGGGAAGATCTTCGCGCCGATGGCATACACGGTCACGGGCGCGCTGGTCGGCTCGCTGATCGTGTCGCTGACGCTGGTGCCGCTGCTGTGCTATCTGCTGCTGAAGAAGGACATCGCCCATCACGACAACACGGTGGTGCGGCTGTGCAAGCGCGCCTATGCGCCGATGCTGGCGTGGGCGCTGGACCACAAGCGCGCGGTGGTGGCCAGCGCGGTGGCGCTGCTGGTGGCGACCGCCGGCGTCGGCAAGCTGCTCGGCAGCGAATTCCTGCCCGAGCTCGACGAGGGCGCGATGTGGGTCAGCTTCGACCTGCCGGCCTCGGTGTCGACCGACGAGGCGCGCGAGCAGGCGGCCAGGTTGCGCCGCACGATCCGGCTGACGCCGGAGGTCAAGTCGACCATCTCTAAGGTCGGCCGACCGGACGACGGCACCGATCCGAAGCTGATCAATACGGTCGAGATCCTGGTCGACCTGAAGCCGGAAGCAGAATGGCGGCGCGGCTTCGACAAGCGGCGCATCATCGGCGAGATCAACGCCAACCTGCGCAAGCTGCCCGGCATCGAGCCGAATTTCTCGCAGCCGGTGCGCGACAACATCCTCGAGAGCATCTCGCAGATCAAGGGCCAGATCGTCATCAAGGTGCAGAGCGACAGCCTCGAGCAGAACAAGCGCGTCGCCGACCAGATCCTCGCCAACGTGCAGACGGTGCCGGGCGTGATGCGGGCCTTCATCGACCGCGACGGCGAGCTGCCGCAGTACGTGCTCGACTTTGACCGGGCCCAGGCGGCGCGCTACGGCATCAACGTGGCCGACGTGCAGGACCTGATGGAGACGGCGCTGGCCGGCAAGGCGGCCACCGAGCTGTGGGAGGGCGAGCGGCACTTCAGCGTGGTGGTGCGGCTGGCGCCCGGCGAACGCGAGCTGCCGAACCTGCCGAACATCCTGATGCAGACAGCCGAGGGCGCGCAGGTGCCGCTGTCGCAGCTGGTGCATTTCCATGCGGCATCGGGCGCGATGAATATCAGCCGCGAGAACGGCCAGCGCACCACGTCGATCGGCGTCTTCATCCACGACCGCGACATGGGCAGCGTCGTCAAGGACATGCAGGCGCTGGTGGCGAAGAACGTGCGCGCCGACGACGTCAAGATCGGCTGGTCCGGCGAGTTCGAGAACCAGCAGCGCGCGATGGCAAGGCTGTCGATCGTCGTGCCGCTGTCGGTGCTGCTGATCTTCCTGCTGCTGTTCCAGGCCTTCAAGTCGATCAAGAGCGCGACGCTGATCCTGTCGAATATTCCGTTCGCGCTGGTGGGCGGCGTGTTCGCTCTGTTCCTGACCGGCATTCCGCTGTCGGTATCGGCGGCGATCGGCTTTATCGCGCTGTTCGGCCAGGCGGTGCTCAATGGCGTGGTGATGGTGACCTACTTCAACCAGCTGCGCGAACAGGGACTGCCGCTGCGCCAGGTGGTGCTGGTGGGGTCGATGGACCGACTGCGTACGGTGCTGATGACCGGGCTGCTGGCAATGCTTGGCTTGTTCCCGATGGCGGTCTCCCGCGCGATCGGCTCGGAGACGCAGCGTCCGCTGGCGATCGTGATCATCGGCGGGCTGATCACCGCGACCCTGCTGACGCTGATCGTGCTGCCGACGCTGTACGAATGGATGGTCAGCCGCAGCTGGCCGGACGAGGCGGCGGAGGAGGATGAGCTCCTGACAGGCGAGGGAGGGGCGCGGCGGGAGGATGAGGCGGTGGTTTGAGGGGGGCGTTGGAAGCGAAACCACCTCCCTCTCCCCGACCCTCTCCCCCTGAGGGGGAGAGGGAGCACACCCTGAGCGCGTCCTGCCGCGCGGGTTTTCTCCCCTCTCCCGCTTGCGGGAGAGGGGCGGGGGAGAGGGAGAACACCCTGAGCGCGTCGACCCTCCGCGCTGGTTTTCTCCCCTCTCCCGCGTGCGGGAGAGGGGCGGGGGAGAGGGCAGGCAGCGCTCGCTAACCCTCCGCCCCGGTAACGTCCCGAACCACACCGGCCCTCAGCATCCGGGCAATCTCCGCCTCCCCATACCCACACTCTGCCAGCAACGCCCGCGTATCCTCCCCCAGCCGCGGCGAAGGCCGTACATACCGCGCGGGCGTCTCCGACAGCTTGATCGGCAGCCCGATGCTCTTGACCGGCCCAGCCTCGGGATGCTGCTGCTCGACCACCATCTCGCGCGCCAGCGTCTGCGGGTGCGACAGCGCTTCGCCGATCGAATGCACCGGGCCCGCCGGCACGCCGGCCGCGTCGAAGGCAGCCAGCCACTCTGCCGAAGGCTTCGTGCGCAGGATCGCCGCCATGGCCGGCAGCAGCGTGTCGCGGTGGCGCATGCGGTCCGAGTTGCGCCGATAGCGCGGATCGGTCAGCCACTCGGGCCGCCCCAGCACCTGCGCGATCCGCTCCCAGTTCTTCTCGTTGGCGCCGCCGACGATGATGTGCCCGTCCTGCGTCGGAAAGGCCTGGTACGGGGTCGCCAGCACATGCGCCGAGCCGCTCGGCCCCGGCGATTCGCCGGTGGCGAAATGGATCGCCGCATGCCAGTACAACTGCTGCAGCCCGGCCTCGATCAGCGAGGTCTCGACGATCTGGCCGCGCCCGGTCTTCTGCTTGTGCTGATACGCGGCCAGGATGCCGACCGCGGCCAGGATGCCGGCATTGATATCGGCGATCGAGTTGCCGGTGCGCAGCGGCGGGCCGCCTTCCTCGCCGGTGATGCTCATCAGGCCGGTATAGCCCTGCGCGATCAGGTCGAAGCCGCCCTTGTCGGCGGCCGGGCCGGTGCGGCCATAGCCCGAGATCGCGCAATAGATCAGGCCAGGGTTGATGTCCGACAGCACGTCGTAGCCCAGCCCCAGCTTTTCCATCGTGCCCTTGCGGAAGTTCTCGATCAGCACGTCGGCATCGCGCACCATCCGCAGCAGCACCTCCCTGCCTTCGGGCGTCTTCAGGTCCAGCGCGATCGCGCGCTTGTTCCGGTTGAGAATCAGGAAGGGCGCCGACACGCCGTTGATGCGCGGATCCTGATAGCCGCGCGCATCGTCGCCGCCGTCGGTCTTCTCGATCTTGATCACGTCGGCGCCGAGGTCGGCCAGCATCATGCCGCAGGTCGGGCCGGCCATGATCTGCGCCAGTTCGAGCACGCGCATGCCGGACAGCGCGCCGGCCGGGGGAGAGCGATCGGATTGCATGGGGGATGCCATCACCGTCCTTCGATGTGGATGCCGCTCAGCGGCCGTGGAACTCGGGCGTCTGCTTGGCGAGGAAGGCGCGATAGCCGGTGCGGAAGTCCTCGGTGTCGAAGCAGTCGAAGGCCTCGTCGCGCTCGCGGTCGCCCAGCGGCGTGCCGGCCGCCAGCAGGCGCGCGAACTTCTTGTGCCAGCGCGCCACCAGCGGCGCGCCGCTGGCGATGCGCTGCGCGGTCGCGGCCGCTTCGGCGGCGACCCGGTCGTCGGGCACCACGCGCGACACCAGGCCCATGCCATGCGCCTCGTCGGCGCCGACGATCCTGCCTTCGAACAGCAGTTCGAGCGTGCGCGACTCGCCGATCAGCCGGATCAGCGGCGCCATCTCGGCATGGGCCATCACCAGCCCGAGGTTCTTGATCGGCGCGCCGAAACGGCTGCCCTGGCCGCAGATGCGGATGTCGGCCATCGCCGCGATCTCCAGCCCCCCGCCCACGCAGATGCCATGGATCTGCGCGACCACCGGGTGCCGGCAGTCCTGCAGCGCCTGGGCGGTGGCGTGCATGACCTTGCCGTAGGCGGTGGCCTGCGCCTTGTTCGAGCGCGCCTGGGCGAACTCGCCGATATCGTTGCCGGGCGAGAAGGCCCGCTCGCCGGCGCCGCGCACGATCACGCAGCGCACGCTGTCATCGGCGGAGAGCGCGCGGAAGGCGTCGCCAAGTTGCTGCCACATCGACAGCGTCATCGCGTTGAGCTTGGCGGGGCGATTGAGCACGACGGTCGCGATGGCGCCGTCGCGGATCGTCAGCACGGGGCTGTCGTCGGCGCTGTCTTGTGGGGGGACGGAAGAATCGGAAGCGGGCATCACGGTCATCGAAGGCGCTCCTGGCAGGTGGACTGACGAGGCGGCGAGCCGGTTGTCTTGTCGCATCGTTGATTTGGTATACCATATCCCAAATCCACGCCTCTCACAAAGGACGCATCGCCCATGGTTTACCCGGAACATCCGGCGCAAGACGCCCCGGCAATGCTGGCACCGGACCTGCCGCAGGCTCGCGCGGGCGGCGAACGCGGCCGCCGCACCGGTCCTGCGACAGCCGCCGCCGGCCTGTCGGCAGAGGGCGACGACCCGCTCGCGATCGCGCATCCCACGCTGGCCGCGGTGGTCGCCGAGCGGCTGCGGCAATTGATCATCGACGGCACGCTGGTGCCCGGGGTCTGGCTCAACGAGCGCGACCTGTGCGAGCGGTTGCGCGTCTCGCGCACGCCGCTGCGCGAGGCCTACCGCATCCTCGCCGCCGACGGCCTGGTGATGCTGCTGCCCAAGCGCGGCGCGCAGGTGATCGCGATGTCCGAGCGCGACGTCGCCGACCTGTTCGACGTGCTGGCCGTGCTCGAAGGTCTGACCGGGCGGCTCGCCGCGGAGAAGGCCAGCGACGAGGAGCTGGCGCAGATCGCCCGGCTGCATCGCGCGATGCTCGACGCCTATGCCGCGCGCGATCTGCACGCCTACTACGAGGCCAGCATGGGCACCCATCTGGCGATCAGCGCCGCCGCCCATAACCCGACCCTGGCCGACACCCATCGCCGGCTCAATCTGCGCGTGCAGAACCTGCGCTTTCGCTCGAACCAGGATCGGGACGAATGGGCCCACGGTGTCGAAGACCACCAGCGCTTCGTCGCCGCGCTGCTGGCGCGCGATGGCGCCACGGTCGAGAGGCTGATGCGCGAGCACGCGCTGCAGAAGAGGGCGCTGGCGATGCGCGAGGCCCGCGAGCGCGAGGCGGCCGCGACGCGATAAGTCGCAATCAGTTATTTCGGCTGTAACGCCGCATTACGTGGCGGGCGCGGTCGCGTCGGCGGCCGCATGGCGACAAGGCCGGCACGACGGCCGCTATCCTTGCGCCGGCAAGGGCGTGGGGCCTCGCGCACCGTGTGGCGGCGTGGATCGGCGACGTCTCGCGCTTGTGAGACGGCCTTACAACTGCATCCGTCCAAGACCGCGACGCCTCGCTACAGTCGAGCCATGTTCAACGCGCGGCCAAGCCGGGCAGCGCATCAGGAGAAAAACATGACTCGCCAATTGCTGATCGCCCTCGGAACGCTGGCCGCCGGAGCCATGTTCGGTCTGGTCTCGCCCGCCCAGGCGCATTCGGATCGCCACGATCATCGGCATGGCTACCATCGCCACGAGCACTACCGTCCGGCCCCGCCGCATGTGCGACACCGCCACGATCGCCATCACTATCATCGCTACCACGCCCGCCCGCACCATGGCCACGGCCATTACGTGTCGCGCCCGGGACACCGCTACGTGCCCGAGCGTTGGGTCCGGGACTCGCACGGGCATGTGGTGCGGCGGCCGGGATATTGGACGCGCTAAGGCGGTCCGCGGCTGCATCGGCCGGCAGGTCGCGGCCAATAGAAAGCGGCCAATAAAAGCAGCCAAAAAAAGCGGCCAATAAAAAACCCTCGCCTCAATGAGGCGAGGGTTCTTGCATGCCGGCGCGGGATTCGCGCCGAGGCAGGCGACAAACGCAGGCCGATTACAGCGCCGCGTCCTTCAGCTTCTTCAGCGCGCGGACCTTGACCTTGACCGACGCCGGCTTGGCAGCGAACCACTGCTCTTCGCCGGTGAACGGGTTCTTGCCGAAACGCTTCTTGGTGGCGGGCACTTGCACGGCGGTGACCTTCAGCAGCCCGGGCAGCGTGAATTCGCCAGCGCCCTTCTTGTTCAGCGCGCCGATCATGGTGCTTTCCAGCTGGGCCAGCACGGTCTTGACCGTCTTCGGATCGAGCTCGGTCTGCGCGACCAGGTGCGACACCAGGCTCGACTTGTTGAAGGTGTCCTTCAGCGGCTTGGGCGTCGGCGCTGCTGCCGGCGCTGCCTTCCTGGCGGCCTTCACCGGAGCGGCGGCCTTCTTGGCGGGCGCCTTGGCGGCGGTCTTGGTTGCTGCAGTCTTCGCGGTCGGTTTAGCTTTGGTGGCCATATCGATGTCGTGAACAGGTTCAATGTTGGAGCGCAGGACCGTCGGATGCCGCCGGGCAGCGCCGCGCACAGAATAGCAAAACGGGCGAACGGTGCCTATTTTCAAGGGGTTTTCGGCGCGATTTGACGGCCCGGCCGTGCAATCTGTCGCGCGGATGCCACCATCTGCGCGATCGTCGCTGCCGCCATGCCGTGCGCGGTGCGATCCGGCGCGCCGATCAGCGGCGTTGCGCGACCCAGATGCCGGCCACGATCGCGGCCAGTCCGACGCCGTGATACCAGTTCGGCCACTCGCCCAGCAGCAGCGTGGAGAGGATCGCGGCGAAGGCCGGCGTCAGCGTGACGAAGAACACCGGCAATTGCGCGCCGGCACGCGCCACCGCGCGATCCCAGGCGAAATACGCGAGCAGCGACGGCACCGTGGCGACATAGGCCAGGATGCCGAGGGTCTTGGTACTCCAGACGATGGCCTGGCCGTCGATGCCCAGCTCCCAGGCGACGAAGGGCACGCTGACCACCACGCCGGCGACGATCTGCGCGTACAGCAGCACGATCAGCGGCAGCGCCGGCCGCTGCTTGCGCAGCAGCCACGTATAGCCGCTCCAGGCCAGCGTGGCCGCCAGCATGAACAGGTCGCCCGGCACGAAGTCGAGCTGCGCGAGCCGGCCCAGTTCGCCGCGCACCAGCACGAACGTCACGCCGACCAGGCA
>JAPSLC010000033.1 GCA_031181345.1 Cupriavidus sp. | reverse complement strand
ATCGAGAACATCGACATCGGCGGCCCGACCATGCTGCGCTCGGCGGCGAAGAACCATCGCGACGTGACGGTGATCGTCGATCCGGCCGACTACGCGCCGGTGCTCGAGGAAATGCGCGCCAACGGCAGCCAGGTCGGCTACGACACCAACTTCCGCCTCGCCACCAAGGTGTTCGCGCATACCGCGCAATACGATGGCGCCATCACCAACTACCTGACCAGCCTCGGCCCGGACAAGTCGCACCAGGCCCGCAGCGCCTATCCGCAGACGCTGAACCTGGCCTTCGAGAAGGTGCAGGAGATGCGCTACGGCGAGAACCCGCACCAGTCGGCGGCGTTCTACCGCGACCTGAAGGCGGTCGACGGCGCGCTGGCCAACTACGTGCAGCTGCAGGGCAAGGAGCTGTCGTACAACAACATCGCCGACGCCGATGCGGCATGGGAATGCGTCAAGTCCTTCGGCCCCGGCGATGGCGCGGCCTGCGTCATCATCAAGCACGCCAACCCCTGCGGCGTGGCGATCGGCGCCAATGCGCTGGAGGCCTACGAGAAGGCGTTCAAGACCGATTCGACGTCGGCCTTCGGCGGCATCATCGCCTTCAACGTCGAGCTGGACGGCACGGCCGCGCAGGCGGTCGCCAAGCAGTTCGTCGAGGTGCTGATCGCGCCGTCGTTCAGCGCTGCCGCGCGCGAGGTGTTCGCCGCCAAGCAGAACGTTCGGCTGCTGGAAATCCCGCTGGGCAAGGGCGTCAACCAGTATGACCTGAAGCGCGTCGGCGGCGGCCTGCTGCTGCAGAGCCCGGATGCCAAGAACGTGCAGCCGTCGGAGCTGCGCGTGGTCACCAAGCGCCATCCGACGCCGAAGGAAATGAGCGATCTGCTGTTCGCGTGGCGCGTCGCCAAGTTCGTCAAGTCGAACGCCATCGTGTTCTGCGGCGGCGGCATGACGCTGGGCGTCGGCGCCGGCCAGATGAGCCGCGTCGACTCGGCCCGCATCGCCAGCATCAAGGCGCAGAACGCCGGCCTGACGCTGGCGGGCTCGGCGGTGGCCTCCGATGCCTTCTTCCCGTTCCGCGACGGCCTGGACGTGGTGGTCGACGCCGGCGCAACCTGCGTGATCCAGCCGGGCGGCTCGATGCGCGACGACGAAGTCATCGCGGCCGCGGACGAACGCAATATCGCGATGGTGCTGACCGGCACGCGGCATTTCCGGCATTGAGGCCGGATTGAGGGGGGAGGCAGAGCGGCAACGCCCGCTCGCAGCCGGGCGAGCAGTTCGAACGAGCACGTCGAACGAGCGCCGGCTGCCCTCTCCCCTGCCCCTCTCCGCAAGCGGGAGAGGGGAAACACAGTCGGTCGATGAAAGGGCTCTCGGTTTGCTCCCGTCTCCCGCTTGCAGGAGAGGGGCCGGGGGAGAGGGCAACCAATCGCACAGCGCCCTCCACCAATTCCACCTACACTACCCCATCGCCACCTCTGCTCACCCAATGCGCATCCTCGGCATCGACCCCGGCCTTCGTACCACCGGCTTCGGCGTGGTCGAAAAGCACGGCAACAAGCTGGCCTACGTCGCCTCGGGCACCATCAAGAGCGATGGCAACGGCAGCCTGCCCGAGCGTCTGAAGACGCTGTATGACGGCATTGCCGAGGTCACGCGGACCTATGCGCCCGATTGCGCGGCGATCGAGAAGGTGTTCGTCAACGTCAATCCGCAATCGACGCTGCTGCTCGGGCAGGCCCGTGGCGCGGCGATCTGCGGGCTGGTGGGCTACGGCCTGCCGGTGTTCGAATACACTGCGCTGCAGCTGAAGGTGGCGGTGGTCGGCTATGGCCGCGCCAACAAGGCGCAGGTACAGGAGATGGTGGCGCGGCTGCTGGCGCTGCCTGGCCATCCCAGTTCCGATGCGGCCGACGCGCTCGGCGTGGCGATCTGCCATGCGAACGGCGGCGACACGCTGGCGACCCTGAGCGGCCTCGCCCCGGAACTGGCGCGCAAGGGCATACGGGTCCGGCGCGGCAGGCTGGTCGGCTAGCGGCGGCCGACTCCCTCGCCAAGCCCGGCAGCCCGGGCGACGCCTGCCTCACTTACAATCGGCCTCGTACTCGCCCGAGGAGGCCGCATGTCCCGATCCATCCCGCGATCCATCCCGTTCTTCCGCCTTGCCCGGCGGCCCGACGCCGCCGTCCGCGGCGCCTGGCTGGCCATCACGGCGGCCGCGCTGCTGGCGGGCTGCGTCACCGCACCGCCGCCCGCCGCGCCTGCCCAGCAGCCTGCGAAGGCCGAACCGGCCCCGCCCCGGCCCAAACCGCTGGTGATCGGCCATCGCGGCGCCAGCGCGCTGCGGCCCGAACATACGCTGGCCGCCTACAGCAAGGCGATCGAGGATGGCGCCGATCTGATCGAACCCGATCTGGTCGTCACGCGCGACGGCGTGCTGGTGGCCCGGCACGAAAACGAGATCGGCGGCACCACCAACGTCGCCACGCTGCCGCAGTTCGCCGACCGCAAGCGGATCAAGGTGATCGACGGCGAGCGGCTGGAGGGCTGGTTCACCGAGGACTTCACGCTGGCGGAGCTCAAGACGCTGCGGGCGCGCGAGCGCATTCCGAAGCTGCGGCCGGCCAATACGCAGTACGACGACAAGTTCGAGATCCCGACGCTCGCCGAGATCATCGAGCTGGCCGCCAATGCCTCGCGCCGCAGCGGCAGGACCATCGGCCTCTATATCGAGACCAAGCATCCGAGCCATTTCCGCGGCATCAACCTGCCGATGGAAGAGAAGCTGGTCGACGCGCTGCGTGCCAACGCCCACACGCGCCGCGCGCCGGTCTATCTGCAATCGTTCGAGACCGCCAATCTGCGCGCGCTGCGCCAGCGGCTCGGCAAGTCGATGCCCAACGTCAAGCTGGTGCAGCTGATCGGCAATGCCGCGAAGGCGCCGGCTGACTGGCGCCTGGCCGGCGACACGCGTCGCTATGCGGACATGCTCACGCCGCTCGGCCTGCGCGAGGTGGCCACCTATGCCGACGGCATCGGCCCAGAACGCACGCACGTGGTGCCGCGCGACAGCGCCGGCGCGCTGGGCGCGCCCACGGCGTTGGTGCGCGACGCGCATGCGGCCGGCCTGGTCGTGCATCCCTACACGCTGCGTCCCGAGAACGCGTTTCTCCCCAAGAGCCTGCGCGGCCCGGGCGGCGATGCGGCGCGGCATCCGGCCGGCATGATCCGCGAGGCCCGGGCGCTGATCGACGCCGGCGTGGATGGCTTCTTCACCGACGATCCCGCGCTCGGCCGGCGCGCGGTGGACAACCCGTAGACGCGCGGACATTCCGGCGCGCTGCGCTACACTGGCGCCCTTCCAGACCGACCCATGCCGGCGCGCTCGACAGCGCGCCGGCAGCCAATCCCTCCGCAAGCCACCATGATCGGACGCATCGCCGGCACCCTCATCGAGAAGAATCCCCCGCATCTGCTGGTCGACTGCCATGGCGTCGGCTATGAGGTCGACGTGCCGATGAGCACCTTCTACAACCTGCCCGCGGTCGGCCAGCCCGTCACGCTGCTGACGCAGCTGATCGTGCGCGAGGACGCGCACCTGCTGTACGGCTTCGGCAGCGCGGAGGAACGCAATACCTTCCGCGAGCTGATCAAGATCAGCGGCATCGGCGCCCGCATGGCGCTGGCGGTGCTGTCGGGCATGTCGGTCGCCGAGCTGGCGCAGGCCATCACGCTGCAGGAGGCGGGCCGGCTGACGCGCATTCCGGGCATCGGCAAGAAGACCGCGGAACGGCTGCTGCTGGAACTGAAGGGCAAGCTCGGCGCGGAACTGGGCCACGTCGGCGGCGCGGCAACCGCGCACGACAGCGCGGCCGATATCCTCAACGCACTGCTGGCGCTGGGCTATTCCGACAAGGAGGCCGCGGTGGCGACCAAGCAGGTCCCGGCCGGCACCGGTGTCTCCGAAGGGATCAAGCTTGCGCTGAAGGCGCTGTCGAAGGCCTGAGGCCGCAGGTCGGCGCCGGTCGGCGCGCGGCCACTCTGCGGCCCGTGCCCGCCGGGATGGCGGACGGCGCCGATGGTGCCGTGGGCTACAATCGAGCCAGTTTTCCCGCCTCCGCGCCATGATCCAAACCGACAAGTTCGCCCCGAGCCGCCCTGCCGACAGCGGCGACCGCCTGATCGCCGCCACGCCCGCCTCCAGCAGCGAGGAGGCCTTCGAGCGCGCGCTGCGGCCCAAGCTGCTCGACGACTACGTCGGCCAGCAGAAGGTGCGCGAGCAGCTCGACATCTTCATGCACGCGGCGCGCAATCGCCGCGAAGCGCTCGACCACGTGCTGCTGTTCGGCCCGCCGGGCCTGGGCAAGACCACGCTGGCCCACATCATCGCGCGCGAGATGGGCGTCAATCTGCGCCAGACCTCGGGGCCGGTGCTCGAGCGGCCGGGCGATCTTGCGGCGCTGCTGACCAACCTCGAAGCCAACGACGTGCTGTTCATCGACGAGATCCACCGGCTGTCGCCGATCGTCGAGGAAATCCTGTATCCGGCGCTCGAGGACTACCAGATCGACATCATGATCGGCGAGGGCCCGGCCGCGCGTTCGGTCAAGCTCGATCTGCAGCCGTTCACGCTGGTCGGCGCGACCACGCGCGCCGGCATGCTGACCAATCCGCTGCGCGACCGCTTCGGCATCGTCGCGCGGCTCGAGTTCTATACCGCCGACGAGCTGGCCCGCATCGTCACGCGTTCGGCGCAGCTGCTGCACGCGCGCATCGACCCGACCGGCGCGCTCGAGATCGCGCGTCGCTCGCGCGGCACGCCGCGTATCGCCAACCGTCTGCTGCGGCGCGTGCGCGACTATGCGGAGGTCAAGGGCGACGGCACCATTACGCGCGAGATGGCCGATGCCGCGCTGGCGATGCTGGACGTCGACCGCGTCGGTTTCGACCTCATGGACCGCAAGCTGCTCGAGGCGATCCTGCACAAGTTCAGCGGCGGCCCGGTCGGCGTCGACAACCTCGCCGCGGCGATCGGCGAGGAGCGCGACACCATCGAGGACGTGCTCGAACCCTATCTGATCCAGCAGGGCTATCTGCAACGCACGCCGCGCGGACGCGTGGCGACGCCCGCCGCCTACCGCCACTTCGGTCTGGCGACGCCGGGCGGCGCACAGGGCAGCATCCTGCCGGACGAGGCATGACCGGCTAAACCACTTGCGGAGGTGCCGATGCGGAACGATCGAGACAGCACGATACGACGCGGGGCGTGCGCGCTGGCGCTGGCCTGCGCGATGACCTGCACGCTGACAGCGGGCTCCATCGGCAATGCGAGCGCACAGACCGCGCCCGCCACCACCGCGGCGGAAGTGGTCCGCATCGATGCGTCGAACGCGGTGCTGGTGCGGGGACCGCAGGGTCAGCTGACCGAATTGATGACCGGCGACGAAGCGCGCCATTTCGGTACGGTCAAGGCGGGCGACCGCCTGACGGTGACGCACGGTCCGGCGCGCATCACGAAGCTCGAACCGCTCGCAAGCCGCAACGTCGCGACGGCCGAATCGGTCGACCGGCTGTCGCGCCGGCTCGATGACGGCCGGCCCGGCGTGGTGCGCGAGATCACCACCACGGCCACCGCCGAGATCGTCGCGGTCGATCCGATCGCCCGCACGGTGACCTTCCGCGGCACGCGCAATGCCGAACATGCCGCGCGGGCGGACGATATCTCGATCGACGTGGCCGGCCTGCGGCCCGGCCAGATGGCGCGGATCGTTTATCGGGAGACGGTGGAGATCACGAAGGAAGGGGCAGCGGGAGCACGCTGAGTGTTTGCTCCCCTCTCCCGCCCAGCGGCAGAGGGGAGAAAACCGATCGCAGAGCGACCGGCTGCGAGTTTCTGCGTCAGGCCGCTTTCGGCTGGCGCTGGCTGTCCCGCTGCTCGTCGTCGGCCGCGGCGCTGGCGCGCCCACCCAACGCCTCGCCAATCATCAGCAAGCTCGGATGCTGCGGATCGATCCACGCCGCGGCTTCGCCGGCCGCCATTTGACGCAGCGTGAACTGGCGGCTGCGCTGGTGCGGGGTCGAGGCGGCCTCGACCACCCAGGCCGGCGTCGATGCCGGCTTGCCATGCGCGATCAGCTGCGCGGCGATGGCCGCGGCCTGGTCGCGACCCATGTAGTAGACCAGCGTATCGGCCTTGACGTCGGCCTCCACGTCGATCGTGTCGGGCGCCTGCGCCTGCGTCGCAAACGCGACGCTGCGCGATACGCCGCGCTTGGTCAGCGGGCGCGCGATCGCCGAGGCAGCCGCCAGGGCCGCCGTGATGCCGGGCACGATCTCGTACGCGATGCCCGCCTCTTCCAGCGCCTGCAATTCCTCGTCGGCGCGGCCGAACAGCATCGGATCGCCGCCCTTCAGGCGCACCACGCGCTCGTACTTGCCCGCCAGGTCGACGATCTGCCGGTTGATGAACAGCTGGGCGGTCGAACGCTTGCCGCAGCGCTTGCCCACCTCGACCAGCCGGGCCTGCGGACACCAGGCCAGCATCTCGGGCGACACCAGCGCGTCGTGCAGCACCACTTCGGCTTCGCCCAATAGTCGTGCACCGCGCACCGTAATGAGGTCCGCCGCGCCGGGACCGGCGCCGATCAGGTAGACCTTGCCCATGTTGCTGCTCCTCGTGTTTCCTGGATCGACTTCGATCCCGCTTCGATCTCAGGAATATGCACGGATCATGCCCGCGGCGACAGTGTGATTGGTCGCCTCGTCGATCAGCACGAACGCGCCGGTGGCCGGGTTGTCGCTGTAGACGTCGCAGACCACCGGCTTCTGCAGCGTGATCTGCACCGAGCCGATATCGTTCAGGCGGATGTCGTGACGGCCGGTCTCGTGCGACAGCGTATGCACGTCGAGCACGCGATCCACCGCCGACACGCGCGCGAACACGCTGGCCGTGGTGTGCTTGAGCACGTATTTGCGCGCGGTGTTCAGCGCCGCATCGTCGAACCAGCACAGGTCGGCCTGCAGCTTCTTCGCGGGCAGCGCCTGCCGAGTTTCCGCCGCGGCGGCGGCCACGAACATGTCACCACGCGATACATCGACGTCTTCGGCCAGCCGGATCGTGATGGTCTCGCCGGCGCTGGCCTCCTCGGCGACGCCGTTCGGCGTCAGCACCTCGGCGACCACCGCCTCGCGGTTGGCCGGCAGCACGCGCACGGTCTGGCCGACGCGGACGGTGCCGGCCTCGACGCGGCCGGCATAGCCGCGGAAATCGTCGGACTGCGAACCGTCCTGGCGGATCACCAGCTGCACCGGGAAGCGCAGCGCGGCCCCGCCCTGCGGCGCGACTTCCTCGACCGGCAGCGCCTCGAGCAGCGGCAGCAGCGGCTCGCCCTGGTACCAGGGCATCGCCTCGCTGGCGTGCACGATGTTGTCGCCGCGCAGCGCCGACACCGGCACGTAGCGCACGTCCTTCAGGCCCAGCTGGCTGGCCAGCTCGGCATAGGCGGCGCGGATCTCGTTGAAGCGCTGTTCGCTGTAGTCGACCAGGTCCATCTTGTTGACCGCGACGATCACGTGCTGCAGTTCGAGCAGCTTGACGATCGCGGTATGGCGCTTGGTCTGCGCCAGCAGCTGCGCGCGGCCATCGGCCACCGTCACGCGGGTCGCATCGATCAGCACGATCGCGGCGTGCGCGGTCGATGCGCCGGTGACCATGTTGCGGGTGTACTGCTCATGGCCCGGCGTATCGGCGATGATGAACTTGCGGCGCGCAGTCGAGAAATAGCGGTAGGCCACGTCGATCGTGATGCCCTGCTCGCGCTCGGCCTCGAGGCCGTCGGTCAGCAGCGAAAAGTCGATGTCCTCGCCGGCGGTGCGCTTGTTCTTGGCATTGGCCAGCGCGGTCAGCTGGTCCGACAGCACCGCCTTGCTGTCATACAGCAGGCGGCCGATCAGCGTGCTCTTGCCGTCGTCGACCGAACCGGCGGTGATGAAACGCAGAAGGCCCTGGTGGGCGGCTTGGGTGGTCATGATGCAAATCCTGTCTCGGGGCGTCGCGGGTTGCGTCGATGGCGCGCGAAGGTCAGTGCGAACGTGCGCGCGAACGTGCGCGTGAAGCTGCGCGTCACGTCGCGCCTCAGAAGTAGCCTTCCTTCTTGCGGCGTTCCATCGACGCCTCGCTGGTCTGGTCGTCCATGCGCGTCGCGCCGCGCTCGGTGATCTCGGTGACGGCAGTCTCGGCGATGATCTCGACCGGCGTCGCCGCGGTGCTGGCCACCGGGCACGTGCAGCTGATATCGCCGACGGTGCGGAAGCGCACCGACAGCACCTCGCTGACATCGCCCTCCTGCTTCGGCGTCAGCGGCGTCACCGGCACCAGCAGGCCGCTGCGGCGGACCACCTCGCGCTGGTGCGCGTAGTAGATCGGCGGCAGCGCCAGGTTCTCGCGCGCGATGTACTGCCACACGTCGAGCTCGGTCCAGTTCGAGATCGGGAACACGCGCATCTGCTCGCCCGGGGCCATGCGGGCGTTGTACAGGCTCCACAGCTCGGGCCGCTGCGCCTTCGGGTCCCATTGGCCGAACTCGTCGCGGAACGAGAAGATGCGCTCCTTGGCGCGCGCCTTTTCCTCGTCGCGGCGGGCGCCGCCCATCAGCGCGTCGAACTGGTGCTGCTCGATCGTTTCCAGCAGCGTGACGGCCTGGGCCGCGTTGCGCGAATCGGTTTCCTTGCGCAGGCGCACGGTGCCGCGCTTGATCGAGTCTTCGACGTGGCCGATCACCAGCCGCGCGCCGATCTCGGCCACGCGCTGGTCGCGGAAGGCGATCACCTCGGGGTAGTTATGGCCCGTGTCGATATGCACCAGCGGGAACGGCAGCTCGATCTTGCGGTTGCCGAGCCGGAACGCCTTCAGCGCCAGATGCAGCATCACGATCGAGTCCTTGCCGCCGGAGAACAGCAGCGCCGGATTGCGGCACTCGGCGGCCACCTCGCGGATGATGTAGATCGACTCGGCCTCGAGCCGGTCCAGGTGGTCGTTCTGCACCTCGATCAGGTGCGCGATGTCAGGGTTGCCGTCGCGCGTGGCCGCGGCGCCGGCCTGGAGTTCGTTCATGATGCCCATCTGTGGCCTCAATGCTTGATGTTCTGTTCGTGCAGACCGCACTCTTTCGAGTCGCGGCTTTCCCACCACCAGCGGCCGGCGCGTACATCCTCGCCGGCGCGCACGGCGCGCGTACACGGTTCGCAGCCGATGCTGGGATATCCCTTGGCATGCAGCGCGTTGATCGGCACCGCATGCCGCTTCAGGTAGGCCCACACTTCGGCCTCGGTCCAGTCCGCGAGCGGATTGAACTTCGGAATGCCGCGCGCCTCGTCCATTTCCTCGAACGGCAGGTCGGCACGGGTGACGGCCTGCTCGCGGCGCTGGCCGGTCAGCCACGCATCCGCATGCGACAGCGCACGGTTCAGCGGCTCGACCTTGCGGATGCCGCAGCATTCCTTGCGCAGCTCGACGCTGTCGTAGAAGGCGTTCAGGCCATGCTTGCGCACATAGTTCTCGACCGCTTCGGTGTCGGGCGTAAAGCGTTCGATCTCGTAGCCGTAGTGCGCCTTGACCTCATCCAGCATCGCCAGCGTCTCGGCGTGCAGGCGGCCGGTCGCCAGCGTGAACACGCGGATGCCGGCGCGCAGCGCGGCCGAGCCGCGCAGGATCGCGTCGGTGATCACCATGTCCTCGGCGGCCAGGCTCGACGCAAAGCGGGCACGGTAGAAGCGGCTCGCAATCGATTCGAGCCGCTCGGCCAGCGCGGCCTCCTTGGTCGCCAGTGCAGCGGTGGTGCCGGTGTATTCCGGCGCCGTCCACAGCGACGGACGCAGCGGCGACGCGGCCGGGATTTCCGACGCGATGTCGGACACAATCTCGGACGCGGTCGCCGGCAGTTCGACGATCGGAATCACGCTCATGCCGATTCCCGCTGTTCGGCGCGCGCCCGGCGGAACAGGGGCAGCGGCTCGTCCACCGAGGCCTGGTAGGTCACGGTGAATTCGCTGAAGCCCTTGAGCGCGTCCTCGATGTTCTTGTCGGCGCGCACGGCGAAGGCGTCGAAGCCGCAGCGCTTCATGAAGTTCAGCTGGTCGCGCAGCACGTC
Source organism: Cupriavidus sp. (assembly GCA_031181345.1). Classification (GTDB taxonomy): domain Bacteria; phylum Pseudomonadota; class Gammaproteobacteria; order Burkholderiales; family Burkholderiaceae; genus Cupriavidus. The sequence goes on along the minus strand of JAPSLC010000033.1, from coordinate 48,805 downwards.
GCCGATCGCGCGCAGCTGGCCCTTCCAGCCGTAGCGCGTGCGCAGCAGATACGCGGTGGAGTAGCCGCGGCCGTCACGGAACACCGGGAAGTCGACCGCCAGCAGCGACACGCGCTCCAGTTCGCCAGCGACATCGCCCGGCTCGTCGTCCGGTGCCAGCCAGATGCCGGTGCTCGCCGCGTCGCGGCCGGCCAGCAGGCCGTCCTTGTGCGCCAGCCACACCGGCAGCGGGAACAGCACCGCGTCCTGGCTCGATGCCGCCGCGGCGATCTGCTCGTCGGTCGGGGCCTGGCCCTCGGCGCCGCGCAGTACGGTCCACGCGTCGTCGACGATCGCCGGCACGGCGGCCTGGCCGCCGTCGGCGCGTTGCAGTTGGATGATCTTTGCCATATTCGTTCTCGATGCGTTTGCGTTCGTCGATGCCGTGGGGTTCAAGCTTCGGCGCGTTCGCGCTGCTTGTTCGCGTAGACGCGCTCCTTGAACGGGGCGACGCCGATGCGGGCGAAGGTGTCGATGAAGCGTTCGTCCTCGATGCGGTGCTCGACGAAGGTCTCGATGATGCGGCTGACCACGTCCGGCATTTCCTCTGCCTTGAACGAGGGGCCGATCACCTTGCCCAGCGCGGTCTGGTTGCCCTGTGCGCCGCCGAGCGTGACCTGGTACCACTCCTCGCCGTCCTTGTCGACGCCAAGCACGCCGATGTTGCCGACGTGATGGTGGCCGCAGGCGTTGATGCAGCCCGAGATGTTCAGCGAAACCTCGCCGAGGTCGTGCACGAAGTCCAGGTCCTCGAAACGCTGCTGGATCGCCTGCGCGATCGGAATCGACTTGGCATTGGCCAGCGAGCAGAAATCGCCGCCGGGGCACGCGATGATGTCGGTCAGCAGGCCGATGTTCGGCGTGGCCAGGCCATTGGCCTTGGCCAGTTGCCACAGTTCGTACAGGTCGCGCTTGCGCACGTCCGGCAGCACCAGGTTCTGCTCGTGCGCGACGCGCAGTTCGCCGTAGCCGTAGCGGTCGGCCCAGTCGGCCACCAGTTCCATCTGCTCGGCGGTCACGTCGCCCGGGGGCGCGGCCACGCCGGGCTTGGTCGACAGCGTCACCGCCGCGTAGCCGGGCACCTTGTGGCCGTGCACGCTGCGGCGGACCCAGCGCGCGAAGGCCTTGTCCTCGAGCAGATGCTTCTCGAAGCTGGTGTCGGTATCGGGCAGCTTGTCATAGGCCGGCGGCGCGAAATGCTGTGCGACGCGATCGAACTCTGCCTGCGTCAGCGTGCCGGGGCCGTCCTTGCTGTGCTGCCATTCGGCCTCGACTTCCTCGGCGAACTTCTCGGCGCCCAACGACTTGACCAGGATCTTGATGCGGGCCTTGTACTTGTTGTCGCGGCGGCCATAGCGGTTGTAGACGCGGATCGCCGACTCGATATAGGTCAGCATGTGCTGCCACGGCAGGTCGTGCTTGATGATCGTGCCCAGGATCGGCGTGCGGCCCAGGCCGCCGCCGGCCAGGATGTTCAGGCGAAGTTCGCCGGCCGCGTTGCGGTAGGCGTAGACGCCGATGTCGTGCATCTGCACGACGGCGCGGTCGTCCTTCGATGCCGAGATCGCGATCTTGAACTTGCGCGGCAGGAAGGCGAATTCCGGCTGGAAGGTGCTCCACTGGCGCAGCAGTTCGGCCAGCGGGCGCGGATCCACCGCCTCGTCCGGCGCGACGCCGGCGAAGTGGTCGGTGGTGATGTTGCGCACGCAGTTGCCCGAAGTCTGGATCGCATGCATCTCGACCGAGGCCAGGTCGGCCAGCGCATCGGGCACGCGCTCGAGCTCCATCCAGTTGTACTGGATGTTCTGGCGCGTCGAGAAGTGGCCGTAGCCGCGGTCGTAGTGGCGCGCCAGATGCGCCAGCATGCGCAGCTGCTTCGACGCCAGCAGGCCATAGGGAATCGCCACGCGCAGCATGTAGGCGTGGCGTTGCATGTAGAGGCCGTTCTGCAGGCGCAGCGGCAGGAATTCTTCCTCGGTCAGCTCGCCCGACAGGCGGCGACGCACCTGGTCACGGAACTGCGCGACGCGCTCGGCAACGATGCGCTGGTCGTATTCATCGTACTGATACATGGTGTGGGTCCGTTCAGTATGCGTTCGTGTTCGTTCGTAGGGACGCGTGGGGCAATGGCACCGGCGCTAGGAAACCAGCTTGATCGCCACCAGCGTCAGCGTGGTGGCCAGCGCCCCGCGCACCAGCCGCTCGGGCAGCGCGCGCGACAGCTGCGCGCCGATCCAGATGCCGGGGATCGAGCCCACCAGCAGCGCCAGCAGCAGGTTCCAGTCGACGGTACCGAGCCACACGTGGCCCAGCCCGGCCAGCGCGGTCAACGGCACCGCGTAGGCGATATCGGTGCCGGCCACCTCGGCCGGCTTCATGCGCGGATACAGCAGCAGGATCAGCGTCGCGCCGACCGCGCCGGCGCCGATCGACGACACCGTGACCAGCACGCCGATCACCACGCCGACGATCACGGTGGCGTTGGCCTGCGCACGGCCCTGCAGCTGGAAGCGCGGATTGCGCTCGAGCCAAGCCAGCAGGCGGCGCCGGAACAGCAGCGACAGCACCGTGAGGATGACCGAGACGCCGATCGATATGCGGATGGCGTGCAGCCAACGAGCATCGAGCTCGCCGGCGCTCTTTAGGACCAGGATGGTGACGAGTGCGGCCGGCAGACTGCCGATGCAGAGGCGCTTGACCACGTGCCACTGGATATGGCCGTGGGCACGGTGCGCCAGCGTCCCGACACTCTTGGTGATGGCTGCGAAAGCCAGGTCGGTGCCGACCGCGGTGGCCGGCGAGAAGCCGAACAGCAGGGTCAGCAGCGGCGTCATCAGCGAGCCCCCACCCACGCCGGTCAGACCGACGAGGACGCCTACCAACAGACCGGAAACGGTAAAGGCCAGGGACATGGGGGCGCACCGAAGTGGGTCCCCGCCGGGCCGCACCGGCTTTGTAACGCCGGGCGCACGGGGACTAGCCGTTTAACAAAGTTCGCAAATCGTAATAAACTCGCCTCATATCTCAAACTAATAAGAAGTTGTTTGTTTATACGGACGACGATATATGAACCTGCATCAATTCCGCTTCGTGCGCGAAGCCGTCCGCCAGAACTTCAACCTGACCGAAGCCGCTAAAGCGCTGTATACGTCACAACCTGGGGTCTCCAAGGCAATCATCGAGCTCGAAGAGGAGCTGGGTGTCGACATTTTCACGCGGCACGGCAAGCGCATTCGCAGCCTGACCGAACCGGGCCGCCGGATCCTGACCTCGGTCGAGAAGATCCTCCAGGAAGTCGAGAGCCTGAAGCGGGTCGGCAAGGACTACGCCGCGCAGGACCAGGGCAACTTCACGATCGCGACCACCCACACCCAGGCGCGCTACGCGCTGCCGCGTGTCATCGGCGAGTTCACCAAGCGTTACCCGAAGGTGCGGCTCTCGATCCAGCAGGGCAACCCGGCGCAGATCGCCGACATGGTGCTGCACGACCAGGCCGACCTGGCCATCGCCACCGAAGGGATCTCGGGCGACAAGAATCTGGTGTCCCTGCCCGGCTATCAATGGCAGCACACCATCGTGACCCCGCCCGACCACCCGCTGCTGGACAAACCCCATCTGGCCCTGGAAGACCTCGCCGGTTACCCGATCATCACTTATGACCCGAACTTCGCCGGGCGGTCCAAGATCGACAAGGCGTTCGAACTGCGCCAGCTGCAGCCTGACATCGTGCTGGAGGCCATCGACGCCGACGTGATCAAGACCTATGTGGAGATCGGGCTGGGCATTGGCATCGTCGCCGGCGTGGCCTTCGACCCCGAACGCGACCGCAATCTGCGGGGCATCCCCGCCGGCCACCTGTTCGGCACCAATGTGACGCATCTGGCCGTCAAGCAGGGCGCCTACCTGCGCAGCTTCGTCTATACCTTCATCGAACTGTTCTCGCCGACGCTGAACCGCAAGCTGGTCGAGCAGGCAATGTCGGGCGACCACGAGGCCTACGAACTGTGAGCGCACACCAACCTGAACAGCGGCCGGGCGATGACGCAGCGGCCGAACCCGTCATCGAGTGGACCGAGGATGGCGCAACGCAGCGCGCCCGCTGGCGCTCCGAGGCCGGCATGCCGCCGCCGCGGCGCGTGGTGATCGCCGACGACCGCACCGACGCCGATACCGCCTACCGGCTCGCCTGCGAAGGCACCGCCCTGCTGTGGCGCGGCGACTTCCAGAATGCGCGCCAGTTGCTGCAGGCGATGGCACGCCGGGTCGAGCGCAAGCCGCGCCGGGCCCAGCGCCAGTCCAAGGCCAAGCCCGCGCCGGCCACGCCGGCCGAGGCCTTCCATCTGCACCGCCAGGCCCAGGCCCAGCGTGCCCGCACGCTCGGCATGCTGCTGCTGCCGTTCGACGCCGATCACACCGTGCCGCTGCGCCGTGCGCCCGACGTGCGCGAGGCCTGCACCGAGGCCTACGGCGCGGCGACCGAACCTTACGTCGCCTCGATGCGGGAGTTGCTCGGCCTGATCGGCGCGCACGAATGGCGCAAGAAGGGTGTGCCGGTGCCGGCGCTGGGCGACCGCATCCACCCCTGGTATGGCGTGTTCTCGCCGGTGCGCGGTGAATATATCGATCTCGTTGGCCAGGCCCCGCTGCCGCCGGCGTTGGCCAGGGAATCGCTGGCCTTCGATATCGGCACCGGTACCGGCGTGCTGGCCGCGATGCTGGCGCGGCGCGGCGTGAAGCGCGTCGTCGCCACCGACCAGGACCCACGTGCGCTGGGCTGCGCCGCCGACAATATCGGCAGGCTTGGGCTGGCCAGACAGGTCGAGATCGTCCAGGCCGACCTGTTCCCCGCCGGCCGCGCCCCGCTGGTGGTCTGCAACCCTCCTTGGGTGCCCGCACGCGCCAACGCGCCGATCGAGCACGCGATCTACGACCCGGACAGCCGCATGCTGCGCGGCTTTCTGGCCGGCCTCGCCGCACATCTGACCGACGACGGCGAAGGCTGGCTGATCCTGTCGGACCTCGCCGAGCATCTCGGCCTGCGCAGCCGCGAGACGTTGCTGGGCATGATCGACGCCGCCGGCCTGCAGGTGCTGGGCCGCATCGACATCAAGCCGCGCCACCCGCGTGCCGCCGATGCCGACGATCCGCTGCACGCCGCCCGCGCCGCGGAGACGACCTCGCTGTGGCGGCTGACGACCAGGGCGGCCGCCCGGCCAGACTGATGCGCTACCCCTATTAGATAGAAGCGAGATAGAAGCGAGACAGAAGCCAACAAGCCGAAGGAGGAGACCCCATGCCACGATCCACCCTGCCCCGCCTGCGACGCCCGCTGCGCCTTGCCACGCTGGCGCTCGCCGCCGCCGGCGCCCTGCTCTCCGGGGCCGCGCATGCCGACATCCGCGTCGGCATCGATGTCTCGACCACCGGCCCCGCCGCGTCGATCGGCATTCCGTCGAAGAACACCATCCTGATGTGGCCGGCCACGCTGGGCGGCCAGAAGGCGGAGTACATCCTGCTCGACGACGGCTCGGACCCGTCGGCCGCGGTGCGCAACGTCCGCAAGCTGATCTCCGAGGAAAAGGTCGACGTGATCGTCGGCCCCAACATCACGCCGACCGCGCTGGCCGCGCTCGACGCGGTGTCGGAGGGCGAGACCCCAATGGTCGCGCTGGCCGCCTCGGCCGCGATCGTCGAGCCGCAGAGCGACCCGAAAAAGCGCTGGGCCTTCAAGATGCCGCAGAACGACTCGCAGATGGCGACCGTACTGACCGAGCACATGAGCAACCATGGTGTGCGCACGGTGGGCTTCATCGGCTTCAGCGACGCCTACGGCGAGAGCTGGTGGCGCGAGTTCTCCAAGCTCGCCGAGGTCCGCAAGATCCGTGTGGTCGCCAGCGAGCGCTTCTCGCGCAACGACACCTCGGTCACCGGCCAGGTCCTGAAGCTGATGGCGGCCAATCCCGACGCGATCCTGATCGCCGGCGCCGGCACCCCTTCCGTGCTGCCGCAGAAGACGCTGGGCGAGCGCGGCTACAAGGGCAAGGTCTATCAGACCCATGGCATCGCCACCGGCGAATTCCTGCGCATGGGCGGCAAGGATGTCGAAGGCACGCTGTTCCCGACCGGCCCGGTGGTGGTCGCGCGCCAGCTGCCCGACACCCATCCGGTCAAGAAGGTCGCGCTCGACTTCGTGACCCGCTACGAGGCGAAGTACGGCGCGGATTCGATCACGCAATTCGCGGGCGATGCCTGGGGCGCGTGGCAACTGCTCGACGACGCCGCGCGGCGCGCGCTGAAGACCGGCGCGCAGCCCGGCACGAAAGAGTTTCGCGCGGCGATGCGCAACGCGCTGGAAACCACCGCCAATCTGACCGTGCCGAACGGCGTGCTGAACCTGAGCCCGCGCGATCATCAGGGGTTCGACCAGCGCTCGCGCGTGATGGGCGTGATCCGCAACGGCAAGTTCAGTTACGCGGGACAATGACGGCGGTACCGCCGAGCAACAACATGATCAGCAAGGAGTTGTCGTCATGACTACGATCGCCTTTATCGGCCTGGGCGCGATGGGCACGCAGATGTTGCGCCATCTGCTCGCGGCCGGACATACCGTGCGCGCCTCGGTGCGCCGCCCCGAGGCCGCCGACGCGGCCCGCGAACTGGGCGCCGAGCCGTTCTTCAGCCCCGCCGAGGCGGCGCGCGGTGCCGAGGTCGTATTCACCAACGTGACCTCGTCCGAGGATGTCCGCATGGTGCTGCTCGGGGAAGGCGGCGTGATCGAAGGCGCCGCGCCGGGCACGATCTGCATCGACCACAGCACGATCTCCCCGGTAGTCACGCGCGAAATTGCGAAGGCGCTCGCCGAACGCGGCATCGAGGCGCTCGACTGCCCGGTGTCGGGCGGCACGGTCGCCGCCGAGGCCGGCACGCTGACCATCATGGTCGGCGGCAAGGCGGAAGTGCTCGCGCGCGTGCAGCCGCTGCTCGCGTGCTACGGCAAGACCATCACGCACATCGGCGACAACGGCGCGGGCCAGGTCGCCAAGCTGTGCAACCAGATCGCGCAGGTGGTCAATATCGAAGGGATCGCCGAGGCGATGCGCTTTGCGCAGTCGCAGCAGGTCGACATGCAGCGCGTGCTGCAGGCGATGTCGAGCGGTATGGCCGGCAGCCGCATGCTGGACATGATGGGCCCGAAAATGGTCGCGCGCGATTTCGCCGCCGGCATCCAGGCGCGCCTGCACGACAAGGACTTTGGCCTCGCCGCCGACGTCGCCCGCGAAGCCGGCCTGGCGCTGCCCGCGATGCAGGCCACCGCGGCGCAGCTGCAGACGCTGATGCGCAACGGCTGGGGCAAGGACGACACGTCGTCGCTGCTGCGGGTGCTGGAGGACCAGGGCTGATTTGACCCGGCCGCGTCGGTCGGCCACGGCCGCCCTGCGGCGGCCCGCTTGGTTGTCCCGCAAGGCGATTTGCGGCATAATCCGCTGCTCAGCGCAGTGCCAACCGCCGCTTCCCGGCGACCCTCCGGCACGATCGCGCACCCGCCCGGGTGGTGAAACAGGTAGACGCAGGGGACTCAAAATCCCCCGCCGCAAGGCGTGTCGGTTCGAGTCCGACCCCGGGCACCACTTCCCGACTTACCGTCAGTCAGCCAGTCAGCGCTATGCATCGAGTCAATCGGACTCGGCTGCCGGCGTTGAATGCGCATCGGCATGCTGCTGTCGGCCGCGCCCGCCCCGCCGGCTTGCGGTTGCGACCGATACATCGGCATGAAGGAATTACAGTTCGATCCACGCCATCGCGGGCACCTTTGACATCCATTCGCGGTTGTCACGCGCGGATGCCCGGCAAGGTACAAGTGTTGCTTGACCGGTTGCATTCCTGCTGTCACGACACAAGCACTACATGTCAGGACGTCATCCGTGGCCTCCTCCTGTCACCGGCGCGGCGCTCAAGGAAGCCCAGCCAACCGAGCCGGCCGGCCCCTCGCCGGCCAGCACGTCGCGCAAGTCTCCCCTGGCCATCTACGGCGCAATCGCGGCCAACCTGGCCATTGCCGTGACCAAATTCATTGTTGCCGGCTTCACGGGCAGCTCGGCGATGCTCTCCGAAGCGATCCACTCGACCGTCGATACCGGCAACGAGGTACTGCTGCTGGTCGGTCTGTCTCGCAGTCGTCGCAAGGCAGATCCGCAGCATCCGTTTGGCTACGGCAAGGAGCTGTACTTCTGGAGTTTGATCGTCGCGGTGCTGATCTTCGGCCTGGGCGGCGGGATCTCGGCTTACGAAGGCGTGATTCACATGATGGATCCGGAGCCATTGCGCGATCCCCATTGGAATTACATCGTGCTCGGCTGCGCCGCGATATTCGAAGGGATCAGCTTTGCCATTGCGCTGCGCGAGTTCAATCGCGAGAAGGGCGCCACGCCGTTCTGGACGGCCCTGCGTAGCAGCAAGGATCCCACCACCGTCACCGTGGTCGCGGAGGACGCCGCCGCGCTGGCGGGGCTGCTGATCGCCGCGGCGGGTGTCTATGCGAGCCACCGGTGGAATATGCCGGTGCTCGACGGCGCGGCATCGCTCGTGATTGGCGTACTGCTTGCAGGCGTCGCTACGGTGCTGGTCCGCGAAAGCCGCAGCTTGCTGGTGGGGGAAAGCGTCAACCGCGAGATGGCCGAAGGTATTCAGCGCCTCGCACACGAAGACCCTTGCATCGATTACGCCGCGCGGCCGCTGACCATGCATTTCGGTCCCGACGACGTGCTGGTGGCGCTCGACGTCCAGTTCCGTGCCGGCGCTCGCGGCAACGAAATCGCGCGCTCGGTGGAAAGGGTGGAACGGCAGATCCGCTCGCGCTATCCCTGCGTCAAACGCATCTACATCGAAGCGCGGCTGCTCGTCGCGGCCGCCGAGCCTGGCCGGACGGGGGCAGCGAGGGAAGAAAAGCCTGGTTCGGTATCGCCGACCGCGAGAAGTATCAAATCGCGTGATACCGGCTGATACCAGGCGCCTTGCGGCTGCCGTACGCGAATTACGGCCTGCAAGGGCTCGTTGGCCAAGCTATTCGCGTGGGTGACGGAAGATTCCTTTAGCGTGGCAAGGGTTGCCCCCAATAACTGCCTTTGCGCACAAATTTATATGATGACCTTATTACCTGATAAGGGGATCACACCGGCCCAAGCCATGTTCGACAAGGTCTCCGCCCCCGCGATGAGCGACACCGTCGCGGATCAGCTGCTCAAGCAGATCGAGATCGGCAGTTTTGCCTCGACCGGCAAGCTGCCCACCGAAGCCGTGCTCGCGCAGCAATTCGGCGTCAGCCGCACGGTAATTCGCGAAGCGATATCCCGTCTGAAGAATGAAGGCGTGGTGGAGCCGCGCCAGGGCAGCGGCGTGTTCGTCAAGGAGCATGGCGCGATCCGGCCGCTGCGGATCGATTACGCCGAGGCGATCGAGCCCAGTTCGATGCCGCATTTGCTGGCGGTACGCCGCGCCATCGAGGCAGAGGTGGCCGCCGAGGCCGCGCGGCGCTGCACGGATCGGGATATCGCCGAGATCGAGGCGGCGCTGGCCAACATCGACGAGGCGGCGGCCGCCGGCCGCGATGGCGTGGCCGAGGATGTCGCGTTCCACCGCAAGATCGCCGCGGTGACCGGCAACCCGTACTTCATCAAGACGCTGAATTTCCTGAACCAGTACCTCGAGGCCGGCGTGGTCGTGACCCGCCGCAACGAGGCGACACACGACGATTTCTCGAGCCAGGTGCGCGACGAACATGCGGCCATCGTCGACGCGATCCGGGCGCGCGATCCCATGGCGGCGCGCAACGCCGCCCTCACCCACCTGTACAACGCCGAGCGCCGGCTGTCGCAAGCCGGCATCTGCTGAGCGACGCCAAGGGAAGCGGTCGCCAACCAGGGATAGATCATGTCACGACATATCGAAGTCATCGGCCTCGGTGCCATGGGCCTCGGCGTTGCGCGGTCCCCTCGGCATTACGCTGCCACCCTCACGCTGACCACAACCACGCTGACGGTCGCCGGCTGTCGCTGATCGTTCTCCTCGCCTGACCATGTCCCTGCCCAACACGCCCCGCCCGCTTCTGGGCTGTATCGCCGACGATTTCACCGGCGCCACCGACCTGGCAAACATGCTGGTCAAGAGCGGCATGCGAACCGTGCAGACCATCGGCGTGCCGCCGTCAACCGCACCGCTGCAGGCCGACGCCATCGTGGTGGCGCTCAAATCCCGCACCATCCCGGCAGCCGACGCCATTGCGCAATCGCTGGCCGCGCACGCATGGCTGCGCGAACAGGGCTGCCGCCAGTTCTTCTTCAAGTACTGCTCGACCTTCGACTCCACCGACGCGGGCAATATCGGCCCGGTGGCAGAGGCGCTGCTCGACGCGCTGGACGAACCGCGGGGAGAGCAACACGGCTTCTCGATCGCCTGCCCCGCCTTCCCGGAGAACGGCCGCACGGTCTATCGCGGCCATCTGTTCGTCGGCGATGCGCTGCTCAACGAGTCGGGCATGCAGAACCACCCGCTGACGCCGATGCGCGATGCCAACCTGGCGCGCATGCTGCAACGGCAGACCAAGGCCAAGGTCGGCCTGATCCGCTACGACACGATCGCTGCCGGCCCAGCCGCAGTGCGCGAGGCGATCGAACGGCTGCGCGCCGATGGCGTACGGCTCGCAATTGCCGATGCGCTGTCCGACCGCGACCTGCATGTCCTCGGCGAAGCCTGCGCCGACCTGCCGCTGGTGACGGGCGGCTCCGGCATCGCGCTCGGCTTGCCCGCCAACTTCCGCCGCGCCGGTCTGTTGGCCGAGCGCACCGATGCCGCGCAATTGCCCCGCATCGAAGGCCATGCCGCGGTACTGGCTGGCAGTGCATCGCAAGCGACGAACGAGCAGGTGGCGGCGTGGCGCGGGGAAGGGACAAACGCGAGGCCGAGTTTTCGCATCGACCCGCTCGCGGTCGCGCGCGGCGAAGCGGTGGTCGAGCAGGCATTGGCATTTGTCCGTTCGCACCTGCCGGAGCCGGTGCTGATCTATGCCACGGCCACGCCCGATGAAGTGCGCGCCGTACAGCAGGCGCTCGGCGTGACGGAGGCCGGTCAATTGGTCGAGGCGACGTTGGCCGCCACCGCGAAAGGTCTGCGCGAGATGGGCGTGCGCAAGTTCGTGGTCGCCGGCGGCGAGACGTCCGGCGCCGTGGTGCAGGCGCTCGACATCAAGTCGCTGCAGATCGGCGTGCAGATCGATCCCGGCGTGCCGGCCACCGCCACCATCGACGCCGAGCCGTTAGGGCTGGCGCTGAAGTCCGGGAATTTCGGCGCGGTCGATTTCTTTGCCAAGGCATTGCGCCAGCTGGAAGGAGGTTCGCAATGAGCGACGAAGCCCGACTGCGCGAGGAAATCTGCACGATCGGCGCCAGCCTGTATGCGCGCGGGCATGCGGTGGGCAGCGCCGGCAATATCAGCGCCCGGCTCGATGACGGCTGGCTGATCACGCCAACCGACGCCTGCCTGGGCCGCCTGGACCCCGCGCGCATCGCCAAGGTCGATGCGAACGGCCAGCATGTGTCCGGGGACAAGCCATCGAAAACGCTGGCGTTGCATCGTGGCATCTATGCCAACAACGCGGAAGCGCATGGCGTGGTGCATACGCATTCGACGCATCTGGTCGCGCTGACGCTCGCAGGGGTCTGGAGCGAAGACGACGTGCTGCCGCCGATCACGCCCTACTACGTGATGAAGGTTGGCCATGTTCCGCTGCTGCGCTATCGGCGCCCTGGCCATGCGGAGGTGGCGGCGCAAGTGGCTGCACTCGCCTCGCGCGTACGCGGCGTGTTGCTCGACCGGCTCGGCCCGGTGATGTGGGGCGCGTCGGTTTCGCAGGCGTCCTGGGCGCTCGAAGAACTCGAGGAAACCGCGCGCCTGTGGTTGATGACCGATCCCAAGCCGGCGCCGCTCGACGCCGCTGCGCTCGACGAACTACGCCAGACCTTCGGCGCACGCTGGTAGCGGGCGCGCCAGCCCGCGGTGTGCACCGGCGTTCCATGCGCACCGGCGCCAGCCTGGTCAACCGCTAATATGAACGCGGCGCGGCTGCGCCGCTTCCTTCCACTTCATGACGACTGACCGCCATGCCACGCTTTGCCGCCAACCTTTCGATGATGTACAACGAGCACGCGTTCCTGGACCGTTTTGCCGCGGCCGCGCGCGATGGCTTCCGTGCCGTCGAATACCTGTTCCCGTACGACTTTCCCGCGGCCGAGTTGAAGGCGCGCCTCGATGCCAATGGCCTGCAGCAGGCGCTGTTCAATGCGCCGCCTGGCGACTGGGCCGCCGGCGAACGCGGCATCGCGTCGCTGCCGGGGCGTGAAGACGAATTCCGGCGCAGCATCGATACGGCGCTCGACTACGCGCGCGTGCTCGGCAACGACAAGCTGCATGTGATGGCGGGCCTCGCGGCGCCGGGCGTGCCGCGCGATCAGCAGCGCGCCGTCTATCTGCGCAACCTGGAGGTCGCGGCGCGCGCGGCGCAAGCCGACGGCATCACGGTGATGATCGAGCCGATCAACACGCGCGATATCCCCGGCTTCTTCCTGAACCGCCAGGACGATGCGCAAGCCATCTGCCGCGAAATCGGCGCGCCCAACCTCAAGGTGCAGTTCGACTGCTACCACTGCCAGATCGTCGAAGGCGATGTGGCCACCAAGCTCAAGCGCGACATGGCCGGCATCGGACATATCCAGATCGCCGGCGTGCCGGAGCGTCAGGAGCCGGATATCGGCGAGCTGAACTATCCCTACCTGTTCGACGTGATCGACGCGCTCGGCTATTCCGGCTGGATCGGCTGCGAATATCGCCCCCGGGCCGGTACCACCGAAGGGCTTGGGTGGCTGCGCGCCTGGCTGCAGCGGTAATCATTGCGGCAGCACAGACATTCGCGGCGGGCTGCACGCCGATCTCGCGATTCAACGAGGCAACGCATCATGAAAGTACTGATCACCGGCGGCGCCGGATTCCTCGGCCAGCGTCTGGCCAAACAGCTGCTGTCGCGCGGCGAACTCATCGGGGCCGACGGCAAGCCAGCGCCGATCACGGCACTGGTCCTGGTCGATGTCGTGCAAGGCAACGATCCCGGAGACAAGCGCGTGACCGCATTGGTCGGCGATATCGCCGACCCCACCCTGCTCGAACGTGCGATCGACAAGGACACCGCGGTGGTGTTCCATCTGGCCGCCATCGTCAGCGGCCAGGCCGAGGCCGATTTCGATCTGGGCATGCGCATCAACCTCGATGCCTCGCGCACGCTGCTGGAAGTGTGCCGGGCACGGGGACATCGGCCGCGCGTCGTGTTCACCAGCTCGGTGGCCGTCTATGGCGGCACGCTGCCCGAGGTGGTGCGCGACGATACCGCGCTCGATCCGCAATCGTCCTATGGCACGCAAAAGGCCATCGCCGAATTGATGCTGGCCGATTACAGCCGGCGCGGCTTTGTCGACGGCGTCGTGCTGCGGCTGCCCACCATCAGCGTGCGTCCGGGCCGGCCCAATGCCGCCGCATCGTCGTTTGCCAGCGGCATCATTCGTGAGCCGCTGAACGGCGAGGAAGCGGTGTGCCCGGTGCCGGGCGACAGGCGGCTGTGGCTGCTGTCGCCGCGCCGCGCCATCGAGGCGCTGATCGCCGGCAGCGAACTGCCCGGCGAACGCCTGGGCAACCGGCGCATCGTCAATCTGCCGGGCGTTTCGGTCACCGTGGACGACATGATCGACGCGTTGCGTGAAGTTGCCGGCGACGAGGCCGCCAGCCGCATTCGCCGCCAGCCCGACAGCCGCGTGCAGCAGATCGTCGGCAGCTGGCCGGGCCGCTGGGACACGACGCGTGCCGAGCAGCTCGGGCTGCGCGGTGACGCCAGCTTCGTCGATGTCGTGCGGGCTTATATCGAGGACGAGTTGCGCTAGGCAAGCGCGCGGCAGTGGGGCCGTTCACCCCCAGGTCAGCGGATCGAGCCGCAAATAGAAGGCCAATCGCTCACGGTCGGCCGTCAGCGCGAGCGTGTCGAACAGCACGGCGAATGCCTGTTCCGCCTGCTGCGGTGTTTGCCAGCTTTCGTCGGCATTGGCCACCATCAGCGCAAGGTCGGCATAGCGGTCCGCCCGGCCGAGCCGACCCAGGTCGATCAGGCCCGTACATTGCAGCGTGTGCGGGTCGACCATGAAGTTCGGCAGACAGGGATCGCCGTGACAGACGACCTTGGAGTCGGTCTCCTGTGCAAGACGGATGGGCAGCTCGCGTTCGACGCGCGACAGCAGTTCGGCTCCCGAGGTGCCCTTGTCCTCGTCGGGCAGGAAGTCCGGATTGACCGCATCGCGGGCCACCACGTCCACTGCGCGCCCGAACATCGCCGACAGGCTGCGATCGAACGGGCAGTCGTCAGGCTGCAACGCGTGCAGGGCGCCAAGCTGGCGCGCCATCGAAGGCCATGCCCCCAGCAGATCCGTACCGGGCAAATCGGCCGCAGGCACGCCTGCGACGGCCGTCATCACGAGGCAGACCTGCGTTCCCGCTTCGTGCCAGTCGATGACCTTGGGGCAAGCAATGCCTTTGCCCTCCAGCCAGACCAGCCGATCGCGCTCCGCGGCGAGCTCCGCCGAGCGGGAAGCCGGCGCAATCTTGGCAAAGGCCTGGCCGTCATGGCGCCGATAGACAAGGTCGCCCGATTCCCCCGTGCGAACCGGAATCCAGCGAAGGCGATCGTTATCGGCCAGCGCCGCAGGTAGCGTCATTTCTTATCTCCTTCCTTCCTTTCTGGCATCTTGCGCGCGACGTCCCGCCGTTCCCGAAACGTGATCGACCAGCGCAGTTCCCGGGTGGGCTCGACGCTGTGTTGCCATCGCCAACGGGCGTCCCCCTCCAGCCGGTAGATCGACCTGGCTTGCACTTCAAGGGCCAGGATCCGCCGCCGTAGCGCCGGGCTGTAGGGATAAGGGCGAAACCGCAGTCGCGCGGCGCCGCCGAGCGAAACGCCGAAAACGCGCTCGAATTCCGGCACGTCGCGATGCCAGCCCAGCGGCGTGCCGGGCGCGTACTCGGCCACCAATGCATGCACGAGGCGCTCGGGCGGCACGCCGGCCCATCGGGCCACGCGCTCGCGCAGCGGCAGCAGCCGCTCGTCCAGCGCCTGCGCCGGCAGCAATTCATTGCTGTCGAAGTCGTAGCTGCCGCCGAAGCTGACCACGCGGCGCAGGGCCAGGTAGCCCTTGTACCGTGCGGCCTGCAGCGGCAGCGACCGTATGATGTCGATGATCGACGCCTCTTCGTCGCGGGACAGGAATTCGGGCTCGTAGACCAGGCCCGGAATCGAGGCCGGCGCGGCGTCGCCCTCGAACAAGCTGAACTGTTCCATCGCGTTTCCTGGCGTAGCATTGCACGTGGCCAGTCTACGCCGACATGGTGCGAGACCGGTGCGAGCGAGCAGCCGCGCTTCCCTCAAGTACTTGTGCGAACGGAGATCCCAATGCATCCAGGGCCGCGTCCCATCCAGCTCGAAACGCCTCGCCTGATCGTGCGCCCATGGCGCGCTTCGGACAGCGAGCCCTTTGCCGCGCTCAATGCCGATGCCCACGTCATGCGCTTCTTTCCGGCGCCCTTCGACCGCACCTCGAGCGACGCGATGATCGCTCGCTGCAGCGCGCATATCGCGCAGCACGGGTTCGGGTTCTGGGCTGTGGAACGCAAGGAAGATGGCGCCTTTATCGGCATGGTGGGCCTGAACATCCCGAGCGCACCATTGCCATTCGCGCCCTGCGTGGAAATCGGCTGGCGCCTTGCGGCCGGCTACTGGGGCCAGGGCTACGCCAGCGAGGCCGCGCGTGCCTCCTTGCGCGCCGGCTTCGAGCTATTCGGCCTGAACGAAATCGTGTCGTTCACGGCCTTGCTGAACCGGCCCTCGCAGGCGGTGATGGAACGGCTGGGCATGCGGCGCTGCGCGGAGACCTTCGAACACCCGAACGTGCCGGACGGCCATCCGCTGAAGGAGCACTGCGTGTATCGGTTGACGCGGGACCACTGGGACGCGATCCAACAGGACACAAACTCTGTCGCGGCGGACATCCGGGTTCGGTGACGCTTCTTGCCGCCGGCTACTTCTTGCCGTTCCCGGCAAATGCGGCGGTGATGCCCAGCCCGATCAGCAGCGTCCCACCCACGTAGCGCTCGAACGTCAGATAGCCCCGGCTATGTCGCAGCCAGCGGCCCGCCGCGCTGGCGGCCAGCGCGTAGCACGCATCGCTGACAAAGCCGAGCAGCGTGAACAACAACCCCAGGAAGACAATCTGCATCGCCACATGGCCGCGGCCGACGTCGACGAATTGCGGCAGGAAGGCCAGGAAGAACAGCGCGGTCTTGGGATTGAGCAGGTTGACGATAAAGCCGTCGCGGTACAACCGCGCGTAGCGGCGCTGCTGCGGCACCGCATCGACGACCGCGGGCGCCGGACGGCCGAATATCTTCTTCAGGCCCAGCCAGATCAGGTAGGCGGCGCCGGCATACTTCAGGATGCTGAAGGCCACGGCCGACGACGCCAGCAAGGCAGACAGGCCCAGCGCGGCGGCCAGCACGTGCACCAGCGTGGCGGTATGGATGCCCAGATCCGATACCAGCCCGGCCTTGCGGCCCTGCTCCACCGACTGCGCAATGATGTACAGCACCGCCGGGCCCGGAATCACCAACAACACGAGGGCGGCGCTGACGAACAGGACCAGATTGCCGGTACTTGGGATAACGAATTCCATGGCTCGGTCTCCGAATGGCGAGCATCGTGGGGAAATAAAGAACCGTTACTCTACAGCAGGATGAATGTCCGGGCGTTCATGCACCGCAGCATGCTTTCCCGCGCCGCGGAACCGGACTCGACAAAGAATTTCTTCGGTGCGCGATACTAAATCTTCATTGCCGACCGAGCATAATGCGCCGAAAATCCGCGCTGCCGTGCCGCCGGCCTTCGCACCGGCAGTGACTCACCGTGTAGCAGTGAGAACCCTAATTTTCTGCCGAGGTATGTCTTGTCGAACGTTGCCCCTGCGTCATTGAGCGATGCCGTCGCCGAACTCTCCGAGCGCGAGCAGCGCGGCAATATCGCGCGGCTGACCGTCGCGCAGGCACTGGCCGGCGCGAATTCGGTCGTGGTCTATGCGACCGGCGCGATCGTCGGCGACATGCTGGCACCGGACAAGACGCTGGCCACGCTGCCCATTTCGATCTTCGTCGTGGGCATGGCGGCGTGCATCCTGCCGACCGGCGCCATCGCGCGCCGGTACGGAAGACGCGCCTCCTTCCTGGCCGGCACCGCATGTGGAGTGCTGGTCGGCTTGCTGGCGGCGGCCGCCGTCGTGCTGAGCTCGTTCTGGCTGTTCTGCCTTGCCACCTTCTTCGGCGGCGCCTATGCCGCCGTGGTGCTGTCGTTCCGCTTCGCCGCGGCCGATGGCGTCTCCCCGGCACTGCGCCCGCGTGCGCTCTCCTTCGTGATGGGAGGCGGTGTTGTCGCCGGTGTCGTCGGGCCGCAACTGGTCACGCACACCATGCATCTGTGGCCGCCGCACATGTTCGCCGCCACCTTCATCGTGCAGGCCATCGTCGCGCTCGTGTCGGCGCTGGTGCTGTGGGGCGTGCGCTTGCCCATGCCGACGGCGGCGGAGGTCGCCAAGGGACGGCCACTGTCGACGATCGCCCGCCAGCCGCTGTTCGTGACCGCCGTCATGTGCGGCGCCGTGACGTACATGCTGATGAATTTCCTGATGACGGCGGCGCCTCTGGCAATGCATCTGTGCGGCCATTCGCAGGCAAACGCAAACCTTGGGCTGCAGTGGCACGTCATCGCAATGTATGCGCCCAGCTTCTTCACGGGGCGCTTGATCACCCGCTTCGGTGCGCTGCGGGTCGTCACGGCCGGGCTGTTGCTGACCGGAATTTCGGCGGCGATCGGCCTGACCGGCATCGATGTCGCCCACTTCTGGCTGACCTTGATCCTGCTCGGGCTCGGCTGGAACTTCGGCTTCGTGGGCGCCTCGGCGCTGGTGCTGGAATGCCACCGGCCCGAGGAGAAAACCAAGGTCCAGTCCCTCAACGATTTCATCGTCTTCGGCACGATGGCGGTCGGCTCGTTTGCCTCCGGCGGACTATTGGCGGCCTACGACTGGGATACCGTGCTGTGGGTATCGTTCGTGCCGCTGGCCCTGGCGGTGGTGGCGCTGGTGATGATGGCCTTCCAGTTCAGGCGCGCGGCCTAGCTGCGGCATGGGTTCTCACGCGCCGCCGTCTTGCTGAATGATTCGCGCGATGGACTGGCTGACATCGCGTACCCATGCGTGCACCTCGTCCCGATGTTCGTGCCACGCTTCCTGTGCGGCATGGCCACGATACGCATCGCGCGCCGTTGCCAGTAGCCCGCGACGCTTGGGCGGCAGGCGTGGCAGCAGCCAATCCGCGGCGGCATCCTTCGGCACGATGTTGCCCGTCGCCAGCGTGACCCACATGCGGGCCAGCGTCAGCATCACGTTGCGTTCGTCGCCGGAGACGTTCGCCACCAGCGCCGGCAGGCTGTCCGCGATCGCGCGGCGGATATCGGCGTCGGGAATGCCAGTAAGCAATTTGGCAAGCGCCGGACCGATCAATGCGCGGTGGCCCTGCAAGGCTGTCGCCAGCACCAACGTCAGGTCCGGATCGATGGCCGGCGCCGGCACCACGCCGCACTCGAACTCGTCGCGCAGCCATTCGCCGTAGACGAAATCGCTGCGCGCCGGATGCCGCCACGGGGCGATCTCGTCGACCACGACGATCGTGACCTCGGCATTGCGGGCGGGCCCCTGCTCGGCGCGTGCGCCCGAAACCTTCATCAACGCGGACACCAACTGCTGGCGGCGTTGCCCGGACAGCATTCGATGCGTCAGCACCAGCAGGTCGACATCGCTGTCTGGCCGCAGCCCGCCCGCGATGGCGGAGCCGAACAGATAGGCGCCGGCGATGTTGTCGTCCAGCACGGCGGCGACAACATCCAGGATGCGCCGGACTTCGATTGGGACGGACTCGTTCGCGCGAGCTGGCATGGTGGCGTAGGCGTCGTGGCTCTGTCAGGTGGTCGTTTCAACGGCATCGCAATACTGGCGCGCAGGCAGCCATGTTCCTGGCCCGCCGGGGCTGATCGCCGCAGATCTTGCGGTGAATAGCCCGGCTAATCTCCGCAAGAGATGCGGCGAATCGGCCGTCCAATCTCCGCATGCCTTGCGGCGATTGGGGTCTACCCATCACCGCTGTCGCCTCGCGCGCCAGAGTCAAGCCACCACCGCCGCATACTGCGCCGTCAATCCCGCGCACCGCTCCTTCAACAAGGCCTGCAATTGCCGCACGGCCGGCGAGAACTGTTTGCGGTGCGGACAGACCAGTTGCAGCGGCGTGCTCTCGCCCGTCTCGTGCGGCAGCAGCACCGTCAGGCGGCCGGCCTGCACGTCGCCGCAGACGTCCAGCCACGACTTGTAGGCGATGCCCTCGCCCTGCACCGCCCAGCGGCGGACGACGTCCGCGTCGTCGGTGTACAGGCTTCCCTTGACCCCGATCAGCCGCCGGCCGGCCGCTGTTTCGAATGGCCATTTGTCGTAGACGCGGCCGCTCAGGTGATACAGCAGGCAGCGATGCGAGGCCAGTTCGTCCAGCGATTGCGGACGGCCGTGCCGGGCCAGGTAGGCCGGCGAGGCGATCAGCACCCGCCGGTTCTCGGGCGCCAGCGGCAGGGCCACGTAGCTGGCCTCCTCGTTCCGGGCGTAGCGGATCGCGACATCGACCGGATCGCGAAAGACGTCGGTGACGTGGTCGGACAGATAGAGCCGCAGCGTCAGGTCGGGATGGGCGCGGCGGAATTCGGTGATCCAGGGCAGCAGCACATTGCGGCCCAGGTCCGACGGCGCCGTGACGCGCAGCAGGCCGCTCAGCGCCGCATCATCGCCCCGTAGCCTGTCGCGGCCCTCGTTCAACGTGGCCAGCACTTCCTGCGCGTAGGGCAGATAGCGCTCCCCTTCGGCGGTCAGGCGCAGGCTCCGGGTCGAGCGGGCGAACAGCCGGATATCGAGATCGCGCTCCAGCCGCTTGACCGCCGCGCTGACCTGTCCCGGCAGCAGATCGGCCTCGCGCGCGGCGCTGGAAAAGCTGCCCAGCGCGGCGCTGCGCACGAACAGCGTCAGGTCTTCCAGACGGATCATTTTCATTCCTGGAGAGAAAGTGCTGGCGGATTTTACCGCTTACCGGATAGAAGATCGGCCGGGCATGATGGTGTCTACGCTTATCTCACGTCCTGACATCCCTGAAGAAACGGAGCCCACATGAAAGCCATCGCCTACCTCCAGCACGGCCTGCCGATCGACGACCCTGCGGCGCTGGTCGACGTCGATCTGCCGATGCCCGAGCCGGGTCCGCGCGACCTGCTGGTCCAGGTGAGCGCCATCGCCGTCAATCCGGTCGACACCAAGGTCCGTGCCTCGTCCCCTGTGGCCGCCATGCGCGTGCTCGGCTGGGATGCGGTCGGCAAGGTCGTTCGCGTGGGCAGCGCGGTCACGCTGTTCGCGCCGGGCGACGAGGTCTACTTCGCCGGCTCGATCACGCGGTCGGGGAGCAACGCGGAGTACTGCCTGGTCGACGAACGCATCGCCGCGCGCAAGCCCGCTTCGCTATCGGACGCCGAGGCCGCGGCCCTGCCGCTGACCACGATCACCGCGTGGGAACTGCTGTTCGACCGGCTGCGCGTTCCCGAGCACGGCGGCGCGGGCCAGCATCTGCTGATCGTCGGCGCCGCCGGCGGGGTCGGCTCGATCCTGACGCAGCTGGCACGGCAACTGACCGGCCTGAAGGTGATCGGCACGGCCTCGCGCCCGGAAACGCGCGACTGGGTCGCGTCGCTTGGCGCCCATCATGTGATTGACCACACCAAGCCACTGCGCGAAGAGCTCGAGCGAATCGGCGTATCGCAGGTCGAGCACGTCGCCAGCCTGACCCATACCGGACAGCACTACGCGCAACTGATCGACGTGCTGGCGCCCCAGGGCCAGCTCGCCGTGATCGACGACCCGGCCACGCTCGACGTCATGCCGATGAAGCGCAAGTCGCTGTCGCTGCATTGGGAATTCATGTTCGCGCGGCCGATGTTCGAGACCCCGGACATGATTCGCCAGCACGAATTGCTGACCCGCGTCGCGCAGCTGATCGACGCCGGCACGATCCGCACCACGCTCGGCGAGCACTTCGGCACGATCAATGCCGCCAATCTGCGCCGCGCCCATGCGCTGATCGAAAGCGGCCGGGCGCGCGGCAAGGTGGTGCTGGAAGGGTTCTAGCCGCCGCTGACCTCTGATTCGACACCGAATACCCAATACCCGGCCATCCCGAATCCAGGAGCGTCATCAGCGAAGTCGATCAGCCGGCCGTATGCCCCTCCGGAGCGGCATACGGCACGTATTGATTGCTGTCCTTGGTAAGCAACTGCATCAGCCGGGGATGGATGAACACCTTCTCCTTGCCGATCTGCATTTCGTGGAGTACACCAAGCGCAGCCAATTCCCGCAGATAGCGCGATGCGGCCTGCCGTTGCGCAATATTCTTGTCGACGAGATTTCCAATCCGGCAATAGGGCTGTTCGAAGATCGCGTCTACCAATTCCCGGCTGTAAATCTTGGGCAGTGCCGCACGGACAAACTCCGTGGTGTGTTCGGCCAGGGTGCGAATCGCCGAGATTTTTGCCGTGGTCCAGCGCGAGGTTTGCTCAACCGCTTGGAGCATGAACAAGACCCATGGCTCCCATGCCTGGTGGCGTGTGACATCCAGCAGAAGCCGATAGTAATCGGCCTTGTGGGCGATGATATGGCGGCTCAAATAAAGGATCGGCAGGTTCAACAATTCCTGCTGGATCAAATAAAGAATGTTGAGCACGCGACCCGTGCGCCCATTGCCGTCGATAAACGGGTGTATCGCCTCGAACTGATAGTGCCCCACCGCCATGCGGATCAACGGATCAATATCCGTCTCATCGTGAAGAAAGCGTTCCCAATTGGTGAGCAAGTCCCGCAATTGCGCCTCGCCTTCCGGCGGCGTGTAGATGACCTCTCCGGTTCGATCATTGGTCAGCTGCGTGCCTGGCGTACGCCGGATATCGATGTCGGCGCCTTTGATCGTTCGGCAGATATCGACAGCGGTTGCCGTACACAACGGCCGATCGACCAACGACCGGAAGCCACGGTGCAGTGCCGCGCGATATCGTAGCGCCTCCTTCGTGGCGTGATCCGCGTTGCCGTCCAGCTGGGCATGCTGAAACAGTTTGTCCGTCGTGGTCACAATGTTCTCGATCTCGGAACTGTCCTTGGCCTCCAGCAGCGGAATCGTATTGATCAGCATGGTCTGATTGGGAATCAGCTCGGCTGCCTGCTTCAGTTCCGCCAGCGAGGCCCGCGCGGCAATACAGGCTTTCAGCACTGTCCGCGTTTCAAGATCCTGGGCTGGAGGGAGGACCGGAAGCCCGTTGAATGGCCTATCCGGGCGCCAGTCTTGTGCACTATTGGTCATATATGGGGCCGCTGATGTCGTCGCGCGCGACACGAAGCGGGTCTCATGTCGCCAAAACAGGAAAATTGCGACACGTTATCACGTCATGTCGCCGCCAGCGACATATCTCCATAACGTGTCGCCAAAACGCAATTTTTGCGACATAAGACCCGATGAAGCGGCGAACAACGCACACCACGTCAGACATCGCCCGCTACCGTCATCGCGTTCCGCTGCCTATGCTGCTGGATTCGCCAGCATCACAGCACCAAGAGGAACTGCCATGACTCCAGCCACACGCCGCCGCGCCGCCTTCTGCGTCAAAGCGCCCCTGCTCGCCGCCCTCAGTGCCGCCCTGCTCGCCGGATGCGCCGGCGCCAACATGCAGGGCCTGACGCAGGCCGGCGGCAGCCTGTTCACCGCCGCGACGCTCAGCGACGCCAATATCAAGACGCTGTCGGACCAGTCCTGCGCGGAGATGGACAAGAAGAACCAGATCGCCGCGCCGACGAGCACCTATGGGCAGCGGCTGACCAAGATCATGGCGGGCCTGCAGAACACCGGCCTGCCGCTCGATGCGAAGGTCTACGAGACCAAGGAAGTGAATGCCTGGGCAATGGCCAACGGCTGCGTGCGGATCTACAGCGGGCTGATGGACATGATGACCGACGACGAAGTGCGCGGCGTGGTCGGGCACGAAATCGGCCACGTGGCGCTCGGCCATACCAAGGCGGCGATGCAGGTCGCCTACGCGACCGCGGCGGCGCGGGGCGTGCTAGGCGCGGCCGGGAGCGCGACGCTGAACGCGCTGTCGTCGTCGCAGCTGGGCGAGCTGGCCGAAACGCTGGTCAATTCGCAGTTCTCGCAGCGGCAGGAAACCGCGGCGGACGACTATTCCTTCGATCTGCTGACGAAGAACAAGTCCAATCGCGAGGCGCTGGTCACGGCCTTCCGCAAGATGGCGGCGCTCGACGGCGGGCAATCGAGCATGCTCAGCACCCACCCCGGTTCGCTGCAGCGCGCCCAGCATATCGAGGAGCGGCTGCGCAGCGGGAAGTAAACGTTGGCCTGCGATGAGAGACGGCATAGGCGTATCTCATGCCGTCCCTCATCCGCCCACGTCATCGTGACCTCAACGCGCCTCGACGAAGGCCAGCACGGCCTCGAGCATCCGGCGCAACGTCGGCTGCAGCTTGCCGGCCAGCGCCTCGTCGTAATCGAACGGATATTGCTCGCGCATATAGGTGCATTGCGACAGCTCCAGCTGGATCGCATGCACGCCCTGCGCGGGCTGTCCGTATTGGCGCGTGATATAGCCGCCCTTGAAGCGGCCGTTCAGCACCGAGGTATAGCCCTGCGCTTCAGCGGCGATCTTCGCGACCTGTTCGGCGAGTCCGGCATCGCAGCTGGCGCCGTTGGCGGTGCCCAGATTGAAGTCGGGCAGCTTGCCGTCGAAGAAGCGCGGCAGCACCGAGCGGATCGAATGCGCGTCCCACAGCGCGATCGTGCCGTGCTCCGCGCGCAGCCGCGCCAGTTCGCCGGCCAGCGCGTCGTGGTACGGGCGCCAGACCGCGTCCCGGCGCGCGAAGATCTCGCTCTCCTCGGGGCCGACGCCGTTGGCATACAGCGGCGTCTTGTCGAAGGTATCGACCGGGCACAGCCCGGTGGTGTCCTGGCCCGGATACAGGTTCGCGTTGTCGGGCGGGCGGTTCAGGTCGACCACATAGCGCGAATGCGTCGCCATCAGGACCGACGCGCCCAGTTCGCGCGCAAAGCCGTAGAGCCGGTCCATGTGCCAGTCGGTGTCCGGCACGGTACGGGCCTCGTCGGTCAGCCGGTCGGCGACCGACGGTGGCAGATAGGTACCCACATGGGGCATCGAGATCAGCAGCGGGCGCGTGCCACGCTGCAGCGTGAAGGCCGGGGTATCGGTGGAGAAGGAAGTCATATTGCTGCTACGAGTGGCATCGCCGCCGGCCCATGCTTGTTGCAATGTCGCCGGGGCGATATCGAGGTTCGTCTGGAATGCGGTCCGCGGCGTTGGCGTGGCCACCGTCGTGATCGCCGTCATGGCGCCAGCAGGCTGGCGCGCGCACTGGCGAAGGCCGCGCCGGCTTCGGCCTGCAAGGCATGGGCGCCGCGCTGCACGCGGCAGCGTCCCGCGCTGCGGACTTCCGCTAGTGTCTCATGCCCGTGATTGGCGAACACATGCACGGCCAGCGCCTGCTCGCCGCGCAAGCCCGCCAGCGTCGGATGGCTGCCGTCCAGCACGACGAAGTCCGCCTGTTGACCGACCGCCAGCCCCCCGACCGCGCGTCCCGCGGCACGCGCACCGCCGGCCACCGCATCGAGATAGAGCCGATCGGCCACCTGCGGATGCTGGCTCGACGCCAGCACGTTGCGCTTCTGCAGCGCGAGCCGCTGCCCGTATTCGAACAACCGCAGTTCCTCGCTGACGCTGACGCTGGCATGGCTGTCCGAGCCGATGCCCCAAGCCCCACCCTGCTCCAGATACGGTGCGGCATCGAACACGCCGTCGCCCAGATTCGCCTCGGTGGTCGGACAGATGCCGGCCACCGCGCCGCTGTGCGCCAGGCGCCGGCGCTCGTCCCAGTCCAGATGGGTGGCATGCACCAGGCACCAGCGCGCGTCGACCGGCGCATGGTCCAGCAGCCAGTCGACCGGCCGCGTGCCGCACCAGGCCAGGCACTCGTCGACCTCGCGCTGCTGCTCGGCGATATGGATGTGCACCGGCGCGGTCGGGTCCATCGCATGCAGGCCCGCTACTGCCGCACGCAGGCTGACGGGCGGCACCGCGCGCAGCGAGTGCGGCGCGAGGCCGAGCCGTGCCATGCCCGTGCACGCCGGCGCCAGCCGCTGCAGCAGCGCCAGCATCGCGTCGGTCTCGTGCAGGAAGCGGCGTTGGTCCGCCAGCGGCGGCTTGGGGCCGAAGCCCGCGCTCTGGTACAACACCGGCAGCAGCGTGATGCCGATGCCGGCGCGTTCCGCGGCACGCAGCAGGCGCAGCGACATCTCGGCCGGATCGGCGTAAGGCGTGCCGTCGGCCTGGTGATGGACATAGTGGAATTCGCAGACGCTGGTATAGCCCACGCGCAGCATCTCGATATAGAGCTGCGTGGCGATCGCCTCCAGCGTCTCAGGTGCCAGCCGCAGCGCGAAGCGGTACATCAGCTCGCGCCAGCTCCAGAACGAATCGTCGGCCGCCGAGCGGAACTCGGTCAGGCCGGCGAAGCCGCGCTGGAAGGCGTGCGAATGCAGATTGGTCATGCCGGGCAGCACGGGGCCTGCGGCGCGCGGCGTGTCGGCGGCCGGTGTGGCGTTCGGCGTCACGGCGCCAAGCTTGCCGTCGGCATCCCAGGCCAGCAGCACATTGCTGGCCCAGCCATCGGGCAGCAGCGCCTCGGCGGCGAACAGCGTTTGGTCGGATGGATTGGGGTGAGGCTTCATCGCGAAACTCCTGCGAGTCCGGCGAACACGCGCCCCTGGCGTACCACCGCGGTCAGCGGGTTGCGGCCGAACCAGTAGGCCAGCTCGGCCGGCGAATCGATGCGCCACAGCGCAAAATCCGCGCCGCGTCCCGCCGCCAACAGGCCGTGCCGATCGCTGGCGCCAAGCGCGCGCGCCGCGTGCGTGGTCACGCCGGCGAGCACCTCGGGCACCGTCATGCGGAACAGCGTGCAGGCCATATTGAGCATCAGCAGCAGCGAGGTCACGGGCGACGTGCCGGGATTATGGTCGGTGGACAGCGCGATCGGCACGCCGTACTGGCGCAGCAGCGCGATCGGCGGCAGATGCGTGTCGCGCAGGAAATAATAGGCGCCGGGCAGCAGCACGGCGACCGTACACGCCTCGGCCATTGCCGCGACGCCGGCCTCGTCCAGATGTTCAAGGTGATCGGCGGACAAGGCGCGATAGCGGGCCGCCAGCGCGGCGCCACCGAGATTGCTCAGCTGTTCGGCATGCAGCTTGACCGGCAGGCCGTGCCGATGCGCGGCCTCGAACACGCGCTCGGTCTGCGCCGGCGAGAAGCCGATGCCCTCGCAGAAGGCGTCGACGGCATCGACCAAACCTTCCTGCGCCAGCGCCGGCAGCATCGTGTCGCAGACCAGTGCGATGTAGTCGTCGGCGCGGTTTGCGTATTCGGGCGGCAACGCATGCGCGCCGAGGAAGGTCGTGTGCACGGCCACGCCATACGCCTGGCCGAGCCGCCGCGCGACGCGCAGCTGCTTGCGCTCGGTGGCCAGGTCGAGGCCGTAGCCGGACTTGATCTCGATGGCGGTGACGCCCTCGGCCAGCAGCGGTGCCAGCCGCGTCGCGGCCTGCGCGAACAGCGTGTCTTCGTCGGCGGCGCGCGTGGCACGCACCGTCGACACGATGCCGCCGCCGGCGCGCGCGATCTCTTCGTAGCTGGCGCCGGCCAGCCGCATCGCAAATTCGTCGGCGCGCTGGCCGCCGTAGACCAGATGCGTGTGGCAGTCGATCAGCCCGGGCGTGATCCATGCCCCGTTGGCATCGTGATGCGGCAGGCCGCGGTAAGCCTCGGGCAGCTCGGCCTGCGGGCCGAGCCACGCGATACGCCCGCGCTGCACGACCAGCGCGGCATCGCGAATGGCGTTGGCCGGATCGGCGTCCGGCAGCAGGTGGCAGCGATGCCAGACGCCGTCCGCCGACGGCGCGGCGGACACGCTGGCATCGACGGCAAATTCTTCAGCGGACTGCGTCATGACTTGGATTCCCTATCGGAGGACGGATGCGATGACAGCAGCTTGACGACGAGACAACGGGCGCCCGGGCCCACGGGCCGAAAACGGAAGGCGCTGCCTGGCGGCAGCAGCATGCCGCTGCCGGCTGTCAGCGATTCGTCTTCGACGTCGCGCGCATCGTCGCATCGCCAGGTACCTGCCAGCACGTACAGCACGACGGTGGTGTCGCGCTCCGCATCGGCATGTTCGATCGCCGCGCCGGTGGACGCCACGCTGGCGCGACAACGGCCGCGGCGCGTCATCACATTGAAGTCGCGCGTCGGCCCGCCCAGCAGCGTGGCATCGACCGTCGCCTCGCCGGCAAAGGCGAACGGCTCGCCGACCGTGGTCAATCGATGATCGAAGCTGCCATCGCGCGCGCGCAGACGCACGCCGTCGCCATCGAGCAGCGCGATCTGGCGGTCGATGCCCGGAAACGCCGAGAACGGGCCATCGGCCGCGATGTCGGCGATGCTCAGGCGCCAGTCGAACGCATCGAGCCCGGCGGCGGGCGGCCACGCGGCGATCTCGCGCGTGGTGCCGCCGCCGTTCTTCCACGGCATCGCCGTCAGCTCGGCCAGCGCAAAGCGCCGTGGCAGCCCGGGTTGCGGTGGTAGCGATGGCGCCGCGCTCATCCGCGCTTGACCATCGGCAGGTTCAGGCCCTTCTCGTGCGCGCAGTCGATCGCGATGTCGTAGCCCGCGTCCGCGTGCCGCATCACGCCGGTGGCCGGGTCGTTCCACAGCACGCGCTCGATGCGGCGGGCAGCGGCATCGGTGCCGTCGCAGACGATCACCACGCCGCTATGCTGCGAGAAGCCCATGCCGACGCCGCCGCCGTGGTGCAGGCTGACCCAGGTCGCACCGCCCGCGGTATTGAGCAGCGCATTGAGCAGCGGCCAGTCGGAGACGGCGTCCGAACCGTCCTTCATCGCCTCGGTCTCGCGGTTGGGCGAGGCCACCGAGCCGCAGTCCAGATGGTCGCGGCCGATCACCACCGGCGCCTTCAGCTCGCCCGACTTGACCATCTCGTTGAAGGCCAGGCCCGCCCGATGGCGCTCGTCCAGGCCGACCCAGCAGATGCGCGCCGGCAGGCCCTGGAAGGCGATGCGCTCGCGCGCCATGTCGAGCCAGCGGTGCAGGTGCTTGTCCTCGGGGAACAGCTCCTTCATCTTGGCGTCGGTCTTGTAGATGTCCTCCGGATCGCCGGACAGCGCGACCCAGCGGAACGGGCCCTTGCCGCGGCAGAACAGCGGACGGATGTACGCCGGCACGAAGCCCGGGAAGTCGAACGCGTTCTTGACGCCCTCGTCGAAGGCGACCTGGCGGATGTTGTTGCCGTAGTCCAGGGTCGGCACGGCCATCTGCTGGAAGGCCAGCATCGCCTTGACGTGTTCGACGATCGACGGGCGCGCCGCAGCCTCGACCGATTTCGGATCGGCCTTGCGCGCGGCTTCCCATTGCTCGACGGTCCAGCCCGCCGGCAGATAGCCGTTGACCAGATCGTGCGCCGAGGTCTGGTCGGTGACGATATCCGGGCGCATGCCGCCGGCCTGCGCGCGCTTGACCAGCTCCGGCACGATCTCGGCGGCATTGCCGAGGAGGCCAACCGAGATCGCCTGCTTGCTGGCGGTGGCCTCGGCGATCATCGCCAGCGCCTCGTCCAGCGTGGTGGCCTTCTTGTCGAGGTAGCGCGTACGGATGCGGAAATCGATGCGCGACTCCTGGCATTCGATCGCCAGCACGCAGGCGCCGGCCAACACGCCGGCCAGCGGCTGCGCGCCGCCCATGCCGCCCAGGCCCGCGGTCAGGATCCACTTGCCGGACAGGTCGCCGCCGTAGTGCTGGCGGCCGGCCTCGACGAAGGTCTCATAGGTGCCCTGCACGATGCCTTGCGTGCCGATGTAGATCCACGAGCCGGCGGTCATCTGGCCGTACATCATCAGGCCGGCGCGATCGAGCTCGTTGAACTTGTCCCAGTTGGC
The DNA here is from genome assembly GCA_031181345.1 of Cupriavidus sp. Taxonomy (GTDB): domain Bacteria; phylum Pseudomonadota; class Gammaproteobacteria; order Burkholderiales; family Burkholderiaceae; genus Cupriavidus. The sequence continues at coordinate 19,426 of JAPSLC010000033.1, read as the reverse complement.
CCAGTGCGGCACCAGGTTGGAGTTGGCGATCAGCACGCGCGGCGCATCGGCATGCGTGCGGAACACGCCGACCGGCTTGCCCGACTGCACCAGCAGCGATTCGTCCTCGCCCAGGCGGCGCAGGCTGTCGAGGATCGCGTCGAAGCATTCCCAGTTGCGCGCGGCCTTGCCGATGCCGCCATAGACCACCAGGTCCTGCGGGCGCTCGGCGACGTCCGGGTCCAGGTTGTTCTGGATCATGCGATAGGCGGCTTCGATCAGCCAGTTCTTGCAGTGCAGCTCGGTGCCGCGCGGCGCGCGGATTTCGCGCTGGCCGCGGGCGAGGAATTGCTGTTCGTTGGCGTTCATGTCTGGTTCTCCTGCTTTGGTGGTGTCTCGTTCAGTGGTATCGAGCGGCGTCGGTATGCGGGCGCCGCTGCCCTCTCCCCTGCCCCTCTCCCGCCTGCGGGAGAGGGGATCGGTATGCATGTCCTGGCGCCTTGTTTGCTTTCCCTCATGCAACCAAGGGCGCGCATTGCTTGCCTGTCCCGCCGGTTTGCTCCCCTCTGCCGCTTGCGGGAGAGGGGCCGGGGGAGAGGGCAGCAGCCGCGCAAACAGCCACCGGCATTTCCTTGATCACTGCGCTTCGCCCTGCGCGGGCAGCACGGCGCGCACGGCCTGCGGCCAGCCCGCGCCGGCGTCGCCCTGCAGCACCCACTGCTTCATCGCCTCGATATCGGGCGCCAGATAGCGGTCGACCTCGACGAAATCGACGCGCGCGCGGATGCGGGCCAGTTCGGTTTCGATCAGCGGCGAGGACTTCAGCGGCCGATGGAATTCGATGCCCTGCGCGGCGGCCATCGCCTCGATGCCGACCACGACGGCGGTGTTCTCCGCCATGTCGCCGAGCCGGCGCGCGCCGTAGGTGGCCATCGACACGTGGTCCTCCTGGTTGGCCGAGGTCGGCAAGCTGTCGACGCTGGACGGATGGGCCAGCGACTTGTTCTCCGACGCCAGCGCCGCGGCGGTGACCTGCGCGATCATGAAGCCCGAATGCAGGCCGCCGTCGCGCACCAGGAAGGGGGGCAGGCCCGACAGGCCGGTGTCGAGCAGCAGCGCCAGGCGCCGCTCGGAGATCGCGCCGATCTCGGCCAGCGCCAGCGCGATGATGTCGGCGGCGAAGGCCACCGGCTCGGCGTGGAAGTTGCCGCCCGACACCACGTCGCCCTGTTCCGAGAACACCAGCGGGTTGTCCGACGCGGCATTGGCCTCGATCTGCAGCACGCGCGCGGCGTGGCGCAGATTGTCCAGGCAGGCGCCCATCACCTGCGGCTGGCAGCGGATCGAATACGGGTCCTGCACGCGGCCGCACTCGCGATGCGAGTCGACGATCTCGCTGCCCGCCAGCAGCTCGCGCACCGCGCCGGCGACCGCGATCTGGCCGGCCTGGCCGCGCGCGGCATGGATGCGGGCGTCGAACGGCTTGACCGAGCCCTTGATGGCTTCGAGCGACAGCGCGCCCGCCACCAGGCCGGCGGCGAACGCGTCCTCGGCGGCGAACAGGCCGGCCAGCGCCAGCGCGGTCGACACCTGGGTGCCGTTCAGCAGCGCGAGGCCTTCCTTGGGTCCGAGCTCGAACGGCTTCAGGCCGGCATGCGCCAGCGCTTCGACGGCCGGCAGACGGCGGCCATCGACGATCGCCTCGCCGACGCCGATCAGCGTGCACGACAGATGCGCCAGCGGGGCGAGGTCGCCCGACGCGCCCACCGAGCCCTTGGCCGGGATGCACGGCGTGACGCCGTGGTTGGCCAGCGCCAGCAGCGCCTCGATCAGTTCGGGCCGCACGCCCGAATGGCCGCGTGCGAGGCTGACGGCCTTGGTCGCCAGGATCAGCCGCACCGTATCGGCGGGCAGATCGCGGCCCGTGCCGACGCTGTGCGACAGCACCAGGTTGCGCTGCAGCTCGGCCAGCTTGTCGTGCGGGATGCGGGTGTTGGCCAGCTTGCCGAAGCCGGTATTGATGCCGTAGACCACCGCGTCGGTGTCGACGATCTGCTGCACGGTGGCCTGCGCGGCGTGCACGTCGGCCCAGGCGGAATCGGCCATCGCCAGCTTGACCTCGCCGCGGTAGATGCGGCGCAGTTCGGCGAGGGAAACCTGGCCGGGATGCAGGGTTAGCGTCGGATGCGCCGGGGTCGATTGGGAAGCGGAGTGTTGCGTGGTCATTGTATGGTCCTGTCTATACAGCTTGGTACGGCTTAAATCAGCTTAGGTCGAATCGACATCGAAGTCAGGTTCGGAAGCGTACGGTGGAACGAGCCGCCGGGCCGCAAGGCCCCGCGCTAGCCGAACGCCGGATTGCCGTCGGCACGGAAACGGCTGCCGAGGCGATAGCGGTTGCCCGGATGCAGGCAGCGCACGAAGGTCACCGGCGTGCCGGCGGTCCAGGTGCGGCGCGTCAGCAGCAGGCAGGGCTGGGTCGCCGGCATCTCCAGCTGGCTGGCCTGCTCCGGGGTTGCCGCGACCGCGTCGACCACGTGCTCGACCTGGTCGTAGGGCACGTGCCGCAGCAGATATTCGCCCGGCTTGACGCCGCTGAAGTCCTGGTTGATGAAGTCGGGCGCCACGCGCGGGTTCACGTAGCGATCCTCCAGCTGCACCGGCACGCCGTCCTCCCGATGCACGCACACCGAATGGAAGACCGACTCGCCGGTGCGCAGGTCCAGCGCCGCCGCCACCTCGATCGAGGCCGAGGCGCGCTCGACCAGGATCACGTCGCAGGCGTAGTCGTGCCCGCGCATGCGGATCTCGTCCTGCAGATTGACGACCGACAGCAGCGTCGACTGCGGCTTGTGCTCCGCGACGAAGGTACCGACGCCCGCCACGCGCACCACCCTGCCCTGCTCGGCCAGCTCGCGCAGCGCGCGGTTGACCGTCATGCGCGACACGGCGAAGCGGTTGACCAGCTCCTGCTCGGACGGCACGCGGTCGCCCGGCTGCCAGGCGCCGCTCTGGATCTGCCGCGCGATGTACTCCTTGACCTGCTGGTACAGCGCGGTCGGCGTGGCATCGGGCGACGGACGGTGGCCGTTGGCGTCGGGACGGGTGGCGGGGCGGCGGGTGCCGGCTTCTACGGTCATGGTCGATGGTTGCGTGGGTCGATGCGTCGGTCGATGCGCGCGTCGGTGAGCGTCATGGGCCGGCTCAATGCTCGGCCGAGGCCATCGCCTCGGCACGGATCTCTTCGGTCAGCCGCGCCTTCAACGCCGAGAATTCCGGCGAGGTCTTGATCGTGTAGTGGCGCGGATGGGCAAAGTCGACCGCGATCTCGGTCTTGATCCGCCCGGGCCGCGCAGAGAATACCGCAACCCGGTTGGCCATGAAGATCGCCTCGTCGATATCGTGCGTGACGAACAGCACCGTCTTGCGCGCGCTCTCCCAGATGCCGAGCAGCAGCTCCTGCATCAGCACGCGGGTCTGGTTGTCGAGCGCGCCGAACGGCTCGTCGAGCAGCAGGATCTTCGGATCGTTGGCCAGCGCCCGCGCGATCGCGGTGCGCTGCTGCATGCCGCCCGACAGCTGCTTCGGATAGTGATGCTCGAAGCCGCGCAGGCCCACGCGGGCGATGAAGAAATCGCTGCGCTCACGCTGCTCGGCCACGCTCATGCCGCGCTCGCGCAGGCCGAAGCGCACGTTCTGCTCGATCGTCAGCCATGGGAACAGCGTATAGGACTGGAACACCATGCCGCGGTCGGCGCCTGGTCCGGTGACCGGCTCGCCGTCGAGCAGCACGCGGCCCGAGGTCGGCGCGTCCAGGCCGGCGACGATGCGCAGCAACGTCGATTTGCCGCAGCCTGACGGCCCGAGGATGGTGACGAAGTCGTTCTCGCGGACCTCGAAGTCCACCGGCAGCAAGGCCTGGGTCTGGCCGCCGCGCGGATTGACGAAGGTGCGCGACACCTGCTGGATCGACAGCGCGCTCATTGGATGGTGCTCCAGGGAAACAGCCGCTGGTTGGCGAGCTTGAACAGCAGGTCCGAGACCAGGCCGATGCAGCCGATCACGATGATGCCGAAGATGATCTGGCCGGTGTTCAGCAGCGCCTGGCTGTCGGTGATCATGTGGCCGATGCCGGACGACGAGCCGATCAGCTCGGCGACGATCACATAGGTCCAGGCCCAGCCCAGCACCAGCCGCAGGATTTCGGCGATGCCGGGCGCGGCGCCGGGAATCAGCACGCGCTTGACGATGCCGGCGCTGTTGGCGCCCAGCGTGTAGGCGGCCTCGACCAGGTCGCGGCGCGCGCCGCCCACCGTCACGGCGACCATCAGCACGATCTGGAAGAACGAGCCGATGAAGATCACCAGCAGCTTCTGCGTCTCGCCGATGCCGGCCCACAGGATCAGCAGCGGAATGAAGGCCGAGGCCGGCAGGTAGCGGCAGAACGAGACGAAGGGCTCGAAAAAGGCTTCGGCCGCCTTGTAGGCGCCCATCAGGATGCCCAGCGGCACCGCCAGCACCGCGGCCAGCACGAAGCCGCCCAGCACGCGCCAGACCGTCATGCCGATGTCGCCGAGAAAGCCGTACTCGGTAAACAGCAGCCACGCTTCGCGCGCCATCGTCATCGGGTCGGCGAGGAAGGTCGGCGGCACCAGGCCGCCCAGCGTCACCGCGCCCCAGACGGCGAAGAACAGCACGAAAAAGCCCAGGCCGAGCACCCAGCGGGTGCGCGGCGAGACCGGGATCAGCGGCGTCAGCCACGGATGGGTCCGGCGCGCACGCGGCGCGGCCGGCATCGTCCTGGCGGCCGGGCTGTCGGGCGCGACGGCCCGCAGCGAATCGGCGTGCAACGGTTGTGTCATCGCAACTCCTGCCGCTCAGCGGATGAACCGCGGGTCGTACAGCGCGGTCACGTCCGGCACCTTGCGAATCACGCCGACGTCGAGCAGCACCGCGGCGGCTTCCTTGCTGAACTCGGCCAGCTCGCCGGCGAAGAACTTGCGGTTGGCCTCGCGGTCCTGCCAGCGCAGATACGAGGCGGACTTGGCGAACTGCTCGCCGGTCTGCTTGACCGCGGCGCCCATGATCTCGTTGGACTTGGCCGGCTCCTTGCGGATCATCTCCAGCGCCTCGAAGTAGCCGTCGACCAGCGCCTGCGCGGCCTTCGGATTCTCCTTCAGCCATTTCGGCGTGCAGCCCAGCGTGTCCATCACCATCGGATAGTCCAGCGTGGTCGCGAGGATCTTGCCCTTGTCGGGGTTCTGCCGCACGGTCGACAGATACGGCTCGTAGGTCATCGCCGCATCGTTCTGCCCCGAGACGAAGGCCTGCGCGGCCGCCTGCGGCGACAGCGTGGTGGTCTTGACGTCCTTGATGGTCATGCCGTTCTTCTTCAGCATCCAGGCCAGCCCGAAATACGGCGCGGTGCCCGGCGCATCGACGCCGATGGTCTTGCCCTTCAGGTCGGCGAAGCTCTTGACGTCGCTGCGTACCGCCAGCCCGTCGGCGCCGTAGGACTTGTCGAGCTGCACGATCTGCGTGATCGGCACGCCGTTGGCGTTCCAGGCGACATGCGTTTCCACCGTGGTCGCGGCGCACTGGATCGCGCCCGAGGCCAGCGCCAGATGGCGGTCCTTCTGCGGAATCATCTTGATGTCGACGTCGACGCCGTGCTTCTCGAAGATGCCGGCCTTGGCGGCCAGCGTCAGCGGCGCGAAGCCGGTCCAGCCGCTCATGCCCAGCGCCACCTTGGTGGTCTGGGCCTGCGCCGCGCCGGCCCCCGCGGCCAGCGCCAGCGTGGCCAGCCAACCGAGCGCACGGCCGGCGCCCCCTTGATTCCCCAACTTCCGCTTCTGCATCTGCACTGTCTGGCTCCTTTGGTATCGCGAACGGTGCCGCGCTCTGGCGGCCCGCCCGGGTCGTGCCGGCGTCCTCGGTTGGGGCGCCGGTCGGTTTCCGGGCAATGTAGCAATCCTGTATATACAAGTCAAGGCGACGAAACACCACTATGCCGGCCGGCCCGGAAGCCTTGGCCGGTGGCGGCTGCGGACATCGGGCGCTGCTCGCAAACCCTGATAGGGAAAGCGATAACGGGAGCTGCCGCGCATCGCCAGCGCCGCTGAAGAGCGGGAAGGATGCACCCCGCACCAAGCTGGTGAAGGCGCCGCACGGCCTGCGGGCATCGTGCCCCAAGATGCTGTATAGACAGGGTGGCAAGGCGTCATGACGCAATCGCCATGCCATCGCGGGAACGCGCGCGGGTCGCGCAGGTGGGCTCAGGTTTCGAAGAAGTGATGCACCGTGGGGTAGCGCAGGCGCAGCCGCAGCTCGCGCTTGAGGCGCGCGTTCTCCAGCCGGCGCGATTCGCTCATGAAGCTCAGCAGCGCCGGCTCCACGGCCTCCCGGATCTGCTCGCGCGACAGCCGCGGCGGACGCGGCAGCCCGCGCCGGTCGGCCACCAGATCGAAGTAGTCCGCCATGCGCAGTTCGCTGTCGTCGCTGGCATGGACGACCCGCTGCGGCCTGCCGCGCAGCAGCGCGGCGATCATCGCCCGGGCCAGGTCGTCGGCGTGGATGTGGTTGGTGTAGACGTCATCGTGCTGCACCAGCGCCGGCGTGCCCTTGAGCAGGCGCGCCACCGGCAGGCGGTCCGCGGCGTAGATGCCGGGAATCCGCACGATGCTGGCGCGCCAGCCGCTGGCGCGGCCGAAACTCCGCACCGCGCGCTCGGCGGCCACGCGGCGGCGTGCCCGGGCGGTCTGCGGCCGCACCGGCTGTGCCTCGCCGATGCGGGCACCGCCGCGGTCGCCATAGACGCCGCTGGTGCTGGCATAGACCAGCGCCGGCGCGCGGCCGGCGCCGACCGCGCCGGTCCCCCGCCCAGGCCGCTCGGGTAGAATGCGGGGTTCCCGCGCGGGGCGGCGCCATGCGCTGCGTCGCAGCGCCCGCAACAGCGCAACGGTACGCGGATCGTCATCGCCGCGCGCCGGCGGCGGCGCCAGGTGCAACACGCGGTCGGCCAGGCCATGCAGGCGCTTGAGCGTGGCCGGCTGGTCCAGGTTCGCCACCAGCGGCACCGCGCCCGCCGCCCGCAAGGCCGCCACGCGGCCGGGCTGCGAGGTCACGGCGAACACGCGCCAGCGCGGGGCAATCATTTGCAGGCAACGCATGCCTACGTCCCCACACCCGACGATCAGCAATCGCGGGCGGGCCAGACGGGGTGGCGACAGATCTTTGCTCATCGAGAGATTATGGCTTATCAAGTAACCGTGCTGCCGAGCGGCCGCCAATTCGAAGCGGAAGCGAACGAAACCATCCTGTCGGCGGCGCTGCGTCAAGGCATCGGCCTGCCCTATGGGTGCAAGAACGGCGCCTGCGGTTCGTGCAAGGGCCGCGTCACCGCCGGCGACATCGTCCAGGGCGACCATGCCGCCTCCGCGCTGACAGCGCAGGAAAAGACCGAGGGCCGCGCGCTGTTCTGCTGCGCCAATGCGGCATCGGACGTGACCATCGAATGCCGCGAGGTCCATGGCGCCGGCGATATCCCGATCAAGAAGGTGCCGTGCCGCGTGCAGTCGCTCGAACGCGTGGCCGAGGACGTCATCGTTGCGAAGCTGCAGTTGCCCGCCACCGAGCGCCTGCAGTATCTCGCCGGCCAGTACGTCGAATTCCTGCTGCGCGACGGCAAGCGCCGCAGCTATTCGATCGCCACGCCGCCGCACGAGGAAGGCCCGATCGAACTGCATTTCCGCCATATGCCGGGCGGCGCGTTCACCGACTACGTGTTCGGCGCGCGCGAGGGCCAGCCGGCGATGAAGGAGCGCGACATCCTGCGCTTCGAGGGTCCGCTGGGCAGCTTCTTCCTGCGCGAGGACTCGGACAAGCCGATCATCCTGCTGGCCTCGGGCACCGGCTTCGCGCCGATCAAGGCCATCGTCGAGCACGCGGGCTACACCGGCATCACGCGGCCGATGACGCTGTACTGGGGTGGCCGCCGCCCGCGCGATCTGTACATGCATGCCCTGTGCGAGCAATGGGCGCGCGAGCTGCCGAACTTCCGCTACGTGCCGGTGGTCTCCGACGCGCTGGCCGAGGACGACTGGGACGGCCGCACCGGATTCGTCCACCAGGCCGTGATGGCGGACTACCCGGACCTGTCCGGCCACGAGGTCTATGCCTGCGGCGCGCCGGTGATGGTCGATTCGGCGCGGCGCGACTTCACCGCCCAGTGCGCGCTGCATGAGGACGCGTTCTTCGCCGACTCGTTCACCTCCGAAGCGGACATGCATCCGGCCGGCGTGGCCTGAACCGTGGCTCGCGGCGCGGCCCGGCTTGCCCGGTGCGCGCCCTGCCGAACCCTGCGCCGCTACCGCGCCACCACAGCACCACCGTTTCGCGAGAACAACAATGCCGACCCGGACCGCCACCGTCGTCTTTGACACTGGGGCGACTGCGTCTTATAGTTGGCCGCATGAACCACGCCAACATCCGACGCAGCTTCCGTACGTCGCATCCCGCCAGGGTGCCACGCGGCTGACCGTCGACAGCGTCTGTTCAGGTCATCAAGCCACGGGTCACCCCCGTGGCTTTTTTGTTTTGCCGCCCTTCCCTTTTCCTTGTTTGCCGATCTCTGGAGTCCGCCATGGCATTTGCTGAGTATCCCGTCCAATCGCTGATGTACATCACCAACCGGCCCGAGCTCGTCTTCACCGAGGGCAAGGGATCGTGGCTGACGGACCATCAAGGCAAGCGCTATCTGGACTTCGTGCAGGGCTGGGCGGTCAACTGCCTGGGCCACTCCAACGAGGGCATGATCGCGGCGCTGAACGAGCAGGCCCGCAAGCTGATCAATCCCAGCCCGGCCTTCTACAACGAGCCGATGCTGCGGCTGGCCAGGACGCTGACCGACAACAGCTGCTTCGACAAGGTGTTCTTCGCCAACAGCGGCGCCGAGGCCAACGAGGGCGCAATCAAGCTGGCGCGCAAATGGGGACGCAAGCACAAGAACGGCGCCTACGAGATCATCACGATGGACCACAGCTTCCATGGCCGCACGCTGGCGACCATGAGCGCGTCCGGCAAGGCCGGCTGGGACACGATCTTCGCGCCGCAGGTGCCGGGCTTCCCGAAGGCCCAGCTCAATGACCTGGCTTCGGTCGAGGCGCTGATCAACGACAAGACGGTCGGCATCATGCTCGAGCCGGTGCAGGGCGAGAGCGGCGTGGTCCCCGCCACGCGCGAATTCATGCAAGGGCTGCGCGCGCTGGCCGACAAGCACAAGCTGCTGTTCATCGTCGACGAGGTGCAGTCCGGCTGCGCCCGCTGCGGCACGCTGTTCGCCTACGAGCTGTCGAACGTCGAGCCGGACATCATGACGCTGGGCAAGGGCATCGGTGGCGGCGTGCCGCTGTCGGCGCTGCTGTGCAAGGCCGAGGTGGCGAGCTTCGAGGCCGGCGACCAGGGCGGTACCTACAACGGCAACCCGCTGATGTGCGCGGTCGGCAGCGCGGTGTTCGAGCAGCTGCTCGCGCCGGGCTTCCTGCAGCAGGTGCAGGAGAAAGGCGCGTATCTGCGCGAACAGCTGCTGGCGCTGTCGAGCGAATTCGGCCTGGCCGGCGAACGGGGCGAGGGCCTGCTGCGTGCGCTGATGCTCGGCAAGGACATCGGCCCGCAGCTGGTCGAGCAGGCGCGCGAGATGCAGCCGGACGGCCTGCTGCTCAATTCGCCGCGGCCGAACCTGCTGCGCTTCATGCCGGCACTGAACGTGACCCGCGAGGAAATCGACCAGATGATCGGCATGCTGCGGACGCTGCTGAAGTCGCTGGCCTGATTTTTCGGCCCCGACCGTCGGCCCCCCCCGTCGGCCCCGACCATCGGCCACGGCCGACGGATCGGAACACGGCCGCCCTGTGATGGCAGGGCGGCCTTTTTCATTGGCTGCACCTTTCGTTCGCCGCCACCCGCCGCGCGTGGGGACGACGGTAATATCCGCTTGCCTATACTGATGCCATCCAGGTCCAGGAGAACAACAATGGGCGGTCGCCTCCATTCCCACAGGCGCGGGCTGGCTACTACGTTCGCCGTTGCGGCATTGACGCTCGGCATCCTGGCCGCCGCACCGGCCGCGGCCGACGAGGCCGCCGACCACGCCGCCATCCTCAAGGCCGAGCAGGACTGGCTGGCCGCCACCGAGTCCGGCGACCGCGGCACGCTAGAGCGCCTGCTCCATCCGACCTTCGTCAACATCTCTCCGCTGGGCGGCATGCGCAACCGCGCCGAATCGCTAGCCGCCGGCCCGCCGCCGCCCGGCTCCAGCCAGACGCTGACGGAGCTGAAGGTGCGCACCTTCCGCGACAGCGCGGTGGTGACCGGCGTCAACCGTTATCGGCCGAATGCAAAGGCCAAACCGACGGACGTCGTCTTCACCGATGTGTTCGTACGCACGCCGCAGGGGTGGCAGGTGGTGTCGTCGCACAATTCGATCCGGCCGGCGCCGGCGGAGCGGTAACCGCCCCGCTACTGTCCCGCCGCATGAACGAATCATTGGCCGGAGCCATCACGCGGCACGAACCTCTTGAAGCAGTTCAGGATGCCGGTCCAAGACCTTCAATAGCTTAACCAGCGCAAGGGGTGGTCGCGTCTTCCCGTTTTCGTATCGAGAAAACGCGTTCACACCACCACCGAAGATTTCGCCAGCCTCACGCTGATCCAATGACAGCTTCTTGCGCACGCGCACGATAAATTCCGGATCCACAATCGTGGCGTTGACCTGCTTATTGAAGTCCAGCATCGCCTTGCTCACGCGCGACGCTTCTGCTGAATCCAGAATCGCTTCCCCACATGCCGGACAAAAGTCGCCCTGTACACCGGCAATCGACGTCTGTTCACCCTTGTATGTGTATGGCAGGTCGCGGGTGTCATGCACCAATTCTCCTGCGGCACAAATCGGACACCTCATCATCACAACTCCTTGCAGGACACGATCAACACATCGTCGATAACGGTCAACTTGAGGTAGAGAGACCCCACTGGTGCGCGCGGCCGATACACGTCCTGCCAAACCCGATGATCGGCGTACGTGGTCATGCTTTTGTAGAAGTCCCCAGGCCGGAGGATTTGGTTAGAACTGACCAGCTACTTTGGCCGCATAGAAGGCCAGGCGCTGACAGCGAAACCGAGCATTGTTTCGAAGTTCTTGCGATTCGCCGACGCAAAAGCGCGCGGAATTGTCGATTGCGGGATCTCCGCACCGAGGCAAAAAAAAGCCCCGCGCATGCAAGCATGGCGGGGCTCGTTACCATCTGGCGGCCCTTCAGCCGCCGAGTGCTATCGCGACGGACTCATTCCCCCAGATAGGCGGCACGCACCTTCGGGTCGTCCAGCATCTCGGCGGCGTTGCCGCTCATCGTGATCAGGCCGGACTCCATCACATAGCCGCGGTCGGCGGCCTGCAGCGCCAGGCGGGCGTTCTGCTCGACCAGCAGCACCGTGACGCCCTGGCTCGAGATGTCGCGCACGACCTCGAAGATCTTCTCGACCATGATCGGCGACAGGCCCATCGACGGCTCGTCGAGCAGCAGCAGGCGGGGCTGGCTCATCAGCGCGCGGGCCATTGCCAGCATCTGCTGTTCGCCACCCGACATGGTGCCGGCCAGCTGGTTCGCGCGTTCCTTCAGGCGCGGGAAGATGCCGAACATGCGGTCGATGTCGTCCTTGATGCCGGCCTCGTCCTTGCGCGTGAACGCGCCCATCAGCAGGTTCTCGGTGATGGTCATGCGCGCGAACACGCCGCGGCCTTCCGGCACCATCGCCAGGCCCTGCTTCAGCAGGTCATAGCTGGGCACGCCCTTGATCGAGCGGCCGACGTATTCGACCTCGCCGCCGGCCCAGGGCTGCAGGCCGGTGATGGCCTTCATCGTGGTGGTCTTGCCGGCGCCGTTGGCGCCGATCAGCGTCACCAGCTCGCCGTCGCGGATCTCGAGGTCGATGCCCTTGACGGCCTGGATGCCGCCGTACGCGACTTTCAGCCCGGCGATCTTCAATAGAGTGTCTTTCATGTGCTGCTCCCCCGTCAGTGGGCCGAAGTGCCGAGGTAGGCCTCGATCACCGCCGGGTTGTTCTGGACATCATACGGCAGGCCCTGCGCGATGACCTTGCCGTAATCGAGCACGGTCATGCGGTCGCACAGGCCCATCACCAGCTTCACATCGTGCTCGATCAGCAGGATGGTGCGGCCGTCGCTGCGGATCTTGTCGAGCAGGCCGCGCAGTTCGACCTTCTCGGTCGCGTTCATGCCGGCCGCGGGCTCGTCCAGCGCCAGCAGCTTGGGTTCGGTCGCCAGCGCACGGGCGATCTCCAGGCGGCGCTGGTGGCCGTACGACAGATTGCGCGCGGTGAAGTTGGCGTACTTGCCGATGCCGACGTACTCCAGCAGGTCGTGCGCCATGTCCTCGACGCCCTCTTCTTCCTTGCGCACCGCCGGCGGACGGAAGATCGCGCCGATCACGCCGGCCTTGGTGCGCACGTGGCGGCCGACCATCACGTTCTCCAGCGCCGTCATGTCGCCGAACAGCCGGATGTTCTGGAAGGTGCGCGCGATGCCGGCCTTGGCCACTTCATGCACCGCGGTCGGCTGGTAGGGCTTGCCGTCCAGCACGAATTCGCCCGAGTCGGGCGTGTAGAGCCCGGTGATCACGTTGAAGAAGGTGGTCTTGCCGGCGCCATTGGGGCCGATCAGGCCGTAGATCTCGCCGGGCCGGATCTCCAGGCCCACATCGGACAGCGCCTGCAGGCCGCCGAAGCGCTTGTTCACTCCCTTGACGGACAGGAGGAAGTTTTCGTTGCTCATGGGTCCTCCCGCTTTACAGACGTCCAACGCTACCGGGGCGGCGAATTACCGGCCGGTCTTCCTTGCGCGGCGAAGGCCATATGCCCGCCGGGCGATACAGCATCACGCCGACCAGCGCGAGGCCGAACAGCAGCTGGCGCAGCACTTCGGCATCGACGATCACGTGGCCGAACAGCATGTTCTGTACCGGCTCGGCCACCACGCGCAGCAGCTCCTGGAAGCCGATCAGCAGGATGCCGCCCAGGATCACGCCCGGGATATGGCCCATGCCGCCGAGCACCACGATCGCCAGCACGTAGATCGATTCCCACAGCGTGAACGATTCTGGCGAGACGAAGCCCTGGAAGGCGCCGAACATCGCGCCCGAAACGCCGCCGAACGACGCCCCCATGGCAAAGGCCAGCAGCTTGATGTTGCGGGTGTTGATGCCCATCGCCTTGGCCGCGATCTCGTCTTCGCGGATCGCCACCCAGGCGCGGCCGATGCGCGAGTTCTGCAGCCGCAGCGAGACGAATACGATCGCTACCACCAGCAGGATCAGCAGGTAGTAGTACATGAACACCGGCGTGAACTTCAGGCCGAAGAACTCGTGCGTCTTGGAGAAGTTGAAGCCGAAGATGGTGATCGGATCGACCGCGGTGATGCCCTTGGGACCGTTGGTGATATTGACCGGCCGGTCCAGGTTGTTCATGAAGATGCGGATGATCTCGCCAAAGCCGAGCGTCACGATCGCCAGATAGTCGCCGCGCAGCTTCAGCGTCGGCGCGCCGAGCAGCACGCCGAAGATGCCCGCGACCAGGGCCGCCAGCGGCAGCACCCACCAGACGCTGACATGGAAGCCGTTCGGGAACAGCTGCGCGATGGTCTCGAACTGGTTGGCCAGGTGGGGCGAACCGAGCAGCGCCATCAGGTAGGCACCCACCGCATAGAAGGCGATATAGCCCAGGTCCAGCAGGCCGGCGAAGCCGACCACGATGTTCAGGCCCAGCGCCAGCATGATGTACAGCAGCGCGAAGTCGAGCACGCGCACCCAGTAGTTGCCGCCCAGGAATTGCACGGCAAACGGCGCGCACAGGCCGATCACCAGGAAGGCCGCCAGCGCGAACATGGTCTTGGCCGGCGTCTTGGTCAGCGGCGCGGCCTGCGCCGTCGTAGAAATCGGAGTGTTCATCGTTGCGATCCCCTTACGCCCGGTCGGCCACACGTTCGCCCATGATGCCGGACGGACGGAACACCAGCACGGTGATCAGCACGATGAAGGCGAACACGTCCTGATAGTTCGAACCGAACACGCCATTGGTCAGGTCGCCGATATAGCCGGCGCCCAGCGCCTCGATCAGGCCCAGCAGCATGCCGCCGACCATCGCGCCGGCGAGGTTGCCGATACCGCCCAGCACGGCGGCGGTGAACGCCTTCAGGCCGGGGATGAAACCCATGTAGAAGTGCGCGTTGCCATAGTTGGTTGCCATCATCACGCCGGCCAGCGCCGCCAGGGTCGCGCCGATCATGAAGGTGGCCGAGATCACGAAGTTCGGGTTCACGCCCATCAGGCCCGCCACGCGCTGGTTCTCGGCGGTGGCGCGCATCGCGCGGCCGAGCTTGGTGCGGTTGACCAGCGTCAGCAGCCCGGCCATCACCATCACGGCCATGCCGATGATGACCATCTCCTTGCCGGTGATGGTCGCGCCGGTGTTGCCGATATCGATCGGGCTCGACGGCAGCAACTGCGGGAAGGTCAGCGGATTGCGCGACCAGATCATCATCGCGATGGTCTGCAGCATGATGGACACGCCGATCGCGGTGATCAACGGGGCCAGCCGGGGCGCGTTGCGCAGCGGCCGGTAGGCAATCCGTTCGATCGAATAGGACAGCATCGCGCAGACCGGCATCGCGATCAGCGTGGCGATCACGAGCGTCAGCCATTCCGGCAGGCCGGGGGCGAATTGCTGGAGTGCAAGAATCGCCGACAGTGCGGTCAGCGCGCCGATCATCAGCACATCGCCGTGGGCGAAGTTGATGATCCCGAGAATGCCGTAGACCATGGTGTAGCCGAGTGCAATCAGCGCATAGATGCTGCCGAGCACCAGACCATTCACGATCTGCTGGATAAGGATATCCATGAATACTCCTGGCTTGCCGCCCGCACTTCCGGCATGGATGGATGCCGACCGGGCAGCGGGGTGTGAGTGGTTTGGTAAGTGGTTATGTGCTGGTAAGCGGCCTGCCGCGTTCCACCCATGGTAAGGGCGCTGTCACAAAAGGCGAGGCTAAAAAGAACGGCACCGCAAAGTACTCACGGTGCCGTTCGGGGGACCAGGTAGGTCCGAATTACATCTTCACGACGTCAAGCACGGACTTCTTCTTGTCCTTGTAGTCGTACAGCGTGATGGTGCCTTCCTTCATGTCGCCCTTCTCGTCGAAGGCGATGTTGCCGATCACGCCCTGGTAGTTGGTCTTGGGCATCTCGGCCAGGATCGCCGCGGGCTCGGTCGAGCCGGCGCGCTTCATCGCATCGACGATCACCATCACCGCGTCGTAGGTGAACGGGGCGTAGATCTGCACCGGCGCGTTGAAGCGTTCCTGGAAGCGCTTCTGGAACTCGGCGCCCTTCTCCATCTTGGACAGCGCCAGGCCGGCCTCGGAGCAGATGATGTTGCTGACCGCGTCGCCCGCCAGTTCCGCGACCTTGTCGGTGCAGACGCCGTCGCCGCCGACGATCTTGGCCGGGATGCCAAGTTCCTTGGCCTGCTTGGCGAACGGACCGCCGGTGGCGTCCATGCCGCCGTACATGATGACGTCCGGCTTCTTGCCCTTGATCTTGGTCAGGATGGCCTTGAAGTCGGTGGCCTTGTCGTTGGTGGCCTCGCGCGCCACGACGTTGACGCCGGCCGCCTTGGCGGTCTTCTCGAACTCGTCGGCCAGGCCCTTGCCGTAGGCGGTGGCGTCGTCGACGATGGCAACGCTCTTGGCGTTCAGGCTCTTTGCGGCGTAGTTGGCCAGCGCCGGACCCTGCTGGGCGTCGGTGGCCACCACGCGGAAGGTCGTCTTGAAGCCCTGCTTGGTGTAGTCGGGATTGGTCGACGACGGCGAGATCTGCACGATGCCGGCATCGCTATAGATCTTGGAGGCAGGAATCGACACGCCCGAGTTCAGGTGCCCGACCACGGCGACGACCTTCTCGTCGACCAGCTTCTGGGCTACGGAGGTGCCGGTCTTCGGGTCGGCCGCATCGTCTTCGCCGACCAGTTCCAGGCGGACCTTCTTGCCACCCAGTTCCAGACCGGCCTTGTTGACCTCTTCGACGGCCAGGCGCGCGCCGTTTTCGTTGTCCTTGCCAAGGTGGGCGATCCCACCGGTCAGCGGCGCCGCGTGGCCGATCTTTACCACCACCTCGCCGCCAGCCGGTGCCGCTGCGGCAGGTGCCGAGGCCGTCGCACCAGGCGCCGCCTCTTCCTTCTTGCCGCAGGCAGTAACCAGTGCCACTGCCGCTGCGATCGGCAGAATCTTGGCCAACGTGATTTGCATGAGTGATCTCCTAGGATTCACAAGATCAGGGTTACGCAACGCCTCCCGTCCGTTTCCCTGCACCGCCTTGGTTTAGTTTCAATTTGAAACGCGCGCATTGTATCCCCTTTTTTTGCGGATGCAATACGCGACGCAACAACCTGAGCCTTTTCCCCTTCTATTGAGCTAGGTAATTTCCCCAATGCCCTCATTGGGGCAATTCCCATTCACAAGATGGGCTGTTCGAGATACGTAACAAGATTCGTGCCCACCACGTCACCGGGCGGACTTGCGGCCGTTCCGGCGTGGCTGCCGAGGCACCCATATTTATAGAATTTAATTAGGCATTTCATAAAAGAAATATGCACCAATTTAGAATGTCGGCAATCCGCGTTGGCACCAATCGAGGGAAAACCCGCATTTAGGGGAATTACCCTAAAGTCCCTCGCAAAAGATGAGCCTTGTGCCGAGGCAATATATTGTTGTGACGATTAAGTTTCTTTTGTTCGGCAAACCGCATTGGGCGCGGCGCGGCCCGGCGCAATGGCGCAATGGCACCATAAACACGCGGACCCAAACGACAGCGCCCCGCTCGGGGCGGGGCGCTGCTAAAGACTCGGCAATCAGAGGGACTCAGGCGGCGGTTGCCTGCAGGCCCTTGGGCAAGGGAAACGACATGTTTTCCTCGATCCCCTCCAGCGGACGCACCTGGCGGGCACCGAGCGCGCGCAGCCGGTCGACGATCGACTGTGCCAGCGCCTCCGGCGCCGAGGCGCCTGCGGTCAGGCCGATGCGGCGCTTGCCGGCGATCCATTCGGGGCGGACCTGTTCCGGCGCATCCACCATATAGGAAGGCACCCCGAGCCGCTCGGCCAGCTCGCGCAGGCGGTTCGAGTTGGAGCTGTTGGGGCTGCCCACCACGATCACCACGTCGACCTGCGGCGCCATGAACTTGACGGCGTCCTGGCGGTTCTGCGTCGCGTAGCAGATGTCCTGCTTCTTCGGCTCGCGGATCGCCGGGAACCGTGCCTTGAGCGCGGCGACGATCTCCTCGGTCTCGTCGACCGACAGCGTGGTCTGCGTGACAAAGGCGAGCCGCGTGGGATCGGCGACCTGCAGGGTCTGCACGTCGGCGGGCGACTCGACCAGCAGCATGCCGCCGTCGGCCTGGCCCATCGTGCCCTCGACCTCGGGGTGGCCACGGTGGCCGATCATCACGATCTCGCAGCCTTCGGCGCGCATCTTGCCGACCTCGACATGCACCTTCGTCACCAACGGACAAGTCGCGTCGAAGACGTTCAGGCCGCGCGCCTGCGCCTCGGCGCGGACGCTGCGCGAAACGCCGTGGGCGCTGAAGATCACGGTCGCGCCGGCCGGCACCTCGTCGAGGTCCTGCACGAACACGGCGCCCTTGCGGCGCAGGTCTGCCACGACGTAGGCGTTGTGCACGATTTCATGGCGCACGTAGATCGGCGCGCCAAAGCGCTGGAGCGCGCGCTCCACGATCTCGATCGCGCGATCGACCCCGGCGCAGAAGCCGCGCGGCGGGGCCAGCAGGATCTCGGCGTCGGGGGCGGGAGTCAGTTCGGACATGCGGGAAGGTAGCTGCGCTCCGGCGGACCAGGCGGCCGGAGCAGGTCGTCAGAGGATGCCGATCAGCTGGACGTCGAACAGGATGGTCTGTCCGGCCAGCGGATGGTTGAAGTCGAACAGCGCGGAGGTCTCGCCGATTTCCTTGAGGACGCCGGCATATTTGCCGCCGCCGGGCGCGTTGAACTCGACCAGATCGCCCGGGGTGTAGTCCTCTTCGAACGAACTGTTCTCGCGCAGCGTGGCCAGCGACACGCGCTGCAGCAGGTCGGGATTGCGCGGGCCGAATGCGTGCTCCGGCGCGAGACGGTAGCTGGTGCGCTCGCCCTCGGCCATGCCGAGCAGCGCCTGTTCCAGCGTGGGCGCGAACTGGCCCTGCCCCAGCAGCAGCGTGGCGGGCTTGTCGTCGAAGGTGCTGACGACCTCGGTACCGTTCTCCAGCGAGATGCGGTAATGCAAGGTCAGGAAGGAATCGGCCTGCACGGTCTTGCGCGCGGTGGCGCCGCCGAGGTCCGACGCAAAAGTTTGCGAATTCATGAATGCTCAACCAGTCGAGAACCCGTATTGTAAGCGACTGAACCCGGCGCCGCCGATCCCGGCGGCGCTCCCTTCCCGGTACTTCCCCGCGCTTCCCGATCGAGACCGCCATGCCCATCCCTGATTGGCCCGCCAGCGAACGTCCTCGCGAAAAGCTGCTGCAAGCCGGTGCCGGCTCGTTGTCCGACGCCGAACTGCTGGCCGTATTCCTGCGCGTCGGCGTGCCGGGCAAGAGCGCGGTCGACGTGGCGCGCGAGCTGATCGCGGCATTCGGCTCGCTGACCGGCCTGCTGGCGGCCAGCCGGGCCGAGCTGAGCCGCGTGCGCGGCGTCGGCACCGCGAAGTACGTGCAGCTGCAGGCGGTGGTCGAGCTGACGCGCCGGGCGTTGGCCGAGCAGTTGGCGACGGCGCCAGGCCTGGAATCGCCGCAGGCCGTACGCGACTATCTGCGGCTGTCGCTGGCGCAGCGGCCTTACGAGGTGTTCCTGTGCCTGTTCCTGGATGCGCGCAACCGGCTGCTGGCCGCCGAGGAGCTGTTCCGCGGCACGCTGACGCAAACCAGCGTCCATCCACGCGAGGTGGTCAGGCAGGCATTGGCGCATAATGCGGCCGCGGTGATCGTCGCCCACAACCATCCGTCGGGCAATCCGGCGCCGAGCCCGGCCGACCTGGCCATGACCAAGGCGCTGGCGCACTCGCTGGCGCTGATCGACGTCCATGTGCTGGACCACTTCATCGTCGCCGGCAATACGACCTACTCGCTGGCCGAGCATCGGCAGCTGTGACGCACAAGGCACCGGCACGCCGCCGTGGCGTCAACGCACAGAAGGCATTGATCGGCTGAGGGATTTCGGTCTATAATGCCCGTTTTGCTGAAGTCTTAACCGCTGCAGTCCGGGCCCGCGCGCCTTTTGTTGATCTGTTGCGAACATTGTCCACGAATAGAAGATTTAGGAGTGCTTCATGGCA
>JAPSLC010000032.1 GCA_031181345.1 Cupriavidus sp. | reverse complement strand
AATAGCAGTCGTTGGCGGCCCGTTGTTCGCCGCCACAGACGATTCGCTTCGCACCCCGATTCCGGCTGCCCGGACGGACAACCGTGTATTCACGGTAATAGCCGCGCGGCCGCCGAGGCAGGATCCGCTCATAGTTGCCGAACCGCGAGCCATCCTTTGCGTAGGGGTACGGCCCCCCGGCCTCGATGCGCTGCAGCGTCTGCTGTGCCTCGTTGGGCAGTTGCTGCACTGCAATGGTTCCCAGCGTATCCGACAGCACCTGGGACGACTGCTTCGCCTGGGCCGGCTGCGCCAGCGTGGCGGCCATCGCCAGCGCCGCCAGGGTATGCAGGGCCGCGCGCGCAACCCGTTGGAGCGAAGGCTGGACCCGTTTCAGGATCTTGTCGGAGCGCGGTGCGCGTTGCGGCAAAGAAGTCGGGGAACCCACGTTGTCTGGTCTGGTGGCGCAGCAATCCAACGCCAAGCGCGGTCGACGGATCGCCTGCATCGAAGGCGCTAGGTTACGCGCAAGCGGTCAAATAATCAATCCCGCGCCCAGGTGACAGCGAAAACTCGAATTGTTTCAAGGCGTTAATGGAATGTATGCGCACACTAACTGACTTCCGCCGACGATAAAAAAGCCGGGGCGTGCCCCGGCTTTTGCACTCGGTGGGCGACGTCTTACCGCTTCGCCGCCGCGTCCACCACCACCAGCGACGTCATATTGACGATGCGGCGGACGGTCGCCGACGGCGTCAGGATATGCACCGGCGCGTTGACGCCCAGCAGGATCGGGCCGATCGCGACGTTGTTGCCGGCGGCCGTCTTCAGCAGGTTGTAGGCGATATTGGCCGCGTCGATGTTCGGGCACACCAGCAGGTTGGCTTCGCCCTTGAGCGTGCCGTCCGGCACCAGCTGATCGCGCAGCTTCTGGTCCAGCGCGCAGTCGCCGTGCATCTCGCCGTCTACCTCCAGCTCCGGCGCGCGCTCGCGCAGGATGGCCAGCGTCTCGCGCATCTTCTGCGCCGACGGCGCCTCCGACGAGCCGAAGTTCGAATGCGACAGCAGCGCGATCTTCGGTTCGATGCCGAAGCGCTTGAGCTCCTCGGCGGCCATGATGGTGATCTCGGCCAGCTCCGGCGCGCTCGGATCGACGTTGACGTGGGTGTCCACCAGGAAGATCTGGCGGCCCGGCAGCACCAGGCCGTTCATCGCCGCATAGACCTCGTTGGTGCCGCCCAGCACCTGGTCGATATAGCGCAGATGCGCGGCGGTATTGCTGACCGTGCCGCAGATCATGCCGTCGGCTTCGCCCTTGTGCACCAGCATCGCGCCGATCAGCGTGGTGCGGCGGCGCATCTCGAGCTTCGCGTACTGCGGCGTCACGCCTTGGCGCGCCATCATCCGGTAGTAGGTCTCCGAGTAGTCGCGGAAGCGCTCGTCGTGCTCGGGGTTGACCACGGTGAAGTCCACGCCCATGCGCAGGCGCAGCCCGAAGCGTTCGATGCGGTGCGTCAGCACGGCCGGGCGGCCGATCAGGATCGGATTGGCCAGCTTCTCGTCGACGATCACCTGCACCGCGCGCAGCACGCGCTCTTCCTCGCCCTCGGCGAACACGATGCGCTTCTTCTCCATCGCTACCTTGCGGGCGGCGGCGTAGATCGGCTTCATCAGCGTGCCCGAGTGGTAGACGAACTGCTGCAGCTGCAGCTTGTACGCGTCCATGTCTTCGATCGGGCGGGTCGCCACGCCGGAGTCCATTGCCGCCTGGGCGACGGCCGGAGCGACCTTGACGATCAGGCGCGGATCGAACGGCTTCGGAATCAGGTATTCGGGGCCGAACGACAGGTCCTGGATACCGTAGGCGGTGGCCACGATGTCGCTCTGCTCCTGCCGCGCCAGCTCGGCGACGGCGTGCGCGGCGGCGATCTCCATCTCGCGGGTAATGGTGGTCGCGCCCACGTCCAGCGCCCCGCGGAAGATGAACGGGAAGCACAGCACGTTGTTGACCTGGTTCGGGTAGTCGGTGCGGCCGGTGGCCATCACGGCGTCGGGCCGCACTTCCTTGACCAGCTCCGGCATGATTTCCGGATTCGGGTTGGCCAGCGCCAGCACCAGCGGGCGGTCCGCCATCCGCTGCACCATGTCCTGCTTGAGCACGCCGGCGGCCGACAGGCCGAGAAAGATGTCGGCGCCGTCGATGACTTCGGCCAGCTTGCGCTTGTCGGTCTTCTGCGCGAAGCGCGCCTTCTCCGGATCCATCAGCTCGGTGCGGCCCTCATAGACCACGCCGGCCAGGTCCGTCACCCAGATGTTCGACAGCGGCAGGCCGAGATCGACCAGCAGATCCAGGCAGGCCAGCGCCGCGGCGCCCGCGCCCGAGGCGACCAGCTTGACGTCCTTGATGTTCTTGCCGACCACGCGCAGCCCGTTGATGACCGCCGCACCGACCACGATCGCGGTGCCGTGCTGGTCGTCGTGGAAGACGGGAATCTTCATCCGCTCGCGCAGCTTGCGCTCGACGTAGAAGCATTCCGGCGCCTTGATGTCCTCGAGGTTGATGCCGCCGAAGGTCGGCTCCAGCGAGGCGATGATGTCGACCAGCTTCTCCGGGTCCTTCTCGTCGATCTCGATATCGAACACGTCGATGCCGGCGAACTTCTTGAACAGGCCCGCCTTGCCTTCCATCACCGGCTTCGATGCCGCCGGGCCGATGTCTCCCAGGCCGAGCACCGCGGTGCCGTTGGTGACCACGCCGACCAGATTGCCGCGCGCGGTGTAGCGGAAGGAATTGGCCGGATCGGCGACGATCTCCTCGCAAGCGGCCGCCACGCCCGGCGAGTAGGCCAGCGCCAGGTCGCGCTGGTTCGACAGCGGCTTGGTCGGCGTGACCGAAATCTTGCCCGGGGTCGGAAACTCGTGATACTCGAGGGCGGCTTTGCGCAGCGCCTCGCGCTGCTGCTGTTTCAGCTCGTCTTGCGAGATTGCCTGCGAATTCGGCTGCGAAGGACTGGTCATCGGCGCATCTTCCGGTCTGTGGAGCCGTGTTTGACGAAGCGGAAAACGGTGGGAACACACCCTCGCGGGCCGGCTCCACCTGCCCGCTGTCTCCTGATCGAGCCCCGCATTTTATATTGTGAAATTTTATTTCACAATAAGCGTTTTACGAGAGGCACCTTTGCGTTTCGGTACAATATGCCGGATGCGGGCGGCACTGACCAGCCACGCGTGCCGTCCGCGGCTTCGTCCGGCGGCTCTGTCACAAGACTCCCAGGACTCTCCGGCCCTCGCTCCGCCCTGCCGCCCCGACGGGGAGGTTCCCGAGCCGACTCCAGCATGCCTCCGACCGATCGCGACTCTGCCGCGCCCGCTTCCGCGAATCTTTCCGCGCCCCTTTCGGAATTCGAACTGATCCGCCGCTATTTCACCCGTCCGGCCCGCAAGGCCGTGCTCGGCGTCGGCGACGATTGCGCGCTGCTGGACCCGCGGCCCGGCCATCTGCTGGCGGTCAGCACCGACATGCTGGTCAGCGGCCGGCATTTCTTCCCCGACGTGGCGCCGCGCGCGCTGGGCCACAAGGCGCTGGCCGTCAACCTGTCCGACCTGGCGGCGATGGGCGCCGAGCCGCGCGCCTTCACGCTGGCGCTGGCGCTGCCCGAGGCGGAGCCTGCATGGCTGGCCGAGTTGGCCGCCGGGATGCTGGAACTGGCCGACGCACATGGCTGCGAGCTGGTCGGCGGCGACACCACGCGCGGCCCGCTGACGCTGTCGCTGACGGTCTTCGGCGACGTGCCGCGCGGCAGCGCGCTGCGCCGCGACGCCGCCCGGCCCGGCGACGATATCTGGATCTCCGGCACGCTGGGCGACGCGCGCCTGGCGCTGGGCGACTGCCGCGGCGAATGGCTGCTGCCCGAGCCCGACTTCACGCTGGTGCGCCCGCGCATGGACACGCCGACCCCGCGCGTCGCGCTCGGCATGGCGCTGCGCGGGCTGGCCCACGCCGCGCTCGACATCTCGGACGGGCTGGTCGGCGATCTGGGCCACATCCTGGAGCGGTCGCAGGTCGGCGCGCTGCTCGACGTCGATGCGCTGCCGCGTTCCGAGGTATTGGCGAGCCAGCCGCGCGACTGCCAGCTCGAATGCGTGCTGGCCGGCGGCGACGACTACGAGCTGTGCTTCACCGCGCCGGCGGGCGCGCGAGAACCGCTGGCCGCGCTGGCCGAACGGCTGGCACTGCCGCTGACCCGGGTCGGCACGATCACCCCCGAACCGGGGCTGCGGCTGGTCGATGCCGGTGGCGGGCCCGTCTCCTTCCAGGCCAGAAGCTTCGATCATTTCGCCAACCCCTGACAGCGGGACGGCGGCATGTCATGA
Source organism: Cupriavidus sp. (assembly GCA_031181345.1). Classification (GTDB taxonomy): domain Bacteria; phylum Pseudomonadota; class Gammaproteobacteria; order Burkholderiales; family Burkholderiaceae; genus Cupriavidus. The sequence goes on along the minus strand of JAPSLC010000032.1, from coordinate 55,630 downwards.
TGCCGCCATGCGGCGGAGCGCCGCGCCCGACGGCCGCCCAGCGCGCCGCGGCCCCGCGCCTCCGACCGCGATAACAAACGAGCCAAATACCTTGATGTCCGCCTATCCTCCCGGTTCGGCGTCTACCGATCCCGCGATGACGCTGGAGGCCGGTCAGACCGCCAAGATCCTGCGCCCGACGGCGCGCTTCATGTTGTCCCACCCCGCGCACTTCATCGCGCTGGGCTTCGGTTCCGGCCTGTCGCCGGTGATGCCGGGCACGGTCGGCACGCTGTACGGCTGGCTGTCTTTCGTCGTGATCTCGCTGTGGGTGCAGCCGTCGGCCTGGCTGTGGATCATCGCGGGCGGCTTTCTGCTCGGCCTGTGGGCCTGCGCACGGACCGCGCGCACGATGGGCGTGCACGATCATGGCAGCATGGTGTGGGACGAGATCGTGGCGTTCTGGCTGGTGCTGGCCTTCGTGATGCCGACCGGCTTCTGGGGTCAGTTCGCCGCCTTCCTGTGGTTCCGGGTATTCGACATGGCCAAACCCGCGCCGATCGCGTATTACGACCGCACGCTCAACGGCCCGGGCCTGCGCGGCGGCTTCGGCGTGATGTTCGACGATCTGCTCGCGGCGTTCTACACGCTGCTGGTGTTCGCGCTGTGGCGCTCGTTCTGAGCGCATCCGCGCCGCCGCATCCGAACCGTATCGATTCACCGCCAGCACGAGAGCCGTCAACATGTCCATCAGCCGCTTGCTCGACCAGCTTGCCGTCCAGGCCGGCATCGCCCTCAAGGAAAAATCGCTGATGGTCGCCACCGCCGAGTCCTGTACCGGCGGCCTGGTGGCGGCCGCCATCACCGACGTCGCGGGTTCGTCCGGCTGGTTCGAACGCGGCTTCGTGACCTACTCGAACGAAGCCAAGACCACCATGCTGGGCGTGCCCGCCAAGCTGATCCGCGATTTCGGCGCGGTCAGCGAGGAAGTCGCCCATGCGATGGCCGAGGGCGCGCTGCTCAACAGCCGCGCCCAAGTGGCGCTGTCGATCACCGGCGTGGCCGGCCCGACCGGCGGCACGCCGGACAAGCCGGTCGGCATGGTCTGCTTCGGCTGGAGCAACCGCATCGTGACCCGGGTCGAGACCCAGCGCTTCAAGGGCGACCGCCAGCAGATCCGCCGCCAGGCCGCGGAGCATGCGATGCGCGGGCTGCTCGATCTGGTGCGCAACGAGGCCTGAGCGCCCGAGCAGCCAGGCACCGCGGCCGCGCCGCTCAACCCTGGCGGAAGCGGTTGATCGTGTCGCGCGTCTGCAGCGCGGCGCGGCGCGCGGCCGCGGCGAAGTCCTTCTCGCGGCTGGCATACAGGATCGCCCGCGACGAATTGATCATCATGCCGGTGCCGTCGGCGCTGCGGCCGGCCTTGACGGTGGCCTCGATGTCGCCGCCCTGGGCGCCGATGCCCGGAATCAGCAGCGGCATGTCGCCGACCAGCTCGCGCACCTTGGCGATCTCGTTGGGGAAGGTCGCGCCGACCACCAGCCCCATCTGCCCGGTGGTGTTCCAGCGCGCCGCAGCCTGCTCGGCCACGAGCTGATAGATCGGCTTGCCCTCGACCTGCAGGAACTGCACATCCGAGCCGCCCGGATTCGAAGTCCGGCACAGCACGATGACGCCGCGCTCCGGATAGGCCAGATACGGCTCCACCGAATCGAATCCCATATAGGGGCTGACCGTGACGGCATCGGCCTGGTAGCGATCGAAGGCCTCGATCGCGTAATGCTGCGCGGTCGAGCCGATGTCGCCGCGCTTGGCGTCGAGGATCACCGGGATGCCGGGATGCGCGTCGTGGATATAGTGGACCAGCTGCTCCAGCTGGTCCTCGGCGCGCTGCGAGGCGAAGTAGGCAATCTGCGGCTTGAAGGCGCAGACCAGGTCGGCGGTGGCGTCGACGATCTCGCGGCAGAACGAGAAGATCGCGCCGCCGGCGCCAGTCAGCGACAGCGGCAGCTTGCCCGGGTCCGGATCGAGCCCGACACACAGCAGCGAATCGTTGCGCCGCCAGGCCTGGGTCAACTGCTCGGTGAACGGGACGGGAGGAACGGAAGGACGGGTCATGGATCGCTCGAATGCGTGGCGTCCGCGCCCGGGATGGGCAGCGGCGGACCGTTGGCTATCGTGCGCCGGCACGCGGATCGGAGCGCGGCGGCCAGCGACGGTCAGGTCGTTGCCGGCAATTTTACCCGTTGCATGCTATCTTCCTTGCGCTTTTCCGACCGACGAAACCAATAGAAAGAGCGGTAACGCACCGGTAACCGCCTCCCCTCCATGACTCTCGATCGCCGCAACGTTGCCCTGCTCGTCGCCCTGACGCTGGCCTGGGGCATCAACTGGCCCGTGATGAAGATCGGCGTGGCCCATTTTCCGCCGCTGGGTTTTCGCCTGCTGTGCATGGGCGGCGGCCTGATTGCGCTGGGCCTGGCGCTGCGTGCCAAGGGCATCCCGCTGACACTGCCGCGCGAGACCTGGGGCACGGTGTTCAAGCTGGCGCTGCCCAATATGGTGATCTGGCACCTGCTGGCGATCGGCGCGGTCAAGATGCTGTCGTCGGGCCGCGCGGCGATCCTCGGCTACACGATGCCGATCTGGGCCGTGGTGTGGGGCCTGGTGCTGTTCCGCGAGCGCATCTCCGCCTGGGCCTGGGTCGGCATCGGCTGCGCGCTGGCCGGCACGCTGCTGCTGATGTCGAGCGAGTTCGGCGCGCTGACCGGCAGTCCGACGGGCACCGTGATGATGCTGGCGGCCGCGGCCGGCTGGGGCTACGGCACCCAGCTGATGAAGCGCACCCCCGTCGATATCCCGCTGGGTACGCTGACCTTCTGGATGCTGGCCGTCGCGCTGCCCTTCCTGCTGGTGGGCACGCTGCTGTTCGAGGACGGCTGGCGCATGCCGAACACGGTCGAATGGGCGGCGATCCTGTACAACGCGGTGGTCGTGTTCGCCTTCTGCCATCTGGTCTGGTTCTCGCTGGCCCGTTCGCTGCCGCCGGTGGTGTCGAGCCTGTCGATCATGTTCATCCCGGTGGTCGGGGTCTTCTCCGGCATGTGGTTGCTGGGCGAACAGCCGCACTGGCAGGACTACGCCGCGATCGTGCTGATGTTCGCGGCGCTGGCCTCGGTGCTGCTGGTACCGCTGCTGATGCCGCGGCTGCGCCGTCGCACGTAAGGCACGGCCGAGTCGCAGCCGAACCGCAGCCAAGCCGCCCCGCGCACCTTGGCCGCGGTGACGCTTCATCCAGATTTCACTTAACAAACGCGGTCGCGTTGGGCTACACTCGCGCCCATCCATAATCCCGGAGAAATTACGTGGGCAGTAGCATCGGGTGTTCGAGTTGCCGCGGCAAAGCCGCGACCACTACGAATGCCATGTCACTGCGGGCTGCGTAACGACGAACCCGTCCGGACCATCCTGGTCGGACGCTCGCCGAACCCGCCCGCAGCACACTGCGGGCGAGTGTTTTTCCGTACTGCTACCGGCGGCCATCGATGGGATCGACTCGATCGATCCAGCAAGGCCCGCCGCGTGGTTGCGGACTTCCCTCTCCCGGCTTGCCAGCCATCAACGGCAAACGCCATCGCCTTGCGCGGCCCGTCCGCGCAGCGCGATCACGCTTGCCTTCGAGCCCGCCATTCGCCTCGCGCGAAGGGCGCCGCCCGGCCGTGCCGCAAGCCTGCCTGCCGCTTTTTTCTTCATCGCACGGCATAAGGAATACCGGGGATGATCAATCTGTTCGTCCTGCAGAAAGGCCGGCTCGCCCAGGAGCAGGTCGACGACCGCAACGAGTTGCTGCAGCACAAGCCCATCTGGATCGACGTCGTCAGTCCCGACGACGAGGAACTGGAGTGGATCAAGGAAGCCTACGGCGTGGCCCTGCCCGAGCTCGAGGATCTCGGCGACCTCGAAGCCTCGGCGCGTTATTTCGAGGGCGAGGATGAAAACATCCATATCCGCACCGACTTCCTGCTCGACGAGGACGAGGTCTCGCGCAACGTGCGCGTGGCCTTCGTGCTGACTCCGAACGTCCTGTTTTCCATCCACGACGAGGACCTGCCGGTGTTCCGGCTGGTGCGGCTGCGCGCGCGCATGCGCCCGGGCTCGGTGCGCAACGCCAAGGACGTGCTGATGGATCTGTACGCGACCGACGCCGAGTATTCGGCCGACTCGATCGAGGAGATCTACGAGCGGCTGGAGGAAGCCAGCAAACGCGTGCTGGCCGAGAACGTGACCGACGCCGCCGCGGCCGATGTCCTCGAAACCATCGCCCGCGAGGAAGACCGCAACGGCCGCATCCGCCGCAACGTGATGGACACCCGGCGGGCGCTGTCCTTCCTGATGCGCAGCCAGCTGCTGTCCACCGAGCAGCAGGACGAAGCGCGCCAGATCCTGCGCGATATCGATTCGATCGAGAACCACACCGCGTTCCTGTTCGACAAGATCAACTTCCTGATGGACGCCACGGTCGGTTTCATCAACATCAACCAGAACAAGATCATCAAGCTGTTCTCGGTGGTGTCGGTGGCGCTGATGCCGCCGACCCTGATCGCCAGCGTCTACGGCATGAACTTCAAGGTGATGCCCGAGCTCGACTGGGCCGCCGGCTATCCGTGGGCGATCGCGCTGATGGCGGTGTCGGCCGCGATTCCGCTGGTCTATTTCCGCCGCAAGGGCTGGCTCAGCTGAAAGCCCCGACGCCCGGCCGCCCCGCAGCGCGGCCGGCTTCCCTCAGTCCGGCAGCGTGGCCGATCCCATCCGGCGCGCGATGATGCCGGCCTTGGCGCGGAAGTTGACGCGCACATGGGCGCAGTACTGCTTCTTGTCGAAGCACTTGGGCGCGGGCAGCGCCGCCGCCAGCCGCGCCGCCTGACCCACGCTGAGGCGCCCGGCGCTGGTCTTGAAGTAGTGGCGCGCGGCGGCCTCCGCGCCGAACACGCCCTCGCCCCACTCGACCGAGTTCAGATAGATCTCGAAGATGCGCTGCTTGTCGAGCCAGAACTCCAGCATCCAGGTGATCATCAGCTCCTGCCCCTTGCGCAGGTAATGCTGCTCGGGCGACAGGAACAGGTTCTTGGCCAGCTGCTGCGTGATGGTCGACCCGCCGCGCACGATATGGCCGCGCTTCTTGTTGCGCTCCCACGCATCGACCATCGCGTCGAGGTCGTAGCCCGGGTGATTGACGAAGTCGGCGTCCTCGCTGGCGATCACGGCGCGCTTCAGGTTGCGCGAGATGTCGCCATACGGCACCCATTGCCGCTCGATGCCGCAGCTCCAGACATTCCAGCCGCACAGCCGCCAGCGCTCGGCGCGCATGAACGAGGTCGGACCGGGATCGACCACCTGCCACGCCGCGATCTGCAGGAAGAAATAGACCTGCATCGCCACCACGCCGGCGAGCACGCTGCCCGCCAGCCATGCGAGCCAGCGCAGCGGCGCGGAAGCGCCCGCGCGCGCGGACGCGGCGGCGGCACGGGAACGGACGGCGCGTTTGCGTTTGGCCAAGGCGGAACTCGCGTCGGTCGGTCGATCGGCGTAGCGGAAAGAACGGGGTGCGCCCGGGCTCAGCGTCCGGCCCCTCCTTGCGCCTGGGCCTCGGCCCGCAGCGCGGCCCGCAGTTCGTCGAGCACCGGCGCGGTGTCGGGATGCACGCCGCGCCAAAGGTAGAAGGCCTGCGCCGCCTGCTCGACCAGCATGCCGAGCCCGTCGGCGGTGCGCGCGCCCTGCGCCGCCGCGTACTGCAGGAACACGGTCGGCCCGGCACCGTACATCATGTCGTAGGCCAGCACACCCGCGCCGAGCAGCGCCTCGGGAACCGGCGGCACCTGGCCCTGCAGGCTGCCGGCGGTCGCGTTGATCACCACCTCGCAACCGTCCTCCCCGGACAGCCCGGCCAGCGCATCGAAGCCGCCGCCCCACAGTTCGACGCCGGCCTCGCCGGCAGCCTCGGCGAAGTTCTCCAGCATCTCGCTGGCGCGGTCCGCGGTGCGGTTGGCCACCACGATGCGGTCGGGCCGGCAATCGATCAGCGGCAACATCGCGCCCATCGCGGCGCCGCCGGCGCCCAGCAGCAGGATGCGGCGCCCTTCGAGCTCGACGCCGAGGCGATCGACGATATCGCGCACCAGGCCGACGCCGTCGGTGTTGTCCCCGTGCAGCAGGCCGTCCTCCATCCACAGCGTGTTGACCGCGCCGGCCGCCTCGGCGCCGGGCGTCAGCCGGTCGGCCAGCTCGAAGGCCTGCACCTTGAACGGGGTCGTCACGTTCAGGCCCTGGCCGCCTTCGGCGAAGAACTGGCGCACGGTATCGGCAAACCCGTCCAGCGGCGCCAGTAGCCGTTCGTAGCTGAGCGCCTGCGCGGTCTGGCGCGCGAAGGCGGCATGGATCTGCGGCGAGCGGCTGTGCGCGATCGGATTGCCGACCACGGCATAGCGGTCCACGGCGAGGTCAGGGTTGGGCATGTCGGTAGCGTTGGGCATTTATTGGGATGGCGGCGGGGATGGCAGCCGGGATTGCAGCCGGGTTTCCAGCCCGCTGCGCGAGAACTTGAACGTGGATATCACTTCGAGAATATCGTAGCGGGCCCGCATCTCCGGCGAGAACTCGCCGAACGGCGCCGCGGCGCGCACGATCGCGATGGCCTGGCGGTCCAGCGCCGGGTTGCCCGAGCTCTTGACCAGCTCGACGCCGTCGACGCGATAGCCGCCGCGCTCGTAGCCGAGCCGGCCATGCCGGTCGACGTTGATCGCCACGATCAGCTCGCCGTACAGCGGCTGGCCGGCGCGGCGCGGAAAGTCCGCCGTGCCGCGCGCCTCGATCTTCTTGCGCAGGCGATCGTAGTAGCGGGCGTAGACGACCTGCTGCGCGCTGGTCGCCGTGATCTGGTGGCGCTTGGGCCGGCGCGCGTAGTGTTCCAGATTGCGGGCGATCTCGGCCTCCAGCCGCGCCATCTCGTCGAGCGAATCGTGCTCGTCCTGGCCGCGCGCCGGGGTATCGAGACGGCGCTCGCCCGGGCGCAGCGGCTGGCTGTGGACCGGCGGCGCGCTCTCGCGCAGCTGCGTCATCAGGCGTTGCTGGCGCTCCTCGAGCAGATCGACGCGGCGCTGCACCTGGCGCACCAGATCGCCCTCGCGCGGCACCGTCTGCGCCGGCAGCGGGGTACTGGCGCGCTGCTGCTCATGGTCGCCGCCACCGTCGAGATCGGCCTGGGCCAGCGCGGCCGGCTTGAGCGGCTGCTGGCCCGACTTCGCATTGACCAGCACCACGTCGAGCGCGGTATCGCTGCGCTTGATCTCGAAGGCTTCCGGCGCGCCGAAGCGCACCGCCAGCAGCAGCGCATGCACGGCCAGCGAGATCGCGATGGCCTTGGCCATCGTGCTGCTGCCTTGCCACCACTGGCGGGAAGCGCGGGCGAGGTTCACGGCGGACCTGGATCAGGAGGCAGCGGGGCCGCTGTTGCCCGCGGTCCTGGTCGCGCTCTCGCCTGCGTCGGCACTGTCGTCCGCGCTGGCTTCGGCTGCCGGTTCGGCTGCTTCGGCGCCAGCACCGTCCAGCGTCTCCGGCACCGTCTCGGCGCCCTGCTCGGCGGCCTCTTCCGCGATCTGCTCGGCCGCCACCTCGGCGGCGGCTTCGGCGGAAACCTCCGCGGATTCTTCGTCTCCTTCGAGTTCTTCGGCTGGTAGCTCGCCTTCGCCGGCAAACACTTCCAGCACCCGGCAGCTGACTTCCAGTGTCAGCTCGTCGGTGCCGGCGATCTCGAGCAGCACCTGCGTGCCGCGCGCGGCCTGAGCGAGCTCGGGCACGCGCGTGACCAGCGGGATCTCGGCAAAACGCACCGCGCCGTCCTTGAGCACGGTCGCCATCATGCGCTCGCGCTTCTCCTGCGCGAGCCAGCGCAGGCACCAGTAACGCTCCATGGTCGACTGGTGCTCGGCATAGGCGGCATAGGTGCCCTCGAAGTCGGCGACCGCGGCCAGCAGATCAGCGTCCTTGGGCTTGAACGGCGCCACCAGCTTGGCGGTGACGCCATGCTGGGCCGCCGCGATGATCTGCCACTGGTTGACCAGATCGACATAGCGGCGCAGCGGCGACGTGCTCCACGCATACTGCGCGACGCCCAGGCCCTCATGCGGTGCCGGATAGGTCTGCATGCGGGTTCGATGCATGCCCCAGGCCTTCTGCGTGCGGTAGATGCCCGGCACGCCGTGGTCGGCCAGCAGCTTGCCCCAGGTGCTGTTGGCCAGAATCATCAGCTCGGCGACGATCTTGTCCAGCGGCGACCCACGCTTGCGCTGCTCGATGCGCACGCGCTGGCTGCCGTCGGCCTGCTCGTCCAGATAGAAGCTGTAATCGGCACGGCTGTGCGACTCGGGCCGCAGACCGCTGGCGATGCGCGCGCGCTGGCGCTCGTCGTACAGGAAATTGGCAAAGCCCCACAGCGTGGTCAGCGCCTCGCGGAACGGATAGTCGCCGCTGCCTTCGGTCAGCGCCGCCTCGGTCACCACCTCGTCGAGCAGGTTGTGGCGCAGGTTGGCGGCGATCCGGACCATCTCGGCGCGCGTCTCGCTGGCCAGGATCTGCTGCGCCGCCGGGTCGTAGACCACGTACAGCGACAACGCCGGGCACTGCCGCCCTTCCTGCAGCGTGTAGCGCTCGACCACCGCGTCCGGCAGCATCGTGATCTTGTCGCCGGGGAAGTACACGGTCGACAGCCGCTGCCGCGCGATCGCGTCGAGCGGATCGCCACGGCGGATGCCCAGGCCTGGCGCGGCGATATGGATGCCGATGCGCAGGCGCCCGTCGTCGAGCGGCATCACCGACAACGCGTCGTCGATCTCGGTGGTGGTGACATCGTCAATCGAGAACGCCTCGACCGGCGCGAGCGGCAGGTCGCCGCCCGGCTCCGGCACCGTGATCTCGGGAAAGCCGGTGCCCTTGGGAAAGCATTCCGACAGGAAGCGGGCCTCGTGCAGCGCGCGCGCGTTCGGCACGCCGCCGACCTCGATCATCAGCCGCATCGGCGACTTGCCGAGCGCGGTGCAGGCGGCGTCGAGCGCCTTGTATTCGAGGCTGTTCTTGTCCGGCTTGAACAGCAGCGTCAGCACCTTGCCGCGGAACGCGTCGGGCAGCGCCCCGGCCTTCAGCTGCTGTTCGTATTCGGCCTGCACCAGCGCCTGCTGGCGCTTGCGTTCGAGCCCGGCCAGCGCCGCCTTCAGCTGGTCCTCGGGCGCGCGCTGATAGCGGCCGCGGCCCTTGCGGCGGAAGTAGACCGGGTTGCCGTGCAGCGCCATCGCCAGCGCGGCCTGTTGCGCGGGGCTGGCCGACGCGCCGTAGTACTCGGCGGCCAGCTCGGTGAAGCCGAACTCCTGCTCGGGAGCGCATTCCCACAGGAAGTCGAGATCGATCTCGCCGGTCAGCGCCGCGGTCTGCGACAGCAGCTCGGCCGCGCTCGGCTGCGTGAACTGCAGCAGCACGTCGCGCGACTTGACCTTGGTGCGCTTGCCCGCCGGCAATTCGACCTGATAGGCCTCGCCTTGCTGGTTCAGCACGGTACCGGCGCGGATCTCGCCGCCTTCCTCGAACAACAACTGCATGGGATCGGGTCTTTCAGATATGCCGGAAACCGGGCGTCGGCGAGGCGCGCTGCCCGCCTCGGAAATGGATAAGCGTCACCGCCCGGCACGTGCCGGGCGGGGGGCATGGGCCGCGCGCATGGGCGCGCCGGCCGGTCGTCAATGATACCGTACCGGGCTGCCGCGCCCGTCTGCCCGGCCACGCAATAAAACGTGTCCGGCGGCGGCCGGTGCTCCGTGCAGCGGCGTGCGGAAGGACCGTCGTCAGATCGACATGCCGCCGCTGGCCTCGATCGCGGTGCCGTTGATATAGCTGGCGTCGTCGCTGGCGAGGAAGGCGTAGATGCTGGCGATCTCGTCGGGCTCGGCCAGCCGGCCCAGCCAGCAGGCCTGCTTCATGCCGTCGAGCACCTTGTCCGGCACCGTCTGCAGGATCTCGGTGGCGACGAAGCCCGGACATACCGCGTTGACGCGCACGCCCTTGGGCCCGAGCTCGCGCGCCCAGGTCTTGGTAAAGCCCACCACGCCGAACTTGCTGGCCGCGTAATTGGTCTGGCCGAAATTGCCGTACAGGCCGACCACGCTCGAGGCGTTCAGGATCACGCCGCGGCCGCGCTCGATCATCGGACCGGCGACCGCCTGCGCGCAATGAAACACGCCCTTCAGGTTGACGTCGATCACCGCGTCGAACTGAGCCTCGGTCATCTTGACCAGGCGCGCGTCCTTGGTGATGCCGGCATTGTTGACCAGGATGTCGATCTGCCCGTGCTCGGCCAGCGTCGCCGCGACCATCGCGTCGACCTGGTCGCGCTGCGTGACGTCGACCCGATGCGCGCGCACGCCGGCGCCGTTCGGTGCGACCTCGGCCAGTTGCGCGGCCGCCTGCTGGACCCGTTCGGCGTTGACGTCGCACAGGATCACGGTGGCACCCTCGGCGACGAAGCGCCGCGCGGTCGCAAAGCCGATACCGGCGGCGGCGCCGGTGACGATGGCAATCCGTCCCTGAAGTTTCATCGTTGTGTTCTCGTGGTAGTGGGGTTGGCTGTCGTTATCGTTTTTTTGTGCGGATCGGCCCGGCCGGCCGGGCCTATCGCGGCGGACGCATCGGCACCGGCATGCCGGTCGCGGTGCGCGGCGCCGGCCGCGTGGCGAGGTCGGGCAGGAACACCTCGGTCACCAGCATCACGCCGGCGCCGCGCCGGAACACCGAGCGCCGCGCCGGCAGCATGATCGCCGCCAGCTCCTCGCTGAACTCGGGCAGGGCGCGGCGCAGCCGCTGCGCCAGCGGATGATGCGGCAGCAGGCGGGCGAATTCGAATGGGTCGCGGCGCACGCGCGGATCGACGAACAGCGCGCCGCCCAGCGGCCGGTCGCCCAGTCCGCCGAGGAAGGGCCAGTCGCGGCGCGCATGGCGCGGATGGACGATGGTGTGGCCGAACACCGCCGGCGTGTTGTCGCAGACCAGCAGCACGTCGCGGGCGATCACCGGCAGCGGCGCGCCCAGCCCGAGGGTGTGCCATTCGTCGGCCAGCGGGCGCTCCATCCGCTGCGACAGCTTGCTGACGCGAAAGCGCGACGAGGCGGTGATCAGCCGCGCGGTCAGCGACCCTTCGCCGGTGATCCAGCGCCGCAGGTTGGCGCCCAGCGCCGCGTCGAACGGCAGATGCCCGCCCCAGGCACAGCGGCGCACGCGTGCCGCGGATGCATCAGGCATTGCCTTCGTCCTTGCCTGCGTCGTTCCCGTAGCCGCAGAAGTCGAGCACCTCGTCGACATAGTCGGCGAACTCGCTGATGCCGTGGTCGCTGCCCTCGATCACGCGGATGCGCGCGCCCGGGCAGGACGCCACCATCTCGCGGTAGTCGAGCACCTCGTCGCCGGTCGCCGCCAGCAGATAGAAGCGCTCCGGATGGCGCAGCGTATCGACGCGCAGATCCAGCAGTTCCTGCAGATGATGGCGCTCGACCTTGACCGAACCGCCGCCATGCCACAGCGGCTGCTCGCCGAGATGGCGCTCGAGATCGGTCCACGGATGCACGGCCGGGTTCAGCAGCACCGTCGGGCAGCCGTGCCGCTCGCCCAGCCAGCGCGCGTAGTAGCCGCCGAGCGAGGAGCCGACGATGGCAAGAGACCGATCGCTCGAGGCCGACAGGCGCGCCGCGGCGATCGCAGCCTCGGCCTGCTCGATCGCCCGGGCGGGCGACACGTCCAGCATCGGGCAGGCGTAGTAACGGCCCAGGCCCCGCTCGCGCAGGCGCTGCTGCACCAGTTGCGCCTTGAACGAGCGCGGGGAGGAACGGAATCCGTGCAGATACAACAGCATCGGCGCCGCTCCGCTCAGCTCTTGGCCGGCGCGGCCAGCGCGTCCAGCAGTTTCTGGTGGACGCCGCCGAAGCCGCCGTTGCTCATCACCAGCACATGGTCGCCGGGGCGTGCGGCGGCGCGTACCGCGGAGACCAGCGCGTCCAGGTTGTCGAAGGCCCCGGCGCGCTCGCCCAGCGGCGCGAGCGCCTCGGCCAGGTCCCAGCCCAGCGCGTCCTTGCCGCTGGGGGCGCCATAGCCGAACACCAGGTCGGCCAGTTCCAGGCTCGCCGGCAGCTGGGCCTTCATCACGCCCAGCTTCATCGTATTGGAGCGCGGCTCCAGCACCGCCAGGATGCGGGCCGCGCCGACGCGCCGGCGCAGGCCGTCCAGCGTGGTCTGGATCGCGGTCGGATGGTGGGCGAAGTCGTCGTAGACGGTGACGCCGCCGGCGACCCCGCGCACTTCCATGCGGCGCTTGACGTTGGCAAAGCGCCCCAGCGAATCGATCGCCTGGGCGGGCGGCACGCCCACATGGCGGGCGGCGGCGATCGCGGCCAGTGCGTTCATGCGGTTGTGCACGCCCTGCAGCGTCCATTGCACGCGGCCGACCACGGTTTCGCCGTGCCAGACGTCGAAGGCGTCCAGCGCGGGATCGGCCCCGGCCGCCTGGGCCGCATCGCTGGCGCGCCAGTCGCCGTTGCCGAACTGCTCGACCTCGCTCCAGCAGCCGCGCTCGAGCACGCGCGCCAGACTCTCCTCGAGGCCGTTGACCAGCAGCCGGCCCTGGCGCGGCACGGTGCGCACGAGGTGATGGAACTGGGTCTCGATCGCGGCGAGATCGGGGAAGATGTCGGCGTGATCGAACTCCAGGTTGTTCAGGATCGCGGTGCGCGGCCGGTAATGGACGAACTTGCTGCGCTTGTCGAAGAAGGCGGTGTCGTACTCGTCGGCCTCGATCACGAAGAAGTCCGACGGCGTGACGCGCGCGGACACGCCGAAGTTCTGCGGCACGCCGCCGACCAGGAAGCCCGGTTCATAGCCGGCGTCCTGCAGGATCCAGGCGAGCATCGAGGTGGTCGTGGTCTTGCCGTGCGTGCCGGCCACCGCCAGCACCCACTTGCCGCGCAGCACATGTTCGCCGAGCCATTGCGGGCCGGACACATAGGGCAGGTTGCGGTCCAGGATCGCTTCCATCAGCGGGTTGCCGCGCGAGACCACGTTGCCGATCACGAAGAGGTCCGGTTCCAGCGACAACTGGGCCGGATCGAAGCCCTCGATCAGTTCGATCCCCTGGGCCTCGAGCTGCGTGCTCATCGGCGGATAGACATTGGCGTCGCAGCCGGTGACGCGATGGCCGGCCTGCTTGGCCAGCACGGCGAGGCCGCCCATGAAGGTGCCGCAGATACCGAGGATATGAATATGCATGGGGATCGGTGAACAGCCGGATGGAAAGCGAGGGTTGATGGCGCGAGCCCGGCGCGAAAGCCTTTGCGGGCGCGACGGCGGCTCGACGGCGGGCATCGAGTGCGCGCGGGGATCGCCGCCAACGATGCGCGGGACGCGGGCATCGGCGCGACCGCACCGTGCCGCAGTGCCGCATTGTACCGTGCGAGCCGGGCCTCGGCGGCAGCGGGTATCATCGTGGGATGTCACGACGTACCCCCATCGATCCGACGCGCCTGCGCAACGAGATCGCACAAGCCGCCGCCCGGATGATCGCCGAGGATGGCGCCGACTACGCCAGCGCCAAGCGCAAGGCCGCCCGCCAGTTGCTCGGCGACGTGCGCATCGCCGGCGACTGGCTGCCCGACAACGAGATGGTCGAAGACGAGGTGCGCGCCTATCAGGCCCTGTTCCATGCCGACAGCCAGCCGCGCATCCTGGCGCTGCTGCGCCGCGTGGCGCTGCTGGCGATGCACGATCTGGCCGATTTCCGCCCGTACCTGGCCGGAGCAGTCCTGAACGGCACCGCGACCGAGCATTCCGACATCCATCTGCAGTGCTTCTGCGACAGCCCGAAAGACGTCGCCCTGCATCTGCTGAACGCCGGCGTGGACTTCGAAACCAGCGAGACGCGGCACTTCGCCAACCGCGGCGAGGTCGAGACGCTCAGCTTCCTGTGGCGCGGCCAGTGGCCGGCGCAGCGCGAGGCGCGCCTGCTGGCCGGCGAGGTCCGCGCCGAGCTGGGCGCCCCGGTCGGCATCCATATTGCGCTGTACGACGCGAACGACGAACGGGGCGCCCGCGGCGAGCCCGGGGGCCGGCCGCTGCGCATCGACGAGGGCGCGCTGCGTACGCTGATCGCAGCGGACGAAGCCGCCGCCGGCGACTCGGTCGCCAACGGCGACGCCATATAAACAGCGCCGATCTCGCGCCATCTCTCCGTCTTCCTTGCCCGATGCCACTATGAACGCCGATCCGTCCACGTCCTCCGCCCCGCCCTCGCCGCCGCAACCGGCGCGGCGCGGCCGCCTGTTGTTCTGGCTCGCCATCGCCATCGCCGCGGCGATCGCCGGCGCCGTCGTCGGCCATCGCGTCTTCTCGCCGCAGCCTGCCAGCGACCAGGCCGTCGAAGCGCTGTATCGCACCGAACTGCCGGATGCGGACGGCAAGCCGATCCGGATGGAGGCGCTGCGCGGCAAGACGGTGGTCGTCAACTTCTGGGCGCCGTGGTGCGGACCCTGCGTCGAAGAGATGCCGGACCTGACCGCGCTGCACAAGGAATATCAGTCGCGCGGCGTCGAATTTGTCGGCATCGGCATCGATTCGGCCAGCAATATTCGCGAGTTCGTCCAGAAGGTGCCCGTGGCCTACCCGTTGGCGGTGGCCGGGTTCGCCGGCACGGAACTGACTCGCAGCTTCGGCAATGCCGCGGGCGGGCTGCCCTATACCGTGGTGATCGATCCGGACGGCGTGGTGCGGATGCGCAAGATGGGACGCGTGATGCCCGACGAATTGCGGGCCGTACTGCCCAAGGGATAACGCGCCATCGCCGCTCCAACGCGTGCGCGATTACGTTTTGCCGGCATCTGCCGCCAACGGTACGGCAATTGTTGCGAAACCGTCCGGCGCACGGGCGATCGGAAGCCAACGACGCCCAGATGCGACGCGCAGTGCCCCTGCCAGGCGGAATTCGCGGAGCCGCCTTGTACCGTGTGCTAGACAAATCCCTCTAAGCTACGGTAATCTCCGCGCAATTTCGTAGAACTGGTCGAGCTGCCGTGACCGATACCCGTCCAAGCCCTAGCGCCGCCCGCTACCGTCAGGTGCTGGTCCTCCATGGACCGAACCTGAATTTGCTGGGCACGCGGGAGCCGCAGACGTATGGCACGACCACGCTGGCCGACATCGATGCCGCCCTCGGGCAGCGCGCCGCCGCCGCAGGCATCCGACTGGCGACATTCCAGTCCAACCACGAAGGCGCGTTGATCGACCGTATCCACGCCGCGCGCGAGCAAGGGGTGGATTTCATCATCATCAATCCGGCCGCCTACACGCATACCAGCGTGGCGCTGCGCGACGCGCTGGCGGGCGTGTCGATACCGTTCGTCGAAGTCCATTTGTCGAACGTGCATCGCCGCGAGAGCTTCCGCCATCGGTCGTATTTTTCCGATCTGGCGGTCGGCGTGATTTGCGGGCTCGGTTGGCAGGGCTACCTGCTGGCGCTGGACTACGCCCTCGGGCAGGAACAGGCGCCGCCCGGGGCCTGACCCGCGCGTCGATAGAAACAGACACAGTACCCATGGCGCGCGCCGGTGTGCGCGCCCTCGCCGGCCGCCTCGCGTGCCCGGCGCGGCGGCGCGATTGCCGGCCGCAATGATTTCTCCGGGCCGCCGCCATCGCGGGCGGTACCGGACAACCCGATTCAGGAGGATAGAAGATGGACCTGCGCAAGCTGAAGACGCTGATCGACCTGGTGGCCGAATCCGGCATCTCGGAGCTGGAGGTCACCGAGGGCGAAGGCAAGGTGCGCATCGTCAAGGCGCCGCCCCAGGTGCTGGCCCAGCCGATGCAGATGCAGGCCGCCCCGGCGATCGCCGCCGCGCCGGCTCCGGCCGCCGCCCCCGCCGTGATCCCGGCCGAACCGGCCGCGCCCCAGCTGCCCGCGGGTCATGTCGTGACCTCGCCGATGGTCGGCACCTTCTATCGCGCGCCGTCGCCTGGCGCGGCGCCCTTCGTCAACGTCGGCGACACGGTCAAGGAAGGCCAGACCGTCTGCATCATCGAAGCGATGAAGCTGCTCAACGAGATCGAGTCCGACAAGGCCGGCGTGATCAAGGAAGTCCTGGTCGAGAACGGCCAGGCGGTCGAATACGGCCAGCCGCTGTTCGTCATCGGCTGATTCTGAAGACGGCACGCCGCGCCCCGCGCCCTGTCCATGCCCGCACGATGCGGGCATTTCGCGTGGCGGCGTGCGGCACTGGCCGCCAGCCGCGACGCGCCGTCCGTTGCCGGCTCCTGGCGTGACCGCCCTTCTGCTGCGCAGAGAGAGACTATGTTCGAAAAAATACTGATCGCGAACCGGGGCGAAATCGCCCTTCGCATCCAGCGCGCCTGCCGCGAGCTCGGCATCAAGACCGTGGTGGTCTATTCCGAGGCCGACAAGGAGGCCAAGTACGTCAAGCTGGCCGACGAAGCGGTCTGCATCGGCCCGGCGCCCTCCCCGCAGTCCTACCTCAACATGCCCGCCATCATCTCGGCGGCCGAGGTCACCGACGCGCAGGCGATCCACCCGGGCTACGGCTTCCTGTCGGAGAACGCCGACTTCGCCGAACGCGTGGAAAAGTCCGGCTTCGTCTTCATCGGCCCGACCCCTGACTGCATCCGGCTGATGGGCGACAAGGTGTCGGCCAAGCAGGCCATGATCAAGTCCGGCGTGCCGTGCGTGCCGGGCTCCGAGGGCGCGCTGCCCGAGGATCCGAAGGAAATCCTGGCCACCGCCCGCCGGGTCGGCTATCCGGTCATCATCAAGGCGGCCGGCGGCGGCGGCGGGCGCGGCATGCGCGTGGTGCACACCGAGGCCGCGCTGCTGAACGCCGTCAACATGACGCGCGAGGAAGCGGGCCGCGCGTTCGGCAATCCGGAGGTCTACATGGAGAAATTCCTGGAGAACCCCCGGCACATCGAGATCCAGGTGCTGGCCGACCAGCATCGCCAGGCGATCTGGCTGGGCGAGCGCGATTGCTCGATGCAGCGCCGCCACCAGAAGGTCATCGAGGAAGCGCCGGCACCGCACATCCCGCGCCGGCTGATCGAGCGGATCGGCGACCGCTGCGCCGAGGCCTGCAAGAAGATCGGCTATCGCGGCGCCGGCACCTTCGAATTCCTGTACGAGAACAACGAGTTCTACTTCATCGAGATGAACACGCGCGTGCAGGTCGAGCATCCGGTGACCGAGATGATCACCGGCATCGACATCGTGCAGGAGCAGATCCGCATCGCCTTCGGCGAGAAGCTGCGCTACCGCCAGAAGGACGTGCAGTTCCGCGGCCACGCGATCGAATGCCGCGTGAACGCCGAGGATCCGTTCAAGTTCACGCCGTCGCCGGGCCGCATCACCGCCTGGCACGCGCCGGGCGGGCCCGGCGTGCGGGTCGACTCGCACGCGTATGATGGCTATTTCGTGCCGCCGCACTACGATTCGATGATCGGCAAGCTGATCACCTACGGCGCCACCCGCGAGCAGGCCATCGCCCGCATGCGGATCGCGCTGTCGGAGATGGTGGTCGACGGCATCCTGACCAATGTGCCGCTGCACCGCGAGCTGATGCTCGACGCCAACTTCGTCGAAGGCGGCACGAGCATCCATTATCTGGAGCACCGCCTGGCCCAGAAGAGCGTGGCCAAGGGCGAGAAGGTCTGAGCCCGGTCCGGACCGGCGCAAGCAGTAACGGCAGTTTGAAGGCCGCCTTGCCCACCACGGCAGGCGGCCAGCATGGGGAAAGCGCGTGGCATATCAGGAATGTGTAATCGAGATTGCCCAGGATCAGGCCGAGGCCTGGTCCGACGCGCTGTTCGAGCTCGGAGCGCTGTCGGTCTCGGTCGAGGACGCGGACGCCGACACGCCCGATGAGCAGCCGCTGTTCGGCGAGCCGGGCATGGAACCGACCCGGCTGGCATGGCAGCACTCGCGGCTGGTCGCGCTGTTCGACGAGGACACCGAGCCGGCGCTGGTGCTGGCCGCCGCGGCCAACGCACTGGGCTGCGCGGTGCCGGCCAGCGAAGTGCGCAGCGTCGAGGATCAGGACTGGGTGCGGCTGACGCAATCGCAGTTCGAACCGATCCGCATCGGCGAGCGCATCTGGGTGGTGCCGTCCTGGCACGATGCCCCCGAACCCGACGCCGTCGTGCTCGAACTCGATCCGGGCCTTGCCTTCGGCACCGGCAGCCATCCGACCACGCGGCTGTGCATGCAGTGGCTGGAGCAGAACCTGACGCCCGGCGAGACCGTGCTCGACTACGGCTGCGGCTCCGGCATCCTGGCGATCGTCGCCAGGAAGCTCGGCGCCGGCGATACGCTCGGCGTCGATATCGATCCGAACGCGGTCGAGGCCTCGCGCTACAACGCCGAGCGCAACCGGGTCAGCGCGACCTTCGCGCTGCCCGACGATGCCGCGGCATTGGCAAGCTCGTCCGGGGTCGCGACCTATGACCTGGTGGTCGCCAATATCCTGTCCAACCCGCTGAAGCTGATGGCCGCGATGCTGAGCGCGCGCGTACGGCCGGGCGGCCGGCTGGTGCTTTCCGGCGTGCTCGAGCGGCAGGCCGACGAGGTCGCCGCCGCCTATGCGCCGTGGCTGCCGCTGAGCGTCTGGCGCAGCGACGAAGGCTGGGTGTGTCTGCATGGCACCCGCGCCTGACGCCGACCTTTCCGAACTTCCTGAAGACGCCCGGCGCGAGGCCGGGTCGCAGCGTGCCGGCCGCGATGCCGGCACGGATGCAGGCACCGGCGCCGGCACCATCGCCGACACCATCGCCGACACCAAGGCCGACACGAACGCCGGCACCAAGGCCAGCCTGAGCGCCGGCGGCTATCTGCGCGCGCCGGCCGTCGAATCCAACGAGATCGCCCCCAGCGCAATCGCGCGCGAACAGGCCATGCGCCGCTGGCAAGGCGGCGCCGCGCCCGACACCGTTCCCTTCTCCGCCGATCTGTCCGGCACGCCCGAAGAGGCCGCATTGGCGGCGCGACGCGCAGCCGCGCGCCGCCGTCGCCTGCGCTGGAGCGCCGCCGCCGCGGCGCTGGCCGCGCTGCTCGCCCTGTTCGCCGCGGCACTGCTGTGGCGCACAGAACTGGCCGGCCGCGTGCCCGCGCTGCGGCCGTGGCTCGAGGCCGCCTGCGCGCCGCTGGGCTGCCGCGTGCCGCCTTCGAAGCAGCTGTCCGCGCTGCGCATCGACGGCTCGCAGCTGCAGATGCCCGATGCCGGCACCGAGGACTATCTGCTGACGATGACGCTGCGCAACGAGGGCCGCGCGGTGGTGGCGCTGCCGGCCATCGAATTGGTGCTGACCGATGCGCAGGATCGCCCGCTGCAGCGGCGCGTGCTGATGCCGGCCGACTACCTGCCGCCCGCGCACCGTGCGCGCGATCCGGATGGCGCCGCGGGCCTGCAGGCGGGCGCCGAGCTGCCCCTTCAGGTACGATTCCGGACTCGGCAGACCGCGGACAACTACCGCGTGTCGGTCTTTTATCCCTGAGCATCTCCGAACATCCCTGAACCATCCCTGAATTCCCCGGGATGCGCCGCCGCTGCATCCGGCCGCGCGCGCCGCGTCCCCATCAACCAGGAGTGACCATGAGCACTGTGACCCTCGGCGGCAACCCGATCGAAGTCGGCGGCAATTTTCCCCAACCCGGTGACAAGGCGCCCGCATTCTCGCTGGTCGGCAAGGACCTGAAGGACGTGACGCTGGCCGACTTCGCCGGCAAGCGCAAGGTCCTCAATATCGTGCCCAGCCTGGACACGCCGGTGTGCCAGGCCTCGGCCCGCAAGTTCAACGAGAAGGCCAGCGCGCTGGCCGACACCGTGGTGCTGACGATCTCCGCGGACCTGCCGTTCGCGATGGGCCGCTTCTGCACCGCGGAAGGCCTGAGCAATGTGGTGCCGCTGTCGACGATGCGCGGCGCGCAGTTCAAGAACGACTACGGCGTCGACATCAAGAGCGGCCCGCTGGCCGGCGTGACCGCCCGCGCGGTGGTGGTGCTCGACCAGAACGACACGGTGACCTACAGCCAGCTGGTGCCGGAGATCAAGAACGAGCCGGACTACGACGCGGCGCTGGCGGCGTTGAAGTAAGCGAGCAGTCGAACCCCGCGCGGGATTGACCACGCGCCCGTGTTCCCCCTCTCCCTCAGGGGGAGAGGGGAGAAAAACAAGCAGCATCACCAGCGATCCACCAGAACCAAAACTCCTTGGAGCATCCATGCCCAGCCTGATCTGCGGCTCCGTCGCCTACGACACCATCATGACGTTCGAAGGCAGGTTCCGCGAACACATCCTGCCGGACCAGATCCACATGCTCAATGTGTCCTTCCTGGTGCCCGGCATGCGGCGCGAGTTCGGCGGCTGCGCGGGCAATATCGCCTACAGCCTGAAGCTGCTCGGCGGCGAGCCGGTGGTGATGGCGACGGTCGGCGAGGATGCCGGCCCGTACCTGGACTACCTGCGCGAACTGGGCATCGGCACCGAGCATATCCGCACGCTGCCCGGCACCTTCACCGCGCAGGCGATGATCACCACCGATCTGGAGAACAACCAGATCACCGCCTTCCACCCTGGCGCGATGAGCCAGTCGCAGCTGTCGCAGGTGCAGGACGCGCTCAAGGGCGAACGCGCGCCGCGGCTGGGCATCGTCGCGCCGGACAGCCGCGAAGGGATGCTGCACCACGCCCGGCAATTCGCCGAAGCCGGCATTCCGTTCATCTTCGACCTGGGCCAGGCGATGCCGCTGTTCGACGGCGAGGACCTGCGCCAGTTCGTCGAGCTGGCCAGCTACGTGACGGTCAACGACTACGAAGGCCAGGTGCTGCTGTCCCGCACCGGCTGGAGCAGCGCCGAAGTGGCGGCGTGCGTGCGCGCCTTCATCGTGACGCATGGCGAGCGTGGCGCCACCATTCACGCCGATGGCCGGCAGTACAATATTCCGGCGGTGCAGGCCGAGCGGGTCGTCGATCCGACCGGCTGCGGCGACGCCTTCCGCGGCGGCCTGCTGTACGGCATCGAGGAAGGCTTCGACTGGGAAACTACCGGCCGGCTCGCGAGTCTGATGGGCGCGATCAAGATCGCGCACCAGGGGCCGCAGAACTACAAGCTCTCGCGCGAGCAGATCGGTCAGATGTTCGAGGCGGCTTTCGGCTACCGTTACGCGTAAACCCTTGCTGGGGAATCACCATGCAAACCCTTATCCGAACCTGCGGCGTCGCGCTCGTGGCGGCCGCCAGTCTCGTGGCCGGCTGCGCCACGCAATCGAACTCCGCCAGCATCTATACGCCGGGGCAGTCGCAGCGTGAACAGACGCTGCGCTATGGCGTGGTCGAGAGCGTGCGCGAGGTGATGATCCAGGGCCGGCAATCGGGCGTCGGCACGCTGGCGGGCGGCGCCATCGGCGGCATCGCTGCCGGCAGCTCGATCGGCAGCGGCAGCGGCTCGGTGGCGGCCGGCATCCTCGGCGCGGTGCTGGGCGGCATGGCCGGCAGCGCGATCGAGAACCGGGTCGACCAGCGACGCGGGCTCGAGATCACGGTGCGCCTGGATAACGGCGAGATGCGCGCGATCACGCAGGACGCCGACGAGATCTTCCGTCCGGGCGAACGCGTGCGGCTGCTGTCCTCGGGCGGCGTCACGCGCGTCACGCACTGAGCATCGCCACCAAGCGGCGCGCTTCACCGGTCGTCGATCGAGACGCCGCCTCCTTCGGGGGGCGGCGTTTTCCTTTTTGTGGTCCCATCCCGACGGTGTGGTCCCTCTCCCCGTCAGGGGGAGAGGGTTGGGGAGAGGGAGGCGGCCTTCGGTCGCGCCGGCATGGCGACCGCCCTTGCCCTCTCCGCCGCCCCCTCTCCCGCAAGCGGGAGAGCGGAGTAGTCGCGCCGGTTATCGGTGCAGCAGCCCCAAATGAAAAACCCGCCGCGGCTTGCGCCGGCGGCGGGTTGGCAGGACCGCAGTCATGCCGACCGGATACGGGGTATCCGGTCATCCGGGCACGCGAAGGTGCCCCGAGGATTCCCGCAGGAATCGAGCGCGCACAGGTCGCGCTTCAACGCTTACGGACGGCTGCCGGTCGGGAACGGCCAGGCGGCGGCCGGGCTCAGCGCGGTCTTGGCGGCCGGCGCGGGAGCCGAGGCGGGCGAGGAGGCAGGGGCCGAGGCAGGCTGGGCGGCGGCCTTCTTGCCGGCAGCCTTCTTCGCCGGCGCCTTCTTCGCGGCAGCCTTCTTGGCCGGCGCGGCCTTCTTGGCGGTCGCCTTCTTCGCGGTGGTCTTCTTGGCCGCGGCCTTCTTGGCCGGTGCCGCCTTCTTCGCCGCTACCTTCTTGGTCGCGGCCTTCTTGGCGGGGGCCTTCTTCGCTGCGGCCTTCTTGGCCGGTGCCGCCTTCTTCGCCGCTACCTTCTTGGTTGCGACCTTCTTGGCGGGAGCCTTCTTCGCTGCAGCCTTCTTGGCCGGTGCCGCCTTCTTCGCCGCTACCTTCTTGGTTGCGACCTTCTTGGCGGGGGCCTTCTTCGCTGCGGCCTTCTTGGCCGGCGCGGCCTTCTTCGCGGCGACCTTCTTCACCGCGGTCTTCTTGGCCGGTGCGGCCTTCTTGGCGGCTGCCTTCTTGGCGGGCGCGGCCTTCTTGGCCGCAGGTTTCTTCTTCGCAGTCGTTGCCATGGATGACTCCTTCACTAGAGCGTGAATATCGAATGTCCAAAATTGGCGACCCGACCGACCCGAGGCGTTAATGCCTGCAAACCCCCGGCTTGCAAACCCCAGTCGAGCGAGCGATTCATCGGCGTGCCGCAATACGGCTGCCGCACGCTAATGAATTCCTTGGCAGGCGCTTCGCCCAGGGCAAAGCTTCCGTGACGACGTGCAACGCGATGACCTGCGCGCAACGCTCGCCGCGTCCTGCAGTATTCGATCCGCTCGCGCGTCGCTGCCCGGCGACACGCGGCTTCAAAGTAGGAGTATTCCGACGGCAGACCTGCATTCGCGGTCATGGCACGCGCCAGGCAGACGCCGTGTTGTTCGAGGTAGCGAACCCATCCCGTCAATGGGCCACAGGAGACTGTACGCGTTGTAAGAAGCCAGCCCGGTCTGGTCTGCGTCAAAGTTCTGTTGCTCCTCGGCTACCTGCATCACTGCATCGAAACGCGCCGCGGTTGTTGTTCGAGTTCTTCGCTTCGCGATGTCTTGCTTCATGCAATGAAGAGAGACTCTTGTCAAGGCGAATCATAATTCGTTTGGTCGGTGATGTTAAGAAAAAAGTTCCAAAAAATCACGCCACCGAATGCGCGCGCTTTGCGATGACGAACGCATCGATGCGATGACATGCGCAACGCGCTGACGAGACACGCATCGCATGCCGCGACGACACGCTGCGAGACCCTCGTCTTCGATCGCATCGCGGCCCCATCGACATGCCGACGATGCGGTGCGCGACCACTGCGCGCCCACTTCGCGACCACGTTCGCGAGGACCCATCGCGAGCCCTCGCGAGGCCGCGGTGAAGACACGAGGGAGAACCCGCACGCTCGCCGCAAAGCCGCATGTGACAAGGCTTTGCGGCACGCATTGAAGATCGGCCGTGCGCGCGGCGCGCTCGCTGCGCGACGCGCGATGCGGTGTCACCGAAGCGCATCGCGGCGACGGCCGACACCGTCGGCGCGACTTCTACGACGAGCGCATCGAGGTGGCGCGAGCCGTCGCGACATCGACGCGCGCATCGCGCATCGACATCGCATCGCGCGTCGTCGCGCATCGTGCGCGAGCGTCGATCGAGTGATGCGCCGACGCAACGCTTTGCTACTCGCGAGCACGATGTCGACGTCCGATCGAGGCCCGATCGATGCCCGATCGATGGTCCATCGATGGCCAGCGGCCGCTGTCGAGCGCCGTCGATCTCCATCGCTCGCACGCAGGATCACTGTCGGACGATGGCGGACACCATCGCATGCCCGCATCGCGGACGCGGACCCGCGCTTGCACCTCGCCACCGGACCCCCCACGCATGCGCCGACGGCATGCGGACATGCGCAGATTTCGTTACCGCCCGCGCGGGGCCTGCTTCTAACATCGGCCGTCGGGCCCGCTGCGCCAGCCGCGGACGGGCGCCTGTCCATCTCAGAGGAGGAAACCATGCACAGGAGAACAACATGCAAGCGAGCGTAGCCCACGCCGACGCGCTGCCCGCCACCCACGCCAGGGAACGCCGCCGCGCCATCGTCGCAACGGTGATCGGCAACGGCCTCGAGTGGTTCGACTTCACGGTCTACAGCTTCTTCGCGGTCATCATCGCCAGGCTGTTCTTTCCGACCGGCAACGACCTGTCGTCGCTGTTGCTGGCGGTCGCCACCTTCGGCGTCGGCTTCTTCATGCGCCCGGTCGGCGGCATCGTGCTCGGCGTCTATGCCGACCGCGTCGGCCGCAAGCAGGCGCTGTCGCTGACCATCCTGCTGATGGCGCTGGGCACCACCATCATCGGCATCGCCCCGACCTACGACCAGATCGGCGTGTTCGCGCCGCTGCTGATCGTGGTTGCACGGCTGATGCAGGGCTTTTCGGCCGGCGGCGAAATGGGCGGCGCGACCGCGTTCCTGACCGAGTACGCGCCCGCCCGCCAGCGCGCCTTCTACTCGAGCTGGATCCAGGCCAGCATCGGCGTCGCGGTGCTGCTCGGCGCCGCGGTCGGTACCTTCGTCACCAGCGCGCTGAGCCCCGAGGCACTGAACAGCTGGGGCTGGCGCCTGCCCTTCCTGCTGGGCATCGTGATCGGTCCGGTCGGCTACTACATCCGCCACCACCTGGACGAGACGCCGACCTTCCGCGATAACGCCGAGCGCTCGGACTCGCCGCTCAAGGAGATCGTGCAGACCTACCCGCGCGAGACCACGGCGAGCTTCTCGATGGTGATCCTGTGGACGGTCTGCACCTACGTGCTGCTGTTCTATATGCCGACCTACTCGGTCAAAGTGCTCCAAGTGCCGCAGTCCACCGGCTTCATCGCGGGCATGGTCGGGGGCCTCGCCATCATGGTGTTCTCGCCCATCGTCGGCTGGCTCGCCGACCGCGTCGGCCGCCGCGCGCTGCTCTCGGGCTCGGCGCTGCTGATCCTGCTGCTGGCCTATCCGATGTTCTTCTATATCAACCACGTGCCGGGCCTCGTATCGCTGCTGGTGTTCCAGCTGGTGTTCGGCGTGCTGATCGCCGCGTACACCGGCCCGATCCTGGCGGCCTTCTCCGAACTGTTCCCGGCCAAGGTGCTGTCGACCGGCCTGTCGGTCGCCTACAACCTGGCGGTGACGATCTTCGGCGGCTTCGCCTCGTTCATCATCACCTGGCTGATCGCCAGCACCGGCAGCACCATGGCGCCCGCCTTCTACGTGATGATCGCCGCCGCCATCAGCTTCGTCGGCACGCGCTTCGTCCGCGAGCCGGCCTATCTGCAACGACACTGATTTGCCCATGACCAGAATCCTGCTTCAGGGCGGCAACGTCCTCGACCCGGCGCACGGCAGCCTGCTGCGCCGCCACGACGTACTGATCGAGGGCGAGCGCATCGCCGCGGTATCGGCCACGCCGCTCGACCTGCCCGACGCTCCCGATCTGCGACGCATCGACGTCGCGGGCAAGACGGTGATGCCCGGGCTGATCGACTGCCACGTGCACGTGCTGGCCTCGCTGGCCAACCTCGGCCTGAACGCGACCCAGCCCAACGTGCTGGTGGCGATCCGCGCGCTGCCGATCATGCGGGCGATGCTCGAGCGCGGCTTCACCACGGTGCGCGACGCCGGCGGCGCAGACTGGGGTCTGTCGCAGGCGGTGGCCAGCGGCCTGATCCCGGGTCCGCGCATCTTCCCGTCGGGCAAGGCGCTGTCGCAGACCGGCGGACACGGCGACTTCCGCCCGCGCGGCGACACGCTCGAGCCCTGCTCGTGCGCGTTCCGCGCCGGCGCCATCGCGCGCGTGGTCGACGGCGTGGACGCGGTGCGGCTGGCGGTGCGCGAAGAGATCCAGAAGGGCGCGACGCAGATCAAGATCATGGCCTCCGGCGGCGTCGCCTCGCCGACCGATCCGATCGCCAACACGCAGTACAGCGAGGACGAGATCCGCGCCATCGTCGAGGAGGCCGAGGCCGCGCAGACCTATGTCGCGGCGCACGCCTACACGCCGCGCGCGATCGCCCGCGCGGTGCGCTGCGGCGTCCGTTCGATCGAGCACGGCAATCTGGTCGACCGCGCCGCGGCCGAGGTGATGCGCGAGCATGGTGCCTTCGTGGTGCCGACCGTGATCACCTACGAGGCGCTGGCGCGCGACGGCGCGCGGCTGGGCCTGCCGGTCGAGTCGGTGGCCAAGATCGAGACCGTGCGCCAGGCCGGCCACGACTCGCTGCGCATCTATGCCGAGGCCGGCGTGCCGATGGCCTTCGGCTCCGATCTGCTCGGCGAGATGCACCAGTGCCAGAGCGAGGAATTCCGCATCCGCGCCGACGCGCTCGGCAACCTGGAGGCGATCCGCTCGGCGACCTCGATCGCCGCCGCGCTGCTGCAGCGCGAGGGCGAACTGGGCACGGTGCGCGCCGGCGCGGTGGCCGACCTGCTGGTGGTCGACGGCGATCCGCTGGCCGACATCGGTCTGCTGATGGGCCAGGGCGAGCACCTGGCACTGGTGATGCAGGGCGGGCGGATTCATACGCGCGGCGCGCAGTAGCGCCGCGGTACGTCCACCTTTATCGTTCTCCCTCTCCCCTCACGGGCGAGAGCGTCACGGTCCTTCAGCCTCTGCAGTACTCCCTCTCCCCCTCACGGGGGAGAGGGTTGGGGAGAGGGGGCGGTTTCGAACCGCGATGGCAGGATCACCGCGCCTTGCCCTCTCCCCCGACCCCTTTCCCCCAAGCGGGAGAGGGGAGCAGTCCCTCCACTATCATGGCGGCTTGACCGACCGGACGCCGCCATGCGCATTTCCCCGCTTCCTCCGCTGCCCTGCCTGATCGCCTTCGAGGCGGCGATGCGGCACGGCAGCTTTACCCGCGCCGCCGCCGAACTGCATCTGACGCAGAGCGCGATCAGCCGGCAGGTCGCGCAGCTGGAGCAATTCCTCGGCAAGAAACTGTTCGTGCGCGAGCCGCGTGCGCTGCGGCTGACCGTCAGCGGCCAGCGCTATGCCGAGGTGGTGCAGCGGCTGCTGGTCGGCTGCGCCGAAGCGACCGAGGACGTGATGAAGCGAAAGGGCCATACCGAGCTGTCGGTGGCCTGCTCGTCCGGCGTCGCGGTGCTGTGGCTGACGCCGCGGCTGGCCCGCTTTCGCGCCGCGCATCCGGACTTCCACCTGCGCCTGATCGTCAACGACAGCCTCGCCTCGATGTCGGGCGCCGAGTTCGATATCGGCCTCTATTACCTGCGCGAAGGTGCGCCGCCGGCGTTCGCTGCGCGGCGCCTGTACGACGAGGAAGTGTTCCCCGTCTGCACGCCCGGCTATCTGCGAGGCCGGCGGCTGGAACCAGCCGACCTGGTCGACGAGACGCTGCTGGTGCTGGAAGACGCCCAGCGCCAGTGGATGTCGTGGGAGACCTGGCTCGCGCAGAACGGCCTGCCCGATGCGCGCCCGAACCATCGCGTGGTGGCCAACCAGTATCCGATCCTGCTGCAACTGGCCATCGAGGGCCACGGCATCGTGCTGGCCTGGCGTCATATGATCGATGCCTGCCTGCGCGACGGCCTGCTGGTGCGCGCGACGCAGGCGAGCGCGAGCCTTGGCGGCGGCTACTACGCGGTCTGGCCGCGCGAGCGCGCCGAGCCCGCCGCGGCTCGTGCGTTCCGCCAATGGCTGGTGCAGCAGAGCGGCATCGACGGCCGTGCAGGCGAACGAAGCGCCGATGGATGAACCGGGATGAACCGAGGCGATCGGCAACCGAAACCCCGAACACAAGGAGCGATGCGCCATGAAAGACGTGCTGCTGCCCTGCGGTGAACGCGTGCCGGCCCTCGGCATGGGTACCTGGAATATCGGCGACGACCGCTCGCGCCGCGCCGAGGAGATCGCCACGCTGCGGCTCGGCCTGGACCTGGGCCTGCGGCTGGTCGACACCGCCGAGATGTATGGCGAGGGACTGTCGGAGACGCTGGTCGGCGAGGCGATCGCCGGCCGGCGCGACGAGGTGTTCCTGGTCACCAAGGTCTATCCGCACAACGCCGGACGGCGCGACGCGGTGGCCGCCTGCGAACGCAGCCTGCGCCGGCTGCGCACCGACCGCATCGACCTGTATCTGCTGCATTGGCGCGGCGGCGTGCCGCTGGCCGAGACCATGGAGGCCTTCCTCGCGCTGCAGCAGGCCGGCAAGATCCGCCACTTCGGCGTCAGCAATCTCGACCTCGACGATATGCGCGAGCTGTGGAAGGTGCCGGGCGGCGATCGGGTCCAGACCAACCAGTTGCTGTACAACCTGTCCCGCCGCGGCATCGAATGGGACTTGCTGCCGTGGCTGCGCGAGCGCGGCGTGCCGGTGATGGCCTATTCGCCGATCGAGCAGGCCCGGCTGCTGCGCCATGCCGGACTGAAGGCGTTCGCCGCGCGCCACGGCATCGCGCCAGCGCAGGCCGCGCTTGCGTGGCTGCTCTCGCGCGACGGCGTGATCGCGATCCCGAAGACGGGCCGGCGCGACGCGCTGCGCGAGAACGCCGCGGCGCTGTCGATCGACCTCGATGCCGCTCAACTGGCCGAACTCGACGCCCTGTTCCCGCCGCCGCGGGGGCCGCGTCCGCTGGAGATGCTGTAGCGCGTTGCCTCGGGTCGGCAGTCAGGCGCCGATCGGCAACGGCGCTCCGCTCTTGACCTCGCACAGCACGATGGCCGAACGGATGCCGGTCACGCCCGGCAGCCGGAATATCACCTCGTGCAGGAAGGCATCGTAGGCGCGGATATCCGGCGTCAGCACCTTCAGCAGATAGTCGGCCTGGCCGGTCGTGCGATAGCACTCGACGATCGCCGGGCAGCGGCGCACCGCGGCCTCGAATTCGTCGACCACGGTCTCGCTGTGGCGGGTCAGATTGATCTCGGCCAGCACGCAGTTCGACAGCCCGACCCGCTCGCGGTCGACCCAGACCGTGTAGTTGCGGATGACCCCGCTTTCCTCCATCGCCTTGAGCCGCTTCCAGCAGGGCGTGACCGACAGCCCCACCGCGCCGGCCAGCTGCTGCAGCGACTGCCGTGCGTCGCGCTGCAGTTCGGCGAGGATGCGGCGCGAGTACTCGTCCAGAACCTCTTCGTTCTTCATATCGCCCGATATCGAGATGGGTTTTCTCCAATCTAGGCCCTGGCGGCAAAATTGAGAAATCCATTTCTTCGATCGCGTGCCTAACATGGTCTTCAGGACATGGGCTGCAAAGAGGCCCGGAGGGCTCGGAGGAGGCTGCGATGGATGCTGCGACGCATGCTGCGAAAAGCGCTGCGACGGAAGTGGCGACGGAAGCTGCGACGGAAGCCGGCACGCTGCGCACCGACTATCGACTGTCGGACAACCTGACCGCGCCCTCGGGCCAGGTCTTCCTGAGCGGCACGCAGGCGCTGGTCCGCCTGGTACTGGAGCAAGCGCGGCGCGACCATGCGGCGGGCCTGGGCACCGCCGGCTTCGTCAGCGGCTATCGCGGCTCCCCGCTCGGCATGGTGGACCAGGCGATGTGGAAGGCCGCGCCGCTGCTCGATGCGGCCGGCGTGCGCTTCCTGCCGGCGATCAACGAAGAACTCGCCGCCACCGCGGTGCTCGGCACGCAGCAGGTCGAAGGCGATCCGCAACGGACCGTCGACGCGGTGTTCAGCCTCTGGTACGGCAAGGGCCCCGGTGTCGATCGCGCCGGCGACGCGCTCAAGCATGGCAACGCCTATGGCAGCTCGCCGCACGGCGGCGTGCTGGTCGTCGCCGGCGACGACCATGGCTGCGTGTCGTCGTCGATGTCGCACCAGAGCGATTTCGCGATGCAGGCCTGGTCGATGCCGGTGCTCGCCCCGGCCGATGTCGCCGAGTATCTGGAGTTCGGCCTCTACGGCTGGGCGCTGTCGCGCTACTCGGGCAACTGGGTCGGCTTCACCGCGCTGTCGGAGACGATCGAGAGCGCGATGACGGTGGACCTCGACCCGATCCATGCGCGCGTCGCCCGCTGGCAGGATGCGGACGGGATACGCAAGGCCACCGGACACATGCCGCCGCCCGACGGCCTGCACTATCGCTGGCCCGACCTGCCGTCGCCACGCATCGAGCAGCGGCTGGGCGCCAAGCTCGACGCGGTGCGCGCCTTCGCCCGCGTCAACAGCATCGACCGCGTGGTGGTCGATGCCGACGAGGCCCGCGCCGGCATCGTGACCTGCGGCAAGGCCCATCACGACCTGATGGAAGTGTTCCGGCGCCTGGGCATCTCGACGCAGGCGCTGGCCCAGGCCGGCATCCGCGTCTACAAGCTCGGGCTGGCCTATCCGGTCGAGCCGGCCCGGCTGCTGGCCTTCGCGCGCGGCCTGGAAGAGATCCTGGTGGTCGAGGAAAAGGGCCCGCTGGTGGAGCGGCAACTGCAGGCGCTCTTCTATAACGCGCCGGACGGCGTGCGCCCCGCGATCGCCGGCAAGCTCGACGTCGATGGCCGGCCGCTGCTGCCCGAGCGCGAGGAGATGCGCCCGTCGCGGTTGATGCAGCCGGTGGCCGACTGGCTCGCGCGTTTGAGCCGCGGGCTGGACCGGCGCGAACTGGTGCCGCAGTTCAGCGAGCACGCGCTGCTGTCCAATGCGGCCGATGGCATCCGCCGCCAGCCCTACTTCTGCCCCGGCTGCCCGCACAACACCTCGACCCGCGTACCGGAAGGCTCCCGCGCGCAGGCCGGCATTGGCTGCCACTTCATGGCGAGCTGGATGGACCGCGATACCTCGGGGCTGATCCAGATGGGCGGCGAAGGGGTCGACTGGGTCGCGCACAGCCGCTTCACCGCGACGCCGCATGTGTTCCAGAACCTGGGCGACGGCACCTACTATCACTCGGGCTATCTGGCGATCCGCCAGGCGGTGGCCGCGCGCACCAACGTGACCTACAAGATCCTGTGCAACGACGCGGTGGCGATGACCGGCGGACAGCCGGTCGATGGCCCGCTCGACGTCGAGGCCATTGCACGTCAAGTCAGCGCCGAAGGGGTCGCGCGCGTCGCGGTCGTCAGCGATCGCATCGACGTGCATCGCGGCCGCCGCGTCTGCTTCCCGGCGGGCACAACCTTCCATCCGCGCGAGGCGCTCGATGCGGTGCAGCGTGAACTGCGCGAGGTGCCAGGCGTGACCGTGCTGCTGTACGAGCAGACCTGCGCCGCCGAACTGCGCCGCCGCCGCAAGAGCGGCCGTGCGCCGACACCGGCGCGGCGGGTGTTCATCAACGAGGCGGTGTGCGAGGGTTGCGGCGACTGCAGCGTGCAGTCCAACTGCCTGGCCGTGCAGCCGGTCGATACCGCGCTGGGCCGCAAGCGCCAGATCGACCAGGCGAGCTGCAATCACGACGAGTCGTGCATCAAGGGCTTCTGCCCGAGCTTCGTCACGGTCGAGGGCGCGACGCTGCGCCACCCGGTCGGGCACGAGCGCGGCGCGACGGCGCTGCGCGAGCGGGCCGCCGCACTGCGCGAACCTGCGCCCCGGCTCGGCCCCGGGCCCTTCGACATCCTGGTGGTCGGGGTCGGCGGCACCGGCGTGGTGACGGTCGGCGCGCTGATCGCGATGGCCGCGCATCTGGAGCGGCGCGTGGCCAGCGTGCTCGACTTCATGGGCTTTGCGCAGAAAGGCGGCGCGGTGCTGTCCTTCGTGCGGCTGGCGCAGGGCCGGCAATGGCTGAACCAGGCCCGCATCGACGCGCAGCAGGCCGATGCGGTGCTGGCCTGCGACCTGGCGGTGGGCGCCTCGCCGGACGTGCTGCAGACGGTCGCGCCGCGGCGCACGCAGATCGTCGCCAATACCCATCCGACCCCGGTCGCCGAATTCCAGCGCAATCCCGATGCCGACCTGCATGCCGACGCGCTGCTGGCCAAGCTGCGCCACGCGACGGGCTCGGGCGGCATCGACACGCTGGACGCGCAGGCGCTGGCCACCGCCCTCCTCGGCGATACCGTGGCCGCCAATATCGTGGTGCTCGGCTTTGCCTGGCAGAAGGGCCTGGTGCCGGTCTCGCTGGAAGCGCTGACGCGCGCGATCGAACTGAACGGCGTGGCGGTGGACGCCAATCTGGAGGCGCTGGCGCTCGGGCGCCTGGCGGCCGGCGATCCGCTCGCACTGACGCAGCTGGGCGCGGGCGACGGCAAACCCGACGGCCTGGCCCTGGTCGCGCCCGAGCCCGCTGCAACGTCGGCCACGCCGCTGCCGCAGCTGATCGCCGAGCGCAAGGCCCTGCTGACCGCCTACCAGGACGCCGCCTATGCGGCGCGCTATATTGCGCTGGTCGAGGCCGTACAGGCCGCGGAGAACGCCCTTGGCGAGGCCGGGCGCGCGCGCGAGCTGACCCGTGCGGTCGCCGAGCAGTTTGCGCGGCTGATGGCGTACAAGGACGAATACGAGGTCGCGCGGCTGCACAGCGATCCGGCCTTCCGCGAGGCGCTGCGCGAGCGCTTCGACGGCCCGCTGCGGCTGCGCTTTCATCTGGCGCCGCCGCTGCTGTCACGCCCCGGCAAGCATGGCGAGCCGCCGCGCAAGGTGGCCTTTGGCGCCTGGCTATGGCCGGTGATGGGATGGCTCGCCAAGGGCAAGCGGCTGCGCGGCACGCGCTTCGACCCATTCGGCAGCACCGCCGAGCGAACGCTGGAGCGGCAGGCCATCGTCGACTACGAAGCGCGCATCCGCGCGTTGTTGCCGGCGCTGACGCAGGCGCGGCTGCCGATCGCGGTCGAGATCGCGCGATTGCCAGCCAAGGTACGCGGCTTCGGCCATATCAAGCTGGCCGCGCACGCGGTCGCCGCCGCGCGTGCTGGCGAACTGCTGCACCGCTTCGACGCGCAGCGCTACCCGCGCCCGGACAGCACGCATGGCGCCAATGGCGCGGGTCAACTGAGGGGAATTCCGATCCGGCAGGCGGACGTGAAAACGGCGCGCAGTGGCGCGCCGCATTGAGTCAGGTCGGGTGGGCGTGTCGGGCGGCCATCGGCCGGCCGCGGACGCCGGCTTGTTGACGCCTTACTGGCGCGCCGCGATGGCGCGGTGGTATTCGACGTGGCGCAGCAGATAGGCGCGCACCTTGTCCTCGGTATCGCGGCCCACCCGATCGGCCGCCTGGCGCGCCGAACGCTTGCCGTGGGCCGACGACATCTGGCCATCCAGATACTCGCGGAACGACGTGCGCACGGCATCGAGCTCGCCGCGGCAATCGCGCAGCGCATCGTTGACCACGGCCTGGGTCGTGCCGGGCTTGGCCGAGCGGGTTTCGGCCTTCTCGCGCGCGCAGTCGGTGTATTGCTGGCGCTTCTTCTGCCATTCCGGGGTCGGCCCGACGGCGGCTTGCGTCTCGGCGGCGGCGACGGTGGCATTGGCGGCCTGCTGGTCCGCAGGGGAATGCGAGGCGCAGGCGCCGACCAGCAGGATGGCGGGGATCAGGGCAAGAACTTTGGGCATGCCGCATGGTAGCGCCAGCCCCGGCACAAGGTAACCGGCGGTTACATCGCGTTGCAATGGTGCCGCAGAAAGTGCTTTGTAGGACAGAAGCCACACCGCCTGAGTCTGTCGTCCTACAGCAGTTGCGGCGTGCGCTTTGTATATTGCACAAACGGAGGGCAGCGTGATGGCGTGCATTTGCCTGGTCCAACGACCTGCGGGCTTGGCGCGCCATCCTGGTTGGCATCGCAGTGATTGACAGGAACAAAGGAGAACAACATGGAACGTAGGGCATTCCTGAACGCCAGTGCGGGTCTCGGTTTGGCGGTGGCCGGCAGCGGCCTGCTGTTGGGCGCGTGCACCACCACGCGCGATTCGGCCTCTTCCCCGGCCGAGAAGACGACACGCCGCCGTGAAATCGATTCCGGCGTTCAAAACACGCTGGACCGGCTGTACAGCTCGGTCAACGGCTCGCGCGATCTCGCCTCGCGCGCCCGTGGCATCCTGGTGTTTCCGCGCACGCTGTCGGCCGGCTTCTTCGTCGGCGGCGAATATGGCGACGGTGCGCTGCGCGTGGGCAATACCACCCGCGGCTACTACCGCACCATCTCCGGCTCGTTGGGCTGGCAGATCGGCGCGCAATCGAAGGCGCTGATCTTCATGTTCATGAACCAGCAGGCGCTGGACAAATTCCTCGCCAGCGAGGGCTGGACCGCCGGGGTCGACGCCACCGTGGCGGTCGCCAAGGTTGGCGCCAACGGCGCGCTCGATACCAATACCGTGCAGCAGCCGGTGGTGGGCTTCGCGCTGACCAATGCGGGCCTGATGGCGGGCCTGAGCCTGGAAGGCACCAAGATCACCAGGCTGGACCTGTAAGGCGCTTGTCTGCTGGTGCTGCCTCGCAGCACCTCGCGTCCGCGGCTCTTGGCAGGGGGCCGCGGCGCTTTTTCGTGTTTGTCGTACCTCCCCGTTTTGCCGCCGTCCCTGCCGTCGCTGCGCCAACGTACGCGACATCGGCAACGCCAAGCCGCTAGAATTCGTCCCTTTCGCCAACCGGCCAAGGTACCGAATTCTCATGTGGTTCAAGAATCTTCAGCTACACCGCTTCTCCGCACCCTGGAACAAGGACGCCGACGAGGTCGAGGCCTGCCTCGCCTCGCACGCCTTCTATCCGGGTACCAGCCTCGAAATGCAGACCCAGGGATGGGCGCCGACGCGCGATAACGGCGCGCTGGTGCACCGCGTGGGCAAGCAGATGCTGCTGACCATGCGCGCCGAGAAGAAGCTGCTGCCGGCCACCGTGGTCAATCAGGTGACCAAGGCGCGCGCGGCCGAGCTCGAGGAGCAGCAAGGCTACAAGCCGGGCCGCAAGCAGCTGCGCGAGCTCAAGGAACAGATCACCGAGGAGCTGCTGCCGCGCGCCTTCAGCATCCGGCGCGATACCCGCGTCTGGATCGATCCGGAGCGCGGCTGGCTGGCGATCGACGCGGCCTCGGCGATCAAGGCGGACGAGGTCCGCACGCTGCTGTTCAAGGCGCTGGACCCGCTGCCGCTGACCTCGCTGCAGGTCAACCAGTCGCCGGTGGCGGCGATGACGAGCTGGCTGGCCGACGATGCGGCGCCCGCCGGCTTTACCGTCGATCAGGAGATCGAACTGCAGGCCAGCGCCGAGAGCAAGGCCACCGTCCGCTATGTCCGCCATCCGCTCGACGCCGAAGAGCTGCGCCGCCATATCGCCGCGGGCAAGCGCTGCACGCGCCTGGCGATGACCTGGAACGACCGCGTCTCCTTCGTGCTGACCGACGCGCTGGCGATCAAGCGCGTGGCGCCCCTCGACGTGGTCAAGGAGCAGATCGACGGCACCATGAGCGACGAGGACGAGCGCTTCGACGCGGACTTCGCGCTGATGGCCGGCGAGCTGTCGGCCATGCTGGGCGATCTGACCGAGGCGCTCGGCGGCGAACGGCAGGGCTGAGGGCGGCCTCGGCGGGAATCGATACGGGTCGGTACGGTCGATGGGCGTCGATGGGGGTC
Source organism: Cupriavidus sp. (assembly GCA_031181345.1). Lineage (GTDB taxonomy): Bacteria > Pseudomonadota > Gammaproteobacteria > Burkholderiales > Burkholderiaceae > Cupriavidus. The sequence goes on along the minus strand of JAPSLC010000032.1, from coordinate 19,911 downwards.
GATGCGGGCCCGCGTCGATGCCGCCGGCCTGGACTGGGCGCTCAGCGTCTCAGCGGGCCGGATGCCGCTCGGCACGCGCTGGCGCGCATCGCTCCAGCACCGCCTCCACGCCCGGCATGCCGGCAAACAGCGGGTGCACCGAGACCAGCGCCCGCAATTCGGCGGGCAGCGTGGCGCGGTCCCTGCGCGCCAGCGCCGCGGCCTGCTGCAGGGCGCCCAGCAGCTGCTCCATCAGCGCGCGCCGCAGCCCCGCATGGCGCGTGTCGATGGTCGCGATCGATTGCAGCGTCAGCGCCAGCACACTGGGCCGCGCGACCCGCGCCAGCGTCTCGGCGGCGATCGTGATGCGCGCCCCATCGAGCTCGGCACCGCTGAAATCGGTCCACGCCAGGCTGATATCGCGCAGCGTCGCCTGCTTCAGATTGGCGCCGTTGAAACGCAGGTGCGATACGCCGGCGACCGGCGGATCGGCACCCGCCAGATCCGCATTGCTGAAATCGAAGGCCAGCGCGGTCAGCGGCGCCTCGTCCCGCGGATCCAGGCTCAGGCGACGCAGCAAGGCGCTGCGCTGCGCGGCGGTCGCCGCCGGGGCACGCGAGGCGTCGTCTGCGCGCAGCCCGACCAGCCGTCGGGCCAGGTCCAGGAAGGCCTGCCAGCTGCGCTGCCGTGGCAGCGCATCGTGGGCCGGCGGCTCGGTCTGCCTGGCGTCATGCATCACGAACTGGATGCCGGCATTGACCGGCGTCGCGGACGCGGTGGGGATCGCGCCGGTCTGCTCCGACGCGGGGGGCACGGCAACGCCGCGGTGGATACTGGGAATGGTCATGTCGGCTCTCCCGTTGTGGAATCAGGCTGCTGGGTCGATTGGTCGAAGAATCGATTCGAAGGGGCGAATCGAATGGCAGCCATTGTTCACGCGGCAGAGACGGCCGACCATGCCGTTAGGGCAGCAGACTATCGATTTTGGTCCGCTCCTTGCGGGGTTGGTGACCCAGGCCTCACGACGATGGTCCACCCCCAGCAAAAAACCCGCGCGGATTGGCCAGGGCCTCAGGGTAAACACGAGCGCAAGGGAAAGAAGCCCAACAGCGCGTGCAGACGCTCAAAGGACTTCGCCCAGGTGCGATACCAGAAAGAGCAGGATCCCGATGCAGCAACCCACCGCCGTGCCGCTGATCCGGATGTATTGCAGGTCGGGGCCGATGCTCAGTTCGATCTGCCGGGACATGTCCGTCGCGTCCCAATTGCGCACCGTATCGCTGATATGCGACGTCAGGAAATCGGCGAACCGGGGGGCGGCCGTCGCGGCGAACGACTCGGCGTGGTCATTGATGGAGCGACGCAATTCCTCGTCGCCCGAGAGCTTGCGGCCGAACCACAACCCCACGCGCTCGACCTGTTGCTGCAGCTGCGGCGAGCTGGCCTGGAGGTCGCGCGACAACCACTCGCGTAGAGCGGCCCACACGCTGGCGGCATAGTCGGCCAGCTCGGGATTCTGCAAGACAAAGTCCTTCAGCTCCTCGCCCTTGCGCAGGAACGCCTCGTCGGTCTTGAGCTTCGCGATCAGCCCTTCCAGCGCCTTGTCGAAGCCCGCCCGCAGCTCGTGCGCCGGCATGCGGGCGACCTCATCGAGAAACTCGATCACGTTGGTGCGCGCCGCCTCCGCGGCCTTGTCGCCCAGCCACTCGGTCGGCAGCACGATCTGCTTCCACTTGTGTTCGCTCTTGAGCCAGTTCACCACGCGCTGGGCGATCAGCTGCTGCGTTTCGGGCCTTTTCAGCAGGGCGATCGCGTGTCGGAGCACGGCGTCGAGCAGTTGCTGATGGCTGCCACCGCGGGTCAGCATCTCCAGCACGGAACCGAGCGCCTGCGAGAAATCGATGCGGCCGATGACCGTACGCGCGGCATCGTTGAGGAATGCCTGTATACGCCGGTCGTCCACCAGATCGAGCAGGACGCTCATCAGATTGACTGAGTGCTGCCCGACGCGGCGCGCATTGGCGGGCTCGCTGAACCAGGCAGCCAGCCGCTGGGCGGGATCGCTGCGCCGGATCAGATCCGTCAGCACCTCGGCGTTGAGGAACTTGTCGCGCACGAACACCGCGAGATTGTCGGCGATGCGGTTCTTGCTCCTCGGGATGATCGCCGTATGCGGGATGGGCAGGCCCAGCGGGCGGCGGAACAGCGCCACGACCGCGAACCAGTCGGCCAGGCCGCCGACCATCGCGGCCTCGGCACCGGCTCGGGCCAGCCGGACCCAGAAGGTGGCGGGAAGGAACAGCGTCGCGACGAACACCGCTGCCGCCGCGCCGACGCATGCCAGCGCCACAGATTGCATGCGCTTCAGTTCGGCTTCCCTGCCGGCGTTCCGGCCTTGCTGCATGGCGCCTCCTTGCACCGTCCGAAGTCCGTCCGAAGTCGGCGGCGTAAAAAAATGGGACGTTTCGGCTGAAACGCCCCACTCTTTACCGATGCTTTGGCGGCTGGCCGACAGCGTCACGCCGCCGGCCAACACCACCTCGCCTCAATCCCAGGACAGCGCGCCACCGGTTTGGTACTCGATCACGCGCGTCTCGAAGAAGTTGCGCTCCTTCTTCAGGTCGATCATCTCGCTCATCCACGGGAACGGGTTCTCCTCGTTCGGGAACAGCGCATCGAGGCCGATCTGCTGGCAACGGCGGTTGCAGATGAAGCGCAGATAGCTCTTGAACATCGGCGCGTTCAGGCCCAGCACGCCGCGCGGCATGGTGTCCTCGGCGTAGCGGTACTCCAGGTCGACTGCCTTCTTGAACAGCTCGGTGATCTCGGCCTTGAACTCCGCCGTCCACAGATGCGGGTTCTCCAGCTTGATCTGGTTGATCAGGTCGATGCCGAAATTGCAGTGCAGCGACTCGTCGCGCAGGATGTACTGGTACTGCTCGGCCGCGCCGGTCATCTTGTTCTGCCGGCCCATCGCCAGGATCTGCGTGAAGCCGACATAGAAGAACAGGCCTTCCATGATGCACGCAAACACGATCAGCGACTTCAGCAGCTTCTGGTCGTTCTCCGGCGTGCCGGTCTTGAACGACGGATCGGTCAGCGTGTCGATGAACGGGATCAGGAACTCGTCCTTGTCGCGGATCGACGCCACCTCGTGATAGGCATTGAAGATCTCGGCCTCGTTCAGCCCCAGCGACTCGACGATGTACTGGTAGGCGTGCGTGTGGATGGCCTCTTCGAAGGCCTGGCGCAGCAGGTACTGGCGGCACTCGGGCGCGGTGATCTGGCGATAGGTGCCCAGCACGATGTTGTTGGCGGCCAGCGAATCGGCGGTGACGAAGAAGCCCAGGTTGCGCTTGATGATGCGGCGCTCGTCCTCGGTCAGGCCGTTCGGGTCCTTCCACAGCGCGATGTCGCGCGACATGTTGATTTCCTGCGGCATCCAGTGGTTGGCGCAGCCGGCCAGGTACTTCTCCCAGGCCCATTTGTACTTGAACGGCACCAGCTGGTTGACGTCGGTGGCGCCGTTGATCACGCGCTTGTCGGCGGCGTTGACGCGGCGCGTGCTCTGCGCGGCCGCGGCATTCGGGTTGTTGCCGAGGATGCCGGCGCCCGGTTGCGTCGCGGCGGGCGGCAGCGCGCCCTGCTGGTCTGCAGTGGCCGCCACGGCCGGTTGCAGCGCAGGTTGAGGGGCGGGCTGCGGGGCAGCCTGCGGATTGGCTTGAACGTCGTCGTCCCAGCTCAGCATGGTGTTGTTCTCCGTGGAAAGCATTGGTGCGCCAATCCGACAACGCCTGCGCCAGGCGTTCAAACCATCAGGATCGGCGTCGCGCCGGAAGGGTTTTGCGGCTTATTGGCCCGGGCCGACTTCAGGCTGCGCGGGGATGCCGCAGGTGCCCCATAACCGCCCGGTTCCCCGACCGCGCGTGTGGCTGGAATGGAACGAACAGGCGTTCATCCGACTTCCCTCCATCACTGTGTTGATCTGGGTGCGATTGTAGCACTCGCGCCGAAGCGCGAGGCGAAAGAAATACTACTGATCGTGGGGAGATCATCCTCAAACACTATTGGTAGTAGTCGCTCCGCTGATGTAGTCCCATCCGGCCGCAAGCGGGGCCGGTCCCGGGAATTGCCCTCCGCGCCGCTTGCGGCCATGCGGACCCGGTGCAATTGCGCGCCGTTGGGCAACGGCCGTCGACCCGTCGCGTCCCGCGGAGCGCTGCCGGCACGGGGCTGTGAATCGATCGACTTACCGACTTACAGAAAGAGAGGCCTTCATCAGGTTTTCCAGCGCGTTCGTATAGAAAATCGCCGCGCCTTTTTCGTTCCTGTCCGCCGTAGCGCTCGCCCGAATCGATACCTGCCATATTTCGTTCGCCCGTCCAAGGGCAACCGCAACCATTGGAGCCAATTATGTCGAAAGCAGAACTTGATCAAGTCGTAAAGGCATCGGCAGCGCTCATCGACGAGCAAGACGTCAAGCTTGCCGCCCTCGAAGTCGAAGCACAAATCGAGGGTCGCGCCTGGAACATGAATCAACCGCTGAACATGATCGCGTACGAAGATCAGGTCTAAATGCACCGAATGTGCCCACCACCTGGTGGGCACACTCTCATTGAGCTGGAGGTCGCCTTGATATTTCAAACCAGCATGGACGCGCAGATCCAGACCATTCTGACATTGACTGCCACGACCCACCCAGAAGGCTCGAGACAATGCGCTTCGCTCACCGGTCTGGCGGCTCGATATCGGGATTTTCTGAACACATTGAAACAGCGGCCGATTTCAGCGTCGGCGTTGAAACCGATGTTCGTAACGGATGCCGCTACACAGGTTCAACTGTCACGGCTTTTCTGCAACGACTCTCTGCTGGACGACAAGGCGCAGGGATCCGTCATCCGGGACGACAACGACCACGACATCGAGCGCAAAAAAAGGCTTGTGATCGAAGCTGTCAATCAGCTCGCGCTTCAATCCTCACAACATGCGGCATTGTTCGACATCATTATCACCGATATCCTCATTCGATCTTCGGAAGTTGCCAAGGGCGGTTCCACGTCCCAGGCGATCGGACTGATATGGCTGAATCCAAAGCCGGACTATCGTCCGGACGATGTCGTCGAAATCCTTGTACACGAGCTCACACATCATGCGATGTTTCTGGATGAGCTGCGGCACTCGCACTATCGCTATCCGCTACTGTTCGACTCCGGCACGTGGACGACCTCGGCCATCCTGAAGGTCCCACGTCCCCTGGACAAGGTACTTCACAGCATTGTCGTTGCCACAGAAGTCCTTCTGTTCCGAGAGCGATGCTCGGGACATCCCTCCACGCCGCGGGTCCATCCGCCCAGCCATCTGATGCTGGAGCAGCTTCGCGATTCGATCCAGTCGACGCAGAAGACCCTGTCCCTCTATCCGGAAGCATTCCGCCCCCGCGCAACCGCACTGTTGCTCCAGGCAGCCTCCGTGCTCGATGAACTGTGCCCGGCGGCCGGGTGCGTGCACTGAGCGGCTGGGCGACCGCCGTCGACGCGCGGCATGACAACACCATGAAACCCTGGCGGTGAACCGTGAACCGACCCACTCCGGCGGCGCCTGCCTGCAACACCTGGCGCATCCTGCTATTGCACCGAAGCGCCTGGCTTGCGCTTGGACTGATAGTCCTGCACCAGGCGATCGTCGCGAGCTCCACGTATTTCCTGACCCGTGTCATCACCCATTTCGAAGCAGGCGGAGAATACGGAACGTGGCTTTATCTCTATCTCGCCAGCATGACGATCCCCTATCTGCCTGGCTGCCTGTCGCTGTATGTGATGCAGCGGTGGATCAATGAAGCACACGGGGCCGTCGTTCAATTTTTCATCGAATGTCTTCGCGGCAAGACGGAAGTATTTCGGAATGCGGCGCTCAAGGAACGGATCGGTGCCGCATTGGCCAGCAACTCGCTGCCGGTGTTGCGGGATCACATTACCTTTATCCATGATCTGAGCAGCTTCACGCTCAATAGTGTCTTGAGCATGCTCGTCATCGGGCTGCTGCTGCCGCCGGCACTGATGATCGGCTATGTCATCAGCCTGATGCTGTGCACGGCCATTGTCCTCGCCACCCGGGCGGTCGTATCCCGGGCTTCGGCCCGCTATGAGGGAGACTATATCCGGTACGCATCGGTGCTGGCGCGTGCATGGGAAAACCTGACCCTGGGCAATCGCCATAACGAACTGCTGTGGCAACAGCAGCGCCGCGACTCGGCGGCACATTTTTATGGGTGCGCCGATCGTCTGCAAGCCACCAGGCAGATGGGGAACATTGTTCTCGCCGCAGCTTCGTTACTGCCGACCGTTTATCTGATCCTGTCCGTCACGCAATGGGGCCAAGCGGATGCGAATGTGATTGCCGCGATCATCGTCAGTCTCACCCGCGTCTTCCTGGTACTGAATTCGCTCAGTGCTCTTGTCTACAAGGCGCTGGATTTTTCGTCCGTCCATTCGCGGCTCCAGGTCTTGCTCGATGCCGCGCGGTCGGTCCCGCAAGAGGGCAAGAACGGGGTCGATCTTGGTGGCGTGGTCCACATCAACGGTCAGGCGGTAGCCGGCATCGACGAGGCGACCCGGATCATCGGTGCCGCGCATAACGGGCGCCTGACCATCACGGGCGCCAACGGCAGCGGCAAATCCACCATTCTGCTGGCCCTGAAAGACCGATTCAAGGAGCGCAGTTTTCTGCTTCCTACTCAGCATCATCAACTGATCTGGAAAGCGGACCTCTCATCGATGTCCAGCGGCGAGCGGACGAGGGCCTCGATTGCAGAACTGCTTCAGCTGGATGACGTCAACCTGATTCTGCTCGATGAATGGGATGCCAACCTCGATGCCTCCAATCGTGAAGCCCTGAATGAACTGCTGGACCAGTGCTGCCTCGATCGGACCATCGTCGAGGTCAGGCACTAGGAGACTAATGTGGAATACATTGATCTGGCTCACCGCCTGCTCCATGACGAGGCCTTCATGGCCAGCTGTAACGGCGGAACGTTCCTGCGTATGCAGGCATCCGGCCCGGAACTGCAACATCTGTTTTCCTGGGACGACCTCAATTACAGCCTGTCCTGTAACCGGCTGACAAATGATCGGCTGCGTTTGTCGACGGAAAGGGATCACGACCTCGTCAACAGGAGAGCGTTCCGCCCCGTCAGAGATCGATTCGGCAGAAGCACCGACCAGCTTGTCATCGGCGAACTGCACCGGTTAATGGACGAGGGCGTAACGGCCGTACTCGAGGCAGTGAACGAGCTCGCACCGCCCGTGGAGAAATTTACGGAGCGAATGGGCGGCACCCTGGGCGCCCGATCCAGTGCAAATGCGTATGTGTCGTTCGGGCACACATCCGGTTTTGGTCGACACAATGATGACCACGATGTCATCGTCATACAGATCGATGGCCGAAAGAAATGGACCTTCTTTGAATCTCCCCACGGTCATCGGCACGCGCGCGTGACCGAAACGTCGGGTCCGGAGGAATTGAAGCCCGGTGAGACCATCACAGTCTCGCGCGGCGACATATTGTTCATCCCGAAAGGGACTTGGCACGACGTTATTTCGATCGGAGAGCGGAGCCTGCATTTGACCATCAGCCTGGTCTACCCCACCGTTTCCGATTTCATCGCGTGGGGCATGCAGCAGGATCGCTTTGGAATCCCATTCACCGATATTCGGCCGGGCGATGGGTCATTCCAGGCGCTGGTGAACGACAGCTTGCAATTCATGACCGCTCTGATCAGCGACGAGAATCTGAACAGGTTCTTGCGCTTCTATCGTTCCGGCCATGCGAACGCGAGGGTCAAGGCAGATTTCCCGGCTCTTAATCAAGCCACCGGCGAGGCGATGTACCGCCGAATATCGATTGACGCGATACCGCTCGACAGAAGCGCCGGTACCGTGAAGATATACGCCCTGGGTCGAACGCATCTGCTGACGGACGAGGAATATGCGGTCCTATGCCGGCTGCCGCATTTCGGCGGAATGCGCGGCCATGAGCTGGCAACGGGCGAGGCGGACTGGAATGCCATGTCGCAACGGCTCCGAAGTCTCATGGACAAGGGTCTTGTCGGCAAGGACGTCGAGTGCCGAACCCGTTCAGTCGCTCCGCGTGACGTCGCTTCGTGAAACAAAAAACCCGTAGGCCCTTGTCAGCTGCCTACGGGTTTTTCTTGAAAGCCGGCCAGGCCGGCTTCCGCTGCCGCCTTTATTGGCAAGCCTCGCACTCATCGAACCCCGGATCGCCCGGGCGCATCGTGCAGACCGCGCCCTCGGCTTCGGGCATCGCCGGCGCCGAGGCGGCGACCTGGTCGACCGACGAGGCCGAGGCACCGCCGGCAGCGGCGCCCGACGACACCGCGTTCAGCGAACCGCGCGACACGGTCGACTTCTCGACGTGCGTGGCCGCGATGGTGCGCAGATAGTAGGTCGTCTTCAGGCCGCGGATCCACGCCAGCTTGTAGGTGTCGTCCAGCTTCTTGCCCGAGGCGCCGGCCATGTAGATGTTCAGCGACTGGGCCTGGTCGATCCACTTCTGGCGCCGGCTGGCGGCCTCCACCAGCCAGGTCGGCTCGACCTCGAACGCGGTCGCATACAGGTCGCGCAGGTCCTGCGGAATGCGGTCGATGCGGGCCAGCGAGCCGTCGAAGTACTTCAGGTCGGCAACCATCACTTCGTCCCACAGGCCGCGAGCCTTCAGGTCGCGCACCAGGTAGTCGTTGACCACGGTGAACTCGCCCGACAGGTTCGACTTGACGTACAGGTTCTGGAAGGTCGGCTCGATGCAGGCGGACACGCCGATGATGTTCGAGATCGTCGCGGTCGGCGCGATCGCGATGCAGTTCGAGTTGCGCATGCCGTGGTGCTTGATGCGCTCGCGCAGCTTGTCCCAATCCATCGTCGACGACTGGTCGACCTCGAGGTAGCCGCCGCGTTCCTCGGCCAGCAGCTTCAGCGAGTCCTGCGGCAGGATGCCGCGATCCCACAGCGAGCCCTCGTAGGTGCTGTAGCGGCCGCGCTCCTCGGCCAGCTCGGTCGAGGCCTGGTAGGCGTAGTAGCAGACCGCCTCCATCGAGGTGTCGGCGAACTGCACCGCGGCGTCGCTGGCATACGGCACGCGCAGCACGTGCAGGCAGTCCTGGAAGCCCATGATGCCCATGCCGACCGGGCGGTGGCGCAGGTTCGAATTGCGCGCCTTGTCGACCGCGTAGTAGTTGATGTCGATCACGTTGTCGAGCATGCGCATCGCGGTGCGGATGGTCTTCTCGAGCTTGGCGTGGTCGAGCACGTGGCTGCCGTCGGCCTGTTGCATCAGGTGCGCGACCAGGTTCACCGAACCCAGGTTGCACACCGCGATTTCGCTGTCGTTGGTGTTCAGCGTGATCTCGGTGCACAGGTTCGAGCTGTGGACCACGCCGACGTGCTGCTGCGGGCTGCGGATGTTGCAGGGATCCTTGAAGGTGATCCACGGATGGCCGGTTTCGAACAGCATGCCCAGCATCTTGCGCCACAGCTGCATCGCCGGGATCTTCTTGAACAGCTTCAGTTCACCGCGCGCGACCTTCTCTTCGTAGCCGAGGTAGGCCTTCTCGAATTCCTTGCCGACCTTGTCGTGCAGGTCCGGGCAGGTCGACGGCGAGAACAGCGTCCATTCGCCGTTCTGCATCACGCGTTTCATGAACAGGTCCGGAATCCAGTTCGCGGTGTTCATGTCGTGCGTGCGGCGGCGGTCGTCGCCGGTGTTCTTGCGCAGCTCGAGGAATTCCTCGATGTCCAGGTGCCAGGTCTCCAGGTAGGCGCAGACCGCGCCCTTGCGCTTGCCGCCCTGGTTGACCGCCACGGCGGTGTCGTTGACCACCTTCAGGAACGGCACCACGCCCTGCGACTTGCCGTTGGTGCCCTTGATGTGCGAGCCCAGGGCGCGCACATTGGTCCAGTCGTTGCCCAGGCCCCCAGCGAACTTCGACAGCAGCGCGTTCTCCTTCAGGCCCTCGTAGATGCCTTCCAGATCGTCGGAGATCGTGGTCAGGTAGCACGAGGACAGCTGCGAGCGGCGCGTGCCCGAGTTGAACAGCGTCGGCGTCGACGACATGAAGTCGAACGACGACAGCAGGTTGTAGAACTCGATGGCGCGGCCTTCACGGTCGGTCTCGTTCAGCGCAAGGCCCATCGCGACGCGCATGAAGAAGGCCTGCGGCATCTCGATGCGGGTCTCGTCGATGTGCAGGAAGTAGCGGTCGTACAGCGTCTGCAGGCCCAGGTAGTTGAACTGGAAGTCACGCGAGGCGTCCAGCGCCGCGCCCAGGCGCGCCAGGTCGAAGGTCGCCAGCTTCTCGTCGAGCAGCTCGGCCTCGATGCCGCGGGCGATGAACTTCGGGAAGTAATCGGCGTAGCGGCTGCCCATCTCGGCCTGGGTCACTTCCTCGCCGAGGATTTCCTTGCGGATGGTGTGCAGCAGGATGCGGGCCGTGACCTGGCTGTAGGCCGGGTCTTTCTCGATCAGCGTGCGCGCGGCGAGGATGGCCGAGTCGTAGACCTGGCTCATCGGCACGCCGTCGTACAGGTTCTTGACGGTCTCCTTCAGGATCGGCTCGGCATCGACGCCCTCGCCCAGTCCGGCGCAGGCGGTGTCGATCAGCGCGTGCAGCGCGACCAGATCCAGCGGACGGGTCACGCCGCCGTCCGTGACGTTGAAGTTCGCCACGGCCTGCGCCACCCGGGCGACGGCCTGGGCGTTGGCCTGGCCGCGCTCCTGGTTGCGCTTCTCGCGATAGAGCACGTAGGCGCGCGCCACTTCATGTTCGCCCGAGCGCATCAGCGCCAGTTCGACATGATCCTGCACGTCCTCGATGTGGAAGGTGCCGCCGTTCGGACGGCTGCGCAGCAGCGCGCGTACCACGTTCTGGGTCAGTTGCTCGACCAGCTCGCGCACGCGCGCCGAAGCGGCGCCCTGCCCGCCGTTGACGGCGAGGAAGGCCTTGGTCATGGCCACCGAGATCTTGCTCGGCTCGAAAGCGACCACCGCGCCGTTGCGGCGGATGATCTTGTAATCCTGGTAGTTGCCAGCGGCGTTCTCAGCGGCGGGGCTCGGCTGGGCCACGGCGGCGGAACCGGCCTTGCCGGCGAATTCTTGTTGGGCCGTCTGCATGAAGCACTCCTGTTTTTGTGACCAGTGTTATCAACGACAAAGAGCCCCTGGAAAATGCGCAAAAAGAGACATCCCGCGCGCGGCGTTGCCGTGCCGGATTACTGCCTTGCTGCATTCCCGTGGAGGGCTCTTGTGACGTGCCGACCGTGTGGCGGCCTTGTGTCGCGCGCCGCCGGCTGGCTGGAAACGCTTGACGCGCGTGGCGCGAAGGCAACCTGCCGAGCCCGTGGCGAACGCTGCACGCCTAGGTCGGCTCCCCGAAAGCACCACTAGATATAGTGGTCATAACGAAAAGCTGGACTAAGTATAGTGAAATGAATCGCGTTGACCAGTCTTGACAAGCGCGTCCGCGGGCCGCTCCAGGGCCGCACGAGACCCCCACCTCCCCGCCAGACCAAGCGGCTCAAGGGTTGCGGCGATTTTGTCGGCTGCCGCACCGACGAAAGAATTTTTTTCGATTAGCGCGCCACATCCGATAGCCCCGCACCCGGGCGGGGTTTTCGGCTAGGCCGCGGCCCCGCCGTGGCGGTACGGCAGCATCGCCGCAGTGAGTCCGGCGGCCTGCGCAAAGCGCGCCCACTCGAAGCACGGACCGGGGTCGGTCTTGCGGCCGGGCGCGATATCGCTGTGGCCGGCCACGGCCGCGATCGGATAGGCGCGCACCAGCAGCCGCGTCAGCGCGGCGGCGGTGTCGTACTGGGCCGGCTCGAAGGGCAGCGTGTCGCAGCCCTCCAGCTCGATGCCGATCGAGAAGTCATTGCAGCGCTCGCGTCCGCAGAAGGCCGACTGCCCGGCATGCCAGGCGCGGTCCTCGCACGAGACGAACTGCACCAGCTCGCCGCTGCGCCGCACCACGAAATGCGCCGACACGCGGACCGCGTGGATCGTGGCGAAGAACGGATGGCGAGCCGGATCGAGCCGGTTCAGGAACAGCGCCTCGATATCGTCGCTGCCGAACTCGCCGGGCGGCAGGCTGATGTTGTGCACCACCAGCAGGTCGACCGGCATGCCGGGCGGACGCGGATCGAAGTTGGGCGACGGCACCCGGCGTGCGCCCTCCACCCAGCCCGCGCCGTCGAGCCGCAGCCGGGGCGAAAGCGGCGCCGTCATGCGGGTCCGCCGCGATCGTCGGACCGGTCCTGCGCGTCGGGCAGATGGCCGGCACGGCAATAGTGCAGGCCCTGGTAGGCAATCGCCTCGCTGCGCGGCAGATGCACGCCGCAGTGCGCGCACGGCACCATCGGCTCCTGCGCGCGGCGATTACCGTCAGGATGAGCGCCCTGCCGCGGCACGTCGGCATCCGCCGGCGGGGGGGCGGCCCGGCGCGCGCGCACACGGCTGCCGAGCCACCAGAAAATAGCCAGCAGGATCGCCAGCAACAGGAACAGACGTGCCATCGACGATGCCTTGCTTCAGAGGCGGTGCAGAATCACTTCGATCACGAAGCGGCTGCCGACGTAGGCCAGCAGCAGGATACAGAACGAGGCGATGACCCAGCGCAGCGCCACGCGTCCGCGCCAGCCGTAGAACCGCCGGCCAGCCAGGATGCCGGCGAACATCACCCACGAAATCACCGCGAACACGGTCTTGTGGTCGAAGCGGAAGACCCGGCCGAACAGCTCCTCCGAGAACAGCAGCCCCGAGGCGATGGTCAGCGTCAGCAGCACGAAGCCGGCCGCGATCAGGCGGAACAGCAGCTTCTCCAGCGTCAGCAGCGGCGGCAGCAGATCGAGCCAGCGTCCCAGCCAGCCCACCTGCTGCGGCGCGCCGGCGGCCATCGCTCCGCCCGGCACGTGCACGCCGTGGCCGCGGTTGAAGCCATGCAACCGGCGCTCGACCAGCAGCATCAGGAAGGCATGGAAGGCCGCCAGCGTGAACAGCCCGTAGGCCACGTTGGCGATGATGAAATGCAGCTTGAACAGCGGCCGCGCGGCGTAGCCGAGGATCTGCGCGCCGGGGAAGGCGAGCGGCATCAGGCTGGCCAGCATCGCCACCGGGACCACGACCAGTCCCAGCCCCGCCAGCGAGAAGAAGAAGCTCTCGATCCAGTAGATGCCGACGCCCAGCCACAGCATCGCCGACAGCGCGAAGGCAAAGCCGAACACCATGCGGTCGGCCGGAAAGATGGTTTCGTGCAGCAGCATGCCGTGGCTGGCGAGCACCGCCACCATCAGCACGTGCCACCAGGCGGGCTGCCCCTGCCCGCTGCCGCCTGGCGCGGGGCCCGGCACCAGCACCATCGAACCCGGTTGGCCGCCAACAAACGGACCTCCCGCCGGACCGCCCGCCGTGCCGGCGGCCAACCCGGCGTGGCGGGTCGCCCAGCCGTGATAGGCCAGCGCGCAATAGAGGAGTGCCGTCAGGGCATACAGTACAATCGCCATTCGCGCAGTTTACCCTAGCGCCTGCCGTGGTGACCGACGGCAGTGACCCGCGGCGGCAAGGCCGGATGGCGACGCCGCGATGGACGCCCGGCGCCATCGCCCCCCGCCGGCCACGCCACCGTCCCGACCGCACGGCCGAAGACCGGATCGATGGCCGGTCGATAAGCGCGGCGGCGCGCCGCAACCACCCTACAAAGCCCACCTCCGGATTTCTGCCATGCTGGACAATCTCACTCAACGCCTGGCGCGGGTCGTCAAGACCATGCGCGGCGAGGCACGCCTGACCGAAGCCAATACCGCCGAAATGCTGCGGGAGGTTCGCCTGGCGATGCTGGAGGCCGACGTCGCGTTGCCGGTGGTGCGCGAGTTCGTCGCCCGCGTCAAGGAAAAGGCGCTGGGCGAGGAAGTGGTCGGCAGTCTTACGCCGGGCCAGGCGCTGGTCGGCGTGGTGCAACGCGAACTGACCGCGCTGATCGGCGGCAACGAGGCCGTCTCGGCCGACGGCACGCCCGGCAAGGCGGCCGAGCTGAACCTGGCGGTGCAGCCGCCGGCGATCATCCTGATGGCCGGCCTGCAGGGCGCGGGCAAGACCACCACGGTCGGCAAGCTGGCCAAATGGCTGAAGGAAAACAAGAAGAAGAAAGTGCTGACGGTCTCGTGCGACGTCTACCGTCCCGCCGCGATCGCGCAGCTCAAGACCGTGTCGGAACAGGTCGGCGCCGACTTCTTCCCCTCGCAGCCGGACCAGAAGCCGGTCGATATCGCCCGTGCGGCGGTCGACTGGGCCCGCAAGCACTATCACGATGTGCTGATCGTCGACACCGCCGGCCGGCTCGGCATCGACGAGGCGATGATGCAGGAGATCGCCGCGCTGCACGCCGAGCTCAAGCCCGCCGAAACGCTGTTCGTGGTCGACGCGATGCTGGGCCAGGACGCCGTCAACACCGCCAAGGCCTTCAACGACACGCTGCCGCTGACCGGCGTGGTGTTGACCAAGCTCGACGGCGACGCCCGCGGCGGCGCGGCCCTGTCGGTGCGGCACGTGACCGGCCGGCCGATCAAGTTCGTCGGCGTCGGCGAGAAGCTCGACGGCCTCGAAGCGTTCTACCCCGACCGCATGGCCCAGCGCATTCTGGGCATGGGCGACATCCTCGCGCTGGTCGAGGAGGCGCAGCGCGGCGTCGACATGGAAGCGGCCGAGAAGCTGGCCAAGAAGATCAAGAAGACCGGCGGCTTCGACCTGGAGGACTTCAAGGCCCAGATCGGCCAGATGAAGAAGATGGGGGGCCTGGGCAGCCTGGTCGACAAGCTGCCGGCCCAGTTCGCCCAGCAGGCCCAGGGCGCCAATATGGACCAGGCCGAGAAGCAGGTGCGCCGCATGGAAGGCATCATCAACAGCATGACGCCGGCCGAGCGCGCCAAGCCCGAGCTGATCAAGGCCAGCCGCAAGCGCCGCATCGCCGCGGGCGCCGGCGTGCCGGTGCAGGAAGTGAACCGCCTGCTGAACCAGTTCGACCAGATGCAGAGCATGATGAAGAAGCTCAAGGGCGGCGGCATGGCCAAGATGATGCGCTCGATGGGCGCGATGAAGGGCGGCATGAAGGGCCTGTTCAATCGCTGATCCGCCGGAACGAACCTGCCTCGCCAGCAAAGAACACCAGATCAGGACCGAACATCATGATGACTGCCGAACAGGCCCGCGAACTGTGGGCCAACTCCGAGGAAATCGTCAGCGCCCAGGCTGTGCAGCAATCGCTGGACCGCATGGCGCGCGAGATCACCGACAAGATGGGAGACCGCTTCCCGCTGGTGCTGTCGGTGATGGGCGGCGCCGTGGTCTTCACCGGCATGCTGCTGCCCAAGCTCGAATTCCCGCTCGAGTTCGACTACATCCACCTGTCCCGCTACAACAACAAGACCGTCGGCGGCGAGATGCAATGGCGCGTGGCCCCGCGCGAGTCGGTCAAGGACCGGACCGTGCTGGTGCTCGACGACATCCTCGACGAGGGCGAGACCATGGCGGCGATCCGCCAGCGCATCATGGACATGGGCGCGCGCGAGTTCTACGCCGCGGTGCTGTGCGAGAAGACGCTGGCCAAGGCCAAGCCGATGCACCCGGACTTCTGCGGCTTCACGGTGCCGGACCGCTATGTGTTCGGCTGCGGCATGGACGCCAAGGGCTACTGGCGCAACCTGGGCACCATCCGCGCGCTGAAGGACTGACGCGCAAGCGCCACCGCGGCCACCGCAGCCACCGCCGGAGCGGTCGGACGCCTCAGTGTCCGGCCGCCAGGATCGGCCACAGCGAGCCGAGCAGCAGCAGCGCCATCGTCACGTTGAACACGCGCAGCACGCGCGGCCGCGCCAGCCAGCGGCGCAGCGAGGCTCCGAACACCGCCCACACCGCCACGCTGGGCAGATTGATGATCGCCGACAGGCCGGCCAGCAGCAGCACGTTGAGCCACAGATTCGGGTGCAGCACATAGGCGCTGCACGCGCCCACCGCCATCACCCACGCCTTCGGATTGACCCACTGGAACGCGGCCGCCTGCAGGAAGCCCATCGGCCTGGCCACCTGGCGATCCTGCACGCCGCCGGCGGTGGCCAGCTTCCAGGCCAGGTAGACCAGATACGCGGTGGCCGCCACCCGCAGCAGCGGCCAGGTCCACGGCAAGGCGGTGAACAGCGAGCCCAGTCCGAGGCCGATCAGCGCGATCATCAGGGCGAAGCCGCTGCTGATGCCGAGCAGATGGGGAATGGTGCGCACGAACCCGAAATTGACGCCGGAAGCCAGCACCATCGTGTTGTTCGGTCCGGGGGTGATCGACGACACCAGCACGAAGCCGCTGAACGCGGCAAACACGGCGGAGCCTGCCGCCAGTTCCGACAGTGCCATGGCAACTCCTGAAGGCATGAGGAAAGCGGCAGTCTAGCGTGGCGCCCCTATACAGTACCGGTACAGATTGCCGGGCAAATACCGGCACAGTGCTGCTGCCGGTCCGGCACAGATGCCAGGCGGCGGAACACGCTCGGGCCCGGCCTCCGGGGCCAGCGCTCGTTCAGCCTTCTCCGCGATACGGCGCTTCCCGCAGCCACTTGGTGGCGATCCACTTCTCGCCCTGCTCGACCGGCAGCCCGGCGTGCAGCGTGCGCTCGTCGAGCGTGCCGTCCTCGCCGAGATAAGCGAAGAACACCGCATTGCCCTGGACCGGATTGACGCGCAAACCCAGCTTCGGGAAGGCGGTCGCGCCGCCGGCGGGGACGTCGTTCAGGTAGATCACCAGCGTCGCCATGCGCTGCCCGCCGACACGCAGCTGCCGCGCCTCGCCGGGGCGCTGTGGATTGAAGAAGTCGTAGTGCGGCTGGTACTCGGCGCCGGGCTTGTAGTTCAGGATCTGCAGCCCTTCGCCCTGTTCGACCGGGACGCCGGTGACCGCGGCGATGCGCGCCTCCAGCGTTTCGATCAGCGGATGCTCGCCGACCTGGAACATCGCGCCCATGCTGGTGCGCGCATCGATCAGGTTCTCGTCGCCGGTATCGGGATTGACCACCGGCGAGCGCGCCAGCCGGCCGCGGGACAGCGCGATCAGCGCCTCGCATTCGTCCGGCATCAGCAGGCGCTCGAACAGCGCGATGCGGGGCGATTCCATCGCGAACAGCACCGCCACGTCGCGGCCGTCGCCGGCGGGCAGCGCATTGGGGGCGGTGATGGCGGGGCTCGCTTCGGCGGCGGCGCGCGGGGGGCTCGTCGTGTCTTCCGTAGCGGTCCTGGCCTTCGAGGTCCGCGGCGACGGCGATGGCGACGGCCCCGACCGCGGGTTTCTCATCCCGGATCCGGCAAAGGCCGCCTGCACCGTGGCCCGCGCGAAGGCCGCATCGTAGCCGGACTGGCACATCGACCGCACCAGCGCGTCGGCGCCGAAGCCCTGCGCGATATGCCGGGCCAGCCAGCGTTCCAGTTCGGGGGACGAGGTGGCGTAACCGGGCTTGCCGGCCGCCGGATGCGGGCGGGAAGTCATGACGGATCGGGCAGGCGAGTGGGCGGGAACGCGGCAGGCGCGGCAGTGTTCGCCACCGTCACCGCGGCCTCGGCCTCCTGCCAGCGCTTCCATGCGGCCAGCACCGCGTTCGGATAGTCGGCGCGGCCGCGGCTGCCGTTGTAGCGGCCGAGCGCGAGGAACAGGTCGCCGGACTCGCGGTCCAGGTAGTGGCGCAGGATGGTGCAGCCGTAGCGCAGGTTGCTCTGCAGATGGAACAGCTTGCGTGCGTCGCCGTCGCCGATGGTGCGCGCCCAGAACGGCATCACTTGCATCAGCCCGCGCGCGCCCGCGGTGCTGATCGCGTACTTGCGGAAGTTGCTCTCGACCTGAATGAGGCCGAGCACCAGCGCCGGTTCCAGCCCGGCACGCTTGGCCTCGTAGTAGACGGTCTCGACCAGCTCGTTGCGGATCAGCGGCTCGGGGATGCGCCGCTCCAGGCGGCGCGACATCTCGGCGACCCAGCGCAGATAGGTCTGCCGCTCGCCGGCGGAGACGAACGCCGGCCGGGTCGGACGCGCGTCGGCGATCGCCGCGGCCAGTGCGCCGCGCACGGCGTCGGCCAGTTGCTCTTCGCGCTGGGCCCCGGCGTGCACCGCCGGCGAAGCCAGCAGCAACGCCAGCGTCGACAACACCGATAGCAGCACCGACGCCAGCATCGCCAGCCCCGACGCGCGGCGTGGAAACAGCGCCGCGATGGCGGCGCATCGCGGCGATTGCATGGCCTCAGTCGGCCAGCAGCTTGCGGACATGCCCGACGATGTCGGCCACCGCCACGCGGCTCGCCTCGGCGTCGCGCCGGCCCTGGTACTCGACCTGGCCTTCCTTCAGGCCGCGGTCGCCCACCACCACACGGTGCGGCACGCCGATCAGCTCCCAGTCGGCGAACATCACGCCCGGGCGCTCGCCGCGGTCGTCCAGGATCGCGTCGACGCCGGCCGCCAGCAGCTCGGCATGGATGCGGTCGGCCTCGGCTTTGACCGCTTCCGAACGGTCGTAGCCGACCGGGCAGACCACCACTTCGAACGGCGCGATCGCGGCCGGCCAGATGATGCCGCGCTCGTCGTAGTTCTGCTCGATCGCCGCGCCGACGATGCGGGTCACGCCGATGCCGTAGCAGCCCATCTGCATCGGCTGGGTCTTGCCGTTCTCGTCGAGGAAGGTGGCGTTCATCGCCGCCGAATAGCGCGTGCCCAGCATGAACACGTGGCCGACCTCGATGCCGCGGCAGATCGCCAGGCGGCCCTTGCCGTCGGGCGAGGCGTCGCCCTCGACCACGTTGCGCAGGTCCGCGACGACCGGCTCGGGCAGGTCGCGGCCCCAGTTGACGCCGGTCAGGTGATAGTCGCGCTCGTTGGCGCCGCAGACGAAGTCGCTCATGTTGGCAACGGTGCGGTCGGCCACCACGCGGATCGGCGCCTTCGCACCGATCGGGCCCAGATAGCCCGGCGGCGTGCCGAAGGTGGCAACGATCTCGGCCTCGGTGGCGAAGCGGAAGTCGGCCAGGCCCGGCACCTTGGACGCCTTGATCTCGTTCAGGTCGTGGTCGCCGCGCAGGAGCAGCAGCCAGATCTGCGCGGGCTCGCCCTCGGGGCCCTCGGTCGCCAGCACGATCGACTTGACGGTGCGCTCCAGCGGGATGCCGAGCAGTTCGGCGACGTCCTCGCACTTGGCCTTGCCCGGCGTGGGCGTGCGCGTCAGCGCCTCGCGCGCGGGCGCACGCTCGGCCACCAGCGGCAGGGCCTCGGCGGCCTCCATGTTGGCCGCGTAGTCGGACTCGGGGCAATAGACGATGGCGTCCTCGCCGGTGTCGGCGATCACGTGGAACTCGTGCGAGCCCGAGCCGCCGATCGCGCCGTTGTCGGCCGCCACCGCGCGGAATTCCAGGCCGAAGCGCTCGAAGATGCGGATATAGGCCTCGTACATCTTGCGGTACGAGACCTTCATCGCTTCCTCGTCGCGATCGAAGGAATAGGCGTCCTTCATCGTGAACTCGCGCCCGCGCATGATGCCGAAGCGCGGCCGGCGCTCGTCGCGGAACTTGGTCTGGATCTGGTACAGGTTCAGCGGCAGCTGCTTGTAGCTGCGGATCTCGGTCCGGACGATGTCGGTGACCACCTCCTCCGAGGTCGGCTGCAGCACGAAGTCGCGCTCATGGCGATCCTTCAGGCGCAGCAACTCCGGGCCCATCTTGTCCCAGCGGCCGGTCTCCTGCCACAGCTCGGCCGGCTGCACGAACGGCATCAGCAGTTCGACGGCGCCGGCGCGGTTCATCTCCTCACGGACGATCTGCTCGATCTTGCGGATCACGCGCAGGCCGGTTGGCATAT
>JAPSLC010000031.1 GCA_031181345.1 Cupriavidus sp. | reverse complement strand
TCTCGATGCGCGCCAGCACTTCCTCCGGAGCACAAGGCTTGACGATGTAGTCGGCGCCGCCGTTGCGCAGCGCGTACAGCCGCTCCTTCAAATTGCCCGCCTTTCCCATGAACAGGATCGGGATGGCGGCGATCGCAGGATGGCTCTTGATCAGGCGGCAAGCGCGGAACCCATCCACCGTCGGCATCCGCACGTTCATCAGGATCGCGTCCGGCATGCCTGCCAGCGCCCGCTGGTAGGCATGCCCGCCGTCGAACGCAACGCTGATGCGGATTCCTGTCTGGTTCAACAACTCCAGCAGCGGACGCTGTTGGTCAGGCTCGTGGTCGACGATGAGGACATGGGGGCGGGATGAGGGCGTGCTGTGCATGCTCAAGCTTCAAGGGAAAGATCGGAGCCAATGCTCGATTTGCGCGGGGCTCCGTGCCGGGACCCTACCCAATGTAAGCAATTGTAAACGAATGTCCGGCTGGCAAAACATTTGGTCCCGACGGAAAAATCTGATCGTTCCTGCCCCGATATAACCAGTCCCGGACTTGGCATCAGCGGCATCGACGCCGCCATCTTCGCCGGCACGGGCAGATACATAAGCAATCGCAGCGCGAACACGCAGTTGCGAACCCGTGGAAGGCGCATTGACTTATACGGGGATCTTCAGTGAATCGTAGCTATCGAGTTGTGTGGAACGCCGTGCTCAACGTTTGGCAGGCGGCGTCGGAATTGACCAAGGGACAAGGCAAGGGAAAAAGCCGCTCGGCACGCCGGGTGGTGGCATTGGGCGCCGGCGCCCTCGCGTTGACGGGGGCGCAGGCCGGCACCCTGCCCACCGGCGGTCAGATTGTCGGGGGCGTCGGCAGCATCGGCCAGGCGGGCAAAGCCATGACCGTGCAGCAGGGTAGCGACAAGCTGGCGATCGACTGGCAAAGCTTCTCCATCGGCAAGGACAATCTGGTCCGCTTCGTGCAGCCGGGCTCCGATTCCATCGCGCTGAACCGCGTCCTCGGCCAGGACGTTTCCGTGATCCAGGGCGCGTTGCAGGCCAACGGCAAGATCTTTCTGGTCAACCCCAACGGCATCCTGTTCACGCCGGGTGCGCAAGTGGATGTCGGCGGCATCCTCGCTTCCACACTGAAGATCAGCAAGGAAGATTTCCTCGCCGGCAAGTACACCTTCGGCGGCGACAGCCAGGCATCGGTGGTCAACCAGGGCAGCATCCGTACGGCGGATGGTGGGCTGGTGGCGCTGATCGCCGCGCGTGTGATCAACGAGGGCGACATCTCCGCACCGAAGGGCGATGTGCTGCTCGGCGCCGGCAGCAAGGTCAGGCTGGACCTGGGCGGACCGGTCACGCTCGAGGTCGAGCAGGGCGCGCTCGATGCGCTGATCCAGAACGGCGGTGCGATTCGCGCCGACGCCGGCAACATTCTGCTGACGGCTCGCGCGGCCGAGCAACTGGCGGGCACCGTCATCAACACCACCGGCCTGATCGAGGCGAAGTCGCTCGAAGTCGGCCAGGACGGTTCGGTGACGCTGAGCGCCGGGGGCGGCGGCGTGAACGTGGCCGGCGTCATCGACGTGTCGTCGAACCAGGCCAAGGGCGGCAAGGTGGTGGTGACCGGCACCGAAGTCAACGTGGCCAGCGGTGCCCGCATCGACGCGACGGGCGCGACCGGCGGCGGCGAAATCTATGTCGGCGGGGGCTGGCAGGGCAAGGACCCGGCCATCGCGCAGGCCGTCAGCACGCGGATCGCCGGGGGCGCGGTGCTTGACGCTTCGGCGACGGTCAGCGGCAACGGCGGCACTGTGGTGGCGTGGTCGGACACGAAGAACGCGGTCAGCGTCACACAAGTCGATGGCACGCTGCGTGCGCGAGGCGGTGCGCAAGGCGGCCACGGCGGCCGGATCGAAACGAGCGGTGCCAGCCTGGGCGTGAGCCAGGCAGCGGATGCCTCGGCGGCCAACGGCAAGGGCGGGGTCTGGTTGCTGGACCCGGACGAGGTGACGGTCGCCTCGACCGGCGGCGCCATCGGGAATGCCACCGTCAGCCACAGCGCCATCAACACGGCCCTCGGCGGCGGCACCAATGTCGACATCCAGGCCGTCAACAAGATCGACTGGCAGGAGGACCTGCAGGCTACGGTGAACGCCTCCGGCGCCAAGCTGACGCTGAAGGTCGATAACAACGCCGACGTCGAGAACTTCGATACGGGCATCTTCCTCAATGGCGGCATCGATGCCCGAGGCGCCGGCAACGGCAAGCTCGACATCGTGCTGGACGGCAACGTCCGCCTGGGGCAGGGCAAGGACATCGGCATCCATTCGAACGGCGGCGACGTGCTGTTCGGCGCCTACGTCGATTCGGCTTCCGCCGACAAGGCGTTGGCCGGCAAGCTGCGCATCACGGCTGTGGACGGCACCGTGACGTTCTCGGACATGGTCGGCGGC
This sequence comes from Cupriavidus sp., assembly GCA_031181345.1. Classification (GTDB taxonomy): domain Bacteria; phylum Pseudomonadota; class Gammaproteobacteria; order Burkholderiales; family Burkholderiaceae; genus Cupriavidus. Next base: position 57,617 of record JAPSLC010000031.1, on the reverse strand, counting down.
ACCAACGCGCTGGACGCGCTGTACGTCACCACCACTACCAACGGCAAGACATACATCAACGGCGCCATCGTCCGGACGCACAACGAGCAGGTCTACGAGAGCCCGGTCGAACTGGGCACGGTGCAGTTCGTCAATCCGGACTTCGAGGATGGCACCAACGGATGGACCATCGTGGACGGGCGGTTCGTCACCGGCACTACCCAGGTGGACGGCTGGACTTCGCCCAAGGACACCACGTATCCGACCAATAACAACAGCAACGGCAACAACGGCGACGACCGCACAAGTTCCACGGGGTCGTACTCGCACGAAATCGTCGCCGGCCAGGAAGGCCAGGGCGATGCACTGAAGCTGACCGTTTCGGGCAACTGCGGCGGCAGCGGCGGCGGCAGCGGCTATTGCGTGGTGCGGGGACCGTACGTGGTCAGCGACAGCACCATCGCGCTGGCCAAGGGCGACAAGGTGACGTTCGACTGGACCGCGCAGGCTGGCGCTGGCCAGGATGCCTACGACGTTTTCGGGTATCTGCTGAACGTCAAGACCGGCGAGGCGCAGATCATCCTGAACCGGACCGGGGATTCCGCCACCGGCGGCAGCCCCTGGGGCACCGCGACGGTCACGGCGGACAAGGCCGGCACCTACAAGTTCGTGTTCGTATCGGGCACCTACGATTTCACCGGCGGCAACGTCATCGGCGCCAACCTGACGATCGACAACGTCGCGGCGTCCGGCGGCCCGAAGGGCCTGCAGGGATCGTCGATCACCTTCGGCAAGGGCCTGAATGCCACCGACAACAACCTGACGGTCAAGGCCGACGAGATCGACCTCAACGGTCCTGTCGTCGGCACGGGCAAGCTCGCCTTCGAGACGCTGACGCCCACGACCAACATCGAAGTCGGCGGCGCGCGTACCGATGGCGGCGATTCGACGAGCGACGGCAAGTTGAAGCTGTCCAACGAAGACATCGCCGCATTGGGCGATGGCTTCCAGTCGGTGCGCATCGGCGACAGCAACATGAAGGGCAACATCTCCATCGTGGAGGACAGCCGCTTCAACGACGATCTGATCATCAATGCCGGCACCGGCAATATCGCGATCAACGGCGGCCTGACCGTCAAGGACATCCCGGGTACCGGCAATGACGACGGCCACAATCCGGTGATCGTGCTGGAGTCCAAGGGCGGCAACGTAACGCAGGACCAGAACGGTGTGCTGGACGCCGGCGGCCTGGTGCTGCTCGGCGACGGCGCGACCCATGACCTCGACAACGCCGACAACCGGATCGGCACCATTGCCAGCAACACCGGCTCGGTGTCCTACGGCGTGGCGCCGGGGCAGACCCTGACGGTGGGAACGGTGACCACGCAGACCGGCGAAACCCATACCGGCATGGTCAACGAGAAGGACACCAGCCTGACCGCCGATGAGATCGATATCGCCGCCACCATCGCCACCGAACAAGGCGGCACGCTGACGCTGAAGCAGAAGACGCCCGGCCTCGATATTCACCTGGGCGGTACCGACCAGGAAATCGTTGCCGACGGCGATCCGCTGCGGCTGTCGCAGGCCGATCTGGACAATGTCCGCGATGGCTTCGGCAAGATCGCCATCGGCGATGGCAATACCCGCAATATCACGGTCGACAACGCCGGTGCGACCCTCAAGGACGATGTCGCGCTGACGGCCGGCGGCAAGCTCGACCTGCAGGGCAACCTGAGCCTGGTCGATCCGCAAGGCAAGGACGAAGACGACACCATCGGCAATGGCCTGGTGCTGACCGTCGACGCCAAGCAGGGCGCCACGCAGGCCGATGGCGCGATCATTCGCGCGGATGAGCTCGCGCTGCGCGGCAATGGCGATTTCGACCTGGGCCGCGGCGCCCACGACGTCAGCGTGATCGCCGCCGACGTCGGCGGCTTGAAGTTCACCAGTGGTTCCAACCTGACCGTCGGTACCGTCGATGGAACGACGGGCATCACCTCGGAGGAAGCCGTTGCGTTGCGAGGCGGCGGCGCCCTCGACATCCAGCAAGGCATCACCATCACGGCGGGCGCGGCGGAAGGCGGCCACGATACCGGCACACACCATGACGGCGATCGCACCAACGACACCATCACGCTGGAAGCGGCAGGCCCGGTGACGCAGGGTGTGGACGGCAAGCTCGACGCCCATGGCCTGGCGCTGCTCGGCGGCGACGGGGTCAACTATGCGCTGGACCAGGCCAACAACCGGATCGACGTGATTGCGAGCGATGCCGGCAAGGTCAACTTCAACAATTCGGGCAACGCCGCGGTCGGCACGCTGGCCGGCAAGAAGGCGGATGGCACGGACTACGCCGTGGTGGGTGTCGACAACAATGGCGATGTCAGCATCAAGACCGACGGCAACCTGTCCATCGGCGAGCAACTGGTCTCGACCGGCAATGTGTTCCTGAACGTCGGCGGCAAGACCACGCAGGATACGCAAGGCGTGATCAAGGCGGGTGGCCTTGGCCTGACCGGTGGCGACTACGCGCTGAACAACGGCGGCAACGTCGTTGGCGATATCGCCAGCGACGCCGGCAAGGTCAGCTTCGCCAACAGCGGCGATGTGAAGGTCGGCAAGCTGACCGAGACCGATGGCAACGGCAATGTGGTGCGCACGATCACCGGCGTGAACAACACCGGCGATGTGAGCATCAACACGGGCGGCAACCTGACCATCGACGAGCAGCTGGTCACGACCGGCAACGTGTTCCTGAACGTCGGCGGCAAGACGACGCAGGACGCGGAAGGCCTGATCAAGGCCGGGGGCCTGACCGTGGTCGGCGGCGAGTTCATCCTGAACAACGGTGGCAACATCGTCCGCGACATCGCCAGCAATGCCGGCAAGGTCAGCTTCGCCAACAACGGCGATTTGAAGGTCGGCAAGCTGACCGAGACCGATGGTGACGGCAATGTGGTCCGCACGATCGCCGGCGTCAACAACACCGGCGACGTCAGCATCAACACCAATGGCAACCTGACCATCGACGAGCAACTGGCGACGACCGGCAACGTGTTCCTGAGCGTCGGCGGCAAGACCACGCAAGATGCCGAAGGTGTGATCAAGGCCGGTGGCCTTGGCCTGACTGGCGGCGACTACGCGCTGAACAACGGCGGCAATATCGTCGGCGACATCGCCAGCGATGCCGGCAAGGTCAGCTTCGCCAACAACGGCGACCTGAAGGTCGGCAAGCTGACGGAGACCGACGGCAACGGCAATGTGGTCCGCACGGTCACGGGTGTCGACAACACCGGTGACGTCAGCATCAACACCAATGGCAACCTGACCATCGGCGAGCAACTTGCCACGACCGGCAATGTGTTCCTGAACATCGGCGGCAAGACCACGCAGGACGCCGAAGGCGTGATCAAGGCTGGTGGGCTGGCGCTGAGCGGTGGCGACTATGCGCTGAACAACGGCGGCAACATCGTCGGCGACATCGCCAGCAACGCCGGCAAGGTCAGCTTCACCGACAGCGGCGACGTGAAGGTCGGCAAGCTGACCGAGACCGATGGCAACGGCAACGTGGTCCGCACGGTGACCGGCGTGAACAACAACGGCGACGTCAGCATCAATACCAACGGCAACCTCACCATCGACGAGCAGTTGGCGAGCACCGGCAACGTGTTCCTGAACATCGGCGGCAAGACCATGCAGGACGCCGAAGGTGTGATCAAGGCCGGTGGCCTTGGCCTGACTGGCGGCGACTACGCGCTGAACAACGGCGGCAATATCGTCGGCGACATCGCCAGCGATGCCGGCAAGGTCAGCTTCGCCAACGGCGGCGACCTGAAGGTCGGCAAGCTGACCGAGACCGACGGCGACGGCAATGTGGTGCGCACGATCACCGGCGTCAACAACACCGGCGACGTCAGCATCAACACCAATGGCAACCTGACCATCGACGAGCAGTTGGCGAGCACCGGCAACGTGTTCCTGAACATCGGCGGCAAGACCACGCAGGACGCCGAAGGCGTGATCAAGGCTGGTGGGCTGGCGCTGAGCGGTGGCGACTATGCGCTGAACAACGGTGGCAACATCGTCGGCGACATCGCCAGCAACGCCGGCAAGGTCAGCTTCACCAACAGCGGCGACGTAAAGGTCGGCAAGCTGACCGAGACGGACGGCAACGGCAACGTGGTCCGCACGATCACCGGCGTCAATAACACCGGCGACGTCAGCATCAACACCAATGGCAACCTGACCATCGACGAGCAACTGGCCTCGGCCGGCAACGTGTTCCTGAACGTCGGCGGCAAGACCACGCAGGACGTAGAAGGCGTGATCAAGGCTGGTGGCCTGGCGCTGAGCGGTGGCGACTACGCGCTGAACAACGGCGGCAACGTCGTTGGCGATATCGCCAGCGACGCCGGCAAGGTCAGCTTCACCAACAGCGGCGACGTAAAGGTCGGCAAGCTTAGCGAGATCGACGGCGATGGCAATGTGGTCCGCACGATCACCGGCGTGAACAACACCGGCGACGTGAGCATCAAGACTACGGGCAACCTGGCGATCGGCGAGCAACTGGCCTCTACCGCCAATGTCTTCCTGGATGTGGCGGGCAAGACCACGCAGGATGCGGCCAAGGGCGGCATCCGCGCAGCGGGCCTGGCGCTCAAGGGTGGTGACTTCGATCTGGACGATGGCAGCAACCTCGTCGGCCAGATTGCCAGCCGCGCCGACGATGTCACGTTCGCAGGCCAGGGCGATCTCACCATCGGCACGCTGACCGAGTATGCGCTCAGCGACGGCGCGCAATTGGACCAGATTGTCGGCATCGCCAACACCGGCAAGGTCCGTGTTACCACGCCGAATGGCGATATCACGGTGAAGCAGAATGTCGGCACGACCAGCAACGCGACCGATGCGATCGTGCTGAACGCGGGGGCTGCGCATTCGGCAGGTGACGCGAGCGGTGGCGACGTGATCGTCGACGCGGGCCGTACGATCCAGGCCGGCGCAGGCGGCCGCGCCGTGATCTACACCGGCAGTCTTGCCGGCAGCACCGGCGTGGTCGATGCAGTGGGCAGCGGCAGCGGAAACTTCCGCTACAACGGCTCGGAGTCGGAAAGCAACTTCGGCCGTCCGCTGGGCGCGACCGGCACCCATGCGGTGTATCGCGAGCAGCCCCGGATCGTGGTATCGACCAACGGGCAGACCACTACGCAGAAGCTGTACGACGGCAAGCCGGTGTTCGATGGCGGCGGCATGGCGGGCTTCGATGTCAGCGGGTTGGTCAATGGCGACCTGAAGGCGATGCTGGGCAACCCGGCGTACGCGGTGGCCGGCACGGCGCCGGGAACGTACCCGATCCAGATCTCGCTGCTCAACGAACTCGGCTATGCGGTCCAGAACGATCCGAATAACGCGATGCTGACGGTCCGTCCGGCGCAGGCCTACGACGGGGCCATCGGCTCCATCGGCGGCATGACGGGCGATGGCGTTTCCCAGGGCGAAGCGCACGGTGGACTGGCCGGCGGCAAGCGGGATGACTACGGGATCAAGGACTGGGCGAGCTTTGCCGTCATGGGCCTGAACCTGGTGCAGGCCGACCCGCAGCGGCAAGCAGGCGGCTTGGCTGGTGCCGGCGTTATCGATCGCACGGGCAGCGCCAACGACGGCACGCGCGATGGCGACACCGTCGACGGGCGGGCGGGTCGGCCGGATTGCGTGTCCGGACAGGCCGGTGCCTGCTCCGAGTACGGTCCGCAGCCCGTGTTCGTGGTCAAGGGCGGCGTGCGTCTGCCGCAGTAACGCGGCAGACCGACCTATCGCTTCGATCCGGTTCGTTCCATTTCCATCATGAAGGGCCGGCATGCCATGCTCCCGGCGGGGGGGCGCGGCGTGCCGGCGCGAATACACAGGTTTGATCCCCATGTTCTCCCGGTTCTCTCTTACCGCCATCGCGCTGTCGCTGGCGGCCGCAGGCCTGCATGCCCAGACGATGCCCCCCGACGCCGGGCGCATCCTGCAGGAAATGCCGATTCCCAAGCAGCCGTTGCCAGAGCGCCTCGATGTCGAGATCGACAGCAAGCTGCCAGAGCCTGACGTGAATGCGCAAGGTCCGCAGGTATTGCTCGAATCCGTCAGCTTCGAAGGGGCCGAGCACGTCAGCAACGAGACGCTGCAGGCCGCGCTCGCCCCGGCGATCGGCAAGCGCTACGACATCGGTGGAATGCAGCGTCTGGCGGCATACATGACGCGCTTCTATCGCGAGCAGGGCTATCCCTTTGCGCGCGTCTATCTGCCGGAGCAGCGCATGAGCAACGGCGCGTTGCGCATGGCGGTGATCGAGGGCCGCTATGGCGAGGTCAAGGCGACCGCGGAAAGCGATGCGCAACTGGCGGCCGACGCGCAGCCCTTCCTGTCTTCGCTCGAGTCGGGGGACGTCATCGGCCGCGATGCACTGGAGCGTGCCGTGCTGATCCTCGCGGACCAGCCCGGCATCGACGTGCGCCCGGTGATCCGGCCCGGCAAGGCGGTGGGCACTGGCGACCTCGAAGCGCAGGTGGTGCGTACGCGCCCCTGGGACCTGGCTGCCACGTATGACAACTACGGCAACCGCTATTCCGGTCGGAACCGCGTCATGCTGCAGGGGGCGCTGTACAGCCCGTTCCGCTTTGGGGATCAGCTCAGCGCGGCGCTGATGGCGACCGACGAGAATCTCTACTTCGGCAGCATCAACTATGCGACCCCGCTGGGCAGTTCCGGCCTGCGCGGGGATGTCGGCTTCGCCCATACCGACTACGCGCTGGGCGACCAGTTCGCCGACCTGCGCGCGCGCGGGCGCGCATCGATCGCCAGCGCTGGTGTTTCGTATCCGTTTGTGCGCACCAACCGCTTCACCCTGCTGGGTACGGCGCACTACCAGTTCAAGGACCTGCGCGATTCGTACGAGGCGCTGGACTACCACAGCAAGAAGTCGGTGCAGAGCATGGTGCTGGGCATGCGCTTCGACGCTCGGGACGGCTTCGGCGGTGGCGGTATCACGTACGGCACGGTGAACTGGGTGGCTGGCTCGCTCGACATCGAGTCGGCGGCCGACCGGCAGATCGATGCGATGAGCGCGCGTACGCAAGGCGGCTTCAACAAGTTCACCCTCGACCTGTCGCGGCTGCAGTCGCTGCCGGCCGGGTTCTCGCTGTACGCCCACGGCTCCATGCAGTTCAGCGACAAGAACCTGGATTCCTCCGAAAGCATCAGCCTGGGCGGCGCCAATGGCGTGCGTGCCTATCCGCAGGGCGAAGGCGTGGGCGACGAAGGCGGCCTGGTCCAGTTCGAACTGCGCTATCGCGCCGGCGATTTCACGCCCTACGCGTTTTGGGATATCGGTACAGTGCGCTACAACCGCAATCCCTGGCAGGCAAGCAAGAACCGACGCACGCTGTCCGGCGGCGGCCTGGGCGTGCGCTACGCCTATCGCCAGCTGTACCTGGACGGCACGGTGGCGTGGCGCGGCACGGGCGGCGACGCCCAGGCCGACACGCGCCAGCGCGACCCGATGTTCTGGGTCACGGTGCAATACCGCTTCTGAGGCATGGCCGGGCGGCGCGCCCGCCAGCCCGGGGACGGGCGGGCGGGGCGCCGTCGAGCGGCGGCGATCCGACCCTGCGGCGGTGCAGTAAAATGTGCGATTCGTCGGCGTTGACGGCACTGCACTTTTGTCGCCGCGCCCGTTGCCGTGTTTCCCGACGCTGACCCAGATTCCATCGCAATATGCTCGACATCCAGCTGCTCCGCAAAGACCTCGACGCCGTGGCACAACGCCTCGCCACGCGCGGATACCAACTCGACCTGGACGCCTTCCAGGCGCTCGAAAGCGAGCGCAAGCAACTGCAGACCCGCACCGAGGAACTGCAGGCCCGCCGCAACGCGCTGTCCAAGCAGATCGGCATGGCCAAGGGCAAGGGCGAGGACGCGTCGGCGCTGATGGCCGAGGTCGGCGGCATCGGCGACACGCTGAAGGAATCGGCGGCGCGGCTCGACGACATCCAGGCCCAGCTGCAGCAGCTGATGCTGTCGCTGCCGAATCTGCCGCACGACAGCGTTCCGGTCGGCAAGGACGAGAACGACAACGTCGAAGTGCGCCGCGTCGGCACGCCGCGCAGCTTCGACTTCGCGGTGCGCGACCACGTCGACGTGGGCGAGCGGCTCGGGCTCGATTTCGAGAGCGCGGCCAAGATCACCGGCTCGCGCTTCGCGGTGCTGCGCGGCGGCATCGCCCGCATGCATCGCGCGCTGGTGCAGCTGATGCTCGATACCCATACGCTCGAACACGGCTACACCGAGATGTACGTGCCGTACATCGTCAATGCGGCGTCGATGCGCGGCACCGGCCAGCTGCCCAAGTTCGAGGACGACCTGTTCAAGGTGCCGCGCCAGGTGGGTGGAGAGGGCGCCGACGGCGGCGAGCGGATCGAGAACTACTACCTGATCCCGACCGCCGAGGTGCCGCTGACCAATCTGATGCGCGACGCCATCGCCTCGGCCGACGCGCTGCCGCTGCGCTTCGTCGCCCATACGCCTTGCTTCCGCTCGGAGGCCGGCTCGTATGGCAAGGACACGCGCGGCATGATCCGCCAGCACCAGTTCGACAAGGTCGAGCTGGTGCATATCGTGCGCCCGGAAGAATCGTTCGACGCGCTCGAGCAGCTGACCGGCCATGCCGAGGCGATCCTGAAGAAGCTGGACCTGCCGTTCCGCACCATCGTGCTGTGCACCGGCGACATGGGCTTCGGCAGCACCAAGACCTACGACCTCGAAGTCTGGATCCCCGCGCAGAACACCTATCGCGAGATCAGCTCGTGCTCGAACATGGGCGACTTCCAGGCGCGCCGCATGCAGGCCCGCTACCGCGCCGGCCAGGGCAAGCCCGAGCTCGTGCACACGCTGAACGGCTCCGGCCTCGCAGTCGGCCGCACGCTGGTGGCGATCTTGGAGAACTACCAGAACGCCGATGGTTCGGTCACCGTGCCGACGGCGCTGCAGCCGTATCTGGGCGGCCTGACGCGGCTGGAGCCGCAGGCCTGAGGTCGGAGAAGCCGGCAGCAAGAAGTCACGCCAAAATGGTGTCGACCCCCTTGCAGTCCGTTTTCGACTTCTCTATAATCTCGGTTTCGCCGCAACGCGACCAGTTCTGGAGAGGTGGCAGAGTGGTCGAATGTACCTGACTCGAAATCAGGCGTACCGGCAACGGTACCGTGGGTTCGAATCCCACCCTCTCCGCCAGTAGTGCAAAACCCCCGAAGGCCTGCCTTCGGGGGTTTTTGTTTTGGGCGATGCTTTCGTCAGCTCTGAAGCGGGCTGCCTCAATCGGTCGATCGGGCCATCAGGCGGCGACCAGTCCTTCAGTACGGTCACTGAATACATCGTCGAGACATTGGGCCGCGCCAAGGCGATCTATCCAGACTTCAATTTGCGGCGCATTGGCTGCCGCGATCCGCGACGCGATGTCTGATGGTAGCGGGCCGAAACGCTGACTCAGCACCTTCTGCAGAACGTATGCTTCGCCTTCGACCTTGCCATCGTGCTTCAATTTGTCCAACGACAATACCAAGCTCATATTGACCTCCTTCAGGTTGACCACCTCCGGCAGCAACAGAACACCATTGCTGCGGCGATGGAGTAGTTGGCGCATCCAGATCGAGAAAATCCGGTGCAGTTCGATGTCGCCATCGATCATCTCGTTCAACTGATCCACCAGCTCTGGCAGGCGATCCAGATCCCCACGCTCGATGAGGATCACCATGGCGACGCGATTGTTCAGCGCCTGCAGTTCGCTATCTTGATACCGGCTCGTATCGATCAGCACGTAGGCAAGTTGCGGCTGAAACCTCGATGCCAGCCGAGGAGCGGCAATGACCATGGAGGCGATATCGGTAGGCGCGGTCCAGCGCGCTTTTCCCGTGTACATCACCAGCGGTAGCACGGGAGGCAGCTTGCGTTTCGTGAGCACCTTCTTGCGACGGCCGAGATCCTGATAGAGCAATCCCAGGTACTCCATGACCCGGACCGCCATATACGGGTCCACGGTGCTCTGGAATTCGATCGGCATATAGAGATGGAGCCAATCGCCGTCGGCGCGGACGCACCAGACCACATCGTTGGCACGTTGGCGCAAGTTGTCGCCAACGTATTGCGGGGGGATTTTCTCCAGCGTGTCGAAGTCGAGGCTGCGCAGCCAGTCGTTCTCTACGAACGCGGTGATCAGTTCGCGCACGAGTTCGGGCGTGGAGAACAGCAGCTTGTAGCAGGAGTCGTAGGTCAGAACCATGATCGGCGATACCGTGTTGAGACCTGCGTAGCTTGCCGATCGGCCGACTTGGAAGCTTTTTGGAAAATGCACGCACTTTACGTTTCAGCTGGAGGAGCGTGCAGAATGAGAAAAGTCCGCATCGACGCGCGTGGCGCCGATGCGGACTTCTTGCTGCGAGCAACCGAAAACGCTTACTGGAACGCCTTGTCGTTCGGGTTCGCGAACAGTTCCTTCATCTCCGCCGACAGCGGGTAGTTCATGTTGATGTTGCGCGGCGGGATCGGCGACTGGAACCACTTCTTGTACAGCTGCTCGGCCTTGCCCGACTTCATCAGGTCGGCGATCACGCCGTCGGCCAGCGCCTTGAACTGCGGATCGTCCTTGCGCAGCATGCAGGCGTAGTTTTCGGTCTGCAGCGGCGTGCCGGCGACGGTCCATTCGCCCGGATTCTTGGCCTTGGTCAGCTCGCCGTACAGCAGCGGCTCATCCATGACGAAGGCGACCGCGCGGCCGGACTCGAGCATCAGGAAGGCCTGGCCGTGGTCCTTGGCGCCGGTCAGGTTCATGTTCATCGCCTTCTCGCCGTTCATCTTGACCAGCAGGCGCTCGCCCGTGGTGCCGGCGGTGGTCACCACGTTGCGGCCCTTCAGGTCGTCGAAGTCCTTCACGCCGGCGTCCTTGCGCACCAGCATGCGGATGCCGTAGACGAACAGGCTGTTGGTGAAGCCGACCTGCTTCTGGCGCTCGAGGTTGTTGGTGGTCGAGCCGCATTCGAGATCGATGGTGCCGTTCTGCATCAGCGAGATGCGGTTCTGCGAGGTGATCGGGATCATCCGCACCTGCAGGTTCGGCATGTTCAGCTGCGTCTTCACCTTGTCGACGATCGCCATCATGATCTCGTGCGAATACCCCATGACCTCGCGGCCATTGGTATAGGAGAACGGGATCGACGATTCGCGATGGCCGAGGGTGATCACGCCGTTCTGCTTGATCTTGGCCAGCGTGTCGTTCTGCTGGGCATGGGCGGCCCCGATGGTGCCGAACGCACCGTAAGCGAGCGCGGCGGTCAGCACGGCGCCCAGGGCGGATCGCAGCGAACGGCGCGCCTGTCGTGGCGCAGTGCGGGTGGCGGTAGGCAGTTTCATGGTCAGGCTCTCCTTGGTTGTGGAACGGCTCTTGTTCAAACGCAACATCGGGTAGTACTGCTAGCAAGGGCCGTGCAAGCGGCGGCTCTCGTTTCCGCTCTTCTGTTCGTACGACGCTGCGTACGACGCTGGCAGTGGCCCGCTACGCCAGCGTCGCGCTGTAGTCCGCGGGATCGACAGCGGGCGGCCGCCCCGCCATCGTATCCGCCAGCAGGGCCGCGCTGCCCATTGCCAGCGTAAACCCCAATCCGCCGTGCCCGATGTTGAGCCACAGGTTGCGCAGCCGCGACTGTCCGATCAGAGGCAGACCGCTCGGTGTGGCCGGACGCAGCCCGGCCCAGGGCTGCAGGTCGGACAGGGGGCGATCGCGGGCGATGCCGCCGAATACCGAGCGGGTCTCGTCCAGCAGCGTCGCCGCACGGCGTTCGTCGATGCGCGTATCGGCCCGCGTCAGGTCGGCCATGCCGGCCACGCGCAGCGTATTGCCGATGCGCGCATAGACGATCTTGCGGGCGAAGTCGGTGACGCTGATATGCGGGGCTTGCGCGCCGGTGCCGACGGGGACGGTGATGCTGTACCCCTTCAGCGGCCACAGCGGCGCACGCAGTCCGAGCGGCCGCAGCAGCGTCGCGCTGCCGATGCCGCCGGCCAGCACCACCGCATCGGCGGCCTCGAAGCCGCTGTCGGTGTGCACGCCGCGGGCGGCGTCGCCCTGGCGTTCGATCGCGCGTACCGCGGTGCCGAAGCGCAGCGACACGTTGGGATGCTGGCGCAGCAGATTGGCCAGCCCGACGCAGAAGCGGTGGCAGTCGGCCACTTCCTCGCTCGGGGTATGGATGGCGCCGACGATCTGGTCGCGGATGCCTGCCAGCGCCGGCTCCAGCGCGACGCAGGCGTCGCGGTCCAGCGCATGCTGCTCGCTGCCGAGTTCGGCCTGGTAGTCCAGCAGCCGGCGCGCCGCGTCGAAGCTGGCGGCGTCGCGATGGACGATCAGTTTGCCGCGCCGCGCAAAATCGAAGTCGATCTCGTGACGGTCCAGCAAGGCCCGCATGCGGTCGCGCGAATGGAAGGCCAGCCGCAGCAGCTTGCGCGTCGTCGCGTCGCTGCGCGAGGCATTGCAGGCGCCGACGAAGGCGGCCAGCCAGCGCCATTGGGCGGGGTCCAACCGGGGCCGCCAGCGCAGCGGGGCGTCGCGGCGCAGCAGCCAGCCGGGCACCTTGGTCAGCACGCCGGGACCTGCCAGCGGCGCGACATAGCTGTAGCTGAGCTGGCCGCCGTTGGCGAAGCTGGTCTCCAGCCCCGGACCGTCGCGCCTCTCCAGCACCGTGACCTCATGACCGTCGTTGGCCAGTTGCCAGGCGGTGGCCATGCCGACCACGCCGGCGCCGGTGATCACCACCTTCATTGCCGTATCCGTCCCTACCGGTTTGCGATCCCGCAAGGGTAGAGCAGGGCGGCCCGGCTGCCCAATGCGAAGACGTGCCAGAATATGTCTTCAGGCTATACCTTGGCCGATTTCCCCGATTTCCCTGGATTCCCCGGGTTCCCCCGGATTGCCCATGCGTCTGCGACAAATCGAGGTCTTCCGCGCGGTGATGCTGACCGGCACCGTCAGCGAGGCCGCACGGCTGCTGCACGTCTCCCAGCCGGTGGTCACGCGCGTGCTGCAACATGCCGAGGCCTCGCTCGGCTTCCGGCTGTTCGACCGCGCCAAGGGCCGGCTGCGGCCGACGCCCGAGGCTACCGCGCTGTACGGCGATGTCGAACGGCTATATGGCGAGATCGACCGCGTACGGCGCGTCTCCGAGAGCCTGCGCCACAAGGGCGCCGGCCGGCTGCGCGTGGCGGCCACGCCGAGCCTGGCCGATCCGCTGCTGGTGCCCGCGCTGCAGCGCTTCTGCGCGCGCCATCCCGACACCCAGGTGCAGGTGCTGACCCACCATACCGACGAGATCGTGCAGGGCCTGCTGCGCAACCAGATCGATATCGGCTTTGCCTTCGCACCGCCGCCGCACGAGGCGATCGCGGCGCAGACGGTGGCCGAGGGCCGCATGCTGCTGGCGGTGCCGCGCGGCCAGCCGCTGTCCGGGGCGACGCGCCGCACGCCGCTGCCGATGGCCAGGCTGATGGATCGCGCCTTCATCGGCTACGACGATCACAGCTCGCTCGGCCTGATGGTGCGCCAGCTGCTGGCGCGCAATGCGCTGGAGCCGCGCTCGACGCTGGAAGTCCAGACCTATTCGCTGGCGCGCAAGCTGGTGGAGAGCGGGCTGGGCGTGGCGCTGCTCGATCAGTACACCGCGCTGGGCAGCGATGCGCAATCCGTCTCGCTGCACGAGATCCAGCCGGCGATGGCCTTCGAGATTCAGATGCTGCGCGCCAGCCATCGCGGCATTCCCAGCCTGGCCGATCAGTTGCGCGAGCGTTTTGCCGAGGTCGCGCACGAACTGGCGGGCCAGCTCGGCCGGCGACTCTCTGCACCCGCAGTCGCCTTCGAGCACGCGCTCAAATAGCCCGTCGAATATCCGGGATCACCGCAGCGTCAGGCTGGCGTAGGCGCCTTCGACGAATCGCACACGCAGCCGCGGACCGTGCTTGCGCAGCGCGGCGTCGGCCCAGCGCTGGACCTGCTCCATGTGGTCGATATGGCTTTGCTGCGTCTGCGCCGCGGCGGTGGTGTTGAACCAGAACGTGAAGGGCCGCGATTCGGCCTCCGGCGCGCGTGCCCGCTGCTCCGCGGGACCGACGCGCGAGGCCAGCAGCGCGTCGAGCACGGCCAGCTCCGGATTGGTATGCGCGCCGTTGCCGCAGAACAGGTAATGGTCGGCCGAGACCGTACGGCAGAAGGCCGGCGACATATTGTGCTCGGAGCCGTGATGCTGGACCTTCAGCACGTCGACGTGCAGCGCGCCGTCGCGCAGCAGGTCCGCCTGCTTGAGCCCGGCCAGGATCATGTCGGGATGCGCGTCGCCGGTCAGCAGCACGCGACGGTCTTCCTCCTCGACCAGCAGGATCAGCGACGCAATATTCGGCGTGGTGACGCCCTGGTACGACGGCGTGCCCTCCCACTCGCGCAGGTCGAACGGATCGTCGGCCCGGCCGCCGGCCATCGCCAGCAGCCCGCTGGCATAGCGGTCGCGGATGGCCTGCGCGCGCAGCCGATTGGCCGGATCGCGCAGCCAGTGGTTCCAGCCCTCGCGCAGCCGCTTCAGTTCCGCGGCGGTGGGGCCGAGCACGCGGATGCGCAGCGAGCCGAGCGGCTGCACCGGTGCGTCGGGCCGCGCGATGATCAGCTTGCCGGCAGGGGCGGCGGCCGCTGCCGCGCCCGACGCCAGGGCCTCGCCCAATGGCGCATTCAACGGGATATCGAGCAGATCTGCCTTGATCAGCCGGGATACCCGCAGCGCCTGCGGCACCGAGTTGGCAATCCGCGCGTACTCCTGCCCGAGCACCTCGAGCGGCTCGACATGACTGGCCCGCAGCGCCCGCGCACTGGCCGCCAGCAAGGTGTGGATCGGTCCGGCGTTGGCGCCGATCTGATCGTGGAAGGCGTTGTGCCACAGCGCGCCGATGCGCGGCACGCGGCGCGACTCCGGCCTGGCCGGCGGATCGCCGCGTTCGGCATGGTAGTCGTACACCTTCCATTCGAGCGCGGCCTCCAGCATCGCGAGCACGCCGCCCAGATGGTCGTCGTCGATATGCGAGACGTAGACCAGATCGAGCATGGCGTCGTCGCGCGCGAGCCGCTCCAGCGACGGCGCGACGAAATCGCGCATCGCCGCGCCGGTACCGCCGTCGCACAGCATCCGGTGGCCCGACGCCGCCTCGATCAGCAGGCAGTCGCCTTGATAGGACTGGAACAGTCGGATCTTCATGCGCGCCTCCGCGCCGGTGGGTCGCGACGCTCGCGGCGCTCGTCGAAGGCGCGCGCCTCCGCGATCGCGGCGACCGGGTCGATCAGACCGTAGCCGGCATCGTTGCGCCAGGCGTAGTCGTGCGAGGGCAACGGCCGCGCAGTGCGCCGCAGGATGCCCTGGCACTGCGCCGCGGTCAGCGTCGGCTTGGCCGCGAGCATCAGCCCGATCACGCCGCATACGTAGGGACTGGCCATGCTGGTGCCGGTCATCGCGACCCAGCCGCCGCCCTCGACGAAGCCATTGGCGGCCACGATGCCGGTGCCGGGCGCGCACACATCGGGTTTGTTGCGGCCGTCGCGGGTTGGCCCCTGGCTGCTGGAGATATGAACTCGCGCCTGCTCCGCGTCGGCGTTCGCCACGCCGATCACCCAATGCGCGCAGGCCAGCGAATTGATCGAATGCGAATCGACGTTGGTGGCCTCGGCGAAGAACGACGGAAAGCGGTAGGCCGCCAGTTCGCGCCGGCGCTGCAACTCCATCGGATCGTCGCGCTCGATCCACGCGTGAAAGCTGCCGTCGCGGATCTCGTCGCCGTGCAGCCGCACCTTCCACACGCCGGCCGTGATCGGCGTATAGGCGCGCGCATCGAGGAACGGCGACAGATAGACGCCGATATAGTTGTCGCCGTTGGAAGGGTGGTAGAGCTCGTTGTAGACCGACAGCACGGTGCCGTCGCGCAGCCGCCGGTTCTCGATGTATTGCCTGGGGGCGACCTCGTACCACTCGGTCGAGCCGGGCGGCTGCACCGAGACCGTGAAGCGGTCCTGCGCGCCGTACCAGATCTCCAGCTCGTTCTCGGACAGATCGGCGATGCCGTCGCCGACCACGATCCATTCGAGCTCGACCGTCAGGCCCTTGGCCGCGACCTTGCCGCTGGTATGGATGCGGCCCATGATCCAGCCGAAGCGGTCCTCGTCGGTGGGCCGCTCCTGTCCAGCATTGCCGGCCGCGATCGAGATCGCGCGGCCCGGCGTGGCCAGGAAGGCGTCGAGCCAGCGGCAGGTGCCGTTGGCGCCGTCGTGCGAGCCGCCGTTGGTCCCCAGGCTGATATTGATCGACAGCGGCAGGCCCTCGCGTTCGGCCACCGCCAGCAGATATTCGACCGCATGGACGATGCGCGAGGCATCGCTGAAGGTCCAGCGCCGCGCCGCATAGTCGTCGCCGGGCGGCTCGACGCTGATCAGCACGCCGGCGATCAGCGCGCCGGGGCAGAGGCCCTGGTTGCCCGCCGCGATGCTGGCCACATGGGTCGCATGCGAGCCGGGCTCCTGCTGCGATTGGCGCTCCAGCTCTGTGGCCGGCGGTCCGCCCTTGCGCGCGGCCTGCAGCGCCGCGTTCAGTCGTTCGCGCGTCAGCTCGGCGCCATAGCCGAAGGCCTGCGGCGGCGGCCGGAAATCGCCGCCCTGGTCCCAGATCGAGACGAAGCGGGTATTGCCGTCGGCATCGACAAAATCCGGATGCGAAAAATCGAAGCCGCCGACATCGATGATGCCGATCAGCACGCCGGCGCCGCTCTGTGGCTGGCCATCGACCGCGACGCGACGGGGTGTGGGCCCGATCGCCGCCGCCGCTGCCGCACCGCGATCGGGGCGCGGCAGCCGCAGCGACAGCGTTTCGCTGCGGTGCACGTAACGCACGCCATCGAGCGCGGCCAGAGCGCGCAGCGTGGAGATCGGCACCGTGGCCGCGATGAAATTGCGCCGATGCAGCAGCGGCGTGGCCGGCTGCTGTCCTGGGCGGCGCCGATGGCCGGCCTCGGCCAGCATGCGGTCGATCGCGCGCAGCACGTGCTCGGTATCGTCGGGCGCGCCGGGCTCGCGCGGCTCAGTCTCGACGATCACGTTGATAAAGACGTCGTCTGCCACCGGCATGGCCTGCTGCCTGGGCCGGGTCACGCGCCCGCGATGCACCGTCAAGCAGTGGTAGTCGCTCAGGCCGGCGGCAAAGCGGTCGCGTTCCTGCTGTTCGATGGCCAGCCGGCGCTCGACGGGTTCAGGCAGCGCGGGCTTGCGCGTGACCACGCATTGCGAGTATTGCGCGCGCAGCTGGTTGACCGGCTCGCTGCCGTTGCTGACCTGGCGCAGCTTGGGATGCAGATGCTGCAGGGGCGGGGTATCGTCGCGTGGCATCGGGGTTCTCTCCTCGTCGCGCTCGCTGCATAGCCTAACGGCTTCGTGCCCGCGCGGCCACTGCAAAATTTTCAAGCGTGAGTTCAGCGCGATTGCGGTGCGCTTGCGGCGGGATTGCGGCGTGGCGGCGATCTGCCCCCGCCGCGTTCTATCATGCGGACTGATGCGGTCCTTGTACTACGACCGGATGACACGGTCGTGGCCGCGATCGACTACGCAAAAACACGGGACCTGCCCATGCCTGCATTGAGCGCGAAATTGACGAGTTCGAGGACACGATGGACGAGCTGATCGCGGAGTGGCCCGCCTGGCTGCGCTTCGAGCAGCCCACGCCCGGCCTGCTGATCGGCGGCCTGCTGCTGTTCGTCGTGCTGGCCGTGCTGGGTCTGTGCCTGGTGCGGGTCGCGCTGGTGCTGATCCATCCCCTGATGCGGCTGCTCGATTCGCTGCGACACGTCGCGCGCGATGCGCTGCACGCGCGGGCGGGCGATCGCTGGCCGCGCGTGCTGAAGCTGCTCGAGCGCGAGGTCGCCGAAATCCTGCTGGTGGTGATCGCGGCCGCGGTGCTGCTGGGCAGCGGCGGCCTGCTGATCTGGCTGGCGGTGGCGGTGGCCGCTGAAACGCCGCTGGTGCGCGTCGACCAGGCGGTGTTCGCGTGGCTGCAGCAGGGCCGGCAGGACTGGCTGGACGTGACGATGACGGCCATCACCGAATTCGGCGGCGCACGCATCTCGGTGGCGATCGGCATTGCGGTGTTCGGCTGGCTGGCATGGCGCCGTGCGTGGGCGGCCGCCGTCTATTGGACGATCGCGCTGATCGGCGCGCGCGCCTGCGTGCTGGTGCTCAAGTACGGCCTGGCGCGAGGCCGGCCGGCCAGCATCTACGGCGGCGTGGAGTCGTTCTCGTTCCCGAGCGGACACGCGACCAGCAGCATGGTGACCTACGGCTTCCTCGCCTTTCTGCTGTGCGTGCGGCAGCCCTGGCGCGTGCGCATCCCGGTGCTGGCGGTGACGGCCACCGTGGTGGTTGCCATCGGCCTGTCGCGGCTCTATCTGGGCATGCACTGGCTGTCAGACGTGGTGGCGGGCTACGCGCTCGGCCTGGCGTGGATCGTGATGCTGGCGACCGCCTATCTGACGCTGCATGTGCCGGCCCGGCTCTCGCCGGCGCCGTTGGCCGGCGTCGCCGCGGCCGCGGCGCTGGCGATGGGGGCGTGGGTTGCCGTCTATCATCTGCCCCACAACGTGGAGCGCTACCGCGATGCTGCTAAGGCCGCGCCCGTCGTGCCGGCGCCGCAGACGGCGCACGGTCCGGCGCGGAGTCCGGCGCCGAGCCCGGCTGGGCTGGATCGGCCGCTGGAGCGACCGCCGGCCCCACCGTCTGCGGCGATGCCTGCGCCGGCGTAGCGGGGGCGGCGCCACCCGTGCCGCTGCCGGTGCCGCCGCCACGGCCCGCCGGCAGCCGCGATACCAGCAGCTGGTCGATCTTGTGGTGGTCGATGTCGAGCACCTCGAAGCGGTAGCCCGCGGTCTCGATGAACTCGGACTTCTTCGGGATGCGCTTCAGGGTATAGATCACCAGCCCGGCCGCGGTGTCGACATAGTCCTCGGCCGGCAGCGCGTCCAGGTCCAGCGCCTTCTTCAGGTCGACCAGCGGCGTCACGCCGTCGACCAGCCACGAGTCCTCGTCGCGGCGCACGATCTGCTCGTCCTCCGACGAATACAGGATGTCGCCCATCAGCGCGCCGACGATATCGTCGAGCGTGACGATGCCGACCACCAGCCCGTATTCGTTCATCACCACCGCGAAGCTCTGATGCATCTCGCGAAAGCGCGTCATCGCCTCGGACAGCGTCAGCGTGTCGGGAATCACCAGCACGTTCTTGTCGTAATGCCGCGCCAGGTTGGCGAACGCCGAATCGGCTTCGTCGGCCAGCATCGAACGCAGGATGTCCTGCGATTCGACGAAGCCCTGCACGTCGTCCAGATCGTGGTCGCAGACCGGATATTGGGCGTGCGGATACTTGACCAGCTTGCGCCGCAGGCTGTCTGGGGTCTCGTCCAGCGCCAGGTAGACCACCTCGTCGCGCGGCGTCATGATCGCCGTGACGCTCTTGGAGTCCAGCTCGAACACGTTCTCGATCAGATGGATTTCGTGCTTGAGCAGCACGCCGGCCTCGGCACCGGCATCGACCATCGCCGCGATGTCTTCGGACGTGATCTGCTCGACCGTCTTGGTCGGCAGGCCCAGCAGCCGCAGCGCGGCATCGGCGGCGGCGTTGAACAGCCAGACCAGCGGCTTGAGCACCTTCAGCAGCCACAGCATCGGCCCGATCACCGCCAGCGCGCAGGTCTCCGGGAAGCTCATCGCGATCCGCTTCGGAATCAGGTCGGCGAACTGGATGAACAGCAGCGTGACCACCAGGAAGGAACCGATATTGGCGGCGCGCTGCGCCACCGTGTCGCTGAAGTAGGGCGACAGCAGCGCGTACGCAAATTCCGACAGATGCTTCTCGCCCAGTACGCCGGCCAGGATGGCCACGGTATTGACGCCGATCTGCACGATGGTGAAGAAGTTGCCCGGCTCCTCCTTGAGCAGCATCACCTTGGTCGCGCGCCGGTCGCCTCGCTCCGACAGCGTCTGCAGCTTGGTGCGGCGCGCGGCGGTCAGGGCGATCTCGGAGATCGAGAAGAAGGCGCTGATCAGGATCAGCGACAGCAGGATCAGGACGAACATGGCGATGGGTGGCGCGGGGCCAGTGGCTTGAGGCCGGAGGGGCGGTTCGATGATGGTGCAGGCCGATGCGGGCTGTCAATGCGAACCGTACGCCGCCTGGAGCGGCCGTTATATAGCCATAATAAATTGTTATTTTTGGTTTGATAGCAATTGACTTACTCTGTGCCGGTACGGACGGGTGCCGAAACGCTGCCGGAATGCCGTCAGGCGCATGCACTATCATGCCGTCCATCAACTTCGATTGGAGAACTCGATGACCTGGTTTCCCGCTGGCTGGATTCGCCCCCTGATCGCGGCGCCGCTGCTCGCCCTGGCGATGGCCGGCGCCCATGCCGCCGATCTGCTCGACAACGTCAAGCAGGCCGGCGTCCTGAAGATCGGTCTGGAAGGCACCTATCCGCCGTTCGGCTATCGCGGTGCCAACAACCAGCTCGAAGGTTTCGACGTGGACGTGGCGCGCGCGGTCGCCGCCAAGCTGGGCGTCAAGCCGGAGTTCGTCACCACCGAATGGAGCGGCATCATCGCCGGCCTGCAGGCGGGCAAGTTCGACGTGATCGTCAATCAGGTCAACGTGACGCCGCAGCGCAAGCAGGTGCTGGACTTCTCGAAGCCCTACGTCTACTCGGCCGCGCAGCTGATCCAGCGCAAGGACGACAAGCGCGAGTTCAAGTCGCTGGACGACCTGAAGGGCAAGCGGCTGGGTGTCAGCCTTGGCAGCAACTACAACGAGCTGGCCAAGTCGGTGGCGGGCATCGACGTCAAGACCTATCCGGGCGCGCCCGAATACCTGCGCGACCTGGCCGCGCAGCGTGTCGATGCCGCGCTGAACGACCGGCTGATGGTCAACTACCTGATCAAGACCTCGAATCTGCCGCTGCGCGCCGGCGCGGTGGTGCAGGGTGGCGATACCGAGGTCGCGATCCCGTTCCGCAAGGACAATCCCAGGTTCGCGCAGGCGCTGGACCGCGCCCTGGACGATCTGCGCAAGGACGGCACGCTGACCAGGCTGTCGAACAAGTGGTTCGGCGCGGACGTGACCAAGCCGGTCAAGTAGGACGCTGGTGGTTCCCGCGGAAGCGGGGACCCGGTGGCTTCCGCCTCCGAGATACAGTCGCTGGGCCCCCGCTTTCGCGGGGGCGACAAGTATCAAACGCAGACGGCAGTGCAATCGCACTGCCGTTTTGTTTTTCAGGGCGCCACTTTATGATTCGGACTTTGCGCGGTCGTTTGCGCCCCTCATCCAACCTCCCATGCCATCCCTTCAACTGGTAATCGATTCACTGCCCGTGCTGCTGCAAGGCATGGTGCTGACCATCAAGTTCGCGCTGTCGTCGATGGCCTTCGGGCTGGTGATCGGGCTGGTGGTCGCGCTGATGGGGATCGGCCACAACCGCTTGCTGAAGGCGATCGCTCGCGTCTATGTCAGCGTGATGCGCGGCACGCCGCTGCTGGTGCAGATCTTCGTGGTGTATTACGGGCTGCCGGGCATCGGCATCGCGCTCGAACCGACCCCGGCAGGGGTGCTGACGCTGAGCCTGAATGTCGGCGCCTATCTGTCGGAGAGCATGCGCGGCGCGATCCTGGGCATCTCCCGCGGGCAATGGCTGGCGGCCTACAGCCTTGGGCTGACGCCGGCGCAGACGCTGCGCTACGTGGTGGGTCCGCAGGCGCTGCGCATCGCGGTGCCGAGCCTGTCGAACAGCCTGATCAGCCTGATCAAGGACACCTCGCTGGTGTCGGTGATCACGGTCACCGAGCTGCTGCGCACCACGCAGGAACTGATCGCGGCGACCTACCAGCCGCTGCCGCTCTACCTGGCCGCCGCGGCGATCTACTGGGTATTGAGCACGCTGCTGTCGTTCGTGCAGCGGCTGCTGGAGCGCAGGTTGTCGTTGCCGGGGCGGCATTGAGGCGGTTGTAGCAGGGAGGCGTTGTTGCCCTCTCCCCAGCCCTCTCCCGCAAGCGGGAGAGGGAGCAGGTCAGCGCGAAGTCGAACTTCGCCGCATGGTGTTCCTCCCCTCTCCCGCTTGCGGGAGAGGGGCCGGGGGAGAGGGAAAACAGGCGCTGGCACGACCACCAGCGCCCGTCCTCACCCCGCTTGCCCGATCCGCTTCGCGATATGGTCCAGCGCTTCCTCGACCTGATCGACCAGGATCAGGCACAGGTCGCCCGCCTGCAAGCGGCCCAGCGCGGTATCGATGGCGACGAACTCGCCGCGGATCTCGTCGACCGCCTGGGCGCGCGTCGCACCCTCCAGTCCCTCGCGCAACAGCGCCAGCACTTCGCCGTCTTCGCGTCCGCGCTGGCACTGGTCCTGGTACAGCACCACGTCGTCGAACACGCCGCCGAGGATCTGCGTCTGGCGGCGGATGTCCTCGTCGCGGCGGTCGCCGGCGCCGCTGATCACCACCATGCGGCGGCGCGCCGGCATCGTCTCGATCGCGTTGCACAGCGCCTGGATCGCATCCGGGTTGTGGCCGTAGTCGGCGATCAGCGTGGCGCCGCGGTAGTCGAACAGATTGAAGCGGCCCGGCGCGCTGGCCGCGTCGCTGACGAAGGTGGCCAGGCCGCGACGGATCACCGCCCAGTCGATGCCCAGCGCCCACGCGGCCGCGGTCGCCGACATCGCGTTCTCGACCTGGAAGCCGATGCTGCCGCCGCGCGTCAGCGGGATGTCCTTCAGCGCGATGCGCACCTGGGTGTCGCCCTCGGCCGCGACCAGGTCGCCGCCGTCGGTAAACACCACGCGCTTGCCCTGCGCGCGATGCGTGGCCAGTACCGGGTGCTCGGCATCGCGGGCGAAGAAGGTCACCGCGCCCGGGCACGCGTCGGCCATGCGCGCGACCATCGGATCGGCGGCGTTGAGCACCGCCATGCCTTGCGGCGAGACGTTCTGCACGATCACGCTCTTGAGGACCGCAAGGTCTTCGACCGTGCTGATATAGGACAGCCCGAGGTGGTCGCCTTCGCCGACATTGGTCACCACCGCGACGTCGCAGCGGTCGAACGCCAGCCCTTCGCGCAGCAGGCCGCCGCGCGCGGTCTCGAAGACGGCCGCGTCGACGTCGGGGTGCAGCAGCACGTTGCGCGCGCTGCGCGGGCCGCTGCAGTCGCCGGTGTCGATGCGCTGGCCATTGACGTAGACGCCGTCGGTGCCGGTCATGCCCATGCGCAGGCCGCTGCCGGCCAGCAGATGGGTGATCAGTCGGACCGTGGTGGTCTTGCCGTTGGTGCCCGACACCGCGACCACCGGAATGCGGCCGTCGTCGCCGTCGGCGAACATCGTCGAGATGATGGCCTCGCCGACGGCGCGGCCCTTGCCGTAGGAGGGCTGCAGATGCATGCGCAGGCCCGGAGCGGCATTGACCTCGACGATGCCGCCGGCCTGTTCCTCGAAGGGCTTGAGCACGGTCTCGCAGACCGCGTCGACGCCGCAGATATCGAGGCCGACCATCTGCGCCGCGGCGACCGCGCGCGCGGCCATCTCGGGATGCACGTCGTCGGTGACATCGGTGGCGGTGCCGCCGGTCGACAGATTGGCGTTGTTGCGCAGAACCACCCGCGTGCCCTTGGGCGGCACCGATTCCGCGGTCAGGCCCTGCTTGGCGAGCGTGGCCAGCGCGATATCGTCGAAGCGGATCTTGGTCAGCGAGGTCGCGTGGCCTTCGCCGCGGCGCGGATCGCGATTGACCTCGTCGACCAGCTGCCGCACGGTATGCACGCCATCGCCGATCACCTGCGGCGGATCGCGCCGGGCCGCGGCGACCAGCTGATTGCCGACCACCAGCAGGCGGAAATCGTGCCCCGGGATATAGCGCTCGACGATAACGTCGCTGCTGATCTCGGCCGCGACCTCATAGGCCGCCATCACTTCCTCGCGCGTGCGGATGCGCACCGCGACACCCTTGCCCTGGTTGCCGTCGCGCGGCTTGACCACCACCGGCGCGTCGATTTCCTGCGCGACTTCCCACGCCTCGTCGGCGCTGCTCACCGAGCGGCCCAGCGGCACCGGCACGCCGGCCGCGTGCAGCAGGCTCTTGGTCAGCTCCTTGTCCTGCGCGATCGATTCGGCGACCGCGCTGGTCATATCGGTTTCCGCCGCCTGGATGCGCCGCTGGCGGCTGCCCCAGCCAAACTGCACCATGCTGCCCTGCGTGAGGCGGCGATAGGGAATGCCGCGTGCGATCGCGGCGTGGACGATCGAGCCGGTGCTCGGTCCGAGCCGCACGTCCTCGTCCAGCTCGCGCAGGCGGGCCAGCGCGGCGTCCAGGTCGAACGGCGTGTCGTCGCGCGCGGCGCGGCACAGCTGTTGCGCGAGATCGAGCGCGAGGCGTCCGACCTCTTCCTCGCTGTACTGCACCACCACCTGGTAGGTGCCGGGCTCGACAGTGGGCGAGGTGCGGCTGAAGGTCACCGGACAACCGGCGGCCGCCTGCAGTCGCAGCGTCGCGCATTCGAGCGCATGGGCCAGCGACGCATCGCCGTGCGCGTCGTCGGGGCGCAGCGGGCCGATGTCCGGGAATCGCGCGCGCAGGCGCTCCTCGAAACCCGGCAGGTCCTCGATCGTGCCGGCTTCGTCCGGGCACGCGACGATCGCTTCGATCGCGGTGTGGCGGCACCACAGGTTCGGACCGCGCAGCGCGCGGATGCGTGAGACTTCCATCAATCAGTTTCCTATCGGTCGGCCACCGGCCGGCGGGGCGAGACCCGCGGCAGGCGACCGTTCTGTCCTTCAGCGCTTCCGGGTTTCAAGCCTCGGAGCCTTGGGCCTTCGACTATCGATGCGGGCCGATCAACCGCGCCGGGCCGGCTGGCCAAGCCAATGGTGGACCTGGTCCAGCGTGGTGCCGATGTCGGCCTCGTCGGCCTGCAGCACCAGCAGGTCGCCCGCCACCAACTGCGACAGCGCGGCCTCGACAGCCTCGCGCCGGCTGCCCTGGTCGATGATCTTGTTGACGCGGCGGCCTTCGTACAGCCCCTTCTTCAGCAGCGCGCGCGCCTCGCTGTCGGGCAGCTTGCGCGCGACGCTGCGGTCTTCGCACAGGAACACGCGATCGAAGGCGGCGCCGAGCGCCTTGCCCTGGTCGACCAGGTCGGCATCGCGGCGATCGACGCCGGCGCCGAACACGGCCAGCCGCCGCTCGCACGGGAAGCGGTCCAGCGCCTTGGCCAGCGCCTCCAGCGCGGGGGCGTTGTGCGCGTCGTCGACGATCACGGTGGCGCCGTTGCGCTCGAACAGCGTGAAGCGGCCGGGCACGTCGAGTTGGCCGACATCGAAGGTCATCACGCCGGCGCGGATCAGCTCGTGCGAGATGCCCAGCGCCCACGCCGCGGCGACCGCCGCCAGCACGTTCTCGGTCTGGAAGCCGACGCGGCCCGCATAGGTCAGCGGAATCGCCGCAACCTCGGCCAGCGGCATCTCGCTGTTGCCGGTGGCCAGCACGATGCGGCCGTCGCGCACGTACACCGCGCGCTTGCCGGCGGCACGGTGCTGGGCGATCGCCGGCAGCTCGGCGCTATGGCCGAAGAAGATCACGTCGCCGTCGCACAGCTCGGCCATCTCGACCACCAGCGGGTCGCGCGCGTTGAGCACCGCGGCGCCGTGCTTGAGCACGACGTCGACCTGCGTGCGCAACACGCTGTACATCTTGTCGGCGTCTTCGATGTAGTACTGGCCGAGGTGGTCGGGGGTGTCGATATTGGTGACCACGCCCACCAGGCAGCGGTCGTAGGCCAGGCCCTCGGACAGCATCGTGCCGCTGTCGTTCTCGAACACGGCGGCCTCGACCGCGCGGTTCTTCAGGATGCGGGTGGCGGCCTCCCAGTTGGCGCGATCGCCGCCTTCGACCAGCCGCCGATCCAGATAGAGCCCATCGCTGCAGGCCAGGCCCGTATGGCGGCCCGACAGCTGCAGCAGCCGTGCGACCAGCTTGGCCACCACGGTCTTGCCGTTGGTGCCGGCGATGCCGACCACGGGAATGCGGCCGTCGTCGGCCGGGGCGTCGCCGTCCGCGGCGGGCGGGAACAGATGATCGACGATGGCGCGGCCCACCGGGCGCGGTTTGCCGGCGGCGGGTTTCAGGTGCATCAGCAGGCCGGGACCGGCATTGACCTCGACGATCGCGCCGCCTTGCTCGGCGAGCGGGCGCGAGATGTCCTCGGCCACCAGGTCGATGCCGGCGATATCGAGACCGACCACGCGCGCCGCCAGCGCG
This sequence comes from Cupriavidus sp., assembly GCA_031181345.1. Lineage (GTDB taxonomy): Bacteria > Pseudomonadota > Gammaproteobacteria > Burkholderiales > Burkholderiaceae > Cupriavidus. The sequence continues at coordinate 31,196 of JAPSLC010000031.1, read as the reverse complement.
GCATGCGCGGCAACGCTGGGGTGGACGCGATCGGTGACGTCGAACGCCACGTTGCCGTTCCGTTGGATCAGCACATGGCGGCCCTCGGGCGGCACCGACTCGGCGGTGAAGCCCTGGCGCTTGAGTTCGAGGCGGGCGGCCGAGTCCAGCCGCACCTTGTTCAGCGGATGATCCTCGGTATTGCCGCGGCGCGGGTCGCAGTTGATCTGCAGGTCGATCAGTTCGTCGATGGTCGACTTGCCGTCGCCCACCACGCTCGCCGATTCGCCCATCGCCGCCGCCACCAGCCGGCCGCCGACCACCAGCAGGCGGTGCTCGTTGCCGGGGACGAAGCGCTCGACGATCACGCCGCTGCCTTCCTCGATGGCCACCGCATAGGCGGTCTGCACTTCCTCGCGGCTGATCAGGTTGGTGAACACGCCGCGGCCGTGGTTGCCGTCGTAGGGCTTGACCACCACCGGCACGCCGATCTCTTCGGCGGCCTCCCAGGCATCCTCGGCGCTTTGCACCAGCCGGCCCTCGGGCACCGGCACGCCGCACGATTCGAGCAGCGACTTGGTCAGGTCCTTGTCGCGCGAAATGCTTTCGGCGATGGCGCTGGTGCGGTCGGTCTCGGCGGTCCAGATGCGGCGCTGGCGCGCGCCGTGGCCCAGCTGGACCAGATTGCTGTCCGACAGGCGCAGTGCGGGGATACGGCGGTCGTCGGCGGCATAGACGATGCAGGCCGTGCTCGGCCCGAGCCAGTGGCGATCGATCAGGTCGCGCAATTCGTCCACTGCCGCGTCGACGTCGAAGGGGCGGTCCTCGATCGCGGCCATCACCAGATCGCGCCCCAGGAACAGCGCGGCGCGGGCCACGCGCTCATCCCAGGCCGTCACGATGACCTTATAGACGCCCACGATCGGCGTCTCGCGCGCCTTGCCGAAGCCGCCGGGCATGCCGGCCAGGCTCAGCAGCTCCAGCGTCACGTGCTCCATGATGTGGGCGGGCCAGGTGCCTTCCTTGAGCCGCTGCAGGAAGCCGCCGCGCTCGCCGATGCTGCACCGGTGCTCGATCAGCGAGGGCAGCCAGGCCGTGAGGCGCTCGTAGAAGCCGGCAATCTTGTTGGAGGGGTATTCCTCCAGTTCTCCGATATCGACCCACGCCTCCAGCACCGGCCCATATGTCCACATATTGGGGCCGCGCAGCGACATGACATCGAATATCTCAATGTCCTTTTTCTTCATTGAATTAGCTTGAGGCATGGGCGATGCGCCCGTGGGGCGGAAGTCTAACCTTTCAATAACGTTACAGCGTAGACCTGGTTGACTTCCCGACGAAAAAGCGTTTGTGCGTCGCGACAGACGCCGCCGCGCGGATGTGGCTTATGTATACTTGCGCCGCGCTTGGGGCCGATCCGTCCTGTGACATATCGGCATCCCGGCAGCGCCCGCCATTTTTATTTGTATCAAGACATGTCGTTTCGACCGTCGACCGACCGCTTGCGCCATGCTCGCGCAGCCCGACGAAACGACGCCCGCTGTGCCGACCATGACCCTAGCCGCTACCCCCGTATCATCGACCCCCACGCTGCCTGACCCCTGGCGCGTCTCGCTGGAGGCCGAACTCGCCTCCCGCCAAGGCATGCCCGGTGAAACGGTGCTGGCCTGGCTGGAGGTCGATCTCGACCGGCGGCTGCATTTTACAGAAGGCGTGGTGGTTGTCACCGATCGCCGCGTGCTGGCCAGGGACAACGCTCACAACGGGCAGGGCGGCTGGCGGCAATGGCCGATCGGCGCCGAGCTGACACTGCATCATGGCGACCACGCCGGCGTCGGCACGCTGGAGTTGCAGGATCGAAGCGGCAGGCTGGCCACCTGGCACTACACGCTGGGCAACAATCCGGCCGCGCTGCGCCTGCTCGATACGTTCAACGCCCAGCGCGATCGTCTGGCTGCCGGCGCAGCCGCGCGCGAGGCCGTCGAGGTGGAAGGTGTCTGCCCGACCTGCCGCGCGCCGCTGCCGCCGGGCGAGGACGAATGCCCGCAATGCAGCCGCGAACTGGAGACGCCGCCATCGACCTGGGCGCTGCTGCGGCTGTGGCGCTTCGCGCGGCCGTACCGCATGCAGCTGCTCGCCGGCTTCGTACTGACGCTGCTGTCCACCGGCGCCACGCTGGTGCCGCCGTACCTGACCATGCCGCTGATGGACAAGGTGCTGATTCCCTACCAGAACGGCGTGCCGATCGACTACGGCCTGGTGCGGCTCTATCTGGGCGGCCTGCTGGGCGCGGCGCTGATTGCATGGAGCCTGGGCTGGGCGCGCACCTATCTGCTGGCGCGGGTGTCCGAGCGGATCGGCGCGGACTTGCGCACCACCACCTACGAGCACCTGCTGAAGCTGTCGCTCGAGTATTTCGGCGGCAAGCGCACTGGCGACCTGATGGCGCGGATCGGCAACGAAAGCGACCGCATCTGCGTCTTCCTGTCGCTGCATCTGCTCGACTTCTTCACCGACGTGCTGATGATCGTGATGACCGCGATCATCCTGATCTCGATCAACCCCTGGCTGGCGCTGGTCACGCTGGTGCCGCTGCCGTTCATCGCGTGGATGATCCACCAGGTCCGCGACCGGCTGCGCCATGGCTTCGAGAAGATCGACCGCAACTGGTCCGAGATCACCAACGTGCTGGCCGATACCATTCCGGGCATCCGCGTGGTCAAGGCCTTCGCGCAGGAGCGCCGCGAGGTCGAGCGCTTCCGCGAGGCGAACCGGCACAACCTGGCGATCAACGATCGCGTCAATGCGGTGTGGTCGCTGTTCACGCCCACGGTGACGCTGCTGACCGAGGTGGGCCTGCTGGTGGTCTGGATCTTCGGCATCTGGCAGGTCTCGCGCGATGCGATCACCGTGGGCGTGCTGGTGGCCTTCCTGACCTATATCAGCCGTTTCTATACGCGGCTCGATTCGATGAGCCGGATCGTCTCGGTCACGCAGAAGGCCGCGGCCGGCGCCAAGCGGATCTTCGACATTCTCGACCATGTGTCGAGCGTGCCAGAGCCGGTACGGCCCACGCAACTGCCGCAGGTCAGCGGCGCCATCGAGCTGCGCGATATCGGCTTTCGCTACGGCAGCCGCGCGGTGATCCGCGGGCTCGACCTGCAGATCCGTCCCGGCGAGATGATCGGCCTGGTGGGCCACAGCGGCTCGGGCAAGAGCACCCTGGTCAATCTGATCTGCCGCTTCTACGACGTGTCGGAGGGCGCGATCCGCGTCGACGGCGTCGATATCCGATCGCTGGCGGTGGCCGACTATCGCCGCCATATCGGCCTGGTGCTGCAGGAGCCGTTCCTGTTCTTCGGCACCATCGCGGAGAACATCGCCTACGGGCGGCCCAATGCCACGCGCGCCGAGATCATTGCGGCCGCGCGCGCGGCCCATGCGCACGAGTTCATCCTGCGGCTGCCGCATGGCTACGACTCGCTGGTCGGCGAACGAGGCCAGGCGCTGTCGGGCGGGGAGCGCCAGCGCATCTCGATCGCCCGCGCGCTGCTGATCGATCCGCGCATCCTGATCCTGGACGAAGCGACCTCGTCGGTCGATACCGCGACCGAGAAGGAAATCCAGAAGGCGCTCGACAACCTGGTGCAGGGCCGCACCACGATCGCCATCGCCCACCGCCTGTCGACGCTGCGCAAGGCCGACCGGCTGGTGGTGATGGACCGGGGCCGCATCGTCGAGGTCGGCCCGCACGACGAGCTGATGGCGCGCGAGGGCGCGTACTACAGGCTGTACCAGGCGCAGGCGCGCAACGTCGATACCGATCCGGACGATCCGGTCGAGGTCAATACCGTCGCACCCCATGTCACGGCCAGCGCCGTCGTCGTGCAATAAGGAAGTCCGATCATGCAAGCAAGCGAATCGACGACTGCGGTCGCGTTCCCGTTCGAACTGTCGCGCAATCCCTTCGGCCGTCTCGTGATGAGGACCGCGGAGGGCGGCGTGCATGAAGGCGTGGTGGCTGTGCGCGCGTTCCCGATCACCGCGCCGGACGACGGCATCTCGCTGGTCAGTGCCGATGGCCACGAGCTAGCGTGGATCGAGCGGCTCGAAGATCTGCCCGCGCCCATGCGCGACATCGTCGAGGAAGAGCTGGCGGGGCGCGAATTCATGCCTGAGATCCGCCGCATCGTCAGCGTGTCGACCTTCGCCACGCCGAGCACCTGGCAGGTCGAGACGGATCGCGGCCCGACCCGGCTGGTGCTGCGCGGCGAAGAAGACATCCGCCGCTTGGCGGGCAGCACGCTGCTGATCTCGGACAGCCACGGCATCCACTATCTGGTCCGCAGCCTGGAGTCGCTGGACAAGGCCAGCCGCAAGCTGCTGGACCGCTTCCTGTAGCGGCCGTTGGCATCGCCGCAGGGGGCTCCACGGCGCGCGTCTCTTAGGCCGCACAAGCGAAATATCCAGATACAAAGCTGCGTTGCCGCCTCGCGCCCCCGGGTGTAACTTGCCATCGCTGTCCCAACCAACAAGGAGATCTCGATGAAGAGGAACCACATGTTGATGGGTTTGCTGGTGGCCGCGGGCGTGCTCGGTTCATCGGTCGGCCTGGCGCAGTCCAGCTCCGGTGGCGGCTCGGCCGGGGCCGGCGGATATGGTGCAGGAGCGGGGGCCCAGCCCGGGTCCGAGCGGGGCGGCTCCCAGATGGGCGGGCCGCAGACCGGCGGCGCCGACACGGGCGGCTCGCAGATGGGTGGCTCGCAGCGGGGTGGCTCACAGATGGGCGGCCCATCGGGACGGACCGCTCAACCGGGCGAGCGCGGCACGCCCTCGGCGATGCCCGGCGGTCCCGGCGCGTCGGCTTCGCCGTATGCCTATGCCCCGGGGCAATGGAAGAAGGGCGATCGCCTTCCGACCGCCTATCGCGACCGTCAGTACGTGATCGACGACTGGCGCTCGTTCCAGCTGGAACGCCCACCGAAGGGGCATCAATGGGTTGGCATCGGCAATGAGTTCCTGCTGGTCTCGACCCGCAACGGCACCATCGCCCGCGTCGTTACCGGGCAATAGGCAGGCGTAGGGCGGGCAACAGGCGCCCGTCGCAACCCGACCCGCGCAGCGTGAGGACGCTGGCGCGGGTTTTTGTTTGGGGCTTCGCCCAAGAAAAAAGGACGTCCGAAGACGTCCTTTTTCTCAGCTCGGGGCCGGGCCCCGAACCGGCTTAACGCGAGAAGCGCGAGCGAGCGGGGCGCTGGCCGCCGTAGCCGCCGCCACCGTTGCCGCCATGGCGATTGCCGAAACCGCCGCGATTGCCGTCGCCGAAGCTGCGGGCACCGTCGCGATTGCCGCCACGATTGCCATCGCGGTCGCCGAAGCTGCGCTCGGCCGGCTTGCGGTCGCCGAACGGACGGTCGCCATATTGACGGTCGCCGAAGCTGCGCTCGCCGAACGGGCGATTGCCGTTGCCGCCAGCGCCGGCGGTGTTGCCGCCGTAGCCGCGCGATTCGCCGCCGCCGAAGCTGCGCGGCGCCTGCTCGCGGTCGCCGCGATAGCCGCCACCGTTGCCGCCGCCGTTGCCGTAGCCACGCGATTCGCCGCCGCCGAACTTGCGCTCGCCGCCGCGATAGCCGCCGCCGTTACCCGGACGGGCACCGCCCGGCTTGCCGCCGAAGCCGGTGCGCGGCTTGGGCGTACGGCGCGGTTCCAGGCCCTCGATCACCGAGGCGGTGATGCGATTGTTGGTGAAGCGCTCGATCCGCTTCCACTGGAAGGCGTCGTTGTGGTTGACCAGGTTGATCGCCACGCCCGAGCGGCCCGCGCGGCCGGTACGGCCGATACGGTGCACATAGTCCTCGGCCTGCTTGGGCAGATCGAAGTTCACCACGTGGGTGATATCGGGCACGTCGATGCCGCGCGCGGCCACGTCGGTGGCCACCAGCACGCGCAGGTTGCCGCGGCGCAGGGCCGTCAGCGTGCGATTGCGCGCGCCCTGGGTCATGTCGCCGTGCAGCGCGCCGGCGGCAAAGCCGGTGTCCGACAGGCGCTCGGCCAGTGAATCGGCATCGCGCTTGGTAGCGGTGAACACGATCGCCTGCTTCAGCGACGCGTCGCGCAGCAGATGGTCGAGCAGGCGCTCCTTGTGCGACATGTCGTCGGTGAAGTGCAGGCGCTGCTCGATGTTGCTCTGATCGGCGCGCGCGGCGGCGATCTCGATGCGCTGCGGGTCACGCAGCTGGCGCGCGGCCAGTTGCGCGATGCGGCCGTCCACCGTCGCCGAGAACATCAGCGTCTGGCGGGTGGCCGGCGTCGCCGCGACGATCGCGTCGATGTCGTCGGAGAAGCCCATGTCCAGCATGCGGTCGGCTTCGTCGAACACCAGCATGTCCAGCTGCGACAGGTCGATGCGGCCGGCGTCGATGTGGTCGAGCAGACGGCCCGGCGTTGCCACCAGGATGTCCGGCATCTTCGACAGCATCGCCAGCTGCTTCGGATAGGGCATGCCGCCCAGGATGCTCGCGCAGATGATGCGGCGCAGATGGCGGCCGTACTTGGCGGCGGCTTCGGTGACCTGCAGCGCCAGTTCGCGGGTCGGCGTCAGCACCAGCAGCGACGGCTGGGCCGCGGCCGGGCGGGGACGCTTGCCCTTCATGCGCTTGATCGGCTCGTCGGCGCGCGGGCGGTTCGGCGCCGGACGCTCCGAAATGCGCTGGATCGCCGGCAGCATGAAGGCGGCGGTCTTGCCCGAACCGGTCTGGCTCGAGACCAGCAGGTCGCGGCCGGCCAGGAAGGCCGGGATCGCCTGGGCCTGCACCGGCGTGGGCGTGGTGTAGTTGGCTTCGGTCAGGGCGCGCAGGATCGCGGCATCGAGGCCGAGCGCGGCAAAACCGTCGGCCGCCGCTGCGGCGACTTCGGGTGCGTCCTGCGGCTCGAGGATCGCTTGCAGGCGGTCCAGCGGGCTCGACGCGTTGGTATTGGAAATATCGTTGGCGGAGGCAATAGGCTGCTCCGCACGGAATTCGTGCTGGGTCATGTCGTAAGGGTCTTGATGCATGGCACCCCTGCCATCGGGCAAGAGGGTGGGCGCAGTGCAAAGTCTTAAAAAGGCTTCGGCGCCAATCGGAAGGCCGTGACGACAGACTCAGCTGGCAGTACGGCGGCAGGCAGGGGGCGACCGGTGCATGACCGGAAGCCGGGTCCCTGGCAGGCAAACAGCGACGAGGCTGTTCAACAGGATCGGAGACGAGGCGGCGTCAAGTGAGATGGCGTTCTGGCAAGCGGCGGGTGGTCGAAAACTTGATACAAACGACCGGAGAACCGAGCGACAGAGCTTGGGAGCGGAAGCGGCATCGCCTCTGGCCCAGGGGGCTGGTCGGCGCATGTCACTCGCATTGCGAACTCACGGGGCGCATTCTAGCAGAAGACGAAAAATATTGCTGCGCTGCGAAAATATTGTCCGCAAGCGCCTTCGGGCGGACATCGTTATGGGGACCGGCGACGGGGCGAGTCCACGTCTCTTGCATCCCCGAACCCCCGCCCTATACTCGCAGTGTCGACACTACGTGCCGGCACGGATGCGGACAACCTCCCACCCGATGGCCGTCTTCAGCGAGTGCCTCGCTGTTCGCCATCGGCATCTCCGCAATGCACGCCAGCGCCTTCTTCCTCCGACTGTCCGGGTGGTCCGGATGGGCGGCCGCGATATCGGCGGAACCATGAGGAAGAGGACCTGTACCGTGGCTTGTGACGATGCCGCCAGCGTCGACCTAGACTGCCCGGCCCGTCCGCAACCAGCCCGCCAGGACATTGGCGGGCTTTTCATTTGGGCGGCGGCTCATTGGGTGACGGCTCGGCTCCGCGCGCAAAACCGCACATATCCGGATGCCGCCGAGACGCGCGGCTTCAAGTGACTTTGCTATACTCGGCCCCTGCCTCGGCCGATGGCCGCGCGCGCGGTATTACCGGTTCCACGGTGACCGCATCCCAGGGCGTCGCAGCGATGCCCGGCTATCCGCTCGCCGTAGTTCAATGGATAGAACGAGCGCCTCCTAAGCGCTAGATACAGGTTCGATTCCTGTCGGCGGGACCACTCCCCACATTCGATTTCCCACATTCGATTTCGCATCGCCTGCGGGTCGCGGCTCGCGGTCCGCGACGCCGGACGGCGCTCGTGCTCGTCATCGAGCGCCAGCGTCCGGCGCCACTGTCACGGCGAGCGGCGATCAGGCGCCGTCAAGGAAAGGACTGCGCTGGCCCAGGCGCGTGCCCAGCGCATCGGGCGGCAGGCTCATGCTGGCCGGATCGATCGACGGGTCGGTGCTGCGCACCAGGGTCGGGTCGGCGGGCGCCATGCCCGGCTGTGCGACAGGCGCAGCGGCTTGCGCGTACGGATCGCCGGCGACCGGCGCGGCGGCCTGGGCGGGCGACGTTGCCGCGGGCACGGCCTGCATCGGCTGAGCCGAAGGCATCGCCTGCACGGAAGGCGCGGACTGGGTGGATTGCATCGGCTGCATCGTCTGAGCGGCCGGCATCGGCTGAGTCGACTGCAACGGCTGGGACTGCTGCGCGAGCAGCGGGTACGACGCGATCATCGCGCCAGCCATCAACAGGGATTTCGCCAGATGTTGCTTCATTCGTGTACCTCCATAAAACGCCTACAGGCATGGGAAGGCTCACTGTAGCGGCGAGGCGTCTGACATTCTGTTCGATTTTGCAACGGTGATTAACGAGCCTTGTCATCCGCGCCAATGCGGCTTAGAACCACGCGCGCAATGGTGCTTGTCGTGCTGGCGCGCAAGGGGCAACGACACGGCAGCGCAGGCTCGCCGCGAACGGGCCAGTGTAGAATTCGGCCGCGTATTGCCGTAGGGCGGGATAGCCCTGACGCCGCGGTCGAGCGCCTTCGCGGAGTCGACAACATGGACGGACAACAACAAGCGATCCACTGCCTGCCTGCGGCCAGCGCTGTCGGTTCGCAGATGGCCAACCGATGAAATCCATCGCGCATCCCCCACGCGTCGTCGCGCTGGCCTTCCTGCTGGCGATCACGGCCGGCACGCTGCTGCTGATCTTGCCGATGTCCCAGGCCGAAGGACAGCCCGTGCCGTGGCTGACGGCGCTGTTTACCGCGGTATCCGCCGTCTGCGTGACGGGCCTCACGGTCGTCGACACCGGCACCTACTGGTCAGGCTTCGGCCAGTCCGTGATCCTGGTGCTGTTCCAGATCGGCGGCTTCGGCATGATGACCGCGGCGACGCTGCTGGGCCTGATGGTCAATCGCTCGCTGCGGCTGCGCACCAAGCTGATCACGCAGGTCGAGACGCGCTCGCTGGGCATGGGCGACGTGACCAGCGTGGCGCGACTGGTGCTGGCGGTGACGCTGGCATCCGAGGCGCTGGTCGCGACGCTGCTGACGCTGCGGCTCCGCTATGCCCATGACCTGCCATGGGGCGATGCCGTGTGGAGCGGGCTGTTCCATGCGGTGTCCGCCTTCAACAACGCCGGCTTCTCGATCCACGAGGACAGCCTCACGCGTTATGCCGCCGATGCGCTGATTCTGATGCCCGTGATGCTGGCGATCGTGGTCGGCGGTATCGGTTTCCCGGTGCTGCACGATGTCCGGCGCAAGGCGCGCAGCCCGCATCATTGGTCCCTGCATACCAAGCTGACCCTCGCCGGCACGGCGGTGCTGCTCGCGATGGGCTTCGTTGGGGTGCTGCTGTTCGAATGGACCAATCCGAATACGCTGGGCCCGATGTCAGCCGCCGACAAGCTGCTGTCCGCGGCCTTCGCATCGGTGGCGGCACGGACCGCCGGCTTCAATACCCTGGACATCAGCTTGCTGACGCCCGAAACGTGGGCGCTGCACTACTTCCTGATGTTCATCGGCGGCGGCAGCGCCAGTACCGCCGGCGGCGTCAAGGTCGGCACGATCGCCATCCTGGTCCTGCTGGTGATCGCCGAGATCCGCGGGCAAAGCGACTGCGAAGCATACGGCCGCAGATTGGGCGCCTCGGCCCAGCGCCAGGCCATCACGGTGCTGGTGCTCGGCAGCGCGATGGTCACCCTCGGTACACTGGTGTTGCTGCGCACGACCGACGTGCCGACCGATCAGATCATCTTCGAGGTCATCGCCGCCTTCGGAACGACCGGCCTGTCGACGGGGATCACCGGCGATCTGCCGGTGCCGGCCCAGTTGACGCTGATCCTGTTGATGTATGCCGGCCGGGTGGGCACGATCACGCTGGCGGCATCGCTGGTATTGGGCGAGCGCCGCATGCCGTTCCGCTATCCAGAGGAGCACCCAATTGTTGGCTAGATTGTTTACCGAGCAGTTTTCCTTCTCGAAGGGCGACAGCGTGGTCGTGATCGGGCTGGGCCGCTTCGGCAGCTCGGTTTCGCAGGCCCTGATGCGGCTTGGACACGATGTGATGGGACTCGACAAGGAAGCCGAGCCCGTGCAGACCTGGGGCAATTACCTGACGCATGCGGTGCAGGCCGATTCGACCAACGTCAACGTGATGCGCCAGCTCGGCGTGGCCGACTTCGCCCACGCCATCGTCGGCATCGGCTCGGACCTCGCGGCCAGCCTGATGACGATCATGGCGCTGACCGAACTCGACATCAAGGACATCTGGGTCAAGGCCATGTCGGCGGAGCACGGGCAGATCGCGCAGCGCATCGGCGCGCATCACGTCGTCTATCCGGAAGCGGATATGGGCGAGCGCGTCGCGCATCTGATTACCGGCCGGATGATGGATTTCATCGAGTTCGACGATGGCTTCGCCATCGCCAAGGTCCATGCGCCGGCGTCCACCTACAACCAGACGCTGGCGGAATCGGGCGTGCGGGAGAAGTCGGGCGTCACGGTGGTGGGTGTCAAGCGCGCCAACGAGGATTTCCAGCACGCCACGCCGAGCACGCGGGTGTTGCCGGGGGATCTGCTGATCGTGTCCGGCCCGACGCGGAAGATCCAGTCCTTCGCGGGCGACTTGACGAAGCGCAAGTAAGGGCCCGAGGCACACAACTGCGGCGGTTGGCGCAGCGGCATCGAGACGGCGGCATCGAATTCGATTAGCGATGGGACCGAGCCGCGGCCGCTCTCGCGGCGGCGCGTACCTCGGTCAGCCGACCAGGCGCGACAGCACCATCCGATTCAAGTCCTGGATCTGATCCTCGCAGGCCTGCGGATATTCCAGTCGTGCACGCTCCGCGACCTCTCGTCCCAGGCGGCCATACAGCCGGACCGTCGCTTCGAATGCGCGTCGGGCATCCGTGGCGTCGAAACGCCCAAATACCTGCTGCATCGCCTGCCAAGTATCGCGATCGGTCCACTGGTCCATGCGCAGGCTGTTGTGCCAGACGTCGACGTTGCCATGCTGAACGGCGACCGCATGCCATTGCACCATGCGCAGCAGCAGCGTCTTCATCGTCCAGTCGCGCTGCTTGACCAGCCATGGTTCGCCGCGCGCCAGATAGCGTGGAACATGAAAGGCCTCGAACCAGAATTCCTCGACACTGGCCTGGAATTCCTGCTGTGACGGCAAGCTTTCCGCTGGAAAGCGATACGGCGGTGGCGGCAGCGATGCGGTGATCCCCGCCTTGTCGAGCAGTACGCGATAGCCGCGCGCATAGAGGTCATCCAGACCTTCCGGCCCAATCATTCGATGCAGCCGTTCGATACCGGCGACGGTGAAGTCGATCTTGACGCCGCCCCGGTATATCGCGAGCCGCGTCGGCCAAGGTTGATCGTGGCCGGCATCGAGGCGCAACACCGTGACAACAGGGCCGATCTGGCGAAGCCAGTCGTCGTCCGTGGCCAACGTTTCAGGATCGGAGCAAATGATCTCGATGTCGAGATCCGAGTAATCGTCCGCGGAACCATCCTGGCGTGCCAGCGAACCGGTCTGGATCAGCGCCAGCACCGCGTCCGTGGCGCCGGCCCAATCCAGTACCGATTGCAGATACTCGTCTCGTGACGTCATGCGAACCTCACCATCGTTGGAGCGGCATCCGAGGGGCATTGGCCTGAGGCTCGGGGTCGACCTTCAACGACCCTCCCGCCGCCGCAGCACCCACAGCGCCACGATCCCGCCGACCACGCCCCAGAACGCCGAGCCGATGCCGACCAGCGTCATGCCCGACGCCGTGATCATGAAGGTCAGCAGCGCGGCTTCGCGCTCGCCGGGGTTCTGCATCGCCGTGGTCAGGCCGCTGGCGATGGAGCCGAGCAGCGCGAATGCCGCCACGGCGATCACCAGCGCCTGCGGGAAGGCGGCGAACAGCGCCGCGATGCTGGCGGCCAGCGTGCCGGCGACCAGGTAGCCGATGCCGCAGACCACCGCGGCGGTGTAGCGCCGCGCCGGGTCCGGATGCGCCTCGGTGCCGGTGCAGATGGCCGCCGTGATCGCGGCGAGGTTGATGCCGTGCGAGCCGAACGGCGCCAGCAGCGCGGAGGCGAGGCCGGTCACGGTGATCAGCGGCGACGCCTTGACGTGATAGCCGTCCGCACGCAGCACGGCCAGGCCCGGAATGTTCTGCGATGCCAGCGCGACGATGAACAGTGGAATCGCGATGCTGACGAAGGCCTGCAGCGAGAACGCGGGGGTGGTCCACACCGGCGCGGCCACCGCGAAATGGAACTGCTCGAAGTGCAGCTGCCCGAGCACGCCCGCCAGCGCGACGCCGATCACCAGCACGCCCGGCACCGCATAGCGTGGCCACCAGCGCTTGCCGAGCAGGTACGCGGCGAACATCGGCAACAGCAGCAGTGTCTGGTGCTGCGCCTGCACGAACACGTCGATACTGATGCGGAACAGGATGCCGGCGAGCAGCGCCGCCGCGATGCTCGCCGGCAGCGCGCGCATCAGCCGGTCGAACCAGCCGGTCAGGCCGGCGGCCGTCATCAGCAGCGCCGCCAGCAGGAAGGCGCCGATCGCCTCGGCGTACGGCACGCCCGGCAGGCTGGCGATCAGCAGCGCCGCGCCTGGCGTGGACCACGCAATCACGATCGGCACGCGCGTGAGCAGCGACAGCCCGATGGTCGTCACGCCCATGCCGATCGACAGCGCCCAGATCCACGAGGCGATCTGCGCGTCGCTCAGATGCGCGGCCTGTCCGGCCTGGATCATCAGCACCAGCGAGCTGGTGTAGCCGGTCAGCATGGCGACCAGTCCGGCGACGAAGGCCGAAACGGAAAGATCTGTGACTTTGAGCGTGGCGGAGGGCATGGCGATTGGATTCGGTCGGTGCGGTCGATCGCATATCGCGGTTGACGAGTCGGCGTTGCGGCGATCGGCACGGGGCGACCGGCAACGGCAGTTCGAACGCGCGAATGCGCTGGCGATCGGACACTGCAGTGCGTTGAGGGCGACATCTTCGCACGAGCGCGGGGCATCGTCGACGCGGGCGGCGTGCAGCGCCGCGGAGGCCGCGGGGGAACACCGCCGGCCTACAGGCGTTTTCCCTTACGGATTTGTCCGACTGGAGTCCCTGCCGCCGTCCCGATACAGTGGGGCCGTGCCTTGGGAGCAGGGCACCGAGGAGAGACTCTTCAGCCCGCCTATGTCGCGGGCTGTTCTTTTTTGTGCGCCATCGATCCGCATCGATGGTGCGTCCCGTGGCAGCCCGCCACACATGGACCCGACGCCGCCTTCACATTCGCCCGCGACACTGCGCTGCCTGTCACCGACGCAACAGGAGCCCGGCATGATGCCATCCCGTCCCGCAGTGTCCGTCTCGAACTCCACGTCCGCCTCCGCTTCCGACTCCGCTTCCACCGTCTTTCCGCTGTCCGCCGCCACGGCCGACTACGACGTGATCGTCGTCGGCGCCAGCTTTGCCGGCGCCGCCTGCGCGCTGGCCGCCGCCCGTGCCGGCCTGCGCGTGGCGGTGCTCGAGCGCAAGAGCGATCCGGGGGCGAAGCTCCATACCACCGGCATCGTCGTCAAGGAGGCGGCCGAGCGCACGTGGCTGGGCCGCGCGCCGGCGCACTGCTTCCGGCGCGTCGAGCAGGTCCGGCTCTATTCGCCTGCGCTGCGCAGCCTGCGGCTGGACGCGCCCGGCTACTACTTCCTGACCACCGATACGCCGGCGCTGATGCGCTGGCTGGTCGACGAGCTGGTGCGGCATGGCGTGGCGGTGCATCTGGGCACGCCCTTCGTGCAGGCGATGCGCGACGGCGATCGCTGGCGCATTCCGGGCATCGGTCGCGCGCGCTATCTGGTCGGCGCCGACGGCGCGAAGTCGCGCGTGGCGGCGTGGCTGGGACTGCCCGGTCCCCGCGACTTTCTGTACGGCATCGAGTACGAGTTCGACGGCCTGACCCTGCCCGAGCCCGGGGCCTTGCACTGCTTCGTCGGCAAGCGCTTCGCGCCCGGCTATCTCGGCTGGGCCGCGCAGACGCCTACCGGCGTGCAGATGGGCCTGGCGCTGCGGCGCCGCCGCCGCGGCCCACGCACGCCCGATATCGAGGGCTTCCTGGCCCGCGTGCGGCATCTGCTGGGCGTGCCCGACGACGCGGTGCCCGCATCGACGCGCGCCGGCCTGATTCCCTGCGGCGGACCCGTGCTGCCGCTGGGCCGCGATGGCGTGCTGCTGGCGGGCGATGCCGCCGGCGTGGTGTCGCCGGTCACCGCGGGCGGCATCCATTCGGCGTGGGAGCACGGCGAGACGATCGGTGCCGCGATCGCCGCGCATCTGCGCGATGGCCGGCCCGCGCCCGAGCGCACCGTGCCGCGCGCCACGCCGCGCTTCCGTGGCAAGCGCGTGCTGCGCTGGCTGTTCGACCGCTGCCAGTCCGACCGGCTGTTCGAGTGGATGTTGTACTGCCCGCCGCTGCGCTGGGCCGCGCAGCGGCTCTATTTTCATCGGCGCCGCCAGCGGCCGGGCAGGGCCGCCCTCGGCGCGCTCGACTAGAATGACGGACCCGCTTCCCGATTCCGGCTTTCCACGTCCCGCCGCCACCGCCTGCAAGCGCTCCATGCAAGCCAACGCCACGCACGTCCCGTCGATCCTCGTGGTCGACGACGAGCCCGCCATTGCCGATACGATCCTCTATGCGCTGCGCACCGAAGGCATGCAGGTCGAGCATTGCGCCCTGGGCACCGATGCCATCGCCCGCCTGCGCGGGCAGCCGGTCGACCTGGTGATCCTCGACGTCGGCTTGCCCGACCTGAACGGCTTCGAGGTCTGCCGCACGCTGCGCACCTTCTCCGATGTGCCGGTGATTTTCCTGACCGCGCGCCACGAGGAGATCGATCGCGTCGTCGGGCTGGAGATCGGCGCGGACGACTATGTAGTCAAGCCGTTCTCGCCGCGCGAACTGGCGGCGCGGGTGCGCGTGATCCTGCGGCGCATGCGGGGCCGGAGCGACGGCGCTTCGCCCATGCCCGCGCAGCAGCCCTCGCCCCCGTTCGTGCACGATCGCGACGGCGCCCGGCTGGCCTACCGCGGCCAGTGGCTCGACCTGACCCGCTACGAATACCGCCTGCTCGCGCTGCTGGCCGACCACCCCGGCCGCATCTATTCGCGCGCGCAGTTGATGGACCTGGTCTGGGACGACGCGCTCGACACCAGCGACCGCACCGTGGACACCCACATCAAGACGCTGCGCGCCAAGCTGCGCGCGGCCGGCGACGACGACCCGATCCGCACGCATCGCGGCATGGGTTATTCGCTGGCGATCTGAGCGGGACCGGCACGCATGCGGATCGGCCTGCGCATCTTCCTGGGTTTCTTCCTGATCGTCGGGCTGGCGGCCTGGCTGACGTTGCGCGTGTTCGTGCAGGAGGTCAAGCCAGGCGTGCGCCAGGCGATGGAGGACACGCTGATCGACACCGCGCACGCGCTCGCCGCGCTGGCGGTCGACGACATGCGCGAGGGCCGCATCGCCGACGGCGCGTTCGCACGCCGGCTGACCGGCCTGCGCGAGGCGCCGCTGGACGCCGAGCTGTGGGGCCTGCGCAAGCGCGAAATCGGCTATCGCGTCTATGTCACCGACACGGCCGGCATCGTGCGCTTCGACTCGGCCGGCATCGCGGTGGGCCAGGACTACTCGCGCTGGAACGACGTCTACCTGACGCTGCGCGGCAAGTACGGCGCGCGCAGCACGCGCAGCGATCCCGACGACGAGGGCAGCACCGTGATGTACGTGGCGGCGCCGATCCGCGACGGCGAGCGCCTGCTGGGCGTGCTGACAGTGGCCAAGCGCAACGCGGTGATGGCGCCGGTGATCGCGCGCAGCCAGCACCGCATCCTGCTGCACGGGCTGCTGTTGATGGGCGTGGCCGCGGCGATCGGCCTGGCCTGCACGCTATGGCTGGCCAACGGACTGCGCCGGCTGCGCCGCTATGCGCGCGCGGTGGCGGCCGGCGAGCGGGCCGCGATGCCGCTCTCGGGCGCCGGCGAACTGGCCGAACTGGGCCGGGCGATGGAGACCATGCGCCTGCGCCTGGAGGACAAGCAGTACGTCGAGCACTACATCCACACGCTGACGCACGAGATGAAGAGCCCGCTGGCGGCGATCCGCGGCGCGGCGGAATTGCTGCGCGAGGACATGCCGGCAGCCGACCGCGCCCGCTTCGTCGGCAATATCGACAGCCAGGCCCGGCGCCTGGCCGAGATGGTGGCCAAGCTGCTGGCGCTGGCCGAGGTCGAACAGCGCCAGCAGCTGGAAGCGCCGCGGCCGGTCGCGCTGGCGCCGCTGCTGGCGCAACTGGCGACCGAGCTGGAGCCGCGGGCGCGGCAGCGCGGCGTCGTGCTGTCGCCGCGCGTGGAGAGCGATGCCGGTTCGGCCGAGGTCCTGGGCGATCCGTTCCTGCTGCGGCAGGCGCTTGCCAACCTGGTCGAGAACGCGATCGACTTCGCGCCGGCGGGCACCACTGTGGCGCTGGGTTTGCAGCGCGAGCGCGGCGACCACGGGGAGGCGCTCGCCGTGACAGTCGCCGACAGCGGCCCGGGCATCCCGGACTACGCGCTGCCTAAGGTGTTCGAGCGCTTCTATTCGCTGCCGCGCCCGGGCGGCCGCGACAAGGGCACCGGCCTGGGCCTGTGCTTCGCCCGTGAGGTGGCACTGCTGCACCGTGGCGAACTGACGCTGGGCAACCGGCCAGAGGGCGGCGCCCAGGCCCGTTTGCGCCTGCCGGCAACGCCGCGCTAGCCGTTGGTCGGCGGCGGGGCGCCGCTCCGGCGCATGCTCTACAATGCCGGCTCGCCGCCGATCCGGCATGACGCGCGCCGCGCCACGCTCCGCGCCGCGTCCTTCGCGCCCGCCCCGGCGTTCGCGACCCTTCATCCTGCGCCTTCTTCCCTCGCTGTCATGGCCCTGTTCTCCATTTCCGACGCCCAGCTGGCCTTTGGCCATGTGGCGCTGCTCGACCACGCCGACTTCTCGCTGGAGGCCGGCGAACGGGTCGGCCTGATCGGCCGCAACGGCTCGGGCAAGTCCTCGCTGCTGAAGATCGTGGCCGGACTGGCCGCGCCCGACGACGGGTTGATCGCGCGCCAGCAGGGCATCACCACCGCCTATGTGCCGCAGGAACCGGAGTTCGCGGCCGACGTGACGGTCTTCGATGCGGTCGCACAGGGCATGGGCGCCGCGCACGATCTGCTGGTCGCCTACGAACATGCCGCCAACCGGCTGGCCGAGCATCACGACGAGGCCACGTTGGCCGAACTGCATCGGCTGCAGTCGGAGCTGGACGCGGCCGACGCGTGGCAGTTGCGCACGCGCGTCGAGACGACGCTGGCGCGGCTGGGGCTCGATCCGGCCGCGCGTGTCGAGGCGCTGTCCGGCGGCACGCGCAAGCGGGTGGCGCTGGCGCAGGCGCTGGTGGCCGAGCCCGACATCCTGCTGCTCGACGAGCCGACCAACCACCTCGACGTCGAGGCGATCCGCTGGCTCGAGGACCTGCTGCTCGGTTTTCGCGGCAGCGTGCTGCTGATCACCCACGATCGCGCCTTTCTCGATCGCGTGGCCACGCGCATCGTCGAGCTCGACCGCGGCAAGCTGGTGTCCTTCCCCGGCAATTTCGCCGCCTACCAGACGCGCAAGGCCGAGATGCTGGCCGCCGAACAGGTCGAGCAGGCCAAGTTCGACAAGCTGCTGGCGCAGGAGGAGGTCTGGATCCGCAAGGGCGTCGAGGCCCGCCGCACGCGCAGCGTCGCGCGCATCCAGCGGCTGGTGGCGATGCGCTCCGAACGGGCGGCACGGCGAGACGTGCAGGGCAACGTCAAACTGGAAGTCTCGCAGGCCGAGCGCTCCGGCAAGATCGTCGCCGAGCTGATCGACGTGACCAAGTCCTTCGGCGACCGCACCGTGGTGCGCGACTTCACCGGCACCATCATGCGCGGCGACAAGGTCGGCCTGATCGGCCCCAACGGCGCGGGCAAGACCACGCTGCTGCGGCTGATTCTGGGCGAACTGGCGCCCGACGCCGGCGTGGTCAAGAACGGCAGCAATCTGCAGGTCGCCTACTTCGACCAGATGCGCACGCAGCTGAATCTGGAGACGTCGCTGGCCGACACCATCAGCCCCGGCAGCGACTGGGTCGAGGTCAACGGCCAACGCAAGCACGTGATGAGCTATCTGGGCGATTTCCTGTTCGCGCCGGAGCGCGCGCGTTCGCCGGTCAAGTCGCTGTCCGGCGGCGAGCGCAACCGCCTGCTGCTGGCGCGGCTGTTCGCGCGCCCGGCCAATGTGCTGGTGCTCGACGAGCCGACCAACGATCTCGATATCGAAACGCTCGAACTGCTGGAAGAACTGCTGCAGGACTACGACGGCACCGTGTTCCTGGTGTCGCACGATCGCGCCTTCCTCGACAACGTGGTGACCTCGACGATCGCGTGGGAAGGCGAGGGCCGCTGGCGGGAGTATGTCGGCGGCTATTCGGACTGGGTCCGGCAATCGGAGCGCAGCGCGGCGGCGCAGGGTCAGAAGGGCGCGGAACGCAAGGGCAGCGACACCGGCAGGCCCGCCGGCGCCGAGGAAGCCGCCAAGACCGCGGGCCGCGACACGCGCGGCGCCAATCGGACCGTCAAGCTGTCGTACAAGGAGCAGCGCGAACTGGACGCGCTGCCGGAGCGCATCAGCGCGCTGGAGGCCGAGCAGAAGACCATCGGCGGACAGCTCGAGGACGGCTCGCTGTACGCCAGCGACCCGCCGCGCGCCGCACAGCTGGCGGCACGCTTCGACGAGATCGAGATGGAACTGCTGGAAGCGCTGGAGCGCTGGGAAGTGCTGGAGGCGAAAAGCCGCGGGGAAGGCTAGGGCGGCGTCGGTGCGCTGCCCTCTCCCCCGGCCCCTCTCCCGCAAGCGGGAGAGGGGAGCGTCGGTTCATCGCGGGAGTGTCGGTCTATCGGCTGCTGTCGGACCGAGTCGCGCCGGTTTTCTCCCCTCTCCCGCGCGCGGGAGAGGGGCGGGGGAGAGGGCATTAGGCGCCCAAATCCCTCACCCACACCACGCCAACACCATATTGGTCAGATCGACCATGAACCCCGGCTGCAGATAGCCGATAAAGCCCAGCACCAGCGCCGCCGCCAGCGTGGCGGCGCCCATGATCCGCAGCACGCGCGTCGTCATGATCAGGCGGCCGCCGCCTGCGGGCGCACCAGCGCCTGCTCGCGGATCGGCAGATTGACCAGCGCCGCCACCACGCCGAGCGCGATCGCGATGCCCCAGACGATGTCGTAGGCGCCGGTGCGGTCGTACAGATAGCCGCCCAGCCACGCCCCGAGGAAGCTGCCGATCTGGTGCGAGAAGAACACCACGCCCGACAGCATCGACAGATACTGCACGCCGAACACCTGCGCGATGATGCCGTTGGTCAGCGGCACGGTCGACAGCCACAGCGCGCCCATGATCGCGGCGAACACCCAGGTGCTGAACGCCGACAGCGGCAGCAGCAGATAGGCGGCGATCACAATCGAGCGGCTCAGATAGATGAACGACAGCAGGTAACGCTTGGGCATGCGCTGGCCCAGCGCGCCGGCGGTATAGGTGCCGAACACGTTGAACAGCCCGATCAGCGCCAGCGCCACCGTGGCGACCTTGGGATCGGTGAAGCCGCGGTCCTTCAGGTACGGTGCCAGGTGAACACCGATGAAGACCACCTGGAAGCCGCAGACGAAGTAGCCCAGCGTCAGCAGCTGGAAGTTGCGGTTGCCGAACGCTTCCTTGACGGCCTGCCCGATGGTCTGCTGGAAGCCCGGCGCGGCACTACCCTGCCGCGGTTCGCGCAGCGCGACGACCAGCGGCAGCATCATGCACGCCATCACCGCCAGCACGAACAGCGCGTTCTGCCAGCCGATGGCCGAAATCAGGCCCTGTTCGACCGGAATCATCAGGAACTGGCCGAACGAGCCGGCCGCGGCGGCGATGCCCATCGCCCACACGCGTTTCTCGGGGCTGGCGACGCGGCCGATCACGCCATAGACCACGCTGTAGGTGGTGCCGGCCTGCGCGATGCCGATCATGATGCCGGCGCCCGAGGCGAAGGCCGTGCCGCTCGAGGCCAGCGCCATCACCACCAGGCCGGCGACATAGAGCGCCACGCCGACCAGCATCACCCTGACCGAGCCGAACTTGTCGGCCAGCGCGCCGGCGAAGGGCTGCGCCACGCCCCACATCAGGTTCTGCAGCGCCAGCGCGAAGGCGAAGGTTTCGCGGCTCCAGCCGTGCGCCTGCGTGATCGGCAGGTTGAACAGGCCGAAGCCGTGGCGGATGCCCATCGAAAGGGTGACGAGCAGGCCGCCGCAGATCAGCACGGTGGTCAGGGAGAGTTCTTTTCTTGGCATGTGTGGCTCGGTTCGGAGGGTATTGCTGTTGTCGTTGTTGTCTTGTTCGTTGCCGTCGTCTTGCCCTGCCGGGCAATCGTGCTGGCGAGTGTACTCCGCATCGAAAACGCGCGTGAGCCGCCGCCCAATTCACCCGGCCGGCCAGGGTTTTATGCCGCCGAGGTGACCCGGGGGGCGCGCCGGCAAGGGCCCGCCGGGGCCGAAGCCCGGTACGTCCGCCGCGCTGGAACGGGGCGAATTCCCCGCTTGATGCGGGATTGGCGGCACCGGCGTTCCATTACAATGCAGGCTGCCCGGCCTGGCCGGCCCTCCGATGCGGATGTCCGGCGGCCGCGATTCCCACTTTCGTAACGACTCCATGGCGAGCAAACCCAGTCAGTACAGCGAATCTTCCATCCGCGTCCTGAAAGGACTGGAGCCGGTCAAGCAACGACCCGGCATGTACACCCGCACCGATAACCCGCTGCATATCGTGCAGGAGGTCATCGACAACGCCTCCGACGAGGCGCTGGGCGGCTTCGGCAGCGAGATCGTCGTCACCCTGCATCGCGACGGCAGCGTCAGCGTCGAGGACGACGGCCGCGGTATTCCGGTCGGCATCCACCCCGAGGAAAAGGTGCCGGTCGTCGAGATCGTCTTCACGCGGCTGCACGCGGGCGGCAAGTTCGACAAGGGCAAGGGCGGCGCCTACGCGTTCTCGGGCGGCCTGCACGGCGTCGGCGTGTCGGTGACCAATGCGCTGTCCACGCGGCTGGACGTGTCGGTCTGGCGCGACGGCAATTTCTCCACGCTGACCTTCTCCGGCGGCGACGTGACCACGCCGCTGGCCACCCGCAAGATCGAGCGCGGCGAGAAGAAGAACGGCACCCGCGTGCAGGTCTGGCCCGACGCCAGGTACTTCGATTCGGCGACGATTCCGCTGGCCGAGCTGCAGCGCCTGCTGCGCAGCAAGGCGGTACTGCTGCCCGGCGTCAAGGTCACGCTGGTGATCGAGAAGAGCGGCCAGGAGCCCACCGTGCAGACCTGGCAGTACGACCAGGGCCTGAAGGGCTATCTGATCGAGGCGCTGGCGCAAGGCAGCGGCGCCGAGCTGGTGATCCCGATGTTCGAGGGCGAGCATTTCGCCGATCCCGACGCCAATGCCGGCGAGGAGGGCTTCGCCGAGGGCGAGGGCGCGTCGTGGGTGGTGGCCTGGACCGAGGAAGGCGCGCCGGTGCGCGAGTCCTATGTGAACCTGATCCCCACGCCGGCCGGCGGCACGCACGAGTCGGGCCTGCGCGAGGGCCTGTTCCAGGCGGTCAAGAGCTTTATCGAGATGCACGCGCTGCTGCCCAAGGGCGTCAAGCTGATGTCCGAGGACGTGTTCGCGCGCGCCTCCTTCGTGCTGTCGGCCAAGGTGCTGGACCCGCAGTTCCAGGGCCAGATCAAGGAGCGGCTGAACAGCCGCGACGCGGTGCGCCTGGTCTCCACCTTCAGCCGCCCGGCGCTGGAGCTGTGGCTGAACCACCATGTCGACTACGGCAAGAAGCTGGCGGAGTTGGTGGTCCGTCAGGCCCAGGCGCGCACGCGCGCTGCGCAGAAGGTCGAGAAGAAAAAGGGCTCCGGCGTGGCCGTGCTGCCCGGCAAGCTGACCGACTGCGAATCGACCGACGTGTCGCGCAACGAGCTGTTCCTGGTCGAGGGCGACTCGGCCGGCGGCTCGGCCAAGATGGGCCGCGACAAGGAATTCCAGGCCATTCTGCCCCTGAGGGGCAAGGTGCTGAACACCTGGGAGACCGAGCGCGATCGCCTGTTCGCCAACAACGAGGTGCACGACATCGCGGTGGCGATCGGCGTGGACCCGCACGGCCCGGAGGACGAGCCCGACCTGTCGAACCTGCGCTACGGCAAGATCTGCATCCTGTCCGATGCCGACGTCGACGGCGCGCACATCCAGGTGCTGCTGCTGACGCTGTTCTTCCGCCATTTCCCCAAGCTGATCGAGCAGGGCAACGTCTATGTCGCGCGTCCGCCGCTGTATCGCGTCGACGCGCCGGCGCGCGGCAAGAAGCCCGCGCAGAAGCTGTACGCGCTCGACGACGGCGAACTGCTGGCGATCCAGGACAAGCTGATGAAGGACGGCGTCAAGGAAGGCGCGTGGCAGATCTCGCGCTTCAAGGGCCTGGGCGAGATGAGCGCCGAGCAGCTGTGGGAGACCACGATGAACCCCGACACGCGCCGGCTGCTGCCGGTGGCGTTGGGCGAATACGACCTGCCGAAGACGGTCGGCGTGATGAACATGCTGATGGGCAAGGGCGAGGCCGCGCAGCGGCGCAATTGGCTCGAGGAACGCGGCAACGAAGTCGTGGCCGACATCTGAGGGCCCTTCAGGGCCCTGGCGGCAGGTATTGAGTATCCATGGAACAACAAGACATTACGTTTCAACCCGACGAGCCGGCCGATTCGCTGACGCTCGCCCATTACGCCGAACGCGCCTATCTCGACTACGCGATCAGCGTGGTCAAGGGCCGCGCGCTGCCGGAAGTGGCCGACGGCCAGAAGCCGGTGCAGCGGCGCATCCTGTTCGCGATGCACGAGATGGGCCTGCGCGCCGACGCCAAGCCGGTCAAGTCCGCGCGCGTGGTCGGCGACGTGCTGGGCAAATTCCACCCGCACGGCGACCAGTCGGCCTATGACGCGCTGGTGCGGCTGGCGCAGGACTTCTCGCTGCGCTATCCGCTGATCGACGGCCAGGGCAACTTCGGCTCGCGCGACGGCGACGGCGCGGCGGCGATGCGCTACACCGAGGCCCGGCTGACGCCGATCGCGCGGCTGCTGCTCGACGAGATCGACCAGGGCACGGTCGACTTCGCGCCGAACTACGACGGCTCGATGGAAGAGCCCAGGCTGCTGCCCGCGCGGCTGCCGTTCGTGCTGCTAAACGGCGCGTCCGGCATCGCTGTCGGCATGGCCACCGAAATCCCGCCGCACAATCTGCGCGAGGTCGCGGCGGCGACGGTGGCGATGATCCGCAATCCGAATATCACGCTGGCCGAACTGCTGGCGTTGATGCCGGGGCCGGACTATCCCGGCGGCGGCCAGATCATCTCGTCGCCGGCCGATATCGCGCAGATCTACGAGGGCGGCCGCGGCAGCCTGAAGGTGCGGGCGCGCTGGATCATCGAGGACATGGCGCGCGGCCAGTGGCAGCTGGTGGTCAACGAGCTGCCGCCCGGCACCTCGGCGCAGAAGGTGCTCGAGGAAATCGAGGAACTGACCAATCCGAAGGTGCGCGCGGGCAAGAAGTCGCTAACGCCCGAGCAGCTGCAGCTCAAGCAGACCATGCTCGGCGTGCTCGACGCGGTGCGCGACGAGTCGGGCAAGGACGCGCCGGTGCGGCTGGTGTTCGAGCCCAAGAGCAAGAACATCGACCAGCAGGAATTCGCGCAGACGCTGCTCGCGCATACCAGCCTGGAGTCCGGCGCGCCGATCAACCTGGTGATGATCGGCACCGATGGCCGTCCGCGGCAGAAGGGCCTCGCCGAGATCCTGCGCGAATGGATCGCCTTCCGCTTCGAGACGGTGACCCGCCGCAGCCGGCACCGGCTGGCCAAGGTCGAGGACCGCATCCATATCCTCGAAGGCCGGATGCTGGTGCTGCTCAATATCGACGAGGTGATCCGCATCATCCGCGAGGGCGACGAGCCCAAGCCGGCGCTGATGCAGGCCTTCGGCCTGTCCGAGCGCCAGGCCGAGGACATCCTCGAAATCCGGCTGCGCCAATTGGCGCGGCTCGAATCGATCCGCATCGAGCAGGAGCTGAAGGACCTGCGCGACGAGCAGGCCGATCTGGACGTGCTGCTCAAGTCCGAGACCATGATGCGCCGTCGCATCATCAAGGAGATCGAGGCCGACGCCAGGCAGTACAGCCCGGCCGACAAGGATCCACGCCGCACGCTGATCCAGGAAGAGCGCCGCGCCGCCGCCGAGGTGCGCGTGATCGACGAACCGGTCACCGTGGTGGTATCGCAGAAGGGCTGGGTGCGCACGCGCCAGGGCCATGGCCACGATCCGCAGCAGTTCGCCTTCAAGGCGGGCGACGCGCTGTACGGCACCTTCGAATGCCGCACCATCGACGTGCTGCTGGCCTTCGGCACCAATGGCCGCGTCTATTCGGTGCCGGTGGCGGGACTGCCGGGCGGCCGCGGCGACGGCGTGCCGCTGACCACGCTGGTCGAGCTGCAGCCGGGCACGCAGATCGCGCATACCTTCGCCGGCACGGCCGACCAGCGCATGCTGATCGCCACGCGCAACGGCAATGGCTTCCAGAGCAAGATCGGCGACATGATCAGCCGGCAGAAGGGCGGCAAGTCCTTCCTGACGCTCGACGATGGCGATGCGCCGCTCGCGCCCGCGCCGATCGGCGACGAGGCGACGCACGCCGCCTGCCTGTCGGGCAACGGCCGCCTGCTGCTGATCGCGCTCGACGAGATCAAGGTGCTGTCCGGCGGCGGACGCGGCGTGATCCTGATGGAGCTCGAGCCCAAGGAGACGCTGCAGCAAGTCGCCGCGGTGGGCGCGCCCGGACTGATGGTGTCCGGGCTGGGCCGCGGCGGCAAGGCGTCATCGCAGAAGCTGGCGGGCGCGAACCTGCTGCCCTATGTCGGCAAGCGCGCGCGCAAGGGCAAGGCGGTCGAGCTCAAGCTCAAGGAGATGGCGATCGAGCCGATCAAGGCGGTCTGATCGCCGGCCGCTCGCCCCTCGCCTGGGCGGGCGGCCGCTACGAGCCGGCGGCGGCCAATGCCGCCGGCAAGCGCGACGCCGGCCCCGGCGTGCGCAGCGTGACGTCGATGTCCGCGACGCGCGCGGCTCGCTGGAAATCCGTCAGCGTTTCCTCGATGTCGTGGTCGATGCGCTCGCAACGGGTCGCATCGATGATCAGCTTCCCACCCGGTTCCACCTTCGCCAGATGGCGCCGCAGCTGCGCCTTGTGGAAGAAGGACACGTCCTTGTGCAGGCGAAGCAGATAGCAGTCCTCGTAGCGCGTCAGCGAGATCGCGCTCTGCGCATGATGGCGCAGCGTGAAGGCGATCCCCACCGCCATGCCGATGGCGATGCCGAACAGCAGGTCGGTGGCCAGGATGGCCGCGATCGTGACGACGAACGGCAGCGCCTGCGCCGGGCCCTTGCGCCAGGCCTCGACGAACAGCGCCGGCTTGGCCAGCTTGTAGCCCACGTGCAGCAGGATGGCCGACAGGGCCGCCAGCGGAATCCACCGCAGCAGATCGGACAGGAACAGCACGCTGGCCAGCAGCAGCACGCCATGCACGAGCGCCGACACCTTGGTGCGTCCGCCCGCGCTGATATTGGCCGAGCTGCGCACGATCACCGCCGTCAGCGGCAGCGCGCCCAGCAGGCCGGCCAGCATATTGCCCACGCCCTGCGCGTAGAGCTCGCGATTGGCCGGCGCGACGCGGCGCATCGGGTCGAGCTTGTCCACCGCTTCCAGGCTCAACAGCGTCTCCAGGCTGGCGACGATCGCCAGCGTCAGCGCCACCACGTAAAGATCGGGATTGGCCAGCGCCGAGAAGTCGGGGCGCGCCAGTTCGGCCAGCAGTGATGCTGGGCCATCGATGGCCGGCAGCTGCACCAGGTGGTCGGGCGCCAGCGCGGCCGCGGGGCTCGCATGCATCGCGAAGCGCTGGTACAGCACGCCCCACAGCACCGCCAGCAGCGGCGCAGGCAGGGCGCGCAGCGCGCGGCGTTGGCGGACGAAGTCGGTATCCCACAGCACCAGGATCGCCAGCGCCACCGCGGCCACCGTCAGGTTGCTGCCCGACACCATGCCGAGCGCCTGCTGTGCGGCCTGGGCCAGGCCGGCCTCGTCGACAAGCCGGCTGTCCAGCGGCGCGGACGAGGGCAGGCCGAGCGCGACCGGCAGCTGCTTGATGATCAGCAGCAGGCCGATCGCGGCCAGCATGCCCTTGATCACGGCCGACGGCACCAGTGCCGCGATATCGCCGGCGCGCAGCCACGCGAAGACGATCTGCAGCATGCCGGCCAGCATCACCGCAACGAGGAAGGCGGAGAAGCCGCCGAGCGTCGAGATCGCGCCGACGACGATCACCACGAGGCCGGCGGCCGGGCCGCTGACGCTCAGCTGCGAGCCGCTCAGCATGGCGACCACCACGCCGCCGATCACGCCGGCCAGCAAGCCGGACAACAACGGCGCGCCGGAGGCCAGCGCGATACCCAGGCAAAGCGGCAGGGCGACGAGGAAGACCACCACGCCGGCCGGGATGTCGCGGCCGAGGTGGCGCAGATAGGCGTCCCGCAAGGACGGGATGGAGACGGTCGGGGTAGGGGGCGCGCAGTTCATGGGCTGGATGCGATTGGGTGGGATCACGGAGGCGGTTCAGGCGGCCAGCGGCTCGGGAGAAGCCGCGGCATCGCCGCCATCCAGGCACAGCCGCTCTTCCAGCAGCCCCGTTTCCAGCGAGTAGATCCACGCATGCAGGCGCAGCGTTCGGCCGCTGTCCCACACCTGGCGCACCAGCGGCATCTCGGCCAGCTTGCGCACCTGCGCGATCGCATTGAGTTCGACCAGCCGCGCGGTGCGCGCGTCGTCGTCGTCGAGCCGATCGAGCTCGCGGCAATGCGCGCGATAGACCTGGCGGATCTTGTCCAGCCGCGCATCGACGTGGGGCAGCTCGGGCACGCGCGCCAGCGACGCGCGCACGCCGCCGCAGCCCTGATGTCCGCAGACGATGACGTTGCCCACGCGCAGCACCTCGACCGCGTACTGCAGCACGCTCATCAGGTTGGGGTCGTCCTCGCACACCAGGTTGGCGATGTTCCGATGCACGAACAGATCGCCCGGCTCGGCATTGGTGATCAGCTCCGCCGGCACGCGGCTGTCCGAGCAGCCGATCCACAGCACGTCCGGCGTCTGGCGCACGGACAGGCGCTTGAAGCGGTCGGGATCGCGTGACAACACTTCGTTAGCCCAGGCGCGGTTCTCTAGCATCAGGCGTTTGGCGACTTCCATGGTGGCTCCCTGCTTGCGGACGGTTGGCGTGGCGACGGCCGCCGCGGAGCCGGGATGCGTCATTCGTGCACTGCATCAGTGCATTGGCGTCGCGGTGCCGTACGGCGGAACAATTCTTCGTCCCGCCGCGGCGAAAGTGAGTTCCGTGTTACATCGGACAAATTTGTGCAACGCAGAATTCGGCCGCATTGAAGCCGCGCGGGCGCCGTCGCTAGCCCAGTACCAACGTCAACGCCAGACCGATCATCACCGCGGCGATCGCGCCGTCGAGACAGCGCCATGCCATCGGACGGCGGAACAGCGGGGCCAGCAGCCCGGCGCCGTAAGCCAGCGCCAGGAACCACGACAGGCTCGCCAGCGCCGCGCCGATGCCAAAGAACCAGCGGCCCTCGCCGCCATGCTGGCTGGCCAGCGCGCCGAGCAGCACCACGGTATCGAGATAGACGTGCGGGTTCAGGAAGGTGAAGGCGAGGCAGGTGGCCAGCGCGGTCGCCAGCGGCAGCGGCGCCGCGGCCTGCAATTCCACCTTGCCGGCATCGAAGGCGCGACGCGCGGCCAGCAGGCCGTAAATCGCGAGGAAGGCCGCGCCGCCATAGCGCGTCAGCGTCAGCCAGCCGGGATGCGCGTGCAGCAGCGCGCCGAGTCCCGCGATGCCGACGCCGATCAGCAAGGCATCGGATGTCGCGCACAGCAGGGCCACCGGCAAGCGGTGCTGGCGCCGGATGCCCAGCCGCAGCACGAAGGCGTTCTGCGCGCCGATCGGGACGATCAGCGCCAGGCTGGAGAGGAAGCCGGCCATCAGGGGCATGTCGATCTTCATGGGGCAGTGGACGGGAGTGGGAAGGCGCTCAGCCTAGCTTTGCCACGGACAAAAGAAAAACTAAACTTCCTTGTCCTGGATTAGAAAGGCTAACGATGAAGATCGACAACGGCCAGCTGGCCGCCTTCGCCGCCGTGCTGCAGGAGGGAAGCTTCGAGGCCGCGGCACGGCGCCTGCATGTCACGCCCTCGGCGATCAGCCAGCGCATGCGCCAGCTCGAGGAGCGGCTCGGCCAGGTGCTGCTGCAACGGGGCAGCCCATGCCAGCCCACCGCGGCGGGCCGCACGCTGGCGCGCTACACCGAGCAACTGGCGCTGCTCGAAGCGGAAACGCTGGCCGAGCTCGGCGATGTCGACGGCAATAGCCTGCGGGGAAGGGGCGGCATGCCGCTGCGCGTGCCGCTGGCCGTCAATGCGGATTCGCTCGACAGCTGGTTTCCCGCCAGCTTCGATGCCTTGCCGGCCGAGCCGGCGATGTCGTTCGATCTGCGTGTCGAAGACCAGGACCATTCGGCGACGCTGCTGCGCGAGGGCGTGGTGATGGCGGCGGTCAGCGCCAGCGCCGAGCCGGTGCAGGGCTGCACGGTGGAGCCGCTAGGGGTCATGCGCTATCTGGGCGTGGCCTCGCCTGCGTTGATCGCACAGGCGTTTGACGGCGGCGTCGACGCCGCCAGCCTGTCGCGCACGCCGATGCTGGCCTTCAATCGCAAGGACGCGCTGCAGGCCCGCTTTATCGCGCTGCTGATCGGCTTCGATGCGCAGCAGCCGATGCCGCCGATCCACTACGTGCCATCGACCGCCGGCTTCGTCGCCTTCGCGCAGCGCGGGCTTGGCTGGGGCATGATGCCCGAGCCCTTCGTGCGCGAGCCGCTGGCGCGAGGGGCGCTGGCCGAGTTCGCGCCGGGCCGCCATCTGGACGTGCCCTTGTACTGGCACCGATGGCGGCTCCGCTCGCCGGCGCTCGACGCCATCACGCGCGCGGTGCGGCAGGCGGCGTCTTCGTCGTTGCGGCCATTGCGGCCGGTGCGGGCAGGGAAAAGGCGCTGAACGGGCGCGCTCGCGGTCGTGTTCAGCGCGGCCGATGGGTTCAGGCGATCGGCTTGGCGGCAATCGTCGACGATGAGCGCACGAAATTGCCGCCGCCCAGATGGTGGATCGTGTGCAGCGCCTCGTTGCCCGCATCGAACTTCCATCGGCCATTGGCGAACACGCGCGGATCCGCGGCTGCCGCGACGACCTCGCCGAAGCAGGTGTCGTAGGCATCCTCGGCGTGCGGCTCCGGAATCAGCCTGCACTCCATCCATGCGCTGCAACCCGCTTCGATCAGCGGCAGTCCGAGCTCGGGGCCGGTGATGCTCGCAATGCCGAACTGCCCGAACTTGTCGACGTCGCGGCCGGTGGCGCTGCCCACTGCGTAGGTCATATCGATCGCGGCCGCGCCGGGGATGCAGATGCCAAAGCTGCCGCTCGCTGCTACCAGCTCGCGGGTGAAGGTGCGCTTGTCGATCACGATCGCAATGCGCGGCGGCGTGAACTCGACGGGCATCGACCAGGCGGCCGCCATCACGTTGCGGCGGACGCCGTCGCTGCTGGTGATCAGCACGGTGGGGCCATGATTGATCAGGCGGCTGGCATATTGCAGGGGGACGGGCTGGAAGGACGTCATCGGCGTGCTCCGCAAGGAGATCGTTGGAAAACGGGGTTGCCGCGATGATGCCACCAGTCGAGCGGGGACGTTGGAGGCGGCACCATGCGTCGCCGACGCTCACAACGAAAAGGCCGCAGGACCTCGCTGGGGGCGAGGGCTTGCGGCCAAGGTGCAGACGCACGGGGAAAGGGAGTGCTCGACCGGGAGCCGCGATCGAATGCACTGGCGGACGGCGCGTCCGGACAGCACCGTTTGGCATCCGCCCCGGATGAAGACAGAGTATGGCGGGTTCGAACGCGATGGAAAGCGAAGTTGGTTGGGTGCAAGCGAACCTCGCGTTCGGCGCTGCAGCCCCGACTATGCAAAGCGCCGCGGTTTGCCCAGCGGCGCCGCGGAGCTGACGGAGCACGATGCGATCGACTATGCGCTGGTCCACGCCAAGCGCTTCTGGCAGTTCGAGGACGAGCAGGGCGCGCCGGTCTCGGTCGCCATGCGTTCGCGCATCGTCGCCAACAACGGCGAGGCGATTCGCGACATGGCCATCGCCGGATTGGGCATTGCTTCGCTGCCGATCTTCCTGGCTGTCGACGCGCTCAAGCGCGGCCAGTTGATGGCGATTCCGCTCGAGTTGACGCAGCGGCCCTATGTCATCTCGGCGCTATATCCCAACACCAGCCATGTGTCGGCAAAGGTGCGCACCTTTATCGATCATCTGGTCGGGATATTTGCGCCGTCGATGCCCTGGGAACGTTGACGGCTCGCATGGCAAAACAAAAACCCGCGAAGCTTGCGCTGTCGCGGGTTTCAGGACATCGATTTGCGGATGTCGTCGGACGGAATACTGGTGGAGCCGGCGGGAATCGAACCCGCGTCCGCAGATCCTCCACAGAGAGTTCTACATACTTAGTTCTGTCATTTGATTTAACCGCC
>JAPSLC010000096.1:2000-9697 GCA_031181345.1 Cupriavidus sp. | reverse complement strand
GCGCACCGCAAGTTCATGGACGAACGCTCGGAATTCCTCGGCTGGGTCAAGCTGTGGAAGTGGTTCGAGGACGCGGTCGCGCACAAGAAGAGCAACCGCCAGCTGCAGGACCAGTGCCGCGCGAATTTCCTGTCGCATCTGCGGCTGCGCGAATGGCGCGACGTCCATTCGCAGCTGCTGACCACGGTCGCCGAGCAGGGCTGGAAGCTCAACGACAGCGAGCCGACCTACGAGCAGGTCCACAAGGCGCTGCTGACCGGCCTGCTGGGCAATATCGGACAGAAGCTGGACGAGGCCGACGGCCGCGGCCGCGAGTACCTGGGCGCGCGCGGCATCAAGTTCCATCTTTGGCCCGGCTCGCTGGTGGCGCGCAAGATGGGCCGCTGGCTGGTCGCCGCCGAGCTGGTCGAGACCAGCCGGTTGTTCGCCCGCACGCTGGCGCGCATCGAGCCGGACTGGCTCGAGCAGGTCGGCCGACATCTGCTCAAGGTCAGCTGGAGCGATCCGCACTGGGAGAAGAAGGCGGGCCAGGTGCTGGCGATGGAGCGCGCCACGCTGTACGGCCTGACGGTCTACCAGCACCGGCGCGTGCACTACGGACCCATGAATCCGCAGGAGGCGCGCGAACTGTTCATCCGCCGCGCGCTGGTCGAGGGCGAGTTCGATACGCGGCTGCCGTTCTACGCGCACAACCAGCGCCTGGTGCGCGAGATCGAGAACCTCGAACACAAGGCGCGCCGGCAGGACGTGCTGGTCGACGACGAGCTGATCTACGCGTTCTACGACCGCCATATCCCGGCCGACATCCACCAGCAGACGCAGTTCGAGCAGTGGTACCAGAAGGAGAGCGCGCGCGACCGCAAGCTGCTGTACCTGAACCGCGAAGAGCTGATGCGGCACGAGGCGGCCGGCATCACCACCGACCTGTTTCCGAAGACGCTAAACGTCGCCGGCGTCGACATGGGTTTGAGCTACCACTTCGAGCCGGGCAGCCACCGCGACGGCGTCACGCTGACGGTGCCGCTGTACGCGCTGAACCAGATCCGGCCCGAGCGCGCCGACTGGCTGGTGCCGGGCATGATCAAGGAGAAGGTGCACTTGCTGCTCAAGTCGCTGCCGCAGAAGCTGCGCCGCCATTGCGTGCCGCTGCCGGACTATGCGGCGGGCTTCGTCGAACGCCGGCCGTTCGCCGAGGGCGAGCTGATCGACGTGCTGATCGCCGACATCCGCGAGCAGACCGGCACCATGATCCGGCGCGCGGACTTCAAGCTGGAGACGCTGCCGGCCCACCACTCCATGAACTTCAAGGTGGTCGACGAGCACGGCCGCCAGCTCGACATGGGGCGCAACCTGGCCCAGCTGCGCGCCGAACTGGGCGGACAGGCGCAGCAGTCGTTCCAGAGCCTGGTCGCGCGCGAGGCGCCGGTCGCCGAGGCCGGGCAATACGAAGGGCTGACCGGCTGGACCTTCGGCGAGCTGCCCGAGCTGCTGGAGATCCGCAAGGGCAACCGCACGCTGTTCGGCTATCCGGCGCTGGTCGACCGCGACACCCACTGCGACGTCGAGGTGTTCGACGATCCGCAGGAGGCCGAGCGGCTGCACCATGCCGGGCTGCGGCGGCTGTTCGCGCTGCAGCTGCGCGAGCAGGTCAAGTTCGTGCAGAAGAACATCCCCGGGCTGTCCCAGATGGCGATGCAGTACATGACGCTGGGCACGCAGGACATGCTGCGCGACCAGATCGTGATGCTGGCGCTCGAGCGCGCCTGCATGCAGGCGCCGCTGCCGCGCAACGAGGCAGAGTTCGCCGCGCGCAAGGAGGAGGGGCGCGGGCGGCTCGGCCTGCTGGCGCAGGAAATCGCCCGGCTGGCCGGCACCATCCTGGCCGAATACGCCGCGCTGCCGCGCAAGCTGCTGCAGGCCAAGCCCTTCGCCGCGGCGCACGCCGACATGCAGTCGCAGCTGTCGCAGCTGATGGGCAAGCATTTCCTGGCCGAGACCCCCTACGACAGGCTGGTGCACTTCCCGCGCTATCTGAAGGGCATCGCGATGCGGATCGACAAGCTCAAGGGCGATCCGTCCCGGGATACGCAGCGCCAGCAGGAGATGGCGCCGCTGCTGCAGCAGTGGCAGCGCGCGGACAAGCAGCGGCGGGTGCAGGGCAGGGGCGGCGAGGATGCCCGGCTCGAGGAATTCCGCTGGATGCTGGAGGAGCTGCGCATCGCGCTGTTCGCGCAGGAATTGCGAACGCCAGTGCCGATGTCTGTCAAGCGTCTGCAGAAGGTGTGGGAGTCGATGCAACGGTAGGGCGGCCGGCGCACGATTTTGGCGCATCCGGTCATCGAAACGGTGGGGCTCGACGTTAGAATGCGTGGGCCTTGGCGGTCGCATTATCCGGGGGCAAGCGGTCCGTCCGGACCGTGCCCTTCCGCCTGATCCGTTTCCTTGCTCGTATCCTTTCCGCCGACCGTCCCGAACGGTCCGCCAACCGTTCGTTCGCCCTGCATATGCCCGTCTTTCGTCGTGTCGTCGCCGCCTGCTTCACCTGGGCCTGTCTTGGTGCGGCGGCATTGCCGGCCCTGCCGGCCCACGCCGAAGTGGTCGTGGTCCTCAACTCGGGTGATGCCAGCGTTACGCTGATCGACCGCGACAGCCAGAAGGTGCTGGAAACCTTCCCGGTCGGCAAGGAGCCCCACCACCTGATCGCCACGCCCGACGACCGCTCCCTGATCGTCGCCAACGCGGTCGGCAACGACCTGGTGTTCCTCGATCCGGTCACCGGCCGGGTCCAGCAGCGGGTGCCGGACATCGACGATCCGTATCACATCGGCTTCTCGCCGGACCAGAAATGGTTCGTCGTCACCGGCAACCGGCTCGACCGCGTCGATCTGTACCGCTGGGACGGGCGCACGCTGAAGCCGGCGAAACAGCTGCCGCTGGGCCGCACGCCCAGCCATATCGCCTTTACCGCCGACAGCCGCATCGCCTTCGTCACGCTGCAGGACTCCAACGAGGTGGCGGCGATCGACCTGCCGACGCAGACGCTGCTGTGGCGCATGGAAGCCGGCTCGGCGCCGGCCGGCATCTGGGTCACGCCGGACCAGCGCTATCTGCTGGTCGGCATGACCGGTGCCGACTATGTCGCCGTGATCGACTGGCGCACCCGCGCGGTGGTCAAGCAGATCCAGACCGGCAAGGGCGCGCACAACTTCCGCGCGCTCGGCGACAAGCGCCATCTGCTGCTGACCAACCGCGTCTCCGGCACCATCAGCATCCTGGACCAGCAGACGCTGACCAAGGTCGGCGACATCACCGGTCTGCCGCCGGGGCCGGACGACATGGAGCTCGCCGCCGACGGCAAGACGCTGTGGGTTACCTTCCGCTGGGCCCGTGCGGTCGGCGTGATTGACGTGCCGAGCCGCAAGCTGGTCAAGACCATCCGCGTCGGGCGCTCGCCGCACGGCATCTATTTCCGCACGCGGGCGCCGCTGTATTGACGGGGGCGGTATGAGGCTTGCCTTTCTGCGGCGAATGCTGTCCCTGGCGGTTTTCTCCCGTCTCCCGCTGCGCGGGAGAGGGGCGGGGGAGAGGGCAAGCGGCGTCCGCCATGTCACCGCCGCCGGAAACCACCCCCTCTCCCCAACCCTCTCCCCCATGAGGGGGAGAGGGAGCACCCCACTGGCCATTACCAAACGTCGTGCCGTGCGGAATCGCACGATTGTCGCGTTGCTGATGTCCTGGCTGACGGTGATATCGCCATCCGCCCATGCCGCCCCGGACGACTGCCGCGCCGGCACCCTGTACCTGACCTTCGATACCGGCAGCATGAGCCAGGCGCAGCTGATCGCCGACGTGCTGCGCCGCCAGCGCGTGCGCGCGACCTTCTTCCTGGCCAACGAACCGACCGTGCGCGGCGATCATTCGCTCGATCCGGGCTGGGCGCCGTACTGGAAGGCGCTGGCCGCCGACGGCCACGCGTTCGGCTCGCATACCTTCGACCACGTGTACCTGCGCAGCACGCGCGGCGGCAAGGTGGTGATGCGGCCGCAGTTCGGCCCGCAGGCCGGCCACGACATCGCGATGGACCAGGCCGCGTTCTGCGCCGAGCTTGACCGCAGCGCCGCGGCGCTGCAGCGCCTGGCCGGGGTGAAGATCGACTCGCTGTGGCGTGCGCCGGGCGGACGCACCGCGCCGCAGACGCTGGCCTGGGCGCGTCAATGCGGCTATCGCCATGTGGGATGGGCACAGGCCGGATTCCTCGGCGACGAGCTCGACTCCGACCGCTATCCGAACACGGCGCTGCTGACGCGGGCGCTGCGCGACCTGCGCGACGGCGATATCGCGATGGCGCATCTGGGCATCTGGTCGCGCCGCGATCCATGGGCGCCGGCCGTGCTCGAGCCGCTGATCGAGGGGCTGCGCCGCAAGGGCTTCTGCTTCGCCACGCTGCGCGAGCATCCGGACTACCGCCAGGCCAGGCCGGCCGCCGCCGGGGGAGGGGCCAACTGATGCTGCAGACATTGGACGCCTGGCTCGGCGATCTCGAGGGCGCGCTGTTCCAGCACGTGGTGCTGCCGGTGGTCTACGCGCTCGGCCTCGGCGGCTATGCCGAGGACGCCTTCACCGGCACCGAATGGCTGGTGGTCGGCCTGCTGCAGCTGACCGTGATGGTGGCGCTGCTTTGGCCGCTGGAGCGGCTGCGTCCGGTCGAGCCGGTCACCGATCGCGCAGCGATCCGCACCGACATGCTGTACACGATGATCCACCGGCTCGGCCTGTTCCGTCTGGTGCTGTTCTTCTCGCTCGACCCGGTGGTCGACGCGATCGAAGGGCGCCTGCACCTGGCCGGCTGGCAACGGATCAACGTCGAGGACTGGTGGCCCGGGGTCACCAGCGAGCCGCTGGTCAGCTTCCTGGTCTATCTGCTGCTGTTCGACCTGCTCGGCTACTGGTATCACCGGCTGTCGCATACCGTGCGCTGGTGGTGGTGCCTGCATGCGGTGCATCACAGCCAGCGGCAGATGACGCTGTGGAGCGACAACCGCAACCATCTGCTGGACGACCTGCTGCGCAGCCTGGTGTTCGCGGTGACCGCGCTGGCGATCGGCGTCGAGCCGTCGCAGTTTCTGCTGCTGGTGGCGCTGTCGCAGTTGATGCAGAGCCTGCAGCATGCCAATGTGCGGCTGCATTTCGGCCGCATCGGCGAACGGCTGCTGGTGTCGCCGCGCTTTCACCGCACGCATCATGCGATCGGCATCGGCCACGAGGCGCACGGGCGGCCCGCGCGGCTGGGCGGCTGCAACTACGGCGTGCTGTTCCCCTGGTGGGACATGCTGTTCGGCACTGCGCGCTTCGTCGACGACTACCATGCCACCGGCATCCGCGACCAGTTGCCGCCGCCGGCGGGACGCGGGCGCGACTACGGCGCCGGCCTGCTGCAGCAGCAGTGGTACGGCATCAAGCGCTGGTTCCGGCGCGCCTGAGGCCGTCGCCGCGGGCGGCGACCATGCCGCTCGGACACGATGCGTGCCGGGCACGTGTGCTAGTCTGTCCGACCTGAATCGGCCCTGATGGCCGGCCGCCGCCGCACCGCTGCGCGCGGCCTGCGCCGCCCGAATCTCCACGCCGATCCGTTTCGACCTTCGCCTTTTGCATGAACGACCTCGTCCGCTCCTTTGTCCGCGCGCTGATCAGCCAGCTGCATCCGCGCATGCTGGCGCTGACCGTGATTCCCTTTGTGCTGGCCACCGTGTTCTGGGGCGGCCTGCTGTATTTCACCTGGGATCCGGTGATGACCGCCGCGCGCGGCTTCCTCGAAACCTCGATCTTCACCAGCTGGATCTACGGCGCGCTCGACTGGTTCGGCCTGGCGTCGCTGCGCGCGGTGGTGGCGCCGCTGTTCGTGGTCGCGCTGACGATTCCGCTGGCGGTCGCCTCGCTGCTGCTGTTCATCGGCCTGTGGTCGGTGCCCGCGGCGGTGCGTTTCCTCGAGCGCAGCTATCCGGAACTGGCCAAGAGCCAGGGCGGCAGCGTGCTGGGCAGCGTCTGGCATTCGCTGTCGAGCACCGGCGTGTTCCTGCTGCTGGTGCTGATTTCGCTGCCGCTGTGGCTGGTGCCGCCGTTCTTCGCGCTGGTCCCGCCGCTGCTGTGGGGCTGGCTGACCTATCGCGTGATGACCTACGACGCGCTGGCCGACCATGCCAGCGTCGACGAGCGCAAGGCCATCATGCGGCGCCACCGGATGCCGCTGCTGATCATCGGCGTGGTGGTCGGTCTGCTGGGCTCGGCGCCGACGCTGCTGTGGGTGTCGTCGGCGGCGATCATCTTCCTGTTTCCGTTCGTGCTGGCCGGCGCGCTGTGGCTCTACGCGCTGATCTTCATCTTCTCGGCGCTGTGGTTCGGCCACTACTGCCTGCATGCGCTCGCACAGCTGCGCGCCGAGCGGCAATCGGTGGCGCCGCCCCCGGCCGGGCCGGACGTGATTGAACTGGCGCCGTCGGACGTGCGCCGCATCGAATCATCCTGAAATGAGGGACATCATGGGTTTCGGCCTGATCGTGATCGGCGACGAGATTCTGTCGGGACGACGCGAGGACAAGCACATGCGGCGCGCGATCGCGCTGCTGGCCGAGCGCGGACTGGCGCTGCAATGGGCCGAGTATGTCGGCGACGAGCGCGAGCGCATCACCGCGACGCTGCGCCGCACGCTGGCGGGCCCGGACGTGGTGTTCTGCACCGGCGGCATCGGCGCGACGCCGGACGACCACACGCGCCAGTGCGCGGCCGCGGCGCTGGGCGTGCCGCTCGAGCTGCATCCCGAGGCGAGGGAGCTGATCGCGCAGCGCATCGCGGAAACGGCGGGCGGCGATCCGGTCAAGGGCGACCTGTCGCTGCCCGAGAACCAGCATCGCTTCAAGATGGGCGAGTTCCCGCGCGGGGCCCGCATCATCCCCAATAGCTACAACCGGATCCCGGGCTTCTCGATCGGCCACCACCATTTCATGCCGGGCTTCCCGGTGATGGCGTGGCCGATGATGGAGTGGGTGCTGGACAACGAGTATTCGCACCTGTTCCACCAGGTGCAGCACGTCGAACGCGCCTTCCTGGTGTTCGAGGCGCCGGAGTCGACGCTGACGCCGCTGATGGAACAGATCGAGACCGGCTTCCCGGGCGTGCGTGTGTTCAGCCTTCCGTCGGTCGGCGACGCCCAGCGCGGCGAGCTCTATGCGCGCCGGCATATCGACCTGGGCGTCAAGGGCGCGCCGGCACTGGTGGAGCCCGCCTACGCGATGCTGCGCGACGGCGTGCGCGCGATGGGCTTCGAGGTGGTGGAGAACGTGGGGGCGGGCGTCAGCGCGGGGTAGTGCCATTTGCCCGAGCGCTGCGCATCAGCGCGGGTTTGCTCCCCTCTCCCGCTAGCGGGAGAGGGGCTGGGGGAGAGGGACAGGGCGGTGGCCATGCGTCAGCGCATCGTGATGGCGAGCGCGGTGGGGGGGGGGGGGGGGGGGGGGGGGGCCGGGGGGGCGGGGGGGGGGGGGCGCGGGGGCGGCCGGGGCGGGGGGGGGGGGCCCCCCCCGCCCCCGCCGCCCCCCCGGGGGGGGGCGCCGGGCGGGCCCCCCCCGGCCCCGGGGACGACGATGGTCGCAACCCGTGCGTTTCGACAGTGCCGGCGTTGAGGTCCGGTGGCGCGTGGGCTCGAC
>JAPSLC010000096.1:0-1990 GCA_031181345.1 Cupriavidus sp. | reverse complement strand
CGGTTGCCCTCTCCCCCGACCCCTCTCCCGCAAGCGGGAGAGGGGAGAAAATCAGCGCGTCGATGAATCCGTTCGAGCCCTCAAGCCCCGTGCCACGGCAGGCCGCGCACGCACCAGCCCTCGACGGTCTTGCGGTGATGGTGCTCGTCACGCGGGCCTTCGAAGCCTTCCAGCACATCCATCGCATAGCGGTAGCCGGCCTCGGTGGCGACCCGGGCGGCGTGCTTGGAGCGGGCCGCGCTGCGGCACAGGAACAGCACCGGCGCGTCCTGCGGCACCTTGGCCTTCAGCTCCTCGACGAAGCGCGGATTCTGCGCGCCGCCGGGATAGCCGGACCATTCCACATGCAGCGACTGGCGCTGCGGCACATCCGGGCCGCCGACCCAGTCCAGCTCCGCCTGGGTGCGCACGTCGACCAGCACCGCGTTGGGATCGGCCATCAGCAGATCGTAGGCTTGCTGCGGCGTCAGCGCGCCGTAGTAGGGCAGTTGGTCCTGTTGTTGCCGCGCGTTGGCGGCCTGCAGAAGCGCGTCTCGGGTGGTCATTGCAGGGGACGGTTTGGATCGATGGGAGCGTGACGCCGATCGCGGCCACGCCTTCGGCGAAGACCGTTATTCTACTCCGCCGGCGCGGCCAGGCCGCAGGAAAGGCCTGTTTGAAACGGCCGACAATCGGCGCTGGCGCCAGCATGGTGCCGATGGCACCATAACGGTGCATTGGGTCATGTGAGTGCACCGGATTGGGGTTTGCGGCGGGTCCTCAAGGCCCCAGCCCACGCGCCTGCGGAGCACCGTCGCGGCGCGTCAGGCATCCGTCCCGGCCCTTGCGCCAAGGCGGTGCGAGGGCGCCTTCCCGCGCCAATGCACAGATTCCGGGAACACCCCGCGGCAAGCGAGACGCAGGGGAGGCGCGGGCGTCACCGGCGCGCCAAATCCGTGCGGACGTTGGCATGCTTTCTGCTAACATGCTTCGTCCTTTTGATCGCCGGTCGCCGCCGGCAGGCGGCAGCGATGCGCCCCCGGCGGCCGGCACGTGAATGGCTCCAACTGAACTCAGCCGAATTACCAGGAGATAGGCATGGCGCAGAGCGTTGCAGATGTGATGAAGCTGGTGAAGGAAAACGACGTCAAGTTCGTCGACTTCCGTTTCACCGACACCAAGGGCAAGGAGCAGCACGTGTCCGTGCCGACCTCGCACTTCGGTGACGACAAGTTCGAGAGCGGCCATGCTTTCGACGGCTCGTCCATCGCTGGCTGGAAGGGGATCGAGGCGTCGGACATGCTGCTGATGCCGGACCCGAACACCGCCCATATCGACCCGTTCTACGAAGAGCCGACGCTGGTGCTGACCTGCGACGTGATCGAGCCGTCGGACGGCAAGGGCTACGACCGCGACCCGCGTTCGATCGCCAAGCGCGCCGAAGCCTATCTGAAGAGCACCGGCCTGGGCGACACCGCCTACTTCGGTCCGGAGCCCGAGTTCTTCATCTTCGACGGCGTGACCTGGAACATCGACATGCAGGGCTGCTTCGTCAAGATCCATTCGGAAGAAGCGCCGTGGTCGTCGGCCCGTGAGTTCGAGCACGG
The DNA here is from genome assembly GCA_031181345.1 of Cupriavidus sp. GTDB lineage: Bacteria > Pseudomonadota > Gammaproteobacteria > Burkholderiales > Burkholderiaceae > Cupriavidus. The sequence continues at coordinate 404 of JAPSLC010000096.1, read as the reverse complement.
CAACAGCGGCCACCGTCCGGGCAAGAAGGGCGGCTACTTCCCCGTCGCCCCGATCGACACCTTCCAGGACATGCGTTCGGAAATGTGCCTGATCCTGGAATCGCTGGGCATCCCCGTCGAAGTCCACCACCATGAAGTGGCCGGCCAGGGCCAGAACGAGATCGGCACCAAGTTCAGCACGCTGGTGCAGCGCGCCGACTGGACGCAGCTGCAGAAGTACGTGATCCAGAACGTCGCCCACACCTACGGCAAGACCGCGACCTTCATGCCCAAGCCGGTGGTCGGCGACAACGGCTCGGGCATGCACGTGCACCAGTCGATCTGGAAGGACGGCCAGAACCTGTTCGCGGGCAACGGCTACGCCGGCCTGTCGGAGTTCGCGCTGTACTACATCGGCGGCATCA
>JAPSLC010000030.1 GCA_031181345.1 Cupriavidus sp. | reverse complement strand
GGCGCCGCGGCCGATGGCGGCGTCCCGGCCGGAGTGTGCGCCAGGGCAGGCGCGCGTCGGCTAAAATCCGGATTCTAGCAAACAGACCGGCCCCGGTTGTCGCCCGTGGACAGCCATCGGCCCAGAACCGTCAACTCATGGCAGACGTCCATAAAACCGTGCTGCTCGGTTATTCGGCCGAGCGAATGTACGACCTGGTCACGCGCGTCGAGGACTATCCCAAGTTCCTGCCCTGGTGCGGTGGCGTGGAAATATTCGAACAGACCGAGACGCTGCTCGACGCCAAGCTGCATATTCATTTCAACGGCATCAAGCAGTACTTCCATACGCGCAATACCCAGCATCGGCCGACCCGCATCGACATGAATTTCGCCGATGGTCCGTTCAAGACCTTCAACGGCTACTGGAATTTCATTCCGCTGCGCGAGGATGCCTGCAAGATCGAATTCCATCTGCATTACGAGTTCTCCAGCATCATCCTCGAGAAGATCATCGGGCCGGTGTTCAGCATGATCGCGAACACCTTCGTCGACGCCTTCGTCAAGCGCGCGGAGGTGGTCTATGGCAATACCTGAAATCGCTGGAATCGCTGAGCAGGGCGGCGCCACCGTCCGCGTGGCGGTCTGCTACGCCAGGCCGGACGCCGTCTTCCTGAAGGACATCGAATTGCCCGCCGGCACCACCATCGCCGCGGCGATCGAGGCCAGCGGCGTGCTGGCGGCCCACCCGGAGCTCGATCCGGCTACGCTGCGCGTCGGCATCTTCGGCAAGCTCAAGACGCCGGAGACGGCAGTGCGCGAGGGCGATCGCATCGAACTCTACCGGCCGCTGGTGGCCGATCCCAAGACGGCGCGCCGGCGCCGCGTGCAGAAGGCGCGCGAGGCCGGGACGAGGGAGGGGCAGAAGTGGATGCGCGGCGGCGGTGACAGCGAGGCGGTAGGGCGCTGAGCGACCGGTAGGGGGTGCGGCCCGGCCGGGCCGCTACGGCTCAGGCGGGGCGTTTGCCGGCCTGGTCCGATTCGGCGGATTCGGCGTTCGCAGGCTCACCCACCGCCGGCGCCGCGGTCTTGTCGCCCGCATGCAGCCGCACCGACCACGCCACACCGATCATCAGCAGCACGATCGCCGCCAGCTCCAGCGGCCGCGGCCAACGTTGCTCGTACAGGAAGCCGTAGGCCAGCGCGAACAGCGTCTCGAACACGATCATCTGGCCCGACAGCGTCAGCGGCAGCCGCCGGCTGGCGATATTCCACAGGTTGTTGCCGATCAGCGAGGCGCCCAGCGCCACCGCGGCATTGACCCACCAGAACCATTGCCAGTCGCGCCCGCTGCCCGGCGCGGTCAGCACGTCGCGGAACAGCAGCCAGCCGACCAGCGCCAGCAGCGCCGAGACGATGCCGGTCGACAGCCCGTACAGCGCCGACCATTCGTTGCCGCTGTATTGCGGATTGCGCTGCAGGTAGCGGGCATTGTCGACCGCGTACAGCGTCCAGCAGACCAGCGCGCCGGCCGCGCAGACCACGCCGGCCAGCTTCTGCCATACGGGCCGCGCCGCCTCGGCCGCGGCCGCCCCATGGGCGCCGTGGCCGCCGCCGGCGAACAGGTCCAGGTTGATGCAGGCGATGCCCACAGCCACCACCAGCAGGGGCAGCAGCAGCCGCGACAGCGGCACCGCGCCGTGGTCGCGCCGGCCCATCACGGTCACGGAGATCGGCAGGATGCCGATGATCAGCGAGGTCGGCCCGACCCCCGCCAGCTGCACGCCAAAGGCCAGCAGCACGTAGTAGAGCAGGTTGCCGGTGAACGCCTGGCGCAGCAGGGCGATGCAGTCGGCGCGGGTCAGCTTGCGGGCGATGCGGCGCATCAGCGGCGCCGCCGCAACCACCGCCACCAGCCCGTAGGCCAGGTAGCGGCCGATCGCCAGCTCCCACGGCGAAAACACCGGCAGCAGCTTCGGCGCGATGAACACCATGCCCCAGAACGCGCCGGCCAGCAGGCCGCACAGTACGCCGATCCCCATCCGTTTTGCCGCGCTGGACGCGCCTCCGCTCAGAAAAGCCTCAAAGGATAGCATCCGCCCGGCAATTTCCGAGCGCGCAGGCGTCATGCAAAAGGCGGTTCCTGTATAATTCGATTTTGCGCCTAGAGGAATCGCTATGCGTCTTGTCCAGAAAGCACTCACGTTCGATGATGTGCTGCTCGTGCCGGCCTATTCGGCCGTCCTCCCCCGGGATGTCTCCCTCCGCACCCGCCTGACCCGCTCGATCGAATTGAACATTCCGCTGGTTTCCGCCGCCATGGATACCGTGACGGAAGCGCGTCTGGCGATCGCCATGGCGCAGGCAGGCGGTATCGGCATCGTTCACAAGAACCTGAAGCCGTCCGACCAGGCGCGGGAAGTCGCGCGGGTCAAGCGCTACGAATCGGGCGTGCTGCGTGATCCGATCACCATTTCACCGGACATGAAGATCCGCGACGTGATCGCGCTGTCGCAGCAGCACGGCATCTCGGGCTTCCCGGTGCTGGAAGGCAAGACCGTAGTCGGCATCATCACCAACCGCGACCTGCGCTTCGAGGAAGAACTCGACGCGCCGGTGCGCGCCAAGATGACCCCGCGCGACAAGCTCGTCACCGTGGCAGAGGGCGCCAGCCTGGACGAGGCCAAGCGCCTGATGAACCGCCACCGCCTGGAGCGCGTGCTGGTCGTCAACGACGCTTTCGAGCTGCGTGGCCTGATCACCGTCAAGGACATCCAGAAGGCGGTCGAGCACCCGCTGGCGAGCAAGGACGACCATGGCCAGCTGCGCGTCGGCGCGGCGGTCGGCGTCGGTCCGGACAACGACGAGCGTGTCGAGCTGCTGGTCAAGGCCGGCGTCGACGTGATCGTGGTCGACACCGCCCACGGCCATAGCCAGGGCGTGCTGACCCGCGTCCGCTGGGTCAAGGACAACTTCCCGCACGTGCAGGTGATCGGCGGCAATATCGCCACCGGCGAAGCCGCCCGCGCGCTGGTCGAGCATGGCGCCGACGGCGTCAAGGTCGGCATCGGCCCGGGCTCGATCTGTACCACCCGTATCGTTGCCGGCGTCGGCGTGCCGCAGATCACCGCGGTGTCGAACGTGTCCGAGGCGCTCGCCGGTACCGGCGTGCCGCTGGTTGCCGATGGGGGCGTGCGCTATTCGGGCGATATCGCCAAGGCGCTGGCCGCCGGTGCGGATACCGTGATGATGGGCGGCATGTTCTCGGGCACCGAGGAAGCGCCGGGCGAGGTGTTCCTGTACCAGGGCCGCTCGTTCAAGAGCTACCGCGGCATGGGCTCGGTCGGTGCGATGAAGGACGGCGCGGCCGATCGCTACTTCCAGGAAGACAACACCGCCAATGTCGACAAGCTGGTCCCCGAAGGGATCGAAGGCCGCGTGCCCTACAAGGGCTCGGTGATGGCCATCATCCACCAGCTGACCGGCGGCGTGCGCGCCTCGATGGGTTATTGCGGCAGCAGCTCGATCGCCGAATGGCACGAGACCGCGCAGTTCGTGCAGATCACCGCCGCGGGCATGCGCGAGTCGCATGTCCACGACGTGCAGATCACCAAGGAAGCACCGAACTACCATATCGACTGACGTCACGACTGACCGGCGAGCGCCGCGCCATGCGCGATGCCGGTGATGCGCGGCTGCACGGCCTGACGGCGGTGCGGCCGCGCGTCACATCCGGGCCTGCGTATCGCACGATCCCAGCCGGCCACGTGGACCGGCCCGCAAGTTTCGTTTGTCGGTCCGCCGGTCAGTCGGCGGCAGTCCACCAAGGAGAATCGATGAAGGTCCTGCTCCGCGCCGTGTTGTTCTTCGATGCCCTGTTCGACCTCGCGCTCGGCGCGGTGCTGCTGCTCGCGCCGTTCGCCACCTTCTATGCCGCGCTGCAATTGCCGCAGCCGCAACCGGCGCTGTATGGCCAACTGCTCGGCTTCACGCTGCTCGGCGTCGCATGGCTGCTGGCGCAAGCCGCCTTCCGCGGTCAGTTGACCGTGCCGGTGGCCCGCATGGCAGGGCCCGTCAATCTGGCGTGCGCGTTGCTGATCGCGGCCTGGCTGATCTTCTTCGATCTGCCGGTGCAGGGCGCCGGCCGAATCTGGCTCGGACTGCTGGCCGCGATGCTGGCCTTCTTCGCGCTGGTGCAGATTCCGCTGGCCAAGCGCATCCGCAATCGCGAGCGCGACGAACTGCTGCGCCGCGAAGCCGAGCTGGCGGCGGCCAACCGTCCCACGGCCGCTGCGCCAACCATTCACCCATCCCCATCCCCCGAAGTCCGGCGCGAGCCGGTCATCACGCCGCCGCCCGGCTACGGTCCCGGCACCGAAGTGGTGACCGATGTCGAACCGGTCGACACGTCAAACGCTCCCCATCATGCACGACAAAATCCTCATCCTTGATTTCGGCTCGCAGGTTACGCAGCTGATCGCGCGACGCGTCCGCGAGGCGCACGTCTATTGCGAGATCCATCCGAACGACGTGTCGGACGAATTCGTGCGCGAGTTCGCGCCGAAGGGCATCATCCTGTCGGGCAGCCACGCCAGCACCTATGAAGACCATCAGCTGCGCGCGCCGCAGGCGGTGTGGGACCTGGGCGTGCCGGTGCTGGGCATCTGCTACGGCATGCAGACCATGGCCGTGCAGCTGGGCGGCAAGGTCGAGTGGAGCGACTCGCGCGAATTCGGCTACGCCGAGGTGCGCGCGCACGGCCATACCGAGCTGCTGAAGGACGTGCAGGACTTCGTCACGCCGGAAGGCCACGGCATGCTGAAGGTCTGGATGAGCCACGGCGACAAGGTCACCGAGCTGCCCCCGGGCTTCAAGCTGATGGCCTCGACCCCGAGCTGCCCGATCGCCGGCATGGCCGACGAAGCGCGCGGCTACTACGCGGTGCAGTTCCACCCCGAGGTCACCCACACGATCAAGGGCCGCGAAATGCTGGAGCGCTTCGTGCTGAAGATCGCCGGCGCGCGCCCGGACTGGGTGATGCGCAACCATATCGACGAGGCCGTGGCGAAGATCCGCGAGCAGGTGGGCGACGAGGAAGTGATCCTCGGCCTGTCGGGCGGCGTCGATTCGTCGGTGGCCGCGGCGCTGATCCATCGCGCGATCGGCGACCAGCTGACCTGCGTGTTCGTCGACCACGGCCTGCTGCGCCAGGACGAAGGCAAGCTGGTGATGGAGATGTTCGCCGGCCGCCTGCACGCCAAGGTCGTGCACATCGACGCCTCGGAACAGTTCCTGGGCCATCTGGCCGGCGTCACCGATCCCGAGCAGAAGCGCAAGATCATCGGCCGCGAGTTCGTCGAAGTGTTCCAGGCCGAGGCCAAGAAGCTGACCCGCGCCAAGTGGCTGGCCCAGGGCACCATTTATCCGGACGTGGTCGAGTCGGGCGGGACCAAGACCAAGAAGCAGACCACGATCAAGAGCCACCACAACGTCGGCGGCCTGCCCGAGACGCTGGGCCTGAAGCTGCTGGAGCCGCTGCGCGACCTGTTCAAGGACGAAGTGCGCGAACTCGGCGTCGAACTCGGCCTGCCGCCCGAAATGGTCTACCGCCACCCGTTCCCGGGTCCGGGCCTGGGCGTGCGGATTCTTGGCGAGGTCAAGCGCGAATACGGCGACCTGCTGCGCCGCGCCGACGCGATCTTCATCGAAGAACTGCGCGGCACCATCGCGACGCCTCAGGACGCCGCCGCGGGTCTCTGCACGGAAGAGCAGGTGGGCAAGACCTGGTACGACCTGACCAGCCAGGCCTTCGCCGTGTTCCTGCCGGTCAAGTCGGTCGGCGTGATGGGCGATGGGCGGACCTACGACTACGTCGTGGCACTGCGCGCGGTGCAGACCACCGACTTCATGACCGCCCACTGGGCGCACCTGCCGTATGCGCTGCTGGGTCGCTGCTCGAATCGGATCATCAATGAAGTGCGGGGTTTGAACCGGGTCGTGTATGACGTTTCGGGGAAGCCGCCGGCGACGATTGAGTGGGAGTGATCTGGTATCTCCCACCGGCTGCCACATAGAAGCCTCCCAGTACATCGAAGCCCGCTTAATAGCGGGCTTTGCATTTGCGATTGACCCGGCCTTTCATGCGATGCGATCTCTCGCGTCAAATGCCCCGTATTTCACCAGTCAGATGCTGCATTCCCCATGATCTCTGAGCACCAGTCGATGAAGGCCCGAATGGTCGGTGCAAGGTGGCGGCTGTGGGGATAGAGGATGGATACCGGCTCGGGTGGTGCTTCGATATCCGCCAGCAGCCTGACCAAGCGGCCGTCCGCAATATGCTGTCGCACCATATAGCTGGCCACGCGGATCAAGCCCAGGCCGGCTACGCCAGCCGCCACATAAGCATCGGTGTCATCCACGCTGACATGCTCCGACATCGGCAATGTGACGACGTTTGTGCCTTGCTGGAAAATCCACCGGATTGGACGGCCTGTTTGGCTGTGGATGTAACCGACCGCAACGTGCTGCTTGAGCGCGTCCAGGGTGGTGGGCTCGCCATGGCTTTGCAGATAGTTCGGTGAAGCACATACATACCAATGAAACTCGCCAATGCGCCGCGCAACTAGCCGAGACGGGGAAGGTTCTCCGGCTCGAATGACGCAGTCCAGGCCGCGCTGGATAATATCCACGGTGGCGTCGTGGAGTTGGAAGTCCAGCGTTATCCCTGGATAGCGTTCACGAAAGGCCGGCAACGCCGGAATAAGAAAATTCTTGGCAAGCGATGGCGTGGTGCCGACGCGGATGGCTCCCCGCAGCGCGCCTGTCTCTTGCGCAACCATGCTTTCGGCCACCCGCACATCGGACAGGATCGCCTTGCAACTGTCGTAGTAGCGCAGCCCCGCATCGGTCATGCTGAGGGCGCGTGTTGTCCTGTTCAGCAGCCGCGCACCGAGGTGCGACTCGAGCTCCTTGAGCGTGCGTGTCACGGTGGAAGGAAGCACGTGCATGGTATCGGCCGCCTTCTTGAAGCTGCCGGCCTCGATCACACGAACGTAGGTTTCCATGGCCTGCAGTCTATCCATGCGATTTGCCTTGCCTGATGCGTTGTGGCGTTGTGGGCCAGATTATTCAATTAAATCAAATGATGAAGTTGACCCGCTGAAGCCAATCTCTACGCCGAACCGGTGCAGCATAGCGCTTGATCGACACCAGATTGTTTTCTTTGCTGGTGCTGCGGTCGAGGCGGGGTGCTACTAAAAGGATCGGGATACCCGAGGGCACTTCCTGGAGGTTGCGAAATTACATTGAAATTCTGAAGGAATGAAGAGCATGACTCAGCGTGATTCGGTCCGGCAGGACGTGCTTGTCCTGGGCGCTGGCCAACTCGGAATGGCCGTATTGCGCACGCTCGCGCCGCGTATGCGAGCGCGGCAGGCGTCGGTCACCGCACTGGTATCGCCCGGTACCGTTGACAACCCATCGCCGCAAGATGCCAAGCATCTCGCTGAACTTCGAGAGATGGGGGTAGACGTCATCGGCTTCGATCTGGCTTCCGACGAAGAAGCTCTGAAGAAGCGATTTGAGACGTACGACACTGTCTTGAACTGCACGGGCTTCGTGGCCGGGCCTGGCACGCAATTGAGGATCACCCGTGCGGTGCTGGCAGCGGGTGTGCGGCGGTATTTTCCGTGGCAGTTCGGCGTCGATTATGACGTCGTCGGTCGCGGCAGCGGTCAGCCCGTCTTTGACGAACAATATGAGGTCAGGCAATGGCTGCGTAGTCAGAATGGGACCGAATGGGTAATCGTCTCGACGGGAATGTTCACAAGCTTCCTGTTCGAGCCGGCTTTCGACGTGGTGGATCTGGAACGCAGGACGATTCACGGCCTCGGAAGCTGGGATACCAAGGTAACCGTGACAACGCCCGAAGACATCGGCCGGCTCACCACGGAAATCCTGCTGGCCGAGCCGCGGATTGCCAACGAGGTCGTATACGTCGCCGGTGACACGATCTCATACGGACAACTGGCGAAGGTCATCGAGCGTGTCACGGGAGAGACGTTCGAGAAGACCGTATGGACCCTGGCCAAATTGCGCGCCGACCTCGCATCCGCCCCGGACGACGCGATGGCGCGTTATCGTGCGGCGTTTGCCCTTGGCGACGGCATGTGGTGGGACAAGGCCGCAACTTTCAATGCCCGTAATGGGTACGAGACGATTGATGTCGAGCAGTACTTGCGTTCCCGCTTGCGCAAACTGGACCGTCTGGCCTGATCGGGATTTCTGTTCACGATCGGCAACGACAAGATTGCCGAACTGAACCTCAACCAAGAGGCACGACGTGCCATTACGCCTGGCGCCGCGCTCGTTGCGCCGGCCGCCGGGGCTTCACGGCACGCCGTGTTTCCGTCGAAGGAAACACCCGCGCACAAAGAAAATCGACAAACACCCGCACCTTTGGCGATGGATGCTTGCTGGCCGGCCACAGCACGTAAAACGGGTTTGCCCATTCCAGATGGCCGTCCAGCACGCGTGTGAGCTGTCCGCTGGCGACCAGGTCCCTGACCGAAAAGTCGGGCACGAACGCGATCCCCAGGCCTTGCAGCGCAAAGCAAACGCGCGTCTCGATGTTGTTGCAGATCATCGATGTCGGGAGCTGCAGTTCCGGTTGGCGGGGCGCACGACGGAGCGGCCACGTTTCGAGCTTGCCGCTGTTGGGGAAGCGATAGTGCAGGCAGGCGTGGTCCAGCAGATCGGCGGGCACTTTCGGTGTGCCACGGCGCGCCAGATAGTCCGGCGAGGCCACCAGCATCCCTTCGAAGACGCCGAGCCGGCGGGCTGACAGGCGCGAGTCGGTCGGTTCGCCGGTTCTGACCACTGCGTCGAAGCCTTCCTCGATCACGTCGACCATCCTGTCGGTGAAGTCCAGATCGAGCTCGATGTCGGGGTAGTCGCGCATGAAGTCGGCAAGGACCGGCAGCAGCAGCGAACTGACCAGCGGCAGGCTGACGCGCAGCCGGCCTCGCGGTGCCTTCGTCGCTTCCGACAGCTCCATTTCCGCGGCTTCGATCTCCGCGAGGATGCGGCGGCTGCGTTCGAGGAACCGTGCGCCTTCGGCCGTCAGCGTGATGCTGCGCGTGCTGCGATGGAACAGCCGTACGCCAAGCTTGTTTTCCAGCCGGGCCACGCTCTTGCCGATCGCGGATGCCGACACGCCGAGCATTCGCCCGGCCGCGACAAAGCTGCGGGTCTCGGCCACCTGCACGAAAACCATGAAGCCGTTCAGGCTGTCCATGTCGCGATCTCCCTCTCCATCCCGATCTCCATCCGATTACGGACATATTTGTCCGCATAAAGCGGAAATCTACCCTACTTTTTCTTCAATGCAGGGCGCTCTATCGTGACGGCGTCGTTCCTCGAAGGAGAATTGCGTTGTCCGATTCCACACTCGCGTTGCGCCCAGAGGCTGGCGCGGCGTCCCTTTCCGAAAGCATCGACACGGTCGTCCAGCAGGCGCTGGACGAACAACGGCTGGTTGGCGCCGTGGTGCTGGTCGCCAGAGACGGCGAGCTCGTCTACCGCAAGGCGGCGGGCCTTGCCGACCGTGAAAGCCGGCGGCCGATGACCGTCGATACGGTGTTTCGCCTGGCGTCGGTCAGCAAGCCCATCGTTTCCGCGGCGGCGCTGGTCCTGGTGGCGCGCGGGAAGATCGAACTCGACGAGGGCATCGACCGTTGGCTGCCGGAATTCCGCCCGTGCCTGGCCGATGGCCGCGTGCCGCGGATCACGGTCCGGCAGTTGCTCAGCCATACCGCGGGCCTGGGCTACCGCTTCCTCGAGGCCGATGAACAAGGACCCTATGCGAGGGCCGGCGTATCCGATGGCATGGACCGGATCGGCATCGATCTCGACGAGAACCTGCGGCGTATTGCCAGCGTGCCGCTGCTGTACGAGCCGGGCACCGCGTGGGGCTACTCGGTAGCCACCGACGTACTCGGGGCGTTGATCGAGCGGGTCCATGGCGCGCTGCTCGACGTGGCGGTGCGCCAGCTGGTGATCGGGCCGCTTGGCATGATCGACACCGACTTCGTTGCCCGCGACGCGCAGCGCGTCGCCACGCCTTATGTCAACGATCGCCCGCAGCCGCATCGCCTCGGCGAAGGCGAGATCGTGCCGGTCTTCGACGGCACGGCGGGCATCCGCTACAGCCCGGCGCGCATTTTCGACCGGCACGCGTTTCCGTCGGGCGGGGCGGGCATGGCGGGCACGGCGGACGACGTGATGCGCCTGCTGGAGGCGCTGCGTCAGCGGAACGGCGCATTATTGCCGAACGAACTGCTCGCCGAAATGGCACGGGACCAAACCGATGGCCACGAAGTGCCAGGCGCCCCGGGGTTTGGTTTTGGGCTGGGCTTCTCGGTATTGCGCGATCCGCTGCTCGCGGCATCGCCGGAGTCGGTCGGCACGTGGCGCTGGGGAGGCGCCTATGGTCACGCCTGGTTTGTCGATCCGGTGCAACGGCTCAGCGTCGTGGCGCTGACCAATACCTTGTACGAAGGGATGTCCGGGCGTTTTGTCACCGATTTGCGTGACGCGGTGTATGGCGCGCTGGAGCAGGCATGAACGCGCCTCGTGAAGCTTTCCCGACCGAACTGAAGGCTGCACCGGCGCTGGGTTGCGACAGCCTGCCACTGGGCGCCTTGCTGGCGCTCGCCATGGCCGCCTTTATCACGATCCTGACTGAAGCGCTGCCGGCCGGCTTGTTACCGCAGATGGCCGTCAGCCTTGCCGTTTCCGAAGCCCTGGTCGGCCAGTTGGTCACCGTCTATGCCATTGGCTCGCTCATCGCGGCGATTCCGCTGACTGCCGCGACACAAGGGCTGCGGCGCCGGCCGCTGTTGCTGTTCGCCATTGGGGGCTTCGCCGTTGCCAATACCGTCACGACGCTTTCGAGCAGCTATGCCGTGACGATGGTGGCCCGCTTCGTGGCCGGGGTCTCGGCGGGACTGCTATGGGCGCTGCTCGCGGGCTATGCTGCGCGCATGGTGCCCGAGCACCAGAAGGGCCGCGCGATTGCCATCGCCATGGTCGGGACGCCGCTGGCGCTGTCGCTCGGCGTGCCGGCGGGCACCTTTCTCGGTGCGCTGGCGGGATGGCGCGTCTGCTTCGGCATCATGAGCCTGTCCGCGCTGATTCTGTTGATCTGGGTGCGGATAAAAGTGCCGGACTTCGCCGGGCAAGCCAGCGGCAAGCGAGTACCGCTGACGCGGGTGATCGCCATGCCAGGCGTCCGCGCCGTGTTGTTCGTGGTGTTGGCGTTCGTGCTGGCGCACAACATCCTCTACACCTACATCGCGCCATTCCTGGGCGCCGCCGGCATGGCCGACAGTACGGACCTGGTCTTGCTGGCGTTCGGCATCGCGTCGCTGCTTGGCATCTGGATCGTCGGTGTTCTGATAGACCGTCACCTGCGTACGCTAACGCTGGCCAGCACGCTGCTGTTCGGCATGGCGGCATGGGCGCTCGGCGCCGCCGGACATGCGCCGCTCGGGGTGTATGCAGCGGCCGGTGTCTGGGGACTGGCCTTCGGTGGCGCGGCGACGCTGTTCCAGACCGCACTGGCCAAGACGGCCGAGGAAGCTGCGGATGTCGCGCAGGCCATGCTGGTTACCGCGTGGAATGCGGCCATTGCGGGTGGCGGCATCATTGGGGGCGTGCTGCTCGACCACTTTGGCGTCGGGGCGTTCTCTCCGGCCTTGCTTGCGTTGCTCGCGGTAGCGCTAGCCGTCGTCTGGGGCGCCAGGCGGTACGGTTTTGCTGCGTCAGTCGACTGAAATGTCGCGACTCAACCTGCGCGCTGGGGCAACCGCACCACCGTCTCCGACGGCCGCACCACCTTGCCGTCGGCAGTGCGGGGCTCCATCACCGTGAGCGGTTTCCCGGTGCTCTTGTCGATCAGCACCGAATGCGCGTCCCGCGATTCGAACAGATGCCGTTCCCCCCATTGCCGCAACGCCACGATCACCGGAAATAACCGTTCTCCCTTCTGCGTCAGCACATATTCCTGATACGACGTCCCGTCCGATGCCGGGCTGATCTCGAAGATGCCGGCTTCGACCAGCAGACGGAGGCGGTCGGCCAGGATGCTGCGCGCCACGCCGAGGCGCCGCTGGAACTCGCTGAAGCGCCGCACGCCATCGAACGCATCGCGCACGATCAGCAGGCACCAGCGGTCGCCGATCAGGTCGAGCGAGCGGGCAACCGGACAGGTTTCTGTCTCGTTGTCGCGACGTTTTGCCATGGCATCTCCAGGTGCGATAAGGACGAGCCGGGTTTCTCCCTGCTCAGTGGTTTCATTTTAAGACCAGTTTGCCTACAATCAAACCAGTCTTGATTTGAAACCACTTTGAACCCACCTCGACAAAAGGAGAAACCATGCCGGGCGAACCGCCGACAGGGCCTGTACCGAAGCACCAAACGCCGTCCACGAGCCCGATGCCCAGCGCATTGGTGGCACTGTTCGCCTGCGCCTGCGGCCTGAGCGTGGCGAACGTCTACTACGCGCAGCCCTTGCTCGACGCGCTCGGCGCGGAGTTCGCGCTGGACCATGCAGCGGTCGGCGGCGTGGTCACCGCCACGCAGATCGGCTGTGCGCTGGCCTTGCTGCTGCTGGTGCCGTTGGGCGACCGGATCGACCGGCGGCGCTTGATGCTGTGGCAGGCGGCTGCCTTGGTCGGCGCGCTGATTGCCGTGGCCGCGGCCGCATCGGCGCCGGCCTTGCTGGTCGGCATGCTGGCCGTGGGACTGCTCGGCACCGCGATGACGCAGGGACTGATCGCCTATGCGGCGACTGCCGGCGCGCCTTCTGAGCGCGGCCGGGTGGTAGGCGCCGCGCAGGGCGGCGTCGTGATCGGCCTGTTGCTGGCCCGCGTGCTGGCCGGTCTGATCGCCGATGTGGCCGGATGGCGCGGCGTGTATCTGTTCTCGGCGCTGGTGATGCTGGCGCTGTCGCTGATCCTGTGGCGCCGTCTGCCGGCACAGGTCCCCGCGATTTCCCGGCTGAGCTACCCGCGGCTGATCCTGTCGATGCTGACGTTGCTGCGGCAGGAGCGCGTGCTGCAGATCCGGGGCACGATCGCGATGCTGATGTTCGCGGCGTTCAGCGTGTTCTGGAGCGCGCTGGTGTTGCCGCTCAGCGCGCCGCCTTATGCGCTGTCGCACACGGCGATCGGGGCGTTCGGGCTGGTCGGCGTAGTGGGCGCCTTGGCGGCCGCGCGTGCCGGACGTCTTGCCGATCGTGGCCTGGGCCAGCAAGTCACCGGCGGCGCGCTGCTGGTGCTGCTGGTCTCATGGCTGCCGCTGTGGTGGTTCGATTCGCACGGCCTGTGGTGGCTGGTGATCGGCATCGTCGCGCTGGACCTCGGCGGGCAGGCGATTCATGTCGCCAACCAGAGCATGATTTTCGCGGCGCAGCGCGATGCGCACAGCCGGCTCGTCGGCTGCTACATGCTGTTCTATTCGGTGGGCAGCGGGCTGGGCGCCATCGCGTCGACGTGGGTCTATGCGCTGGCGGGGTGGCAGGCGGTTTGTCTGCTTGGCGCCGGCATCAGTGCCGCCGCGCTGGCGTTCTGGTCACTGACGCTGCGCCATATGCCAAAGGTGTCGGCGGCCTGCGCGCAGCCGGCCTAAGCTGGAGGTTTCGGAGAGGGCGCCGCGAGTGGAGGCACAACGCGTGGCGTCGTCCCAGACCAACCGACGCGCAGGAGCCTGACATGGACGACGATATCGATGCGATGAGCCGCGACCAACTGATCGAAGAGGTGAAGCGCTTGCGCGCCGGCATCCGCCGCCATCGGGATGCCTCGGGCCACGAGCTGTGCTGGCATCATCCGGACCTGTGGGCCTTGCTGCCCGATGCGGCCACGCACACGCCCGCGGTGCCGGACTGGCCGCAGTTCCTGCGCGGCTGCGTCAAGTACCGTGAGTCGCTGGACCGGCAGTGCCCGCACGCGCCGCGCATCCAGCAGGAGTTTGGTGAGTAGGGGGCACCGCGTCGCGCCTCAACGCGCGCCCCGCGCCACCGCCAGCAAGAGGCCAAACGCAACCAGCAGCCCGCCGAAGACCCGGTCGATCCAGTGCCGCACGGACAGCAGCCGCTCGCGTACGGCGCCCGTCGACAGGCATACCGCGACCAGGCTGAACCAGCCGATATGGGCGGCCGAGATAAAGGCGCCATAGCCGATCTGCGTCGCCAGCGGCGTATCGGGCCGCACTACCTGCATGAACAGGCTGACGATAAAGACCGTGGTCTTTGGGTTCAGCGCATTGGTCAGCAGCCCGGTGCGCAATGCGGCGAAATCCGACAGCGGGGTGGTGCTGCCGTCCGCCAGCGGACCGCTCGGCCTGGCTCTCAGCATGCCGATACCGAGGTAGACCAGGTAGATGGCGGCAATCCATTTGGCCGTCTGGAACAGCCATAGCGACTGCTGGATCAGCACGCCGACGCCAAGGATGGTGTAGCTGACATGAATCAGCACGCCGAGCCCGATGCCCAACGCCGTCAGCACGCCGGCGCGGCGCGACAGCACCAGGCTGTTGCGAGTCACCATGGCAAAGTCCGGTCCGGGGCTGATCACGGCGAGCAGCGTAATGGTGATCACGGCTAACAGTTCGGTCATGGTTTACTCTGTCGATTCCTGGGGATATGCCACGGGGGATGCCATATGTTATGGATCCGGACGACCGACGAATAACGATGTTTTCTGACCATCATGGTGAGTTCAGCTCACCGTCGAGCGACGCTCGCCTGCCTTCACTGCTGGCCCTGCGCTGCTTCGAGGCGGCGGCGCGGCTGGAGAACTTCAGCCGCGCCGCGGACGAATTGCATCTGACGCATGGCGCGGTCAGCCGCGCGGTGCGCACGCTCGAGGAAGACCTCGGTGTGGCGTTGTTCGAACGACGCAGCCGCCGCGTTTTCCTGACCGATGCAGGGCGCAGGCTGTCGCAGGCCGTGCACGACGGCCTCGGCCTGATGCGCCAGGCCACGCGCGAACTGCGCGCCAGTGCGAGGCAAGCGCGGCAATGGGTGCTGTCGTGCGAGCCGACGTTGCTGATGCGCTGGTTGATTCCGCGCTGGCCTGACTTCAGGGCGCGGCACCCCGGACTGGACGTTCATCTCGTCGCGGGGGGCGGGCCTGTTGCGTTCGACAGCGGCATCGACCTCGCGATTCGGCGCGATGACTTCGCTTTGCCCGACAGCATCCACGCGATGCCCTTGTTCGTCGAACGCGTCGGTGCAGTGTGCCGGCCGGACAAGTCCGTCGCATGGTTCGCAGCGCGCAAGGGCCAGAAATACCTGCGTCCTTCCGCACCGCGCCTGCATACGCGGACAAGGCCGAATGCCTGGCGGACCTGGGCCGACATCAGCGGACAGACGCTGTCGCGCGCACCGGAACAGAGCTTCGAGCATTTCTACTTCAGCCTGCAGGCGGCGGTGGCGGGCCTGGGCGTCGCGATCGGGCCCTGGCATCTGGTGCAGGACGATATCGCCAACGGCATGCTGGTCGCGCCGATGGGGTTTGTCGAGGACGGTTCCCGCTATTGCCTGTTGTCCCCGGCGCCGATCCGGGCCGACACGCCCGCTGCCGCGGTGCTCGAATGGCTGAAAACGACGGCGGCTCTCGACCGACTGCGTGCGGATTGAGCAGGTCCGACTATCTTGTTTGCGCGGGTCTTGCCGCGGCGCCAACGCCTACGCCTCGATCGGCGCCGCGGAGTCGCTCGCGCGCGGGGACAGCGCCGCGATCCGCTGCGCGATCCACGCGTCTGCCAGTGCCTGTGCTCGCTCGAGATAGGCGGGGCCACGCCGCAGATTGTCGAGGCGCAGGACCGACAGGTCGTGAAGGCCCGCGGTCGCCAGCGCGTGACGCAGATAGGGGGTCAGAAAGTCCGGCTGGCCCTTGCCGTCATCGCCGAGCGGTCCGCCGCTGCCCACGATCAGGTAGACCGGGCGGTCGGCCAGCAGTCCCTTCTTGCCTTCCGGCGTGCGCGCGAAGGTGCGGCCGGGGCGCAGGATCTGATCGATCCAGGCCTTCAGCGCTGCCGGCACCGTGAAGTTGTGCATCGGCGTGGAGATCACGATGCGGTCCGCGGCCTGCAGTTCGGCGATCAGCTCGGCCGACAAGGCCAGCACGCCCGTATCGCTGGCAGCATCGGCCGACTCCGCCTCAAGGCTGGCGTGCGCGAACGCGCCATCGACCAGGGGCGGCGGACGATGCGCCAGGTCTCGTTCGATCACGCGCAGCGTTTCGCGCTGTCGCATCCGCTCGATCAGCGCGGCGGCCGTGCGCCGGCTGTTCGACGCGTCCCCATTGGGACTGGCGCTGATATGAAGTACGGTTTTCATCGTTGTTTGCGCCCGCAGATGTGCGTGCGCGTGTCTTCGTCGATCAACTCCCGCATCGCCCGGAACAGGGCGTGCGAGTCGGTGTGCCGCCTGCCGTAGCCAAGGTTGAAGCCATAGTCGAAGTCCGGCGGATTACTGCCTTGATTGTGCTGGAGCAGCGTTTCGAGCTTGTCGAGCGCCTTGACCGCCTTGGCTTCGGGCGTTGCCGCGGCTTCGTATTCGTCCCACAGCGACAGGATGCCGTCCCGCGCCGAGGCATCGAGCACGCTCGTCAGCGCCAGCAGATCCTGCCGTTCCTGCTTGCTCTTGTCGGCGCTCGCGGCCTGTTCGGTGGCCGGAATGTCCCCGTGGAGCGCCTCGCCGAGGTCGTGGACGATGCAGAGCTTCAGTACCTTCAGCCAATCGAGCTCGGGAAGCTGATCGGCGAACACCATCGCCATCAGGCACAGCCGCCAGCTATGCTCGGCGGTGCTTTCGGCGCGGCCGGCCGAAGTGCGCGCGCTGCGTAGCACGTCCTTCAGCCGTTCGGCGGCGCGCAGGAATTCGAGCCTGCCTTCGATCAGTGCGATATCCATCTGTTGCGGTGTTCTGATGCAGTGCCGGCGCTCAGCGTAAGGCGAGCCCTCGGCGCGGTCCACGCATAAAACATGCGCCATGCCTATCGCAGCGTCTCGACCAGCCGCGCCGCGGTGCCGTCGGACAGCGTCAGGCGCGTCCAGCGGCACAGGCTGGGCGCGATCGGCACAACCAGCGAGTCGTTGGCCCCGCTGGCGAAGGCCAATGATGGCGGCGCAATCGCATCGCGCCAGCCGATATCGTCGAGCCTGCGTTCCTGGCAGGCGATTTCGGCGGTCGCATAGCGCCATAGCGACCGTCCCAGCAATTGGCGCACCGGCACGCCGAATTCCTGCGCGCGCGACGACGAACACGCCAGCAGACGATGGGTCAGGTCGCAAACGAGGTGGACGGGGCGGGGACTTTCATTGACCAGGCCGGCCAGCACGCGATCGGCGGCGGCCTCGAGCCGGGCCGACAGCACGCGTTCGACCTTGGCGCGCTCGGCCGGCTCCATCTGCTGGATGCCGGCCTCCCAGCGCGAAATGGTCGACTGCGCGACACCGAACAACTCGGCAGCGTGGCTCTGCTTGACGCGATGCAGCCGTCGCCAGCGGCGCAGCGCGGCGCCAAGCGAAGGTGGGGCAAGGACGTGGTCTGTCATGTCGGGATCTCGGAAGGCGGCCCTGGAGGACCGGAACACTATACCGCCATGGCGTTGCGTGTCCCCTGCGTGCCGCTTGTCAGCCCACCGCCTCGGAAAACCGCAGCCCGATGATGCCGACCACCGTCAGCGTCAGGAACAGCAGCCGCTGCCATTGCATGCCTTCTCCGAAGCTGACGATGCCGATGGCGACCAATCCCAGGGTGCCGATGCCGGTCCAGATAGCATAGGCGGTGCCGACCGGCAGATTGCGCAGCGCCTTGGCCAGCAGATAGATGCTGGCCAGCCCCGCGGCCACGGCCACGACGCTGGGCAGAAGCCGAGTCCAGCCCTGGTTCAGCTTCAGCGCGACGCCCATCACGATCTCCAGCGCGGCGGCGACAAACAGGAAGGTCCACGCCATCGCTCAGGCCTCCGCGGGATCTTGCGTAGCGGTCTTCGGCCGGCGCACCGCCGCCAGGCCGCGCTGCACCGCCGGCCGCTCGGCGATGGACTCGAGCCAGCGAACCACATGCCGGTACTGGCCGATGTCCAGCTGCAGCTCGTCATGGGTACGCAGCCACGGAAAGGCGGCGATATCGGCGATCGTGTATTGGTCCAGCGCCAGATAGGCCGATTCCGCCAGCCGCCGATCCACCACGCCGTAGAGACGGTGCGCCTCCCTGGAATAGCGCTCGATCGCCTCCGGATTGCCGCTGCGCGAACCATGCCGGAACCACCACAGCTGCCCCAGCATCGGCCCGATGCCGCCGATCTGGAAATGCAGCCATTGCTGGACCTGCCACTGCTCGTGGCGGCCGGCGGGATGCAGTGGGCCGTAGTGGCTCGACAGGTAGCCGAGAATCGCGCCGGACTCGAACATGGTGATGCCTTCGCCGTGGTCGACCAGCGCGGGGATCTTGCCGTTCGGGTTGATCGCCAGATACTCCGGGCGCCGCTGCTCGCCCTTGCCGAGATCGACGTCGACCTGCCGGTAGGGCAGTCCCGCTTCCTGCAGATAGATGCTGACTTTCTGGCCGTTGGGGGTGTTGGCCGTATAGAAGGTCAGGGCCGGGCCGGTGGCGGGGTGGGGTGAAACGACTGACATGGCTCACGTCCTCCGATAGAATGCCGATGAATTGCAATTGCAATCGTTGCAATTGCAACTTTAATCGATGACGCAGCAGTCCACAAGCCGCGTCGTTGCCGGAGCGCTTCGATGGACCATTCAAGACCGTTCGTTTCCATTCCTTCCATTGCGGCAACAGGCGCGACAACACGCGCGGCAGCGCTCGCCTGCATCGCCCGCATCGAGGCGGGCGGGCCGCTGGAAGCCGGCGCATCGCCGGCGGCCGCGGTAACGCGCATCGCCAGCCAGCTCGCGCAGGCCGTGGCTGCCACCGAGCGGCCGGCATGGGTCGTCCGGCGCGCGCAAGGTAACGGCGATCAGGGTGGCGATGGAACCGATGCCAGTGCCTGGCGCCATTGGCTGCGTGGCCGCTCCGCCGCCGGGGAATGGCCCTTGCTCTATCTGCTGCGCAGCAGCGGCGCGGACGTGGTGCGGGCTTCGACGATGGAAGCCGGTCAGCGCGGCGTCTTCTGCAATGACATCGAAACGCTGCCGTCGCCCTGGCCCAAGGGCGCGCGTCCGGAGCTGCCCTTGTGGCTCGCATCCCATAGTCATTGCCTGCCTTACGATCCCGCTTCGGGGGAGGAAGCGCGGGAGATTGTGCTGGCGGCGCTGCGCAGGCTCTATCTGCAGGGCCGGTCCGGTTTCGTATACCTCAGCGCGCATGGCGACGACGGCCCAGCGTGGCCGCCGCTCGATCGTTCGCGGGCGGCGGGTGCGTTCAAGGGGATGTATCGCGTCGAAGGTGCACGTCCACGGCGGGGCCGACGGATTCGCCTGCTCGGCGCAGGCAAGGCCTTGCGCACGGCCATCGAAGCGGCGCGGCTGCTGCGCGCCGATTGGCAGGTCGAGGTCGAACTGTGGAGCTGCCCCAGCTATACGCGGCTGGCACGCGAAGCGGAAGCGGCGGCGCGCTGGAATCGGCTGCATCCGCTTGCGCCGCCGCGTTCCAGTCATCTGCAGCGCTGCCTGCCGGCGGGCAGCGGTCCCGTGATTGCGCTGACGGGCTATGGCACGTCGATCGCGCGGCAGATCGGCCCGTACCTGGCCGATCGTTTCGTCGCGCTGGGCGTGGAGGCGGACATCACTGCACGGCACGACGTCCACGCCGTCGACCTGCAAGATCCGCGCTGGATCGCCGCGATCGCGCTGAAGGCGCTGGCCGATGAGCGTCTGTTGCCGGCCGGCGTGGTCGCAACCGCAATGCGGCGCTATCGGCTGGCCGGCGCGTGAAGGGAGGCGCGACGCTACCCGTCAGGATGCGCGCGGCACCGCCGCTGCATCGCGTACGGCCTGTGCGGCCGCATCGAGGGCGTCGGCAAAGCGCTGCTCGTCGGCAGGGTCGAACTGGGTCAGGAACAGGTCGGCGATCGTGGCCTGGTAGATCTTCCACATCTTCTTGCGCAGCGCGCGGCCTTCGCGCGTGATGGTGACGAAGGCGGCGCGGCCATCGTCGGCCGAGCGCGTGCGGGTGACCAGGCCCTCGCTCTCGAGGCGGTCGACCAGGCGCGTCAGGTTGTAGCGCTCGATCGCCAGCGCATCGGCCAGTTCGTGCATGCGACGCGTGCCGTTCGGCCCGCTCTCCAGACCCCACAGCACGTCGTACCAGGCGTAGGCCGGCAGTTTCGCGTCGGCCAGCCGCCGTTCCACCTCGCGAATCATCAGCCGATGGGCTCGCACGAACGAGAACCAAAGGTCGGGCGCGTTCGTCGTCATGATCATCTCCATATCGTTGCAGTTGCAATTATGCCGGCGATCGCTACAATGCGCCAGATACGATTGCAATTGCAATTGATTGGCGATGCAATCCGGATCGCCGTCCCGCTTCCCTGACTTGGAGCTACGCCATGCATTCCTCCCCATTGCTCGATGATGTCGATCCGCTCGAAACGCGCGAATGGCTCGAATCGTTGCAGGCCGTCGTGCAGGTCGAAGGCCGGCCGCGCGCGCACTATCTGATCGATCGGCTGCTCGATTTCGATGGCGCGCTGCATGGCGACTTTCGCGGCCGCGTCAATACGCCGTACGTCAATACGATTGCCGCGGAGCGCGAGCTGCCGTATCCGGGCGATCTCGCGCTCGAGCGGGAGCTGAACGCGCTGATCCGCTGGAACGCGATGGCGATGGTGCTGCGCGCAGGCAAGCATTCCAATGTCGGCGGGCATATCGCCACCTATGCGTCCGCCGCGGTGCTCTACGATGTCGGCTTCGACCATTTCTTCCGCGGCCGCACCGATACGTTCGCCGGCGACATGGTCTATATCCAGGGCCATTCGGCGCCCGGCATCTATGCGCGGGCCTATCTCGAGGGGCGCATCGATGAGACGCAGCTCGACAATTTCCGCCGCGAGGTCGACGGGCGCGGACTGTCGTCGTATCCGCATCCGCGCCTGATGCCGGACTTCTGGCAGTTTCCGACCGTGTCGATGGGGCTGGGGCCGATCATGGCCGCCTATCAGGGGCGCTTCCTTCGCTATCTCGAGAATCGCGGCCTGCAGGAGCACCAGGGCCGCAAGGTATGGGCCTTCCTGGGCGATGGCGAGATGGACCAGCCCGAATCGCTGGCGGCGATCTCGATGGCCGGACGCGAAAAGCTCGACAACCTGATCTTCGTCGTCAACTGCAATCTGCAGCGGCTCGATGGTCCGGTACGCGGCAATGCCAAGGTGATCCAGGAGTTCGAGGCGCTGTATCGGGCCGCCGGCTGGAATGTCATCAAGGTGATCTGGGGTGGCGGATGGGATCGCCTGCTTGCCAAGGACCGCACCGGCCTGCTGCGCCAGCGGATGATGGAATGCGTCGACGGCGAGTATCAGACCTACAAGTCGCAGAACGGCGCCTATGTGCGCGAGCATTTTTTCGGCAAGTATCCGGCGCTGCTGGAACTGGTCGCCGACATGAGCGACGACGAGATCTGGGCGCTGTCGCGCGGCGGCCATGATCCGGTCAAGGTGTTCAATGCGTATGCGGCAGCTATGCGCCATACCGGCCAGCCGACCGTGATCCTGGCCAAGACGGTCAAGGGCTTCGGCATGGGCGAGGCCGGCGAGGGCCAGAACATCAACCACCAGCTGAAGAAGCTCAACGCAGACGCGGTGCGGGCCTTCCGCGACCGCTTCGCGCTGGACCTGCCCGACGCCCGGCTCGACGAGATGCCATATCTGAAGCCGGCAACAGACAGCGACGCGGCGCGCTATTTTGCGTCCAGGCGGCGGGCGCTGGGCGGCCATGTGCCGGCGCGTTTCAGCGATTGTCCGGCGCTGCCGACGCCGCCGCTGTCGACCTTCGCGACGCTGTTGCAGGACTCCGGCGAGCGGGCCTACTCGACCACGATGGCCTTCGTCCGCATGCTTGGCGCGCTGCTGAAGGTGCCGGAGATCGGCCCGCGCATCGTGCCGATCGTGCCGGACGAGTCGCGCACCTTCGGCATGGAAGGGCTGTTCCGCCAGATCGGCATCCATTCGCATGTGGGGCAGCTCTATACGCCGCAGGACGCCGGTCAGCTGAGCTACTACAAGGAAAGCCGGGACGGCCAGATCCTGCAGGAGGGGCTGAACGAAGCGGGCGCGACCTCATCGTGGATCGCGGCCGGCACCTCGTACAGCAACCACGGCGTGATGGCGGTGCCGTTCTATATCTTCTATTCGATGTTCGGCTTCCAGCGGATCGGCGATCTGGCGTGGGCCGCGGGCGATGCGCGCACGCGCGGTTTCCTGCTGGGCGCGACCTCCGGCCGTACCACGCTGATGGGCGAGGGCCTGCAGCATGACGACGGGCACAGCCACGTGCTGTCGTCTGTGATTCCCTGCTGCGTGTCATACGATCCGACCTTTGCCTACGAGCTGGCCGTGATCGTGCAGGACGGCATGCGCCGCATGTTCACCGAGCAGCAGGATATCTTCTACTACATCACGCTGCTCAACGAGAACTATGTCCACCCGGCGCTGCCGGAGGGCGCCGAGCGGGGCATTCTGAAGGGCTTCTACCGGCTGAAGGCGGTCGGCGACCCGGGAGGCGCGCCGTGCGTCCAGCTGGCCGGCAGCGGAGCGATCCTGAACGAGGTGCTGGCTGCCGCGGAGCTGCTGGCCGCCGATTTCGGCGTCACCAGCGAGATCTGGAGCGCGACCAGCCTGACCGAATTGCGCCGCGACGGGCTGGCGGTCGAGCGCTGGAACACGTTGCATCCCCAGGGCGAACCGTGCGTGCCGTACGTGCAGCAATGCCTGGACGGACACCAGGGGCCGCTCGTGATCGCCACCGACTACATGAAGATCGTCGCCGACCAGATCCGGCCTTTCGTCACCGACCGGCGCATGGTGGCGCTGGGCACCGATGGCTTTGGGCGTTCGGATACGCGCGAATCGTTGCGCCGCTTCTTCGAGGTGGATCGGCACTTCATCGCGGTGGCGGCGCTCAAGGCGCTGGCCGACGACGGTGTGCTGCCTTACAGGCGGGTCGACGAGGCGATTGCACGCTACGGCATCGAGACCGAGGGCGTCGATCCCGCTGCCGCTTGAGCGACATCCGGGCGGGCCCGCGGGCGCGCGACCCTGCAGGCTCGTCCGGCTCGCCGCCTACCAGCGGTGCTGATACATCGCCGTCAGCGTGATGCCCGACGCCGGCAGCCGGCTGGTATTGCTGCTGTTGCGCAGCAGCTGGCTGTACAAGGGGTAGTAGTCGCGATTGAGCAGGTTCTCGATGCCGATCGTGATGGTGTCCTTGCGCGTCAGCTGGTAACGGCTGATCAGATCGAGCGTCGTGTAGCTGCCGGTATCGCGCCGGCCGAAGCTGTTCTGCCCGTTGAGCCGATAGTCGCGCCCGGCGTAATAGCTGACCTGCAGCCGGTTGCTCCATTGGCTGACCGGCCGGTATTGCAGGTAGCCGGTCAGCTTCAGCGGCGGAATGCGGTAGCCGGTCATGTTCTGGAAGCTGCCGCCCTGCGGCTGCTCGCGTCCGCGCATCCAGGTGAAGGTCCCGCCGACGCCCCACTTCTCGTCGTCGGTCAGATAGTCGGCGGCGGCCTCGACCCCGAAGATGCGCTCCTTGGTGCGGGTCAGGATCAGCCCGTTGTTGAAGCTCTGCACGTCGCCCAGCTTCGACGTGGTGTAGAACACCGCCACGTTGGCGAGCGTGTTGCTGCCCAGCGCGCCGCGCCAGCCAAGCTCGTAGTTGTTGGTCTTGACCGGCTCCAGGCTCGACGAGTGGATGTCGAAGCCGGGACGCGCGTTGCGGATCTGCAGTCCGATGTCGGGCAGCTGGAAGCCCTGGCTGAAGGCGCCATAGAATTCCTGCCCCTTGATCGGCGCAAAGGCCGCGCCGAGGTTGAACAGCCAGGCGCCGTAGTCGACGGTGCCGCCCTTGACGCCGACAGGGTTGGCGACCTTCGACTGCGACAGCGGCACGAAGTCGTCGAAGCTGGCGCTGGCGCGCTCGTAGCGCACGCCGCCTTCCATCGACCAGCGCTCGTCGAACTTGTGCTGCAGCTGGCCGAACACGCCGCCGCTGCGCGTGGTCAGTGGGGGCATATAGGTGAGTTCGCCGGTGCGCTGGAACACCAGGCCGCCGCTGGCGTCGTAGCGCGCCGCGTCGAACACGTCCAGCGGCATGTCGCTGCGTTCCTGGTTGTAGTCCGCGCCCCACAGCAGCTTGGTCTGCTTGCTCGTACCCAGCGGCGTACCAACCGTCAGCCGGCCGCCGAAGACACTGCTGTTCTGGCTGATCTGGTCGACATTGCCGCCGCGCGTGGCGACCGCGCGCGCATCGAACGGGGGAAAGCGCGTGAAATATTCGCGATAGTAGAACTGCGTCGATACCGTGCTGCCCAGGACGTCCTGATGCTGGTAGTCCAGGTTCAGCACCGTGTTCCGCAGCTCGTTCTGGTTTTCCAGCTGCAGGCCGCGGATCGCGCGCGCCGTGGCCGAGCCCGCGGGCAGGCGTCCGACCGATGGGTCGGACGCGTAGTCGGTGTTCTGCCTGGCGTGATACCGGCTCAGGCTCAGCTGCACGCGCTGCTGGCCGTCGATGCGCCAGCCCAGCTTGCCGCTGACGTTGTAGACGTTGGAATCGAACAGATCGCCCTGGCTCGGCTCCGGCGCGATGCGATGGCCGTTCGCGTCATAGGGGCTGCCGATGCGCTGCGCGCCGACGTGGAAGGCGTAGTCGATCGGACCCTGGCTGCCCGAGAAGTGCTGCTGCACGTTGGCGCTGAGGCCTTCCTTGCTGAGCCGCGTCAGCGGCGTGCCCAGCGTCACGGTGGTGTCGGCGCTCGGCGGACCGCCCGCGGTGCGCGTCGTGATCGAGATGATGCCGCCGCTCGCGCCGGCGCCGTACAGCGCGCTGCTGCCGCGCAGCACTTCGATCCGCTCGATGTTGCTCGGATCGATCGTCGCCAGGTTGCGGGCGGAATCGCGGTTGGTATTGAGTGGAATGCCGTCGACCAGCACCAGCGCGCTGCGTCCGCGCAGCGTCTGGCCGAAGTCCGTCACGGTGCGGCTCGAGTCGGCCATGCCCGGAATCAGCTTGCTGAGCATCGTCGCCAGGTTGGTCGAGCCGGTCTTGAGCTCCTCGATCTGCTCGCGCTCGATCACGGTGACCTGCCGTGTGGGGTTGACCAGGTCGCTCTTGATCCGGTCGACCCGTACCTCGACGGTGTTCAGCTCATGGGCGGGCGCGGTGCTCGCACTGGCGGACGGCGCCTGCTGCGCCAGCGTGGAAAGCGGGGCGCCGCCGGCGATGGCCGCGGCGATCAGGGCCGACGGCGTCAGCCGCGACGGTTGCAAACAGGCACGTTTCTGTCTCATGGCGCGTGGTCCGGGCTCTCTCGTAATTTGCGGTTACAAAAAGCCGTCAATCTTATTGATAACCATTCCTGTTTGCAACATAAGCCCGCACTGCATTGCGCCCGGGAACATGGGCCAGCCGGTCAGCCTTGTGCGGCGATACGGGTCAGGACTTCGCGAAACGCCTGCGCGGCCGGCCCCAACGGCTGGTCCACGCGGTGCGCCAGATAGGCTTCGTAGAGGACCCGCGCGTCCCGGCCCAGCGCAGTGGTGGCAACGCGCACCAACCGGCCTTCGTGCAGGTCGCGTTCGACCAGCCAGCGCGGCAGCCGACCCCATCCGAGGCCGGACAGGATCAGCGCGTATTTGGTGTCCTGTGTGTTGACGCGACAGGTCTGTGGCGACAGCACGCCGAAGTCGCGGCCGGCGGACAGCGGCGTGGGATCGGACTGCACGATCTGCAGGTGATCGGCCAGGTCGGCGAGCCCGAGCGGCGGACCGCGCCGTCGCGACGCCAGCGGATGGCGCGCGGACACGACGGCCACCACCTCGGTCGAGGACAGCGCCTGCAGCGCGACGCGCGGATCGCGAAAGCCCTCGCCGACCATCACGGCCAGGGTGGCACGCTGCTCCAGCAGCGCAGCGAGCGGACCGCCCAGCGGTTCGACCGCCAGCCGGATCGCCACCGAGGGATAGCGCTCGCGCATCGCCTCCAATGCGGCACCGATCTGCGCCAGCGGAAACAGGTTATCGACCACCACGGAAAGTTCGAGCTCCAGCTGCTGGCCGAGCCCGCGGGCGCGCGCCCGCATCGCGTCGACACGCAGCAGGATGTCGCGCGCATTGACCAGCAGCGCCTGGCCTTCCGCGGTCAATACCGGGCGCCGCCCGCTGCGGTCGAACAGCGCGACGCCAAGCTGCGCCTCCAGATTGGCGATCGCGTGGCTGACCGCCGATTGCACGCGGCCCAGTTTGGCCGCGCCCCCGCGAAAGCTGCCCGCTTCGGCGACGGTGACGAAGGTGCGCAACTGGTCGAGGGTCAGGGCGTCGAGCATGGTGCGGGCAAGCGCGGAGGCGGTGGCGGACTGATCTATTCAATCGATCATTTGGATCGAACTTATATCACTTCCGTCGATGCAGCGCGGGTGCGATGCTGTCGGCCATCGCGATGTTCCGGTACAGGAGAACGACATGACCGATTGTGCGAGCGGGCGCCAAGCATGGTCCGCCGGCGGGAGACGAGAGGAGGCAGCGTCGATGCCTGCGCCGTCCGGCAAAGCGGCAATGTGGCTGACGGTGGCAGTGGTGGTCGGTGCCGGCGTCGTCGCGGCGCTGCAGGTCGGCAAGGCCGCCATCGCGACGCCGATGCTGCAGGCAGAGCTCGGTGCGAGCCTCGCGCAGGCCGGCTGGCTGATGGCCGTCGTGGCGTTGCTGGGCTCGATCGGTGGTATTCCAGCCGGTGCGCTGGTGCCCGCCTTCGGTGACCGGCGCGTCTTGCTGAGTGGCTTGCTGGCGGTGGTAGTGGGCGCCTGCGCCGGCGCGCTCGCGCCGACGCTGCCGGCGCTGATGGCGTCGCGCCTGGTCGAAGGGCTGGGTTTCCTGCTGATCGCGGTGGCCGGACCCGCGGTCCTGCAGCGGGTGGTGCCGCCGCAGCGCCGCGAGATCGCCTTTGCGTTGTGGAGTTGCTTCATGCCGGCCGGCATGGCGCTGGCGATGGTCGCCGGTCCGCTGTTCGACAACTGGCGCGAACTGTGGTGGGCGAGTGGGGCGGTTGCCGTCGTCGCGATCGGGGCGGCGCGGCTGGCGGTACCGGCCCCTGCACGGCGGCAGGCATCGCCGCAGCCGTCGTCCCCATCGCGCGGTGCTGCCGCCATCGCCGCCGGCATGCGCGCCGATATCGTGACCGTGCTGCGCGAGGGCCAGCCGCTGCGGCTGGCTGCCTGCTTTGCGCTCTACAGCCTGATGTTCTTTGCGTTGTTCAGCTTCCTGCCGGTGCTGCTGATCGAACGGATCGGCGCCTCGCACCGCATGGTCGGCCTGCTGACCGCGCTGGCGATCGGCGCCAACATGATCGGCAACCTCGCCGCCGGCTATCTGCTGGCGCGCGGCATGTCGCGACCCGTGATCGTGGGCGCCACCTGCCTAACGATGGGGCTGGCGGCGCTCGGCATCTTCCTGCCGCTCTTCGGCGATGTGCCGACCTTCCTGCTGTGCCTGCTGTTCTCTGCCGTGGGCGGGCTGATTCCGGCCACCTTGCTGTCGAGCGCGCCCGTTGTCGCGCCGGCCGCCGCGCTGGTGCCGGTCGTGGTCGGGCTGCTGATGCAGGGCAGCAATCTGGGGCAGGTGGTGGGGCCCATTACCGTGGGCGCGGCCATCGAGGCCTGGGGCTGGCACGCGGCCGCAGCCATCGTGGCGCTGTCGGCATTGGCGGCCATGCTGCTGGCGCGCGGCATGCGGTTTGGGCGGGAAGCGGCGTTTTGATGGGCGAAGGCCTTCTCCCGGCATTGACGCCGGGCACGTTCGCGAGGTTTGCTCGGTAAAGGGCTGGCGGACCGGCCGCCTCACGGCCCGGCAGATTTCCCACGCCGTCGTGCTGGCGCCGGTGCAGCCGCGATTGCTGGTGCGGCGACCGGTTCCTCCGACCCCTGCAGGCTATCCCACACCCGCATCGCGCAATCCACCACCCGATGCAGCCGCTGGCGCGAGGCGCCGGTGCGGGCCTGGATCGACAGGCCCTGCAGCACGGTTTCGAAATACGCGGCAAGGGCGCCGACGTCCGTGTCGGCCGGCAGTTCGCCAGCTTCGACGCCTTGCTTCAGGCGCTGGCGCACCGACTCGCCGACCGTGCGCAGCTTGCTCGACAGCATCGTCTTCATCTCGCTGTCCTCGTCCGGGCACGACGCGGCCACCGATACCACCAGGCAGCCGCGCGGCGTCGTCGGGTCGCAATAGGCCTCGACGTTGTCGCGCAGCATCGCCTCGACCGCCGCGCGGGCGGTCGGTCGCGCCAGGGCCGGCGTGGTGAAGTTCATGGTGCGCTGATACAGCGCCGTGGCCTCGCTGAACAACTGCGCCTTGTCGCCGAAGGCGGCATAGAGGCTGGGGCGGTTGATCCCCATCGCGGCGGTCAGCTCGCTCAGCGACGCCTGTTCGTAGCCGCGTTCCCAGAACACGCGCATCGCCGCCTGCAGGGCGGTGTCGCGGTCAAAGGCGCGGGGTCTTCCTCGTTGGTTCATGGATGGAACGGTGAATTCTGTACTGACCGGATAGTAATTCTCTTGACCGTCGGCGACAACGTGCCAATAATGCGATTCATATTTGTACCGAACGGTATGAATTGCAAGTGCGGCGGTCGATACGCAGCGGCACTGCCCGGGCTTCGTTGCCGGCGGCCGCAAGACCGACGTTTGAAACCACGTTGAACAACACGTTCAAGGAGCAAGACATGGCATCCCTGCAAGGAAAATCGGCCCTGGTCACCGGCGGCAGCCGTGGCATCGGCGCCGCCATCGCACGCCGGCTGGCCGCCGATGGTGCGGACGTTGCGCTGACCTACGCCAGCTCGGAGCAGCAGGCCGAGGAAGTTGTCGCGCAGGTGCGCGCGCATGGGCGGCAGGCGCTGGCGATCCGCGCCGACAACACCGACCCGAAGGCGGTGGCCGATGCGGTGGCCCGGGCCGCGGCAACGTTCGGCAAGATCGATATCCTGGTGAACAACGCCGGCATCTTCCGCGCGGGTTCGCCGACGGAAGCGACTGTCGAGGACTTCGATGTCACGATGGCCGTCAACGTCCGCGCCGCCTTCTTCGCGATCAAGGCGGCGGCGGCGGTGATGCCCGATGGCGGCCGCATCATCTCGATCGGCAGCAACCTGGCCGTGCGCGTGCCGGGGCAGGGAATGGCGATCTACAGCGCCAGCAAGGCGGCGCTGGTCGGCATGACGCAGGGCCTGGCGCGCGACTTCGGTCCGCGCGGCATCACGGTCAATGTCGTGCATCCGGGCTCGACCGCCACCGACATGAATCCGCCGGACGGCCCGCACGCGGAATGGCAGCGCTCGCTGATGGCGGGGCCGCAGCGTTTCGCTTCGCCCGACGATGTCGCCGCCGTGGTGGCCTTGCTGGCCTCGCCCGAGGCGCAGGCGGTGACCGGTGCGGCATGGACCATCGATAACGGCACCAACGCCTGATCGAGCGCTGATCGATTCGATCAGGCGGCTGCGGGAAGGTGGGCGCGGCAACGCCGCGTTCACGCTTCCCGCTTGACAGCCGAATTTCCACGGCGGTATAAAGGCGCCGTGGGTAGAAGCGGTCGATTGAACAAGCAGCGGCGCAATGCCGCGATCGTTCAACTGGAGATTGCTCACTGACGGAGTACCGTCGGTGGCGCATTCTTCCAACGCTCCCCTCGACAGTGCTCCCGAACGCAACGCGAGTCCGGCCCGTCCGCAACGACCGGCCGGTCCCGCATGCCTTCAACCTGCAGCATTGCGAGGAGACACCCGCATGATCATCGACACCAGTTGCTATCCGACCAATCTGGTCGATCTGGCATGGCGGCACGATGGCGAGCCCTTCACCGGCGAGCGCCTGATCCAGATGATGGATGGCCCATTCCTGATCAACGGCAAGCCGCGCCGCATCGATCGCGCCTTCATCCAGCCGCCGCAAGGCAACACCATCTACACCTGGACCGACGGCACCAAATCGGGCAGCGAATCGATCGACGCCTATATGGCCTACACGGTCGAGATGGTGCGCAAATATCCCGACCGCTTCATCGGCTGCTTCGTCTACAACCCGCGCTGCGGCGTCGAGAACGGCGTCAACGCGATCGACCATTACGTGCGCAAGCTCGGCTTCAAGATGGTCCAGTTCCAGGCCAATATGCACGCCTATCGGCCCGATCGCGCGCTCGACTGGCTGCGTCCGGCGCTGCAGAAATGCGCGGAACTCGGCGTACTGGTCAAGCTGCATACCGGCGACGGTCCTTACAGCATCCCGACCGAATGGGTGCCGATGATCAAGGAATTTCCGACGGTCAATTTCATCATGGCTCATTTCGGCGTGCAGACCGGCGGCGTCTATTGCTTCGAGCCGTTCCAGATGGCGATGGACATGCCCAACGTCTATTGCGAATCGGGCTGGTGCCTGCAGTCGCGCATCGTCGAATTCGCCAAGGTCTTGCCCAAGCACAAGATCCTGTTCGGCTCCGATACGCCGCCGAACGAGCCGGGCATGTGGCTGCGGTTGCTGGAGGTGCTGTGCTTCGAGCCGCCGCAGGGGCTCAATCTGGACGAGGACACGCTCGAGGACTACCTCGGCAACAACGTCGCGCGGATGATCGGGCTCGAACCGACGCCGGTGCCGCGCACGGTCGAAGAGGCCCGCGCCAGGCTCGCCGCTTGATGGCGACCCTGATGGCGTCCTATGGCGACTCGATCGCCGCCCACGACCGCTTCCAGACAACGCAGCCCCGCACGGAGCCACTGCAATGATCATCGACACCCATCTGCATCCCACCAACCTCGTCGACGAGGCCTGGCGCCATACCGGCGAACCGTTCACCGGCGAGCGCCTGCTCAAGATGATGGACGGCCCCTACATCATCAACGGCAAGCCGCGCCGCATCGACATGGGCTTTATCCAGCCGCCGCCCGGCAACACCGGCTATCGCGACGGCAATCGCCGCGGCCGCGAAGGCGTGCGCGACTACATGGCGTATGTGGCCGAGCTGTGCCAGAAATACCCGGACCGCTTCATCGGCAATTTCACGTTCAACCCGCGCTGGGGTCCGGAAGAGGGCGCGCTCGAGCTCGAATACCACGTCAAGGAATACGGCTTCAAGATGATGAAGCTGCATGCCAACATGCATGGCTATCGTCCCGACCGTGCGCTCGATTGGCTGCGGCCCGCATTGAAGATGTGTGCCAAGTACAACGTCGTGGTGCTGATCCATACCGGCGACGGTCCGTACACGATTCCGACGATGTTCTATCCGATCATCCGCGAATTCCCGATGGTCAATTTCATCATCGGCCATTTCGGCATCCAGACCGGCGGCAACTATTCGTTCGAGGCGTTCTGGATGGCGATGGACACGCCGAACGTCTATTGCGAATCGGGCTGGTGCTTCCAGTCGCGCATCGTCGAATTTGCCCGCCAATTGCCGCGCAACAAGATCGTGTTTGGCACCGACACGCCCCCCAACGAACCCGGCATGTGGCTGCGCGAGCTGGAGATGCTGTGCGGCCCCGCGCCGCAGGGCATGGATCTGGACGAGGACGGGCTGGAGGACTACATGGGCAACAACATCGCCCGCCTGATCGGTCTGGAGACCACGCCGCCCCCGCGCACGATGGAAGAGGCGCAGGCCCGCCTGACCGACACCTACGCCGGTCTTCGCTGAACGGGCCGCGCCAGGCGGCCGGGCCGGGCAGCGCCTGCGTGCGCCGCCCGGCCGGCGTGACAAGGAGAGATCGATGACATCGCGGCTCTATTCGGGACGCTATTCGTCCTCGCAGGACTTTCGCGACTTTCTGGCGGCCTATCGCGCCGCGTATCCCGACGATGTGCTGGTGATCGGCGAGGAGATCGGCGCGGAGGAGGATGCGACCGCCGTGGTCTGGCAGCTGGCCGCGCAGGGGCGCCATCCGATGCTGGTGTTCGAGCGCGTGCAGGGTTTGGGCACGCCGCTGGTGACCAATGTGTTCGCCTCGCGCGAGCGCGTCGGCCGGCTGCTCGGTGTCGGCGCCGATGGCATCCATGCCGAATACCAGGCGCGCAGCCGCCGCCTGCTGCCGCCGCGCGAGGTCGACAGCGGGCCGGTGCTGGAGGTCGTGCAGGCCGACGGCATCGACCTGCGGACGATCCCGGCGATCCGGCATTTCGCCACCGATCGCGGACCCTATATCACCAACGCGATCCTGGTCGCGCAGGACCCCGAGACCGGCATCGGCAACGCCAGCTATCACCGTTCGATGGTGCATTCGCCGACCGGCATCGCCACCAGCCTGCATTCGCGCGGCCATCTGTGGCGCATGCAGCAGCAGGCCGCCGCGCGCGGCCAGCCGCTGCCGGTGGCAATGGTGATCGGCGCGCATCCGCTGTTCATGCTGGCCGGCGCGGCACGCCTGCCTTACGGCGTCGACGAGCGTCACGTGGCCGGTGGACTGTTCGGCGCGCCGCTGGAGGTCGTGCGCACGCCGCGCCATGGCATCGCGGTGCCGGCCAGCGCGGAGATCGTGCTGGAAGGGGTGATCGACCCGGAGGCGCGCGTCGACGAAGGCCCGTTCGGCGAATTCACCGGCTATTCGTCGGACCGCTCGACCAACAACCTGCTGCGTGTCGAG
Organism: Cupriavidus sp.; assembly: GCA_031181345.1. Classification (GTDB taxonomy): domain Bacteria; phylum Pseudomonadota; class Gammaproteobacteria; order Burkholderiales; family Burkholderiaceae; genus Cupriavidus. Next base: position 28,433 of record JAPSLC010000030.1, on the reverse strand, counting down.
ACGATCCTGCGCCGGCGCGACGCGATGCTGATCGACGTGGTCGGCGGCAATTCGGCCGAGCACCTCAATCTCGGGCGGATTCCGCGCGAATCCGAGATGGTCGAGAAGCTCAAGGAGCGTTTTCCCAGCGTCACCGCCGTGCACTACCCGAGCTCGGGGACGCATTTCCATGCCTATGTCGCGCTCAAGCCGATGCGTGCCGGCGAGGCGCGCCAGGTCATGCTGGGGCTGCTGGGCTGGGATCCGTATCTGAAGACGGTGATCGCCGTCGACGAGGATGTCGACATCACGCGCGACGAGGAGGTGCTGTGGGCCGTCGCCACGCATCTGCAGCCGCATCGGGACGTGGTCATCGTCGACGGCCTGCCGGGCAGCGCGCTCGATCCGTCCGCGTCCGGAGCGGGCACCACCTCGCGCATGGGGCTGGATGCGACGCGCGGCCCGCAGTTCGACGGCATCCGTGCGCGCATCGGCGACGATGCGATGGCGCGGGCGGCGCGGCTGCTTCGCGAAGCCATGGGGCGCCCATGAGCCGGCGCCTGGTCGTCGCGATCACCGGCGCCAGCGGCGCGATCTACGGCGTGCGCCTGCTGCAGTGGCTGGCGCAGCAGCCGGACTGGCGGACCGACCTGGTGGTGACGCCCTCGGGCTGGCTGACGATCCAGCACGAGCTCGGCCTCCGCCGCGCCGAGGTGGAGGCGCTGGCCGACGTCGCGCACAACGTCCGCGATATCGGCGCCACCATCGCCAGCGGCTCCTACCGCTGCGCCGGCATGGTGGTGGCGCCATGCTCGATGCGCACGCTGGCGGCGATCGCGCATGGCATCGCCGACAACCTCGTCACGCGCGCCGCCGACGTGATGCTCAAGGAAAGGCGCCGGCTGGTGCTGCTGCCGCGCGAGACGCCGCTGCATCTGGGCCATCTGCGCAACCTGACCGCGGTGACCGAGATGGGCGCGATCGTGCTGCCGCCGGTGCCCGCGTTCTACCACCGGCCCAGCACCATCGACGATCTGGTCAACCATACCGTCGGGCGCACGCTCGACCTGTTCGATATCGACCATGCCGGTCTGGTCGCGCGTTGGCAGGGGATGCGTCCCACGCCAGCCGATGCGATGCCGAACGTCATGGCGGAGGAGGAGACACGATGAATGCCCCTACGTCCCCGACGTCCCTGACGTCCCTGACGTCCCTTGCACCCGAAGCGGTCCGCCCGGCTACCGTCGAGCATGCCGCCGCACATCCTGCCGAGCGCGCCGCCGTGCCGGTGCCCGTGACGATCCTGACCGGCTTTCTCGGCGCGGGCAAGACCACGCTGCTGAACCATATCCTGACCGAGCGGCACGGCCATCGCATCGCGGTGATCGAGAACGAGTTCGGCGAGGTCGATGTGGATTCGGATCTGGTGCTCAGCTCGGACGAAGAGATCTACCAGATGACCAACGGCTGCATCTGCTGCGTGGTCGATGTGCGCACCGATCTGGTCCGCATCCTGCAGAAGCTGCTGGCGCAGCCCGACCGCTTCGACCATATCATCGTCGAGACCAGCGGCCTGGCCGACCCGACCCCGGTCGCGGCGACCTTCTTCATGGACCACGAGGTCGCGCGCGAGGTCGCGCTCGACGGCGTGGTGACGCTGGTCGATGCGCTGCATATCGAAAGCCATCTGGACGATCCGCGGCTGCGCGGCTTCGACAACCAGGCGGTCGACCAGATCGTCGCGGCGGACCGCATCGTCATCAACAAGACCGACCTGGCCGACCCGGCGGCAGTCGACGCGCTGGAGGCGCGGCTGCGCCGGCTCAACGAGGGCGCGCGGATCCTGCGATCGAACTATGCGCGCGTGGACCTGCGGCAGATCCTGGGCATCGGCGGGTTTACGCCGGGGCTGGCGGTGCTCGACGACAGCGAGGACGAGCACGATCACCGTCACGGCGGGGACCACGTCTGCGACGAGCACTGCGGCCACGATCACGACCACGACCACGACAGCGGCCATGATCACGAGCACGCGCATCGGCACGACCCTTCGGTCTCGTCGGTCTCGCTGGTGTTCGACCGGCCGTTCGACGGCGACCGCCTCGCCAGCGCGATCCGTGCCTTGCTGGCGGCCCAGGGCGACGACCTGTTCCGCATCAAGGGCATCGTGGCCGTCGCCGGCAGCGCGCGGCGCCATGTCCTGCAGGCCGTGCACCGGCAGCTCGATCTGCATGCGGGCGAGCCGTGGCTCGACGCGCCGCGCGACAGCAAGCTGGTCTTTATCGGCCGCAACCTGGACCGTGCGCGCCTGCAGACGATGCTGGGAATCTGCCTGGCACGTTGAGGCGATGGCGTAGTGAATCGGCGCCGTGGCGGCGAGGCCGGAAAGCGCCGGCCGCCGCGGCGCCGATCTATCCGTATCCTTCGCGTGTCCGCGGCTATCCTTCGCGCCGCTGTGCCCGGCGCAAGGTCTCCGACGGCAGCTCGCCGAACTCGCGCCGGTATTCGCGCGAGAACATGCTCAGATGCGCGAAGCCGTGCCGCAGCGCGATCGCGGTCACCGCGCCAGGTTGCTGCGGCGCCCGCAGCAGGCTGTCGCGCGCGCCCTGCAGGCGCAGCAGCCGCAGATATTCCATCGGCGTCGCGTTCTTGCTGCGGCGAAAGCCCACCTGCAGCGAGCGCTCGGACACGCCGCAATGCTCGGCGAGTTCGCGCATCGTCAGCGGGCGATCCAGATTGCGGCGCAGATACTGGATCGCGCGCCGCACGTAGGCCGGCAGCGTCGGCTGAAAGCGTCGCGGCAGCGTCGCCCCGTCGCCCGAGAACTGGTCGAACAGCAGCGTCGACACCACCATATGCTCGATGCTGGCGTCGATGGTCGGATTGGCCGCGCCGGTCCGGCGCGTGCGCATTTCCGCGCGCAGATATCCCACCAGCGCGTGCCAGCGTTCGGCCAGCCCACGTTCGGCCAGCCCATTTGGCTCATCGCGCCCATTACCGCTGGCCAGCCGCGTCGCGAAGGCGATCGGCGCCGGCGGCTCGAAGCCGAAATGCTCGCGGAACGCATGCTCGACCGCGCGCCGGCGCAGCACCACGCAGAAGCGTTCGCAAGCCCCGTCGAGCCGCAGCCGCGTGCGCAGCGTCGGCGAGGCGACCAGCGTGCTGCCCTGCGGGAAATGCTGCGACTGGCCCTCGGTGAGCGCCTCGCAATGTCCGGCCAGCGTGGTCTGAATCACGTACTCGTCCTTGCCGGGCTGCGACTCGATCTCCATCGCCGTGCTGTAGCGGATGTCGACCAGCGACAGCTGTCCGATATGGCATTGCTCGATGTCGACATGCAGCCGTGCCTGCGGGTCCAGCGGCCGCACCCGCGTGGGTCCGAACAGCCGCGCGCACAGCGCTTCCACATGCGGCAACTCGCTGGCATGGAATCGATGGACCGCGCCGAGGGCGGGTGCGGAAACGTCCGCGGGAACGTCGGAAGGCGGCTGCATGGAAGCGCGGATCGGGGGATGCGATGGCAGGCACCGGAACGGCGGTGCGCGCTATCGTAAGGGCCGCCATTGCCGACGGCAAAGCCGGGACAAACCCGCAGCGCCGCGGCATCGCCATCGCGATCGCCGGCCTTCGCACGACCATCGTCCGTCCATCGCGCACCGCGCACTCACATCGCTGCGCTTTGCGCCTATCGCCTTCGCAATTGCGCTATGACCGCGCGGGGCCGGCCGCTACTGTGGCTGCAGGCGCCGCTTCGAGCGCCCTTCAGCCACCACCAAGGAGACGACGATGGCTTCGCCCCAACACCCGGTCGACGCGGTGCTGCCGCCGCGCGCCATGCTCACGCTGGGCTTCCAGCACATGCTGGTCAGTTATCTAGGCGCGATCACGGTGCCGATGATCGTGGCCGCCGCGCTGAAGATGACGCCGGCGCAGACCACGCTGTTGATCAGCACCGCGCTGTTCACCTCGGGCATCGCCACGCTGCTGCAGACGGTCGGCTTCTGGAAGTTCGGCGTGCGCCTGCCGATCATGCAGGGCGTCGCGTTCAGTTCGGTGGGGCCCGTGATCGCGATCGGCACCGATCCGTCGCTGGGCTTCCAGGGCGTCTGCGGCGCCATCATCGGCGCGGGCGTGATCACGCTGCTGCTGGCGCCGGTGATCGGGCGCTTGCGGCAGTTTTTCCCGCCGGTGGTGACCGGCTGCATCGTCACCGCGATCGGCCTGTCGCTGTTCCCGGTCGCCTATCAATGGCTGGGCGGCGGGCGCGGCGCGCCGCAGTTCGGTGCGCCGGTGTTCTTTGCGGTGGCGATCGGCGTGGTCGCGCTGATCCTGGCGATCAATCGCTACGGCAGCGAGTTCCTGCGCAACCTGTCCGTGCTGATCGGCCTGCTGGCCGGCGCGGCGGTCGCGACCGCGCTCGGCATGGGGGACTTCACCGAGGTGGGGCGCGCGCCGTGGTTCACGATGGTGCAGCCGTTCGCCTTCGGCCTGCCGGTGTTCGATGTCGGCGCGATCGTCACGATGACCATCGTGATGCTGGTGCAGATGGTCGAGTCGATGGGGCTGTTCATCGCGATCGGCGATCTGGTCAAGCGCCCGGTCAGCGAACGCGAGGCGACCAACGGCCTGCGCGCCAACGGCCTGGCCAGCGCGATCGGCGGCATGTTCGCGGCCTTTCCGTATATCGCGTTCATGGAGAACGTGGGGCTGGTGATCGTGACCGGCGTGCGCAGCCGCTGGGTCGTGGCCACCTGCGGCGTGATGCTGTGCGCGGTCGCGCTGGTGCCGAAGATCGGCGCGCTTTTTGCGTCGATCCCGGCCGCGGCGCTCGGCGGCGCCGCGCTGGTGATGTTCGGCGTGGTCGGCGCGGCGGGCATCAAGACGCTGGGCCAGGTCGACTACGAGAACAATCGCTCGAACCTGACCATCGTCGCCATCACGCTGGCCTGCGCGCTGATGCCGGTGATCATGCCGTCGGTGCTGGAGAAGCTGCCCGAAGTGCTGCAGCCGTTCGTGCACAGCAGCGTGATCATCGCCTGCGTGGTATCCGTCTTTCTGAACCTGCTGCTTAACGGCCTGCCGGGCCGTGAGGCACCGCTGGCCCATGCCGGCGAACATGCCCCGGAGATCTGATCTTGACTGAAGTCCAATGCCACAACGTCGATTCGCACAACGCAGATTCGCGGGACAAGCCGCGGGACAACCCGCGCGAGGACCTGCTGATCCGCGGCGCCGCTGCGGTGATGACGGGCCTGGCCGGCCCGGCGGCGCGCGCCGGCGCGGCCGATATCCGCATCCGCGACGGCCGCATCGCCGAGATCGCGCCGGGACTGGCGTCGCTGCCGGGCGAACGCGTGCTGAACGTCCCGGGCTGCGTGGTCTATCCGGGCTGGATCAATACCCACCACCATCTGTTCCAGAACCTGCTCAAGGCCGTGCCCGCCGGCATCAACGCCGATCTGCAGGCCTGGCTGGCGGCGGTGCCGTATCCGCGCCTGGCGGCCTTCACGCCCGAGGTGCTGCGTGCCGCGGTGCGGCTCGGCATGGCCGAGCTGCTGCTGTCGGGCACGACAACCTGTGCCGATCATCATTACCTCTATCACCATGGCCACGGCGCCGAGACCGGCGACCTGCTGTTCGAGGTGGCCGAGGAAATGGGGATGCGGCTGGTGCTGTGCCGCGGCGGTGCAATCCAGTCGGCCGCCGACCATCCCGGCATGTCGAAGACCGCGCTGGTGCCGGAGACGCTCGACGAGATGGTCGCCGACATCGAACGGCTGAAGGCGCGCTATCACGACCCGGCCGGCGATGCGATGCGGCGCGTCGCGGTGGCGCCGACCACGCCGACGTTCTCGCTGCCCCCCGCGATGCTGCGCGAACTGGCCGAGTTCGGCCGCGGCCTCGGCCTGCGCCTGCACACGCATCTGTCGGAGACCGACAACTACGTGCGCTTCTGCCGCGAGAAGTATCGCTGCACGCCGGTCGAATTCGTTGGCGAGCATGGCTGGCTCGGCCCGGACGTCTGGTTCGCGCATCTGGTCACGCTGTCGCCCGACGAAATCCGCATGCTGGCCGCGACCGGTACCGGCATGGCGCACTGTCCGGTCAGCAACGCGCGGCTGGGCAGCGGCGTGGCGCCGGTGCGCGCGCTCGCCGATGCCGGCGTGCGTATCTCGCTCGGGGTGGACGGCGTCGCCTCCAATGAATCGGGCAGCATGGTCAACGAGGCCAACTTCGCCTGGCTGGTGCACCGCGCGGTCGGCGGCGCCGCGCAGACCACGGTGGAGGAGGTGATTCACTGGGGCACAGCAGGGGGCGCCGCGGTGCTGGACCTGCCGCGGATCGGCACGCTGGCGCCGGGACAATCGGCCGACCTGGCCATCTACGACGTCAGCGGCCTGCGCTTTCATGGCTTTCACGACGTCGCCGCCGCGCCCGTGGCGGCGGGGGAACCGACGCCGGTGCGCCACGTGTTCGTGCGCGGTCGCCAGGCCGTGCAGGACGGTGCGATCGTTGGGCTGGATCTGGAAGGGCTGCGCCGCGAGGCGTACGACGCGATGCAGGCGTTGCAGCGGCTCGCCGCTTGAACGTTGCCGTGAGCGGGCGGAGCGCGACTGTGGAGTAGGGCCTGAGCGCGCCGTCACCGGCGCGCTTCAGCCGGCTTAGCGGCCGCTGGAGCCGCCCGAACCGCCGGCACCGCCCGAGCCGCCGCTGGTCCCGCCCGAGCCGCCCGAACCCATGCCGCCGGTGCCGAGGCCCCCGGTTCCTGTACCGCCAGAGCCAGAGGTGCCCGGGCTTCCCGAACTGCCGGGGCTGCCCGGGGTGCCAGAGCCCGGCGAACCGGTGCCGGAGCCGCTGGTGCCGCCGCTGCCCGAGGTACCGCCGCTGCCGCTGCCCGAGCGCCCGCGCGGGGCACTGGCGCTGCTCTTGCTGCCCGAGCCGCCGGATTGATAGCCGGAGGTGCCGCCGCTGCCGCTGGTGCCGCTGCCGGTCCCGGTGGCGCTGGTGCCCGTGCCGGGGGGCGCACTGGGTCCGGCGCCGGCACTGCCGCCACCGCTGCCGCTGCCGCCGCTGCCGCCACTGCCGCCGCTGCCGCCACCGGCGCCTTGCGCGAGGGCCGCGCCGGTCGCGAGCGCCAGGCAAGAGGCGAGCGCCGCTGCCAAGGTCGTTGCTTTCATGCTGTCTCTCCAGGATGTGTGATATCGCCGGGCGTCGCCGGGCGTTCTGTCTTTGCGCGCAGACGGGCTAACGCGACGCAAGTTGCATGCCGTGGTGGCATGGATCACATGCGCGGGGCGGGGCGCAGACACACTTGAAGCATTGGCCGGCAAGCGGTGCAGATTTCACGCGTGGCGGCGGGCTTGCCGCGCGCCGCCACGCCGTTCGCATGGCCGGTCAGTGCGACATCGCACCGGCGGTGCCGCCACCGCGATGGACCACGCCGTCGGCGCGATCCAGGCGCCCGCTCCAGACCGTCAGCGCCAGCGCGACCAGCACCACGGCCGCGCCGATCCACGGCGTGTGCATCAGGCCCAGGTGCGTCACGATCAGGCCGCCCGCCCATGCCGCGGCGGCGATGCCGAGATTGAATGCGGCGATATTGAGACCCGAGGCGACGTCGACCGCCTGCGGCGTGAAGCGCTCGGCCTGCTTGACGACATAGACCTGCAGGCCCGGCACGTTGCCGAAGGCAACCGCGCCCCAGGCCAGCACCGTCGCCACCACCAGCCACCGATGCGGCGCGGTGAAGTTCAGCACCAGCAGCACCGCGGCCAGCAGCACGAACATCGTCTTGAGCGCCGGAATCGGGCCGTGGCGGTCGGCCAGGCGGCCGCCCCAGATATTGCCCACGGCGACCGACAGGCCGTATACCAGCATCACCAGGCTGACGGCGCCGGCGTCGAAGCCGGAGACGTCCTGCAGGATCGGCGCGAGGAAGGTGAAGGGGATGAACGAGCCGCCGTAGCCGATCGCCGTCTTCGCATAGACCAGCAGCAGCCGCGGTTCGGCCAGCACGCGCGCCTGCTGCATCAGCGAGGCGGGCGGCGTATGACGGATGCCGGACGGCACGAACAGCAGGCTGCCGACGAAGGCGACCACGCCCAGCGCGGAGACGGCCAGGAAGGTCTCGCGCCAGCCGAAATGCTGGCCGATGAAGGTGCCCAGCGGCACGCCGGTCACCAGCGCGACGGTCAGGCCGGTGAACATGATGGCGATCGCGCTGGCGGCCTTCTCCCGCGGCACCAGCGCGGTGGCGATGGTCGAGCCGATCGAGAAGAACACGCCATGGGCGAGGCCGGTCAGCACGCGGGCCAGGACCAGCGAGCCGTAGCCGGGCGCCTGCCAGGCCAGCAGGTTGCCCAGCGTGAACAGCGCCATCAGCGACAGCAGCAGGGTCTTGCGCGGCAGGCGGCCGGTCAGCGCCGTCAGCAGCGGGGCGCCGACGGCGACGCCGAGCGCGTACAGGCTGACCAGCAGGCCGGCCGAGGGCAGCGACACGTGCAGGTCGGCCGCGACGGTGGGAATCAGGCCGACGATGACGAACTCCGTCGTGCCGATGGCGAATGCGCTGATCGTCAGCGCCAGCAAGGCGAGGGGCATGATGGCCTCCAGATATCGGAATGGCACGCATTGTGCCCCTGGCCTGCTTGCCGATTAATCCGTTAATATGAAGAAAATATTTGATCGGCAGTCAACAATCGCCGTGCCCGGCTCCGCCGGTCCGGACCGGTCCTTTCGCTCCGCAGGAACCCCCGCCATGAAAATGACCCTGGAAGAATTGCTGGCCTTCGTCACCGTGGTCGACAGCGGCTCGATCACCGCGGCGGCCGACCAGCTGGGCCAGACCGTCTCCGGCGTCAGCCGGGCGCTGGCGCGGCTCGAGGACAAGCTCGCCACCGCGTTGCTGCGGCGGACCACGCGCCGGCTGGAACTGACCGAGGAGGGCGCCGCGCTGCTGGCGCATGCCCGCGCCATCCTGGGCGCGGTGGACCAGGCCGAGGACCAGATCGCGCTGCGGCGGCAGAAGCCGGCCGGCAAGCTGCGCGTCAACGCGGCCTCGCCGTTCATGCTCCATGTGGTGGTGCCGCTGGTCGAGGACTTCCGCCGCGCCTATCCCGAGATCGAGCTCGAGCTGCACAGCAGCGACCAGATCATCGATCTGCTGGAGCACCGCACCGACGTCGCGATCCGCATCGGCGCGCTGCGCGATTCGACGCTGCATGCCCGGCCGCTGTGCCACAGCCGGCTGCGGGTGCTGGCCAGCCCCGCCTACCTGAAGGCGCGCGGCCGTCCGCGTTCGGTCCGGGAGCTGGCCGGTCACAGCCTGCTGGGCTTTACGCAGCCCGACAGCCTGAACCGCTGGCCGCTGCGCGACGAGGCCGGCAACGAGTTCGAGATCATGCCGGCGGTGTCCGCCTCCAGCGGCGAGACGCTGCGCCAGCTGGCGCTGGCGGGCCAGGGCGTGGTGTGCCTGGCCGACTTCATGACCGCGCAGGACCGGGCCCGCGGCGACCTGGTGCAGTTGTTCCCGCGCGAGACGCTCGATGTGCGTCAGCCCATCCATGCGGTCTACTATCTGAACACCCAGCTGTCGGCGCGCATCGCCTGCTTCCTGGACTTCCTGGCGGCGCGGATGCAGGACGAAGCCCCGCGCCAGGCCTCGGACCGCCCGCCGGCCATGCGTCTGCGGCATTGAGGCGTCTTTGGTATACTGGCGCGTTCCCCCCGCGCGACCGGGAACGCCCCCGCCAGGGCCAGCCGCACCGGCATCCGCCCTGCATGGCAGGAATAGCCAGGGCACCGTCCCGTCGCCAACTATCCAGTCGAACCGACAGGTCGAACCGACCGCAAGCATGACTTACGCCGTCAAGGAAATCTTCTACACCCTGCAGGGCGAGGGCGCCAACGCGGGCCGCGCCGCCGTGTTCTGCCGCTTCGCGGGCTGCAATCTGTGGACCGGCCGCGAGCAGGACCGCGAGCAGGCGATCTGCCGCTTCTGCGATACGGATTTCGTCGGCACCGACGGCACGGTGGGCGGCAAGTACCGCAGCGCCGAGGAGCTTGCCGCGCAGGTCGCCTCGCAGTGGCCGCAAGGCGAGGGCGGCCGCCCGCTGGTGGTGTGCACCGGCGGCGAGCCGCTGCTGCAGCTCGATGCGCCGCTGATCGACGCGCTGCATGCGCAGGGCTTCGAGATCGCGATCGAGACCAACGGCACGATCGCGGTGCCCGACGGCATCGACTGGATCTGCGTCAGCCCGAAGATGGGCGCCGAGCTGGTGGTCACGCGCGGCGACGAGCTCAAGGTCGTGATTCCGCAGCCCGGCCAGGACTTCGCGGCATACGAGGCGCTGGATTTCCGCTATTTCCTCGTGCAGCCGATGGACGGCCCGCTGGCGCGCGAGAATACCGCCCTCGCGGTCGATTTCTGCCAGCGTCATCCGCTCTGGCGCCTTTCGCTGCAAACCCACAAGCTGCTGGGCATCCGCTAGGCTTCCGCCGCACGGTACCCGGCACCGGTCTTCATGAACAAGCAAGTCTCGATCACGCGCCGCCTCGAATTCGACGCCGGCCACCGCATCCCCAACCATGGCGGCCAATGCCGCAATATCCATGGCCACCGATATCGGCTCGACCTGACGCTGTCGGGGGAGGTGCTGCATCGCGAGGGCGCGGCCGACGAGGGCATGATCCTGGACTTCAGCGACATCAAGGCGCTGGCCAACCAGCATCTGGTCGACAAGTGGGACCACGCCTTCCTGATCCATCGCGGCGACACCGCGCTGCTCGAATTTCTGCGCGGCATGGAAGGACACAAGACGGTGGTGCTCGACGCGATTCCGACCGTCGAGAACCTCGCCCAGATCGCCTTCGACATGCTCGCGCCGGTGTTCAAGGACTGCTTCGGGCATCATCTGCAATTGACCCGCCTGGTGCTGTTCGAAACGCCGAACTGCTGGGCCGAAGTGACCGCGCCCGCGGTCCCGCCGGCGCAGGACTGAGCGAGATCCCGCGCCGGCGTTGACCGCCGAGTTGCCTGCCAAGTTGACCACCGATGCGCCGATGACCGACACGCCGCCGCCGTTGCCTGTTGCTGCCACCGCCACGCCGCCGTTCGACGGCCCGCTGGCCGACGCGCGCGATCAGCGCTACATGCGCGCCGCGCTGGAGGAGGCCCGGTTGGCGGAAGCCGCGGGCGAGGTGCCGGTGGGCGCGGTGGTGGTATGGAACGACGCGATCATCGCGCGCGGCCACAATCTGCCGATCCGCTCGCGCGACCCCTCCGCCCATGCCGAAATGCAGGCGCTGCGCGCGGCCGCTCAGGTGATCGGCAACTACCGCATGCCCGAGTGCGAGCTGTACGTGACGCTGGAACCGTGCGCGATGTGCAGCGGCGCGATGCTGCACGCGCGGTTGCGCCACGTGGTGTTCGGCGCGACCGATCCCAAGACCGGCGCCGCCGGCAGCGTGCTGGACCTGTTCGCCGAAGCGCGGCTCAATCACCAGACCACGATCCGCGGCGGCGTGCTGGCCGAGGAGTGCGGCCAGCTGCTGCGCGACTTCTTCCGGGCGCGGCGACGCGCGCAGAAGGCGGATCGCACCGCCGTGCAGGGTGGCACAGAGCCCGGCACCGAACCGTCCTCCGACTCGCAGGGAAAGCTCGACGCATGAACGCGCCCATCGAAGTCCGCCTGATCGCTCCCTCCGGCTATCCGCACGACATGGCCGTCGCCGCCCGCGGCTGCGACTGGCTGCAGGCGCACGGCTACCGCGTCGCCAACCCCGAGGTCCTGGCCCGCCGCCATCAACGCTTCGGCGGCACCGACGACGAACGGCTGGCCGACCTGCATGGCATCGGCACCGGTGCCTCCAGGGCGCTGACGCTCGCGGTGCGCGGCGGCTACGGCATGGCGCGGCTGCTGCCGCGCATCGACTTCGACCGCATCGCCGAGCAGGCGCGCCGCACGGCCACGCCGATCGTCGGCCACAGCGACTTCACGGCATTCCAGCTGGCGTATCTGGCGCGGACCGGTGGCATCACGCTGGCCGGTCCGATGCTGCTGGCCGACTTCGGGGCCGATCCGGTCGACCCCTTCATGTGGCGGCATTTCGAAGGCCTGCTGCGTGCATCGCGCTATACCGTCGAGATCGACGCGCCGCAGGACGGCGGGAAGCCGTTCTCGGGCGAGGCGGCGGGCACGTTGTGGGGCGGCAACCTGGCGATGCTGTGCAGCCTGCTGGGCACGCCGTACCTGCCGCAGGTCGACGGCGGCATCCTGTTCCTCGAGGACGTCAACGAGCCGCCGTACTGCGTCGAGCGCATGCTGCTGCAGCTCGAGCAGGCCGGCGTGCTGGGCGCGCAGCGCGCGATACTGCTGGGCGACTTCTCCAGCTACCGCGTCAGCGACTACGACAATGGCTACGATCTGCCGGCCGTGGTGGCCTATCTGCGCGAGCGCCTGCCGGTGCCGATCCTGACCGGGCTGCCGTTCGGCCACTGCACGCGCAAGCTGACGCTGCCGGTGGGCGGGCAGGGCGTGCTGCGGGCCTCGGCGGACGGCTTCACGCTGACGATGTCGGGACATCCGCTGCTGGCCGGGCCGGCCTGAGGGGTTTGCCAGGGTCCGGCGGGATCCGGCGCCGCCATCCCCGCGCCTGGTTGGGCCAGGAATGGTAAAATCCCCGATTCTTCGCGAGGTGAAGGGCCCAGGCCTGTCCGGCCACGCGCCACGGTTGCTCCGTTGGCCCAGCCCGCCGCGCCATGCGGCACGCCGTCGGCAGCTTTCGCCAAATCGTCCAGGCGCGACTTGCCGATCCGCCGCCTTCACCGCCCGCCCTCACCGTTACACCGCATTCCAAAAGGTTCTTCGACGTGCTATCTACCGCAAACATCACCATGCAGTTCGGCCCCAAGCCCTTGTTCGAGAATATCTCGGTCAAGTTCGGCGAGGGCAACCGCTACGGCCTGATCGGCGCGAACGGCTGCGGCAAGTCCACCTTCATGAAGATCCTTGGCGGCGACCTGGAGCCGAGCGCCGGCAACGTGATGCTGGAACCGGGCGTGCGCCTGGGCAAGCTGCGCCAGGACCAGTTCGCCTATGAAGACATGCGCGTGCTGGACGTGGTGATGATGGGCCATACCGAGATGTGGGCGGCGGCGCAGGAACGCGATGCGATCTACGCGAATCCCGAGGCGACCGACGAAGACTATATGAAGGCCGCCGAGCTCGAGGCCAAGTACGCCGAGTACGACGGCTATACGGCCGAGGCGCGCGCCGGCGAGCTGTTGCTGGGTGTCGGCATCCCGACCGACCAGCACCAGGGCACGATGAGCAATATCGCGCCGGGCTGGAAGCTGCGCGTGCTGCTGGCGCAGGCGCTGTTCTCGAATCCGGACGTGCTGCTGCTGGACGAGCCGACCAACAACCTGGACATCAACACGATCCGCTGGCTGGAACATGTGCTCAACGAGCGCAATTCCACCATGATCATCATTTCGCACGATCGCCACTTCCTGAACTCGGTCTGTACGCACATGGCCGACATGGACTACGGCACGCTGAAGGTCTACCCGGGCAACTACGACGACTACATGGAAGCGTCGATGCAGGCCCGAGAGCGCCAGATGGCCGCCAATGCGCGCGCCAAGGAGCGGATCACCGAACTGCAGGATTTCGTGCGCCGCTTCTCGGCCAACAAGTCCAAGGCACGCCAGGCCACCTCGCGCCTGAAGCAGATCGACAAGATCAAGGTCGAGGACATCAAGCCGTCGTCGCGCCAGAACCCGTTCATCCGCTTCGAGTTCGAGAAGAAGCTGCACAACCTGGCGGTCACCGCCGAGAACATCAGCAAGGCCTATGACCGCCGCATCCTGAACAACCTGTCGCTGTCGATCCAGGCCGGCGAGCGCGTCGCCATCATTGGCGAGAACGGCGCGGGCAAGACCACGCTGCTGCGCTGCCTGCTGGACGGCGCGGTGCAGAGCGGCGTGCAGCGCGGCATCGAGGTCGACCACGGCACGGTCAAGTGGGCCGAGAACGCCAATGTCGGCTACATGCCCCAGGACACCTACGAGGAGTTTCCGGAAGAGACCAACCTGATGGACTGGATGACCCAGTGGACGCAAGCCGGCGACGACGACCAGTCGCTGCGCGGTACGCTGGGCCGGCTGCTGTTCTCGGCCGACGACATCAAGAAGTCCGTCAAGGTGCTGTCCGGCGGCGAGAAGGGCCGCATGATCTGGGGCAAGCTGATGCTGGGCCGGCATAACGTGCTGGCGCTGGACGAGCCGACCAACCACATGGACATGGAGTCGATCGAGTCGCTGCAGATCGCGCTGGACAAGTTCACCGGCACGTTGATCTTTGTGTCGCACGACCGGGAATTCGTCAGCGCGCTGGCCACGCGGATCATCGAGATCCGCACCGACGGCACGGTGACCGATTATCTGGGCACCTACGACGAATACCTGGAGTCGCAGGGGATCGCCGGCTGACCGGCTTCCGCCCGTCTCCGCCCGCCGCTCCCCCGCGGGCCCGCCAGTGAACGAAGGCCGCAACGCATCGACGCGTTGCGGCCTTTTTTCATGGCCGGGGTTCGCGCGCCACGCGCGATTATCGGCGGGATATTGGCGCCCGCGTGGCGGGCCCGGTAGGGCCAGGCGATATCGGCGGACAAAATCGGCTCTACAATGTCGGCACAGAAAAGATTGATAACAACGGCAAACGCCCTGAAACGCCTGAATCAGGTTGGAAACACCGAAGGGTTTAACGCCTGACGGCTTACCGAGGAATTGTGGCTATGCAGCAACGAGACAAACTCTTTATCAACGGCAAATGGGTGACCCCGCACGGCACCGGGCAGATCGACGTGATCCACTCCACCACCGAAGAGGTGATGGGCCGGATTCCCGAAGGCCATGCCCGCGACGCCGAGGATGCCATCCAGGCGGCCCGGGCCGCCTTCGACGGCTGGGCCGCGACGCCGCCGCAGCAGCGCGCGGACTATATCCGCAAGATCGCCGAGGGGCTGAAGGCGCGCACCGAGGAACTGGCGCAGCTGATCGCCGCCGAGGTCGGCATGCCGATCAAGCTGGCCCGCGCGATCCAGGTCGGCGGCCCGGTCTTCAACTGGAGCCAGGCCGCCAAGCTGGTCGAGTCCTTCACCTTCGAGGAAGAGGTCGGCAACTCCCTGGTGGTGCGCGAGCCGGTCGGCGTGGTCGCGGCCATCACGCCGTGGAACTACCCGCTGAACCAGATCACGCTGAAGGTCGCGCCCGCGCTGGCCGCCGGCTGCACCGTGGTGCTCAAGCCGTCCGAGGTGGCGCCGCTGAACGCCTTCGTGCTGGCCGAGGTGATCGAGGCGGCTGGCCTGCCGCCGGGCGTGTTCAACCTGGTGACCGGCTACGGCCCGGTGGTCGGCGAGGTGCTGGCGAGCCACCGCGAGGTCGACATGGTGTCGTTCACCGGTTCGACCCGCGCCGGCAAGCGCGTCTCCGAGCTGGCGGCGCAGACCGTCAAGCGGGTCGCGCTGGAACTGGGCGGCAAGTCCGCCTCGGTGATCCTCGACGACGCCGACCTGCCGGCCGCGGTCAAGGGCACCGTCAACGCCTGCTTCCTGAACTCCGGCCAGACCTGCTCGGCGCATACCCGGATGCTGGTGCCGCGGGCTCGCTATGACGAGGTCAAGGAGATCGTCAAGAAGGTGGTGGCGGGCTTTACCGTGGGCGATCCGCTGCAGGAGACCACCAGGCTTGGACCGCTGATCTCGGCCGCGCAGAAGGACCGCGTGACCGGATATATCCAGCGCGGGCTGAACGAGGGCGCCGAGCTGGTGACGGGCGGCACCGAGCCGCCGGCCGGCCTGGACAAGGGCTTCTTCGTGCAGCCGACCGTGCTCGGCAACGTCGATCCCAAGGCGACCGTCGCGCAGGAAGAAATCTTCGGCCCGGTGCTGTCGATCATCTGCTACGACACCGAGGAAGACGCGGTGCGCATTGCCAACGACAGCGTCTACGGCCTGGGCGGCGGCGTGTGGTCGGGCGACGAGGCGCGCGCGATCCGCGTGGCGCGCCGCATCCGCACCGGTCAGGTCGATATCAATGGCGGGCCTTTCAACATGCTGGCGCCGTTCGGCGGCTTCAAGCAGTCGGGCCATGGACGCGAGGCGGGCAAGTACGGCCTGGAGGAGTTCCTCGAGTACAAGGCGCTGCAGCTGAAGAAGCCCGCGGCCTGAGCGCCGACCGCTTTGGAAATGCCCGGCCTGTCCGGGCATTTTTGCGTCGACGATAATTGACAACAGCACGTCGACAACAGCGCCTCAACAACAGCACGACAACGCAACGAACGGTTGGACGGGGGAGGGGACAGGCGATGCATTGGCTCAAGCGGCTGGCATGGCTGACGGTGATCCTGGCGGGCCTGGCACTGGCCGCGGCGATCGGCGGCTATGCCTGGTATCGGCAGGCGTCGCAGCCCGAGGTTGCGGGCACCGTCGCGCTGGCGGGTTTGCACGGGCGCGTCACCATCGTGCGCGACCGCCATGCGATTCCGCGCATCGAGGCAGGCGATCCGCTCGATGCCTATTTCGGACTGGGCTTCGTCCATGCGCAGGACCGGCTCTGGCAGATGCAGATGAACAAGCGCATCGCCTCGGGACGGCTGGCCGAGATCCTGGGGCCGAGCGCACTGCCGACCGATCGCTTCCTGCGCACCATCGGCGTACGCCGCAACGCCGAGGCCGCCTTCGCCGCCAGCACCCCGGACACGCGCGCCGCGCTGCAGGCCTATGCCGCGGGCGTCAATGCCGGCATCGCCAGCCACAAGGGCCCGCTGCCGCCCGAATTCGCGATCCTGCGCACCGTGCCCGAACGCTGGGAGCCGGCAGATACGCTGGCCTGGCAGACCATGATGGCCTGGGACCTGAGCGCCAACTGGAGCCGCGAGGTGCTGCGCATGCGGCTGGCGCAGACGCTGCCGCTGTCGCGCATCAACGAGTTGCTGGCGCCGTATCCAGGCGAGCAGCCGCTGCGCACGACCGATTATCCCGCGCTGTACCGGCAACTGGCGCCGCTGACCACGGCGATGGCCAGCGTCGAGGCCGCCGCGCCGCCGGGGCTGGTCGAAGGCATGGGCTCGAACAACTGGGTCGTCTCCGGCGCCCATACGCGCTCGGGAAAGCCGCTGCTGGCCAACGATCTGCATCTGGGCCTGCAGGCGCCGGCGCTGTGGTATTTCGCCACGCTGCGCGCGCCGGGGCTGGACGTGACCGGCGCCACCTTGCCCGGCATGCCGGTGGTCGTGATCGGCCATACGCCGCGCATCGCGTGGGGCTTTACCAATACCGCGCCGGATCTGCAGGACCTGTATATCGAACGGCTCCGTCCCGGCCGCCCCGAGCAGTACCAGACGCCCAATGGCTGGGCGGATTTCGCGGTGCGCGAGGAGACCATCCGGGTCAAGGACCAGCCCGACGTGACGATCCGGATCCGCTCGACCCGCCACGGGCCGGTGATCTCCGATGTCGCCGACCCGCTTGCCGCGGCCGTTGCGCCGCTGGGCGCGCAGTACGTGGTGGCCTTTCAATGGGTCGCCCTGCGGCCGGACGATCGCACTGTACAGGCCGGCCTGAAGCTGAACCGCGCGCATGACTGGACGAGCTTCACCGAGGCGCTGCGCGACTTCCATACGCCGCAGCAGAGCGCGGTCTATGCCGATGTCGACGGCAATATCGGCTTCATCGCGCCCGGCCGCGTGCCGTTGCGGCAGGCCGCCAACGACCTGAAGGGGCTGGCACCGGCGCCGGGCTGGGACGCGCGCTACGACTGGGGCGGCTTCATTCCGTTCGAAAAGCTGCCGCGCAGCTTCAATCCGCCGGGCGGCATCGTGGTGACCGCGAACCAGAAGATCGTGCCCGACGACTATCCATATTTCCTGACCAGCGAATGGACCGTGCCGTATCGGCACGACCGCATCCGGGCCTTGCTCGGCGCCCGGCGCCCGCACACGCTCGACACGTTTGCGGCGATCCAGAAGGACGAGCTGTCGCTGGCGGTCAAGGACGCCTTGCCGCTGCTGCTCGGTGCCTCGATCGCCGCCGATGAAACGCGGCCGGCGCGCGAGCGGGAGCTGTTCGCCGCGCTGGCGCGCTGGGACGGCACGATGTCGGCGGACCGCCCCGAGCCGCTGGTCGCCACCGCCTGGCTGCGCGAGCTCTCGCGCGGCATGTTCGAGGGCAAGGTGGGCGAGGGCGTGTTCGCGCGCATGTGGGAGCAGCGCAATGTGCAACAGGCCATGCTGAACATCCTGCGCAGCTCGCGGGGGCTGGGGCGTTTCTGGTGCGACGATCCGAAGACGCCCGCGCCCGAGGACTGCAACGATGCGATGGGTGCCGCGTGGAAGCGCGCCATCGCCGATCTGCAGCAGCGCTATGGCGACGACCCGCGGCGCTGGCGCTGGGGCCAGGCCCATGCCGCGCGCGCCGAACACCGGCCGTTCGCCAAGGTGCCGTCGCTGGCGGGCTTCTTCAACGTCAAGGTGCCGACGGGCGGGGATACCTATACGGTCAATGCCGGCCGCCACAATATCGGCGACGAACAGGCGCCATTCGAGAACGTGCATGGCGCCAGCGTGCGCGCGATCTACGATCTGGCCGATCTGTCGGCCTCGCGCTTCATTACGCCGACGGGGCAGTCCGGCAACGTGTTGTCGCCGCACTATCGCGACTGGACCGAACAATGGGCGCGCGGCGAATACGTGACGATCCGGGGCGCCGGGCATCCGGCGGGCGCGAAGGCGTTCGAGACGCTGGTGCTGACGCCTGCGGCGGGCGATCGCGGCCGGGCCAGCGGGGCGAGCCGTTGAGGGTTGGGAACAGGCGTGGGTCCGACGAGGTCCGGCGTGGCCCGGCGTCGGTCGCGGGACTAGTCGCGCTGGAAACGGCGCGCGCTGCCTTCGCGCGTGATGCGCTCCCACACCGTCTGCTTTTCCGCGTCGCTCATGAAGACCCAGTTGCTGACTTCCATCGCGGTGCGGCCGCAGCCCTGGCAGACCTCGTCGAACAGCGTCGAGCAGATGCCGATGCACGGGCTGTCGGGACCGTCGAACAGGCTGTCGTCGGTGGCCTCGGCGGGTTCGGGCAGGGCAAGCGGGTCTGGCGGCGAATCGGGGCGGGTTTGCGGCATGGCGACTGGGCGAGGCAAAGGCGGCCATTATAAGCGGCGGGGTGGGGCGGTGCCGGAGGCCGCTTGAGTGGATTACCTGGCGGGTAATTGAGCCGCGACACGCCGGCTGCCATCATGGTCCCATCACGACATACCAACGATCCTTCTTCAGGAGCCCGCATGATGTCTTCGCTGACCCCACTCTCCGCTGCCGGTACCTACGCCGAGGTCGCGCCACGCGTTCGCGCGATGGTCGAGGAAATCCTGATCGGCTCGCCCGTGGCGCGCACGCTCGGCGTCGCGCTCGACGTGCTGGCGCCCGAGCATGTCGAGCTGGTGCTGCCGTTCAGCCCCGGCAATGTCACGGTCGGCAAGACCGTGCATGGCGGCGTGATTGCCACGCTGATCGATATCGCGGGCGCCGCGGCCGCGGCATCCGGCGCGGACCCGGACAAGGTGAGAGGCGGGGCGACCAGCGCGCTGTCGATCCAGTACGTGGCGCCGGCCGAGGCGGCCTCGCTGCGGGCGGTGGCGACGGTGGTGCGCCGAGGCCAGCGGCAGATCGCCACCGAGATCACGGTCTATGCGGAGCAGCCCGAGGCGGGCACCGTGGTGGCCAAGGCGCTGATGAACAGCGTGCTGTTTGGTTGAAGAACGGCGGTGGAAGGTGCCGTGTTCAACGGCGCAACGGCGAGTTTGCTTTCATGGCGACAAAACGCAATTAACCGCCAGCTGACCAGCCCACACCGTCGATGCTGGAGCCGCTGCGCGGCCCCAGCCCCTCCTGCCTTCAAGCGACGGGGTTCCAGTCGCCCGGCACGCGTACCCAACCTTCCATCAGCACCCGCGCGCTGCGGCTCATGATGGCCTTCTTGACGGCCCATTCGCCGTCCACCTGGGCTGCTTCGGCGCCGACGCGCAGCGTGCCGGACGGATGGCCGAAGCGCACCGCCTGGCGTTTGCCGCCGCCGGCAGCCAGATTGACCAGCGTGCCGGGGATGGCAGCGGCGGTGCCGATCGCCACGGCAGCAGTGCCCATCATCGCGTGGTGCAGCTTGCCCATCGACAGCGCACGCACCAGCAGGTCGATGTCTTCGGCGCGTACCGGCTTGCCGCTGGACGCGGTGTAGCTCGCCGGCGGGGCGACGAAGGCCACCTTGGGGGTGTGCTGACGCCGCGCGGCCTCGTCGACGTTCTGGATCAGGCCCATCCGCACCGCACCGTAGGCGCGGATCGTCTCGAACATCCCCAGCGCCCTGGGGTCGCCGTTGATGGCCTCCTGCAGCTCGGTGCCGGTATAGCCGATCGCATCGGCGTTGACGAAGATGGTCGGAATGCCGGCATTGATCATCGTCGCCTTCAGCGTGCCGACGCCCGGCACTTCCAGGTCGTCGACCAGGTTGCCGGTCGGGAACATCGCGCCGCCGCCGCCTTCCTCCTCGGCCGCCGGGTCCATGAACTCGAGCATGATCTCGGCGGCGGGGAAGGTGACGCCGTCCAGCTCGAAGTCGCCGGTTTCCTTGACCATGCCGTCGACGATCGGCACATGCGAGACGATGGTCTTGCCGATATTGGCCTGCCAGATGCGCACGGTGGCGACGCCCTCGCGCGGAATGCGCGCCGGATCGATCAGCCCGGCGGCGATCGCGAACGGGCCTACCGCGGCCGACAGGTTGCCGCAGTTGCCGCTCCAGTCGACGAAGGGCTGGTCGATGGCGACCTGCCCGAACAGATAGTCGACGTCGTGGCCCGGCCGGCTGCTGCGCGACACGATCACCGTCTTGCTGGTGCTCGACGTCGCCGCGCCCATGCCGTCGATCTGCTTGCCGTACGGGTCCGGGCTGCCGATCACGCGCATCAGCAGCGCATCGCGGGCCGGGCCCGGCGACTGCGCCGCCTCAGGCAGGTCCTGCAGGCGGAAGAACACGCCCTTGCTGGTGCCGCCACGCATATAGGTGGCGGGGATGCGGATCTGGGGAAGAGAAACCATGTGTGCCTCGTGCTGATTCAGGTGGGCCGTCGCGCCTCGCTCACGCAGCCGACGTTGCCCGCGCCGCCTTGGTCGAATCGAGGAAGTCCTGCGCGAAGCGCTGCAGCACGCCGCCGGCCTCGTAGATCGACACTTCCTCGGCGGTATCGAGCCGGCAGGTCACCGCGGTCTCGACGCGCTCGCCGTTCTTGCGGTGGATCACCAGCGTTAGGTCCGCGCGCGGCTTGCGTTCGCCGACCACGTCGAAGGTTTCGGTGCCGTCGATCTGCAGCGTCAGGCGGTTGGTGCCGGGCTTGAACTCCAGCGGCAGTACGCCCATGCCGATCAGGTTGGTGCGGTGGATCCGCTCGAAGCCTTCGGCGACGATCGCCTCCACGCCCGCCAGCCGCACGCCCTTGGCCGCCCAGTCGCGCGACGAGCCCTGGCCGTAGTCGGCGCCGGCGATGATGACCAGCGGCTGCTTGCGCTCCATATAGGTCTCGATCGCTTCCCACATGCGCACGACCTTGCCGTCCGGCTCGATGCGCGCCAGCGAACCCTTCTTGACCTTGCCGTCGATCACCGCCATTTCATTGACCAGGGTCGGATTGGCGAAGGTCGCGCGCTGCGCGGTCAGATGGTCGCCGCGGTGGGTCGCGTACGAGTTGAAGTCTTCCTCGGGCAGACCCATCTTCGCCAGATATTCGCCGGCGGCGCTGTCGGGCAGGATCGCGTTGGACGGCGACAGGTGGTCGGTGGTGATGTTGTCGCCGAGCACCGCCAGCGGACGCAGGCCACGGAGCGTGCGCTCGCCGGCCAGCGCGCCTTCCCAGTACGGCGGGCGGCGGATATAGGTGCTCTGCGGCCGCCAGTCGTACAGCGGGCTGATGGTCTCCGCGTTGGCCGCCTGCACCGCGAACATCGGCTCGTAGACCTTGCGGAACTGCTCGGGCTTGACGCTCTGCGCGACGATCGCATCGATTTCCTCGTCGCTTGGCCAGATGTCCTTCAGCGTGACCGGCTGGCCGTTCTGGTCGTGGCCCAGCACGTCGCGCTCGATGTCGAAGCGGATGGTGCCGGCGATCGCGTAGGCCACCACCAGCGGCGGCGAGGCGAGGAACGCCTGCTTGGCGTACGGATGGATGCGGCCGTCGAAATTGCGGTTGCCCGACAGCACCGCGGTCGCATACAGATCGCGTTCGACGATCTCCTGCTGGATCGCCGGATCGAGCGCGCCCGACATGCCGTTGCAGGTGGTGCAGGCGAACGCGACGATGCCGAAGCCCAGCTGCTCGAGCTCCGGCAGCAGGCCGGCTTCCTCCAGATACAGCTGCACGACCTTGGAGCCCGGCGCCAGCGACGACTTGACCCATGGCTTGCGCGCCAGGCCGCGCGCATTGGCATTGCGCGCCAGCAGGCCGGCGGCGATCACGTTGCGCGGATTGCTGGTGTTGGTGCAGCTGGTGATGGCGGCGATGATCACGGCGCCGTCGGGCATCTGCCCCGGCACCTGCTGCCATTGGCCCGCGATGCCGCGTTCGGCCAGCGCGGTGGTCGGCAGCCGCTTGTGCGGGTTCGACGGGCCGGCCATGTTGCGGACCACGGTCGACAGGTCGAACTCCAGCGTGCGCTCGTATTCGGCGTTGCGCAGCGTATCGGCCCAAAGCCCCGCGGTTTTCGCGTAGGTCTCGACCAGGCGGACCTGCTCGTCGCTGCGGCCGGTCAGGCGCAGATAGTCGATGGTCTGGCCGTCGATGAAGAACATCGCCGCGGTGGCGCCGTACTCGGGCGCCATGTTCGAGATCGTCGCGCGATCGCCCAGCGTCAGGCTCGCCGCGCCTTCGCCGCGGAATTCGAGATAGGCGCCGACCACGCGCTGGCTGCGCAGGAATTCGGTCAGCGCCAGCACGATATCGGTCGCGGTGATGCCCGGTTGCGGCTTGCCGCGCAGCTCGACGCCCACGATGTCCGGCAGCCGCATCCACGAGGCGCGGCCCAGCATCACGTTCTCGGCTTCGAGGCCGCCCACGCCGATGGCGATCACGCCCAGCGCGTCGACATGGGGCGTGTGGCTGTCGGTGCCGACCAGCGTGTCGGGGTAGGCCACGCCGTCGACGGCATGGATCACCGGGGACATCCGCTCCAGATTGATCTGGTGCATGATGCCGTTGCCCGGCGGGATCACGTCGACGTTCTTGAACGCTTTCTTGGTCCACTCGATGAAGTGGAAGCGGTCCTCGTTGCGGCGCTCCTCGATCGCGCGGTTCTTGGCGAAGGCGTCCTTGTCGAAACCGCCGTGCTCGACCGCCAGCGAATGGTCGACGATCAGCTGGACCGGCACCACCGGATTGACCTGGGCCGGATCGCCGCCCTGGTCGGCGATCGCATCGCGCAGGCCGGCGAGGTCCACCAGCGCGGTCTGGCCGAGGATGTCGTGGCAGACCACGCGCGCGGGAAACCACGGGAAGTCGAGCTCGCGCTTGCGTTCGATCAGCTGCGTCAGCGCTGCGGTCAGCAGCGACGGCTCGCAGCGGCGCACCAGGTTTTCGGCCAGCACGCGGGAGGTGTAGGGCAGCTTGTCATAGGCGCCAGGCTGGATCGCATCGACCGCGGCGCGTGCGTCGAAATAGTCCAGGCCCGTGCCGGGCAGCGGTTTGCGGTAGGCAGTGTTCATGGGGGTGGGGATCAATACGGGTCGTGCTCGGCGCGCCGTGGTAGGTCTTGGGGACTGCGGGGCGGAAGCGGCGCGCGGTGCGGCCGCCTCCGTTTGCGTCTGCCCGATCAGCGGCGCTTCTCGATCGGCACGAACTTCATGTTGTCCGGGCCGATGTAGTTGGCGCTCGGGCGGATGATCTTGTTGTCGACGCGTTGCTCGATGATGTGCGCGGCCCAGCCCGAGGTCCGCGCGATCACGAACAGCGGCGTGAACATCGCGGTCGGCACGCCCATCATGTGATAGCTGACCGCGCTGAACCAGTCGAGATTGGGGAACATCTTCTTGATGTCCCACATCGTGGTCTCCAGCCGCTCGGCGATGTCGAACATCTTCATCGAGCCGGCGTCCTTCGACAGGCGGCGCGCGACTTCCTTGATCACCTGGTTGCGCGGATCGCCGGTCGTGTAGACCGGATGGCCGAAGCCGATCACGACTTCCTTGTTCTCGACGCGGCGCGTGATGTCGGCCTGAGCCTCGTCGGGCGTGTCGTAGCGCTTCTGGATCTCGAACGCGACCTCGTTGGCGCCGCCGTGCTTCGGGCCGCGCAGCGCGCCGATCGCACCGCAGATCGCCGAGTACATGTCGGAACCGGTGCCGGCGATCACGCGGCCGGTGAAGGTCGACGCGTTGAACTCGTGCTCCGCGTACAGGATCAGCGAGGTGTGCATCGCGCGTTCCCACAGATCGCTGGGCTTGCGGCCGTGCAGCAGATGCAGGAAGTGGCCGCCGATCGAATCGTCGTCGGTCTCGACCTCGATGCGCCGGCCGTTATGGCTGTAGTGGTACCAGTACAGCAGCATCGAGCCGAGCGAGGCCATCAGGCGGTCGGCGATGTCGCGCGCGCCCGGCAGGTTGTGGTCTTCCTTCTCGGGCAGCACCGTGCCGAGCACCGACACGCCGGTGCGCATCACGTCCATCGGGTGGGCGGAGGCCGGGACCCATTCGAGGGCAGCCTTGACGTTGGCCGGCAGCCCGCGCAGCGCGCGCAGCTTGGTCTTGTAGCCGTTCAGCTCGGCCTGGGTCGGCAGCTTGCCATGCACCAGCAGATAGGCGATCTCTTCGAACTCGCAGGTTTCGGCGACGTCGAGGATGTCGTAGCCGCGATAGTGCAGATCGTTGCCGCTGCGGCCGACCGTGCACAGTGCGGTATTGCCGGCGACGACGCCGGACAGCGCGACGGATTTCTTGGGCTTCGGGGTGGCTTGCGCCGGAGTGGCTTCGGACATGTCGTCTCCTTGCTTCGCTCTGTTCTGGTTACTTGGCTTTGGCTTGCGCGAACAGCGCATCCAGCTTCTGTTCGTACGCATGGTAGCCGATGCTCTCGTAGAGCTCGGCGCGCGTCTGCATGGTGTCCAGCACGTTCTGCTGGGTGCCGTCGCGGCGGATCGCCGCGTAGACGTTCTCGGCCGCCTTGTTCATCGCGCGGAATGCCGACAGCGGGTAGAGGATCATCGCGACGCCGGCGCCGGCCAGCTCGTCGCGCGTGAACAGCGGCGTGGCGCCGAACTCGGTGATGTTGGCCAGCACCGGCACCTTCACCGCGTCGACGAACTTGCGGTACATCGACAGGTCCGTCATCGCCTCGGGGAAGATCGCGTCGGCGCCGGCCTCGACGCATGCCACCGCGCGTTCGATCGCCTTGTCCAGGCCTTCGACCGCCAGCGCATCGGTGCGGGCCATGATGACGAAATGCTCGTCGGTGCGGGCATCGACCGCGGCCTTGATGCGATCGACCATCTCGTCCTGCGAGACGATCTCCTTGTTGGGCCGGTGGCCGCAGCGCTTGGCGCCGACCTGGTCCTCGATGTGCATCGCGGCGGCGCCGAACTTGATCAGCGAGCGGGTGGTGCGGGCCACGTTGAACGCCGAGGCGCCGAAGCCGGTGTCGACGTCGACCAGCAGCGGCACGTCGCAGACGTCGGTGATGCGGCGGATGTCGGTCAGCACGTCATCCAGGTTCGAGATGCCGAGGTCGGGCAGGCCCAGCGAGCCGGCCGCGACGCCGCCGCCGGACAGGTAGATCGCACGGTAGCCGGCGCGCTTGGCCAGCAGGGCGTGGTTGGCGTTGATGGTGCCGACGACCTGCAGCGGCTGCTCGTCGGCCAGGGCCTGGCGGAAACGGGCGCCGGCAGAGCGGGCCAGGTCTTGGGAGGTCAGGGTCATGGTGGCGTCCTGGGTGAGCGGAATGAGGGAGATGCGGAATGTCGGCAGAGCGCAAGCCGCGTGCCAGCGGCGCCGGGGGCTTTCTGAAGGCGTGATCAGCCCAGCCCTGACAAGGGATTGCGGTTCTTTCGTTCGGTTCAGGTGGCGTGATCGGCGCTCCGTTTGCATTTCAGGTTTGAAATGCAGCGTCGTCGATTGAAATGCAACGCCGGTGGGCGCAGAATGCAGCGACGGCGCGTCAACATCCTATTGTGGCCGCTTTTGTTGGTCTGCTCGACACGGCTTGCGGCCTTTGCCTTTTTCTTTCGATCGATGACTCCCGCTACCCCAATCCCTCCTGGTCGGCCTCGCATTTGGGCGGTCGGCATCAGCCGGCTGTCGCGTGCCTTCGCCGATCTGATTCCTTCGTATGCCGCGCAGGCCGACTTCCGGCTTGTCGGCAAGGGCTACGAGGCGGCCGCCAGCGCGATCGCGCGGGAAGCCAGGGAAGGGCGGCTCGACGCGGTGGTCGCTGCCGGATCCAATGGCGCCTATCTGCGCCAGCATGTGGACGTGCCCGTCACGCTGGTCAAGGTGACGGGGTTCGACGTGCTCAGCGCGCTCGCCACGGCGCGGCGCATCTCGCCGCGGGTGGCGCTGGTGACCCATGCCGCCACCTATCCCGAGGTCGACGAGTTTGCGCGCGCGTTCGACCTGCCGATTCCGTCGTATACGTATCTGACCGAAGACGACGCCACGGTGCGCGTCAAGGCGCTGCGCCAGGAGGGCATCGAGGTCGTGGTTGGACCCGGGCTCGTCACCGAACTCGCGGATCGGCTCGGGCTGACCGGGGTGTTCCTGTACTCCGGCCAGTCGGTCAAGCTGGCGCTCGAGGACGCGATCGAGGCGGCGCGGCTGCGGCGCATCGAGTCGAGCCGGCGGGAATACGTCAATACGATCCTGGCGCATCTGAACGAAGGCGTCGCCGCGGTCGATACCGACGGGCGGATCCAGTCGTTCAATCCCGCGATGGAGCGCTTTCTGGGCACGCCGGCCGCCGATGCAGTCGGCCGCAAGCTGCAGGGCCTCGCGCCGGATCTGTCGCTCGACAGCGTGATGCGGACCGGTGCCAAGGAGCTCGAGGCGATCCACAAGCTGGGCGATCGGATGGTCGTGGTCAACCGGATTCCGATCCTGGGCGAGGGCGGTCCCGCGGGCGCGGTGCTGACGATCCAGGATGCCAATGCGATCCAGCGGGTGGACCGCCATTTGCGCCGGCGGGCAAGTGCCCGTACGGCCGGCGTGCGCTATCGGCTCGACGACCTGGCGGGGGAGTCGCCGTCGATGCGCCAACTGCGCGAGCTGGCCCGGCGCTACGCGGCCGTCGATTCGACCGTGCTGATCAGCGGCGAGAGCGGCACCGGCAAGGAGGTGCTCGCACAAGGCATGCACGACGCCAGTCCGCGCCGGACGTTTCCCTTCGTGGCGATCAATTGCGCGGCGTTTCCGGAGGCGCTGCTCGAGAGCGAGCTGTTCGGCTACGAGGAGGGCGCGTTCACGGGCGCGCGGCGGGGCGGCAAGGCGGGGCTGTTCGAGTCCGCGCATAACGGCACGTTGTTCCTGGACGAGGTCGGCGATATGCCGCCGGCCTTGCAGACCCGGCTGTTGCGCGTGCTGCAGGAAAAGCAGGTGCTGCCGATCGGGGGCGTGGACGCGGTGCCGGTCAACGTGCGCGTGATCGCCGCCACCCATCGGGATCTCGCCGCGTTGGTGCGCGACGGGGCGTTCCGCCAGGATCTCTATTACCGACTGAATATCCTGCGGATCGCCATGCCGCCGCTGCGCGAACGCAAGGCGGATCTGCCGGAGCTGGCCGAACTGCTGTACCGGCGCGCGCAGCAACGGCTGGGGCTGCCGCGCCCCGACAGCTTGCCGGAGGCCGCGCGCGGGCGGCTGACGGCGTATGGCTGGCCAGGGAACATCCGGGAGCTGGAGAACGTGGTCGAGCGGATCGCGGTGCTGTTGGCGGGGCGGGCGCTCGACGAGGGGACGTTGCTGCGCGAATTGCGCGCGACGGTGCCTGAGCTGTTCGGCCATGAGGGCACGGAAGCGGTGGCCCCGGCCGTGGCGAGTGCGCGATCGGGCGGCCATTCGCTCGCTGGAGTGGCGCGTTCGTCCCAGGCGGAACATATTCGCCGTGTGCTTGACGAATGCGGTGGAGACCGTGCAGCGGCGTGCCACCTATTGGGTATCAGTCCAACGACCTTATGGCGGCGGCTCAAAGAGGCAGCATAAGGCATGTCGACGGTCGGGAGAAAAAGCGCTTGCATTGGCTGTCACGCTCCCTTAATATTCGCCCCCTCGCAGCCGAACGGCGGCGGGGTTGGCAGGAAGGCAAAGGCGCTGCGGTGCTGGCGCCGCGGCAGAAAGTGCTGAGAAACCTGTTGACGAGAAGCGAAAAGGTCTGC
>JAPSLC010000095.1 GCA_031181345.1 Cupriavidus sp. | reverse complement strand
AGGATCGCTTCCTTGCTCTCGTAGTAGTGGTACAGCCGCGCCTTCGACGTGCCGCAGGCCGCGGCCAGGTCGGCCATCGAGGTGCTCGGATAGCTGCTGGCGGCAAACGCCGCCGCGGCCAGCTCCAGGATCTGTTCGCGTTGGGCCTCGAAGTCGGGCGCCTTGGTACGGGCCATCAGGAATCGGCCGTCAGGTTGCGCCGCAGCTCGCAGGTTTGCAGCGAATCGGCATTGCCACGCAGCACCATCTGGCCAGCGCCGATCAGTTCGCGGCAGCGCCAGAACACGAACCAGTCGCTGGCCAGCAGCCCCTCGATCGCCCCCATCACGCTGCCGACCACCTGGACCGCGGGCGTCCATTCGAGCGGCGCGCGCTCCAGGATCACCTCGTCGACGGTGTGGTACGCCGCCGGCACCAGCGTATTGCCCTTCCACAGCCGCACGTCGGCGTTTTCCTTGACGTTCTGCTGCCATTCGTAGCCGAGCCGGCCCAGCCGCAGCACCGAGACCGGCGCGATGGTGGAGAAGCGGCGCGCCAGCCGGGCGGCCGGATACATGCCGATCGCGGTCAGATTGCCCTGGGTGGAGCCGTCGAGCTCGCGGCTGTCCATCGCGACCTCGTTGATCCGCTGCGGGCTCTGGTACAGGTGGAACACGACCCGGCGCAGCATCAACTGGTCGGAGGCGCTCTGGCCGTGCCAGATCGCGACCTCGGGCTCGCTCTGGCGCAAGCCCTGCAGCTGGTCCAGCGCCTGGCGCATCTCGGCGGCGAAGTCGATCTCGCTGTGCGGGGCCACGCG
Source organism: Cupriavidus sp. (assembly GCA_031181345.1). Lineage (GTDB taxonomy): Bacteria > Pseudomonadota > Gammaproteobacteria > Burkholderiales > Burkholderiaceae > Cupriavidus. Next base: position 9,135 of record JAPSLC010000095.1, on the reverse strand, counting down.
CTGCCAGAAGCCGGAGCGGACCAGGCCGCTGCTGTCCACGTCGGCAATCGGGCCGACGGCCAGGTCGTCGCGCAGCACGACGACGGGGTCCGGACGGGCGGCTTGCGCAAGCGCCTGGCGCAGCGTGTTGCCCGCCATGTCACCGTTGACGACGTGGATGTATTGCATGGCCGTGATTGTATATGGATAAGACGGCTCAACAGCACCGCGGGCGCCCGGCGGGCAGTACTGGCGCGGTATCCGGGCCAGCGGCGCCCAGGGCGGCCGGTTTCAGGCAGCGGCCATTTTAACCATGCATCACAGGGGGACGGCGGCGGTGCGTGCGCTCTCGCGCGTTCGGTGGGTGCGTTCGGTTGGCGCGTTCGATCCCGGCTCAGGCGGCGCAGGCCGCCGAGCGGTCTATCGCTCGTCGTAGCTGACCACCACGCGCTCGGTCAGCGGCCGGGCCTGGCAGGTCAGCACAAAGCCCTTGTCCATCTCCCACGGCTCGAGCGTGTAGTTCTTCTCCATCTCGACCTTGCCCTCCAGCACCTTGGCGCGGCAGGTGCAGCAGACCCCGCCCTTGCAGGCATAGGGCAGGTCCAGCCCGGCCGCCAGCGCGGTGTCCAGCACGTTGGCGTCCTGCAGCGGGATGCGCATCGCGTGCTGCTTGCCATCGAGCACCACCACCAGTTGCGCGGTGCCGGCCTCGTCGGTGGTCACCCTGGGCGGTTGCCGGCGCGGCTGGGCCAGCGGCACGCCGAAGCGCTCGGCGTGGATCTTGTGCGGGTCCAGGCCCGCGTCCTTCAGCGCGGCCTCGACGTCGTCGATCATCGAGGCCGGGCCGCAGACAAAGGCCGCGTCGATGTCATCGACCGGGATCAGCGTCTCGAGGAAGGCCTGCACCCGCGCGCGGTCCAGCCGGCCGTGCAGCAAGTCGACCTCCTGCGGCTGGCGCGACAGCACGTGGTACAGCGTCAGCCGCGACAGGTACTGGTTCTTCAGGTCGTCCAGCGCCTCGGCGAAGATGATGCTGTCGATATTGCGGTTGCCGTACACCAGCGTGAAGCGGCTGTTGGGCTCGACCGCCAGCGTGGTCCGGATCAGCGACATCACCGGCGTGATGCCGCTGCCGGCGGCGAAGGCGACGTAGTGGCGCGCCGCCTCGGGGTCGAGCGGAACATGGAAGCGCCCGTCCGGCGTCATCACGTCGATGGTGTGGCCCGGCACCACCGCATCGTGCAGGAAGTTCGAAAACAGCCCGTCGTCGACCCGCTTGACCGCGACGCGCAGCTCGCCGTGGTCGTCGTAGTCCTGCACGCCGCAGCAGATCGAATACGAGCGCCGTACCTCCTGGCCGTCGATCGACGTGCGCAGCGTCAGGAATTGGCCCTGCTTGAAGCGGTAGACGTCGCGCAGCGCGGGCGGGACCTCGAAGGCGACCGAAACGGTGTCGGCGGTTTCGGGGCGGACCTGCGCCACGCGCAGCGGATGGAACTGAGGGGTCATGGCGGCGGTGGGGACGGTGTGACGGTGGGCCGCGGCGCGAACCGGGCGGCCTGGCTAGTACGGTTTGAAGTAGTCGAACGGTTCGCGGCAGGCGCGGCAGCGGTAGAGCGCCTTGCACGCGGTCGAGCCGAACTGCGACAGCGGCTCGGTGTCGGCGCTGCCGCAGTGCGGGCACGCTACCGAGTCTGCGCCCATGGCCTGGCGGCGCGGCACGAAGCGCAGCGGCCGGGTTTGCACGCCCTGGTCGGCGCAGCGGGCCGGCGGCGCGATGCCGTAGGCACGCAGCTTTTCGCGGCCCTCGGCGGTGATCCAGTCGGTGGTCCACGCGGGCGCCAGCACGGTGCGGATCTTCCACGGGCCCAGGTCCGCCTGGTCGAGCGCGCGGCCGATGTCCTCGGCGATTTCGCCCATCGCGGGGCAGCCCGAGTAGGTGGGCGTGATCACGATCTCCAACGCGCCGTCCTCGACGATCGTCACCTCGCGCAGGATGCCGAGGTCGCGGATCGACACCACCGGGATTTCGGGATCGGGCACGGCGTCGAGCACCGCCCAGGCGCGGGCCGCGCGCGCTTGCGCGTCGGCATCGGCATGGCGCACAGGCGCGCGGGTGTCGGAGTGGATCACGGTGGCGGACATGGGGTGGTTTCGATGTGCGCGGCGTCCGGCGTTACCAGTGCGCGCCGGGATGGGCGCGCGCCAGGCTCTGCATCTGCGCCAGCAGGTAGCTCATATGCTCGGAGTGCAGCCCCTGCTTGCCGGTCGACACGAAGCCGGTGGCGGCCGGCAGCGTCAGCGTGGCTTCGGCCACGGTCTGCTCGACGGTGGCCCGCCAGGCCGGCCGCAGTTCGGCCGTCGGCACCGCGATGCCCTGGGCCGCCGCTTCCTGCTCGACCGGATCGGGGGCGAAGCATTCGTTCATATAGGGCAGCAGGTGGTCCAGCGCGCGCTGGGTGCGTGCGTGCGATTGCTCCGTGCCGTCGCCCAGCCGCACCAGCCAGTCCGCGCCGTGGTGCAGGTGGTAGCGCGCTTCCTTGATCGACTTCGAGGCGATCGCGGCCAGGCCGGCATCGCGGCTGCCTTCGAGCACGTTCCACAGCTCGACCATCAGCGCGCTGTACAGGAAGTTGCGCACGATGGTGACGGCGTAGTCGCGGTCCGACGAGGCTGTGCCTGCAAGCGGCCCGCTGTGCGGCAGCTCCAGCAGCGTCCAGTTGCGGAACTCGCGCTCGCCGCGCCAGTAGGCGTAGTCGTCCTCGTGACGGGCACGGCCGGTCAGCTCGGCCTCCAGCTCGCCCGCGCGGGCATAGAGCAGGCGCGCCTGGCCGATCAGGTCCAGGCTGATATTGGCCAGCGCAATGTCTTCTTCCAGTACCGGTCCGTGGCCGCACCACTCGGCGTTGCGCTGGCCGAGGATCAGCGCGTTATCGGCCAGGCGCAGTACGTACTGCCAACCGGCTGTGCGCGCGAGCGGCAGGTTCGACAGCAGCGACGGAGACGATGGCGGATTCGACGTGATGGCGGTCATGCGCGACCCTTCTTACATATGGTTGACTTCATCGGGCAGCTGATAGAAGGTTGGATGCCGGTAGATCTTGTCGGCCATCGGGTCGAACAGCTCCGCCTTCTCGTCGGGCACGCTGGCGGTGATCGCCGACGACGGCACCACCCAGATCGACACGCCTTCCTGGCGCCGCGTATAGACGTCGCGCGCCATGCGCAGCGCCTGGTGCGCGTCGGCCGCGTGCAGGCTGCCGCAATGCTTGTGTTCGAGGCCCTGCTTGCTGCGGACGAACACTTCCCACAGCGGCCATTCCTTTTGCGTCATCTTGCTTGTCTCCTGTGGCGCCTTGCCGTGGATCGGCTCAGGCCGCGGCGCGCGACTGGGCCGCTTCGCGTTGCGCGACCTTGGCGGCGTGGGCCAGCGCGGCTTCGCGTACCCAGGCGCCGTCTTCGTGGGCCTTGACGCGGGTCGCCAGCCGTTCGCGGTTGCACGGGCCGTCGCCGTTGATGACCCGCCAGAACTCGTCCCAGTCCAGCGGGCTGTAGTCGTAGTGGCCGCGCTCCTCGTTCCAGCGCAGGCCCGGGTCCGGCAGCGTGACGCCGAGCACCTTGGCCTGCTCGACGGTCGCGTCGACGAATTTCTGGCGCAGGTCGTCATTCGAGATGCGCTTGATGCCCCAGGCCATGGTCTGCGCGCTGTTGGTCGACGCCGCATCGGGCGGGCCGAACATCATCAGCACCGGAAACCACCAACGGTTGACCGCGTCCTGCACCATCTCGCGCTGCGCGTCGGTGCCGCGCATCATCGCCAGCAGCGCGTCGAAGCCCTGGCGCTGGTGGAACGACTCTTCCTTGCAGATGCGGATCATGGCCCGCGCGTAGGGACCGTAGGAGCACCGGCACAGCGGGATCTGGTTCATGATCGCCGCGCCGTCGACCAGCCAGCCGATCACGCCGACGTCGGCCCAGGTCAGCGTCGGGTAATTGAAGATCGACGAGTACTTGGCCTTGCCGCGATGCAGGGCGTCGACCATCTCGTCGCGCGAGGTGCCCAGCGTCTCGGCCGCCGAATAGAGATAGAGACCGTGGCCGCCTTCGTCCTGCACCTTGGCCAGCAGGATGGCCTTGCGCTTGAGCGACGGGGCGCGCGTGATCCAGTTGCCCTCGGGCAGCATGCCGATGATCTCGGAATGGGCGTGCTGGGAAATCTGGCGGACCAGCGTCTTGCGGTAGGCCGCCGGCATCCAGTCTTGCGGCTCGATCTTGCCGTCCGCGGCCAGGCGCGCATCGAACGCGGCCTGCGCCTCGGCGCGCTCGCTCGGGCTGGCGCCCTCGTTGGCGGCGCGCCGCGCATCGGCCGGCAGGGGCTGTTGGGGCAGGTCCAGGCTTTGGGTGTACATAACGCCTCCTCTGGCGGGTCCCGCGCATACGTACGCCGGGTGGTAGGAAGCATTATATATAAACCGACCGTTCGGTCAATTAATTGGGCCGTGCTCAGACGGCGCCGGGCAGCGGGTGGCGATCAGGACTCGGGAACGAAGCGGACGTGCCCGCTGCGCAGCACGATATTGCGCGAACGGGTCATCTCGAACAGCGACTGGGCGATGCTTTCGATGCGCGGCCGATGGTCGGTGAAGGCGCGTACCAGGTCTTCCTCCCGCGGGGAGCGGGCGCCGAAATGCGATTCGAGCGCTTCGGCGGTGATCGAATAGCTGGACGGTTGGCCGTTGACGGTGGCGGGGCACGACAGCGTCAGGCTGGCTGCGCAATAGGTGGGGACGCTGCTGGGAAACAGGATCTCAGGCATGGCGTGCCTCGGCCGGGAAGGGACGGGAGTCACGACCATTCTAGGATATCGTGCGGCACACGCGAGTCGGGGCGCCGTAGCAACGAATCGGTGCGGGGCGAGCCGCCGCCGTTCCTTGAGCCGTGAGTGCTCGCTTACTATGGGGTGTCCGATCTGCTGCAATGCAGCAACCGCCCACATACCAATGCCGCCTGCCGTCGTCGGCCCATACGGAAATGTGGACGAAAAAAAACCCGCGCAGGTTGTGCGCGGGCTGGAATCCACCGAGGTGGTGGAGGAGACAGACTTCACTATACAAGGCTTGTTGCGACGCACCAAGGTCCGCGGCTTAAAAAGCGCGAAACGTGGGAATTTCGTTGTGCCGGCGCAACAGTTATCTGTCCCATGCGCCGCCGGCCCAATGCCGTCAATGGAAGAAGAGATAAGCGATCCCGATGGCGGCGACGAGGCCCACCGCATCGGCGAACAGGGCGCAGCCCAACGCATGCCGGGTTCGGCGCACATTGACGCTGCCGAAGTAGACCGCCAGCACATAGAAGGTGGTCTCCGTCGATCCCTGGATGATCGCGGCCAGTTTCCCCTGGAACGAATCGACGCCGTAGGTCGTCATGACGTCGACCATCAGGCCGCGGGCACCGGCCCCGGACAGCACCTTCATCAGGCCCACCGGCAGCGCCGGCACGAAGTCGGTATTCAGTCCAAGGCCGGCAATGATGGCCGCCAGGCCCTGCATCAGCCAGTCCATGCCGCCGCTGGCGCGAAACAGCCCGATCGCGACCAGGATCGCCACTAGATAGGGGATGATCTGCACCGCCACGCCGAAGCCTTCCTTGGCGCCGTCGACGAAGGCCTCGTAGACGTTGACCCGTCGCACCGCCCCGCATAGCAGGAACAGCACGATCAGCCCGAGGATAAACATGCTGCCCGCCAGGGCGGTCACGGTGTCCACCTGCGGCGCCGGCGCTTGGCGCAGCCAGACGGCCAGACCGCCGAGCGCCGCGACGATCGCCGTCAGCGTGCCGAGGATGGCGGGTTTGAACAGATTGAGCCGTTGGGTCCAGGCCACCGCCACCAGCCCGGCCAGGCAGGACACGCCGGTCGCCAGCAGCGTCGGCAGGAAGATGTCGGCGGCGTTGAAGCCGACCAGGCCCTGTTTCAGTGCGACCGCCTGTCGCATCGCGATCACCGAGGTCGGAATCAGCGTCAGCCCGGCGGTATTGAGCACGATGAACATGATTTGCGCATCGGTCGCGGTGTCGGGCTTGTCGTTCAGCGTCTGCAGCTCGCGCATCGCGTTCAGGCCCAGCGGCGTCGCGGCATTGTCCAGTCCCAGCATATTGGCCGAGACGTTCATCATCATCGCCCCCTGGGCGGGATGGCCTTGCGGGACGCCGGGGAACAAGTGCCGCAGCACCGGATTGACCGCGCGCGCAACGCTCTGCACCACGCCACCACGCTCGCCGACCCGCATGATGCCGAGCCACAGCGCCATGATGCCGGCCAGGCTCAATGAGATCTCGAAGGCGGTGCGGGCGCTGTCGAACAGGCTCGCCAGCATGGCCGGAAAGATGGCGGCATCGCCATGTGCCAGCCGCACGCAACCAATGGCGAAGGCAGACAGGAAAAAGGACAGCCAGACCAGGTTCAATGCCATGGGCGTGGTGGCAAATAAGCGGGCGGAGGAGCGGGAGCGAGGGCGCGGCCCGCATGGCGAGCCGCGAGGTACGGCGTGTTGCGCAAGGCGCCTATCATAGCGTGGCCGCTGGCCCTGGCTTCCCACCGTTGCGGCGCGGCGGCCCCATCAGGGCGCCATCCGGGAGCCGGGCCTAGGCGAAGGCGGCGCCCCGCTTGGCCAGCAGCTTGCGCAGGATCGAACGGTGGCAGCGCTGTTCGTCCTCGCAGTAGCAGCCGATCGAGAAATCGGTCTGGTGCGACAGGGCGGCCAGCAGGTCAAGGGTCCGGCTGGCCTCCGGTTCCGCCATCTCGGCCTGGAAGCGCCGTTCGAAATGGCGCCAGGCCTTGTCGTCCTGCTCGTCCTGGGCTTGCTTGGCCTCGGCGACCAGCTCGGGGGAGGGCGACAGCAGCGGGAACCAGACATCGTAGAAGTCGCGGCTCGCGTACTGGCTGCGCGGCACGCCCCGGGGCGGCCTGCGCACGGTGCCGATGCGCAGGCCTTCACCGGCGCTGCGCGGGGTTCCGAGCCTGACGATGTGGACGGCCATGGCGGGCGCTCCTGTCTGCGGTCTGCGGTGTGGCAGCGGCGGCCGCCGCTGCGCTGGCTGCGTTGGCTACGGTCAGGCGGTGGCGGCCGGCTCCAGTCCCAGTTCGCGAATCATGGCCTCGCGCATCACGAACTTCTGCACCTTGCCGGTGACCGTCATCGGCATCTCGTCGACGAAACGAACATAACGCGGGATCTTGTAGTGGGCAATCTGGTCCCGGCAGAACTCCCGGATCTCGTCTTCGGTCGCATTCTGACCGGGTTTTAGCACGATCCACGCGCACAGCTCCTCGCCGTACTTCGGATCCGGCACGCCGAACACCTGCACCGCCTGTACCTTCGGATGGCGGAACAGGAATTCCTCGATCTCGCGCGGATACAGGTTCTCGCCGCCGCGGATCACCATGTCCTTGACCCGGCCGACGATATTGCAATAGCCCTGCTCGTCGATCGTGGCCAGGTCGCCGGTATGCATCCAGCCGTCGCGGATCGCCTCGCGGGTACGCGTCTCGTCCTCCCAGTAGCCCAGCATCACCGAATAGCCGCGGGTGCACAGCTCGCCGGTGGCGCCGACCGGCACGACCTGCCCGGTTTCGTCGACGATCTTGCACTGCAGGTGCGGCTGGACGCGGCCTACGGTGGCCACGCGCTTTTCCAGCGGATCATCGGTCGCGCTCTGGAAGGAGACCGGGCTGGTTTCGGTCATGCCGTAGGCGATGGTGACCTCGTCCATATGCATGTCCCTGACCACGCGCTTCATCACTTCGATCGGGCAGGGCGCGCCGGCCATGATGCCGGTGCGCAGCGAGGTGAAGTCGAACCGGGCGAAGTCCGGGTGGTCGAGCTGGGCGATGAACATCGTCGGCACCCCATGCAGCGCGGTGCAGCGCTCCTCGTGCACTGCCTGCATGGTTGCCAGCGGCTCGAACGCCTCGCCGGGGAAGATCATGCGGGCGCCGACGCTGACGCAGGCCAGCACCGACAGCACCATGCCGAAGCAGTGATACAGCGGCACGGGGATGCACAGCGAATCGCCGTCGGTCAGCCGCATTGCCATCGCCACGAAGCGGCCATTGTTGACCACGTTATGGTGCGTCAGGGTCGCGCCCTTGGGGTTGCCCGTGGTCCCGCTGGTGAACTGGATATTGATCGGATCGTGCGGCCCCAGTGCCGAACCAGCCGCGTCCAGGCGGGCGGTATCCGGCTCGCACAGCAAGTCGGCATAGCGCACCATGCCGGCCGTGTCCTCCTCGCCCATGCGCACCACCCACTGCAGGCCGGGCAGACGAGCCGCATGCAGCGCGCCCGGCTGGCTGTCGCCCAACTCCGGCGCCAGCTTCTGCAGCATCTCGATATAGTTGCTCGACTTGAAGCGCGCCGCCGTGATCAGCATGCGGACACCGGCTTTGTTCAGCGCGTACTCGAGCTCAGCCAGTCGGTAGGCCGGGTTGATATTGACCAGGATGGCGCCGATGCGGGCGGTGGCGAACTGCGTCACCAGCCACTCCTGCCGGTTCGGCGACCAGATGCCGACGCGGTCGCCCCGCGCAATCCCGCGTTCCAGCAGGCCGGTGGCCAGGCGGTCGACCTGGTCGCTGAACTGGCGCCAGGTCCAGCGAATTCCCTGCTCGCGGAAGACGACAGCCTCCCCGTCGGGGCGCGCCGCCGCCGTGGCGGCCAGCAATTCGGCGATGGTCTGGTCCGACAGCGGCACATCGGTGGCGCCAGTGACCAGCGACAGGCCGGCGTTCGGGATCAGCGTCATGGTTGTCTCCTTCGACTGATTGACTGGATCGTAGTCAGGGGGTGCTTCTTATAGGTATGGGCCGTCAGCTTAGGGGAAGCGTTCCGCCGATGCTGTCACCGGTGTGACATTTGTTGCCTTTGAGGCACATCAAGGCCGAGTTCGGGTTTTTACTTAATTTGCTTGCGTTCGGCCGCGCCGTCCCTTAATATTCGCCCCCTCGCAGCCGAACGGCGGCGGGGTTGGCAGGAAGGCAAAGGCGCTGCGGTGCTGGAGTCGCGGCAGAAAGTGCTGAGAAACCTGTTGACGAGAAGCGAAAAGGTCTGCATAATCTCGTTTCTCTGCTGCTGACAACGCAGCGACGCGAACGGCAAA
>JAPSLC010000029.1 GCA_031181345.1 Cupriavidus sp. | reverse complement strand
GGCAGGCGCTGATGGGCGGCTTTGCCAGCTCGCGCATTCTCGAAGTGCATGGCGAACGAATGATCCGCCGCACCTTCGATCCGGGCTTTCGGATCGCGCTGCATCAGAAGGACCTGAACCTGGCGCTCTCCACCGCCCGCAAGCTTGGGCTGAGCCTGCCCGGCACCGCGTCGTGCCAGCAGCTGTTCAACGTCTGCGCAGCGCTCGGCGGCGAGGCCTGGGACCACTCGGGGCTCGTCCGCGCGCTTGAACACATGGCCGATTTCGCCATCGGCGATACGCCTGGATCGACGAGCGGCGACAGCGCCGCGCGCGGCGCAGCCGACCCTTCGTGATGTCGCGCGCGCGGCCGGCAGCGCGGCTGCCGGATCGCGCGACGCCATCCGCGCGGCCACGCGCTGGCGGCTGACATCGCGCCGCCAAGGCCCGATGCAATCGGGCCAAACCCGCATGCACGGCACCGCACCAACACGGTGAATTTCTCGGGAATTACCCTTGTTTGCGTTCAAATACATCACACCATGATGTATCGTTCGTAGCCATCGACGGTTCCGCACCGTCGTGAGGGCGCCGGTCCCGGTTCGTCATCGGAACTTCCGCCAGCCCTCACTCGCAGCCGCCTTCGCCACGACGAAGGTCGCCTGCCGTCGCCGCGCCGGCATACGCGCCCGCGCGCCGCGACATTCCCGAGTGCCATCGCGACAAGCCCGCGCCAAGACGGGCGGGGATGGCTGTTCCGTTCACCGTTTCGAATCCTGCGGGCGCCATCATGCGAATACGCAAACAAACCGATTTCTTCTCCGGACTGATGTTCATCGCCGTCGGACTAGGCTTTTCGCTGGTCGCGCGCGGCTACACCATGGGTACCGCGGCGCGCATGGGCCCCGGCTACTTTCCGTTCTGGCTCGGCATCGTGCTGGCGCTGCTGGGCGCGGTGGTGGCGCTCGGCGCCATGTCGCCGAAAGGCGAATCCGATCGGCTTGCCAAGTGGGATGTGCGCACGGTGCTGTGGGTGCTCGGTTCGGTGGTGCTGTTCGGCCTCGTGCTCAAGCCGCTCGGCATGGTGCTGTCGGTGGTCCTGCTGGTGCTGATCGCGTCGATGGCGAGCCACGAGTTCACCTGGCGCGGCGCGCTGCTCAATGCCGCGGTGCTGGTGGTCATCAGCCTGGTTGCCTTCGTCTACGGCATCAATCTGCAAATGCCGGTGTGGCCGGCTTTCCTGTCGGCTTGAGGAGGCCCACGCAATGGAATTGCTCAACCATCTGGCGCTGGGATTCTCGACCGCGCTGTCGCTGCAGAACCTGGCCTATGCGCTGCTGGGCTGCGTGCTGGGGACGCTGATCGGCGTGCTGCCCGGCCTCGGACCGCTGGCGACGATCGCCATGCTGCTGCCGATCACCTACACGCTGCCTCCCGTCGCGGCGCTGATCATGCTGGCGGGGATCTACTACGGCGCGCAGTACGGCGGCTCGACCACCGCCATCCTGGTCAACCTGCCCGGCGAATCGTCGTCGGTGGTCACCACGCTGGATGGCTACCAGATGGCGCGCAAGGGCCGTGCGGGCGTCGCGCTGGCGACCGCCGGACTGGGCTCGTTCTTTGCCGGCAGCGTCGCCACGCTGATCCTGGCCGCGTTCGCAACGCCGCTGTCGGAACTGGCCTTCAAGTTCGGTCCCGCCGAGTATTTCTCGCTGATGGTGCTGGGCCTGATCGGCGCGGTGGTGCTGGCCTCCGGCTCGCTGGTCAAGGCCGTCGCGATGATCGTGCTCGGGCTGCTGATCGGGCTGATCGGCACCGACGTCAATTCGGGCGTGGCGCGCTTTTCGTTCGACGTCCCGGAGCTGACCGACGGCATCAATATCACCGGGCTGGCCATGGGCCTGTTCGGCTTCGCCGAGATCATCGTCAATCTGGAGCAGAGGGAGGCGCGCGAGACCTTCACCGATCGGGTCACCAACCTGTTCCCGACCAAGGAGGACTTCAAGCGCATGATCCCGGCCGTGCTGCGCGGCACCGCGCTGGGCTCGGCGCTCGGCGTGCTGCCGGGCGGCGGCGCGTCGCTGTCCTCGTTCGCCGCGTATTCGCTGGAGAAGAAGACCTCGAAGCATCCCCATGAATTCGGCAAGGGCGCGATCGAAGGCGTGGCCGGACCGGAATCGGCCAACAACGCGGCCGCGCAGACCTCGTTCATTCCGCTGCTGACGCTGGGCATTCCGTCCAACGCGGTGATGGCGCTGATGGTCGGCGCGATGACCATCCACAATATCCAGCCGGGTCCGCAGGTGATGACCAGCAACCCCTCGCTGTTCTGGGGCCTGATCGCCTCGATGTGGATCGGCAACCTGACGCTGGTGATCCTGAACCTGCCGTTGATCGGCATCTGGGTCAAGCTGCTGAAGGTGCCGTATCGCTTCCTGTATCCGGCGATCCTGACGTTCTGCTGCATCGGCGTCTACTCGGTCAACAACACCGTGTTCGACGTGTTCGTCGCGGCGGCCTGCGGGATGATCGGCTACATCTTCATGAAGCTGCGCTGCGAGCCCGCGCCGCTGCTGCTCGGCTTCGTGCTCGGGCCGATGATGGAGGAAAACTTCCGCCGCACGCTGCTGCTCTCGCGTGGCGACTTTCATGTGTTCGTCGAGCGGCCGCTGTCGCTGGGCCTGCTGGTGGCGGCCGCGGCGCTGGTCGCGGTGGTGGCGCTGCCCGCGGTCAAGGCCAAGCGGGAGGAGGCGTTCCAGGAAGAATAGCGAGGCGGCGGTGTTCCCTCTCCCCATCCCTCTCCCGCGGGCGGGAGAGGGAGCCGCCTGTCGCGATGCCGGCAACTACGCGGGCAAACTACGCGGGCGACTACGCCGGCAGCTACGCGCCCGTCCACACGCGGCCGAGAAAGTCCCGGAGCAGTGGACATACCTGCGCGAAGTGCGTCTCCAGCAGCCAATGCCCGCCGTCGGTCATATGCAGTTCCGCGCGCGGCAGATCGCGCAGATAGGCACGGCCCGCGGCCTCGGGCATATAGCCGTCGTGCGGTCCCCACAGGATCAGCGTGGGCGGCTGGTGCTCGCGCAGATAGCCCTGGTAGCGCGGGAACCAGTCCAGATTCGCCTTCAGCCCTTCCATCAGCCGCACGGCCAGCTCGCGCCGGACCGGGGTGTCCATCAGGCGCCAGTGCAGCATCCATAGATCCGGCGACACGCGCGGCACGTGCTCGGGCCGGATCTCGCCGATGAATTCGTCCCGAAAGCCGTGCTCGCTGGCGGCCGCCTCCAGCGGCGCGCGATTGGCCGGCGACGGGTCGTCCCAATAGCGGCGGATCGTCTCGTACTTGGGCCCCAGCGCATCCTCGTAGATATCGCCGTTCTGCACGATCAGCGCGGCGATCCGCTCGGGCGCCCGGATGGCGAGCCGCAGGCCGATCTGCGATCCGTAGTCATGCAGATAGAGCGCATACCGCTGCAGGCCAAGGGTGTCGGCGAAGCGCTCGAGAAAGGCAGCATAGGCGTCGAAGTCATAGCCGAACCGGCCGAAGTCCGGCGTATCGCTGTAGCCGAATCCCGGAAAATCCGGCGCCACGGCATGCCAGCGGTCCGCGAGCGCCGGCAGCAGACGGCGGTATTGGTAGGACGAGCACGGGTAGCCGTGGGGCAGCAGGATCGTGGGCGCGTCCCTCGGCCCGGCTTCGCGGTAGAAGATGCGCATGCCGTCGAGGTCCAGCGTCCGGTGCGCCACGTCGTCCTGGCGTCGGGTCATTTCCGCAGCCGCCGACGTGGCAGAGACCGCGGACATATCGTGCGGATCGTTCATCGTCGCTCCTCCGAAGATGGATCCGGACGGGGGATGCAAATTGCATTCCGACACCTGGCGTCGCGCGCTCGCCGTCTGTTCGCCGCCTTGCAGCTGCGGCGCCGCCATCGCGATTGTGCAAAGCGCGCAGATTTTGCGTGCCGCGTGGGCCTCCGCGGGTCGAATGCAGAAGCCGCAGGCCGTTCCCGAAAACGCTGGAGCGCCGCGCTCGTAACATGCCCTCCGTGGTTCACCACACGGGCAGCTTGCGCGGACCCGGCCACCACCATCGCAACGTCGCGCCCCGGCACCGGGGGTGGTGGCCGGTTTTTTTGGAACTGCTGGGGTCCACCCCCCCAGCCATGTAGAGCCACGATATGAATTCGAGTACGACTGCACGACTGGGCGGCTTTATACTGCCCCGCATGAGCGACCCAAGTTACCCCTCCCGGCCGGAATTCAGCAGTGCCGAACAAGCGGCGGATTACGACCGCTGGTTCCACGCCGAAGTTGAAGCCGCCGTGCGGGCGGCCGATTCGCCCGACGCCACCTTTATTCCGCATCAGCAAGCCATGGCGCGCATCCGTGCCCGCTTGCTCAAGATAGGTGCCACCGGGTCTGGCAAGCCGCAGTGACGGCCTGATTCAATCTGCCGCAATGACCCAGTAGAAGCCGGGCAAATGCCTCGGGTCCATTGGCTCGATTCCGCGCTTGCGGACCTCGAAACCATCTTGTCCCATATTGCCGAGCACAATGCCCAGGCAGCGTATTCGCTATACCAGGACATTGAACGAATGACGGCTGCCTTGCCGGACCGTCCGCTTCTGTATCGCCGCGGCCGTGTAAGCGGCACCCGCGAGTTGGTCATCCATCCGAACTACTACGTGGTCTACCGACGCGTCAGCTCAGAGATACAGATACTCCGGGTCATGCACTCTCGTCAGCAGTATCCCAAGCGAGTGAAACGTTCCAGTTGAATGGCGTCATGGGGTGAGGCCAGGCCGGCTCAAACCCATCCCGCCCGATGCAGCTTGCGCCAGAGTGCCGTGCAGGCCAGCGCGGTGCCGGCGATCACGGCCGGATAGGCGAAGGGCAGTTTCAGTTCCGGCATGAATTCGAAGTTCATGCCGTACAGGCTGAACACCACGGTCGGGATCGCGAGAATGGCACCCCAGCCGGCGAGCCGCTTGACCACCTCGTTCTGTCCGACCGTGACCAGCGCCAGATTGACCTGCACCGCAGTCGTCAGCATTTCGCGCACGACATCGAGCGTTCGCAGCAGCCGGCTGGCGTGGTCCTCGACGTCGCGGAAATAGGCCCGCAGATCCTTGGGCACCAACTCCTCGTGCAGGCGGATCAATTGCCCGCACATCTCCTCGATCGGATAGACCGCATTGCGCAGCCGCAGCACCTGCCGCTTGATGTGGTACAGACGCTCGATCGCGGTGCGGTCGAACTGGTCGCGGAACAGGCCCTGCTCGAGCTGCTCGAAGGTGTCTTCGAGCCCGTTGACGATCGGCATGTAGTGATCGACGACGAAATCCATCAGCGCGTACAGCACGTAGCCCGGCCCGTTGGCCAGCGCGTGCGGCTCGTGCGCGCAGCGATCGCGCACGGGGGCGTAGGTGCTGCTGGCCCCGTGGCGGACCGACACCACGTAGTTGGGCCCGACGAACAGATGCGTCTCGCCGATCTCGACACTGTCGCCGACCAGCTGGGCGGTATTGAGCACGATGAAGACGCTGTCGCCATAGGCCTCCAGCTTGGGGCGCTGATGGGCGTTCAGCGCGTCCTCGACCGCCAGGTCGTGCAGGCCGAACTCGAGCTGCGCCTGGCGCAGCAGCGCCAGGTCCGGTTCGTACAGGCCCAGCCAGACGAATGTGCCCGGCGTCTTCAGTACCTCGCTGATGTCCTCCAACGGGACCTCGCCAAGCCGCTTGCCGCCGCGGTAGGCCACGCAATTGACGATCGCACCCATGAACGCTCCTCGGACAGGATGCGCAATCGTAACAAGCGGCGCTGCTGTGGAGAGCGAAGGGCGCGCTTGCGGCGAACCGGTTGCCCCTTGCCGCCTTCTCGCAGCAAAACGTCGCGCCGTGCAGGTCACCTGATCGACAATTGTTACAGTTCGCCGGGGAGAGGCAGTTAGAATGCGATATTTCCACGCTTACCCGGCTATGTCCCAGAAGAAATCGCCACACTTCGAGCTGCGTAGTGGCAACGTCGACGCCCTCCTTCTTGCGCTCCATACCGCGGATACCTCGGCGCTGCGAGACGAGCTGCTGTCGCGCTTCGAAGCCACCCCCGATTTCTTCTCGAACGACGTCATCGCGCTGGACCTGCGCTCGCTGCAAGACGACCAGCGGCCCGAACTGGACGCCGTGATCGACACGCTGTCGACGCTGAAGGCGCGCGCGATCGGCGTGGTGGCGCGCCAGGAACAGCACGACTGGGCCCAGGCCTGCGGATTGCCGATGCTGGACAGCCAGAGCCGCCGCGGCAACGGGCGCGCCGGCGCGGCGCGCGACGCCGAGCCCACGGCCGCCGCCAGCGAAGCTCCCGCTTCTGCTCCGGTCGCGGCCCCGGCCGCCACGCCTGAACCGCCGCGCGCCGCCACGACGCTGCTGATCGACAAGCCGCTGCGCTCGGGCCAGCAGATCTACGCGCATGGCGACGTCGTCATCATGGACGTGGTCAGCTTCGGCGCCGAGGTCATCGCCGAAGGCAATATCCATATTTATGCCCCGCTGCGCGGCCGTGCGCTGGCGGGGGTCAAGGGCAATCCGGACGCGCGCATCTTCTGCACCTGCCTGGAACCCGAACTGATTTCGATCGCCGGCATCTACCGGACCGCCGAACAGGCCCTGCCGCCCGACGTGCTGGGCAAACCCGCGCAGGTCCGGCTCGCCGACGAAACCCTGATTCTCGAGCCGCTTCGCATGAAGTGAGTCCGGCCGAGTCCCGCAACATCGCAGCGCAAGCTTCAACCCTATTACTGGACCAAGAGCCATGGCAAAAATCATCGTTGTGACCTCCGGCAAGGGAGGCGTCGGCAAGACCACCACCAGCGCGAGCTTCGCCGCCGGGCTGGCCCTGCGCGGCCACAAGACCGCCGTGATCGACTTCGACGTCGGCCTGCGCAACCTCGACCTGATCATGGGTTGCGAGCGTCGGGTGGTCTACGACCTGATCAACGTGGTGCAGGGCGAAGCCAATCTGCACCAGGCGCTGATCAAGGACAAGAAGTGCGAGAACCTGTTCATCCTGCCGGCCTCGCAAACCCGCGACAAGGAAGCGCTGACGCACGAAGGCGTCGAGAAGGTGATCAAGAACCTGATCGACATGGACTTCGAATACATCGTCTGCGATTCGCCGGCGGGCATCGAAACCGGCGCGCTGATGGCGATGTACTTTGCCGACGAGGCGCTGATCGTCACCAATCCGGAAGTTTCGTCGGTGCGCGATTCGGACCGGATCCTGGGCATCCTGTCATCCAAGACCAAGCGCGCCAGCGAAGGCGAGCCGATCAAGGAACACCTGCTGATCACGCGCTACAACCCGAAGCGCGTACACGGCGGCGAGATGCTGTCGCTGACTGACATCCAGGAAATCCTGCGCATCAAGCTGATCGGCGTGATTCCGGAATCCGAGGCCGTGCTGCACGCCTCGAACCAGGGCACGCCGGCCATCCACCTGGAAGGCACGGACGTTGCCGACGCCTACGGCGACGTGGTGGACCGCTTCCTCGGCAAGGAAAAGCCGATGCGCTTCGTCGATTATCAGAAGCCGGGCCTGCTTTCGCGCCTGTTCGGCAACAAGTAAGGAGGGCTCATCCCCATGTCGATCCTGTCCTTCCTGCTCGGGGAGAAGAAGAAATCCGCGTCGGTCGCCAAGGAGCGGCTGCAGATCATCCTCGCTCATGAACGAACCGGCCATTCCGCGCCGGCCGACTATCTGCCGGCACTGCAGCGTGAGCTCGTTGCCGTGATTTCGAAGTACGTGAAAATCGGCGATCAGGACCTGCGCGTCAGTCTCGAGCGCCAGGACAACCTCGAGGTGCTCGAGGTCAAGATCGAGATTCCGCAGAGTTGAGCGTCAGCGGCGGACCGCCCGGTCCGGCCGCTTGCCCCCAGCCGCTCCCCCCGCCCGCCCCCCTCTTTGGCGGGGTGTCCCGACGCGGACGCCCCTGCCCTCCCCGCCTTTCCCCCTCTCGGTTTCCCGACGCCCTCGCAGGCGCGCCTTTGCACGCCGCAATGCACCATTGCGGGCAACTGTCGCGGCCTGACAACGGAATTGCACCAGCCGCGTCCATTCGGCGCCGCGGGAGCAAGGATTGGTGTCGGAACGGTTTACGTTTTGATAAATTTTCGCGGCGTCTACCGACAACGTAGAGCCAAATAAAATGCCGCCGCGATCCGGCGACAGAACCACAAGACAGAAAAGGAGCACCATGAAGAAATCGGCCTTGACTCTCGCACTCGGCACCCTGTTCGCCGGCAGCGCCTACGCGCAATCCTCGGTCACGCTGTACGGGATCGTCGACCAAAGCATTCGCTACACCACCAACGCCAACGCCAATGATGACGGCCTGGTCGAACTGACCAACGGCGCCATCACCAACAGCCGCTGGGGCATCAAGGGCAGCGAAGCCCTGGGCAACAACCTGAAGGCAATCTTCCAGCTGGAAAACGGCTTCGACCCGGACACCGGTCGCGGCAACCAGGCTACCGGCACGCTGTTCGGCCGCCAGGCTTACGTCGGTCTGTCGGGCGACTTCGGCACCATCAAGCTGGGCCGTCAGTACACCGAAGGCTTCAATCTGTTCGGCGACTTCGATCCGCTGACGATCGGCAACTACACCAACAACGCCTGGCCGTTCTTCCTGACCCAGCTGCGCCGCGACAACGTCATCAGCTATGACGGCAAGTTCGGCGGCCTGAATGTCGGCGCCAGCTATGGCTTCGGCGAACAAGCCGGCAGCGTGCGCACCAACCAGTACTGGGGTGCTCGTGCGTCCTACGCCTTTGGCCCGTTCGGCATCGGCGGCGTGTACCAGGAAATCCGCGACATCAACGAGAACAAGCAGCAAATGTGGGGCGTGGCCGGTAAGTACACCATCGGCGCGGCCAAGCTGTTCGTCGGTTACATCGGCGGCAAGGACCACACCGGCGTGATCGACAACGGTTTCCTGAACCCGGATCAAGCCACTACCGGCAACCCGATTCCGGTCGGCGGCAGCCACGCGGCCAACCCGCGCAAGGACAAGATCGGCTACGTGGGCGCCAGCTACCAGCTGACCCCGGCCCTGGCCCTGACCGGCGCGTTCTACTACGACGACATCGACAACAAGGATGGCGTTGCCGGCAACGACGGCAAGCGCTACACCGGCGTGCTGCTCGCCGAGTACGCGCTGTCCAAGCGTACCCAGGTCTACGGTACGGTCGACTACAACAAGGTCAAGGACGGTGCGCGCACCGAACTGCCGGGCAAGAGCAACCAGACCGGCGTGGCCGTGGGTATCCGCCACATCTTCTGATCGGCGTCGTTTTCTACCGATCGACAGGCAGGAAAGCACCTTCGGGTGCTTTCTTGCTTTGGGGCAGCACCAGACGCCAGATCGTCGCCCCGCCCTCCTTGCGCAACGTCAGCTTGCCGCGGTGGCATCGCATCACGCGCCGCACGAACATTCCGGCCGGGGCACTGCGTGACAGCGCCGCGACGACGGCATTGGGCGACGCGGCCGCTGTCGCGATCTCGACGCAGCAGGCCCGGCGCGAGACGCCGATCCGCAGATGCACGGCGGCGCCGGGCGAGGCATTGAGGATCGCGCGGGCCAGCAGGCGGGTGACCGCGATTTCGAGCATGCGGGCATCGCCAATCACCCATGCGAAGGTCGGCAGGTCGTGGCAATGCAAGACCACGCCGTTCTCATCGGCTGCGCTCCAGGCGGCATCCACGCATTCCGCGACCAGTGCCGCCAGATCGACCGCTTCACGGCGATACGGGTGAACGGCCTCCTCGATCAGGCAGCCCAGTTCATCGACCCGGGTCAGCGCCTCGCGCGCGTGCGTAACGACCTGCGCGGCAAACGCAGGCCCGGCGAGTGCGCCGGCGCGATACAGCCCCGCGAGCGCCAGCATGTCGGTGGGCGGAACGCGCAGATCGTGCGCCACCCCATGCACCAGCGCGCGCCATACCGGATCGCCGCGCCGCGCTGCGCTGCGGGCCCAGCGGCGGCGCCATGCCCCGAGGCGGGCAAACCAATCGCGCGGTCTCATGGCAAGGGCACCGCCTCCAGCCGATAGCCGTGGGTATAGACGGGAATCAGCCGGAAACCGCGATCGGCGCGCAAGCCCAGCTTGCTGCGAACGCGCGACATATGGGTATCGATGGTGCGCGACAACGGGGATATCTCCCTGCCCCAGACCGCGGCAACGATGTAGTTGCGCGCGACGATGCGGCCCTCGTTGCGAAACAGCAGCAGCGCGAGGTCGAATTCCTTCGGCGTCAATTCGACCAGGCGGCCGTTCAGCGTGACGGTGCGCGCGGCGCTGTCGAACACATAGCCGCCCAGGCTGACGCGGGCGTCGGTGTCGCCGCGGCGGCTGTCGGTACGGCGCAGCAGGGACTGGATGCGCGCGGTCAGCTCCCCCGGCCGGATCGGCTTGACCATGTAGTCGTCCGCCCCCGCGCACAAGCCGCTGACCACATCTTCTTCAGCGCCGCGGCAGGTCAGGAACATCACCGGCACGCGCCGGTCCAGATTGGCGCGGGTCCAGTGCAGTACTTCCTTGCCGCTCATGTCGGGCATCTGCCAATCGAGCAGCAACAGATCGAAACTCTCGTCGCGCAAGCGCAGCAGCAACTGCCGGCTCAGCCCGAAGCTGACGCAGCAATGGCCGGCCTCGGTCACGATTTGCTGAATCCACGCGGCCTGCGCGGGTTCGTCTTCGAGCGATGCGATCTTCATGCGCAAACTCCGTTTACGGTGTAGAGCGATCGAAATCCGGCCTGCATGCGACCGGTCCCTTCCCATCGAGCATCGAACCACCCCGCATTTAAGACGGCGCGCGGCCGTTTACAAATAGGAATTGCCTCAATTTGAGGTTTCAACAAAATCTCACTTTCGGCATACCGATGTCTGAACGTACGATGCCTGCGCGGATGGACATCGCCGCGCCAATGCCAGCGGCGATCGACGGCGAAGGCGAATGCCGGCGCTCTCGCGATCCGCGTCCGGTGACAGCCTTGCCGGCAGACTTCCTTGTCGCGCCCGGGGCACCGCGACCCGCGCAACCGAAATCGACACGCGAGGAGAGCAGACGCCATGAGAATCGCCGCGCTGCAGGACGATCCCACGCAGGCCGTCGTGCTGGAACAAACGCTGAGCCTGCAAGGCCATCGATGCATCCGCTTCCGAGAGGGACGCACCCTGATGATGGCATTGCGCCAGGAAGCGTTCGACATGCTGCTGTTGGATTGGGAAGTGCCGGGAATCGCCGCGCAGGACGTGCTGCTGTGGGTACGGCGCACACTGGGCAGCCGCTTGCCGGTGATGCTGCTCGGCGATGCCGCCGAGGAGTGCCAGCTGTGTCGCGGTCTCGCCGAAGGCGCCGACGCGTTCATCACAAAGCCGGTGCGGCGGGCCGAACTGGCCGCCCGCGTTCAGGCACTCGCGCGGCGCATGCTGGAAACGGGCGAAGGCTGCTTCGATCTGTCGGTCGGTGCCTACCGTTTCTCGACCACCGACCGACGCGCGTATCTGACCGGTGCCCCGGTCATGCTGTCACCCAAGGAGTTTGATCTGGCGATCTTGCTGTTCCGGCATCTCGGCCAGCTGGTGTTGCGCCAGACCATGATCGACGAGGTCTGGCGCCGCCCGCTGCCGGACGGTTCCCGCACGCTCGACAGCCATCTGTCGCGCGTGCGGACCAAGCTGGCCCTGTGGCCGCACAACGGCGTGCGGCTGACCACGGTGTATTCGGCCGGCTGCCGCCTCGATGTGGTCGACCCCATCTAAGGAACGAACCATGGCTTCTCTCGCCAGAAGGCTGCTCGCGGAAGCAGTCGGCACCTTCGGATTGATCTTTGCCGGATGCGGCGTGGTGGTGCTGGCCGGCTGCAAACCGGACACCGCCGCGGACCTGCTGTGCATCGCGCTCGCCTTCGGGCTGGCGGCCTATGCGATGGCTCGTGCGGTCGGACCGATCTCCGGCGCGCATCTGAACCCGGCCATCAGCCTCGGACTGGCGGCGGCACGGCGCTTCCCGTGGCGCGACGTGATTCCCTACGGCATCGCGCAAGTGGTCGGTGCCGTAGCCGCGGCAACCTTGCTGATGCTGGCGGCCCAGGGCCGCCCGGCTTTCGCCTTGTCGTCCGAGCGCTTCGCCGCCAACGGCTACGGTCTGCATTCCCCCGCGGGCTACGACATGCCGAGCGCCTTGGCGATCGAATTCGCGGCGACCGCGATGCTGGCGCTGGTGACTGCCAGCGTCACGCGCCGGCGGCGCCTGATCGCGGCGGGCCCCGTGGTACTGGGACCGGCGCTGGCGATGGCGCACCTGCTCGCCTTGCCGGTGACCTATGCCGCGCTCAATCCAGCCCGCGCCACCGGCCAGGCGCTGTTCGTGCAGGGCTGGGCGATGGCGCAGCTTTGGCTGTTCTGGGTGGCGCCGGCGGCCGGCGGGCTGATGGGCGGGCTGATCGCGTTCTGCCTGCTCGACGAGGACGGCTTGCTGACCGAACCCGACGAATTGACGGCGTTGGCGCGCTGGGCCACGGCCGAGGCGGCCGATCCCGGCTGCGATCCGCAGCCGCCGACCTGAGCGCGTCAGCGATCCTGGTGCGGCGTACTGCCGCGGCAGCTCAGTCCGCCTTGATGCCGGCTTCCTTGACGATGCGGCCGTTGTCGTCGTACTCGGCGCGGATCGCCGCGGCAAACTGCGCCGCGCTGCCGCCGGTCGGCACCTCGCCGCCCTTGAGCAGGCGTTCACGGACTTCCGGCGCGGCTAGCGCCTTGTTCAGTTCGGCATTCAGACGCGCCACGATCGCCGCCGGCGTCTTGCCGGGCGCGAACACGCCGAAAGTCGAAGTCAGATTGGCCTTCGGGTAACCCAATTCAGCGAAGGTCGGCACCTCGGCCAGCGCGTCGATGCGCTTCGGCGCGCCGACCGCCAGCGCACGCAGACGTCCAGCCTGCATCTGCTGGGTCAGCGCGGGGCTGGCATTGGTGCTCATCACCTCGAACTGGCCACCGAGCGCGTCGTTCATCTGTTGCCCGGCTCCCTTGTACGGAATCAGCGTGAGGTCCGCTTGCGACCTGGCCTTGACCTGCTCGAGCACGACATGGCCGACCGTGCCAAGGCCCGAGGTCGCCCACCGGACCGCACCCGGCCTGGTCTTGGCCTGCGCGACCAGATCCTGGAAAGTCTTGCCGCTGAAGCTCGAGGTGGCGACCACGATCACCGGGGAATACATCACGCTCATCACCGGCGCGATATCGCGCTGCGGGTCGTAATGCACCTTGCCGACGTGCGGATTCAGGGTCAGCGGACTGGTCGACGAAAAGCCGATCGTGTATCCGTCCGGCGCCGCCTTGGCGACCGCGTCCATGCCGATGCTGCCGCCGGCGCCTGCCTTGTTCTCGACCACCACCGACGTTCCCATCTGATCGGACAGCCGCTCGGCGAGCGCGCGCGCCACCGTATCGCTGATGCCGCCGGTCGGATAGGCGACGATCAGGCGGATCGGGCGCGACGGATAGTTGTCCGCGGCGGACGCTGGCGCGCTGCCGAGGGCGGCAAAGGATGTGACGGCGGCAAGGGCGGCGAGGGCGCCGAGTGCGGGCAGGCGGAAGGGAACAGGCATGGTGGCTGGCGACAGGAATTTTGTAGGAGGTGATGGCCGAACTTGACGGTCATAGCCGGCATCAAGCCGCCACCCCGATCATCCGGCGAGCCGGCGCAGGCCGGCGTCGGGCGCTATCTTAGCCCAAGGCACCGGGCTGCCACTGTGGCACCCAGGACACAAACAATTCGTTGGCCCGGTCGTACAGGCGCCAGGTGGTGCCGCACTCGCGGCACGCGAAGGTCAGCATGCTGAACGGCACACCGGCCGGACTCTGGCTGACCAGCGGCGCGGTGTGCTTCAACGCCAGCCGTTCGTGCGGCTCGCGCCGGCGCGTGTCGGCCGCCAGCGCCAGGCAGTGGGCGCACGCATTCGGTACGCCCGGCGCGGGCGATGCATCGCGGGAGCGGGAAGGGACTTCGTTGGCGGGCACGGCGCGCAGGCGGGGCGGCAACACCCCGCGATGGAATCGGCAACGCCGCCATGATGCCGCAAATCACCGCACCGCTGGCGGCCGGCGTTGCCGTCGATAGCAGATGACGGTTCGTGAAACCACGACCACCTTCTGAAGACGTGCCGCTTCAAGCGGAATCTGCAGATTGCCGAAAGTTCTATTTTGACGAGTTCGTCACACTTGCGCCATGCGTTCACTGCATGGCAACAGTACGACGGCCTCCACGGCGGTGCTCCTGGCCATGCCTCCCTGCCAGACTCCAGCCTGCCATCCATCATGCGCGTTCCCCCCACCATCCACCGATTTGCCAGCGTCCAGGACGTCCGGCAAGCCGTGCAGCGCCATCCCGGCGAGCTTCTGCAGCGTCTTCATCGCGACGGCTCCCATCACATCGTTCAACTTGGGCGCAACCGCTTTCGCTTCGAGCTGATTCAATGCAGACCAGGGCGGTGGGAAGGCACCCTGGTCGAAGTGCCGTTCCGGCATATGACATGGCGGCAGCAATTGCTCGCCATCGTGCGAACCCTGTGCCGTGTGCTGCCGTGCGGGTCCGTTCGGGCCGCCCGCATTCGGCATACCGTCGGGCATTTCACGCAATCGGAAGGAAGAGCGGAGCTCGTTCCCGAGCAGGGCCTTCTGCCCGGCGACGACCGGCTGGCCTGGCTGTACGAACTCTGTCGGACATTCTGCGCTGGTCCCAACCCGAACGTGGATCTGCCCGCCAGCCTGGACTTCCGCGAGGCAGCCGCGTCCGTCGAAGATTTGAAGCTTGTGAACAAGCAACTGTGCGGCTTGCCCGATGCGCTGTCCCTGGACCAGCTCGAACTTCTCGTCGAGCCGCTGTGTTCCCTCCCGCTGGCCCGCGACACGCCAGCGCGAACGCGGCGCGACGAAATGGTGGCGTCGCTCTGCGACAAGTTCGCCAAGACCCATGCCTTCGACATGGCGCCGGCCAGCCGGATCGTGAAACTGACCGCCGGGTTGTCCACCGGACCGGCATTCCAGCAGTGGTTGGAAAACGGTGCCATGCAACTGGCCGATGGCCTCGTTGCCGCAGTCAACCCCGGTGCAGTGGAGCGGCCAGCCACGCCGCTCCCGGATGCCGACCCGAACACCGTCAATGGATTCAACGTGATCAGCCGGCGGCTGAAGGATCTCGCCGCCGTCCTGCCCGCCTTGCCGCGACCGGCAGTGTGGCGGATGTTGCGGCGCATGAGCGACATTGCCGCCCTTCCGGATGGGGACCGTGTGAGCCAGATCGAACTGCAAACCATCGTCGCACGCGCCCAGGCGCTGGCCGTGCGACCGCGTGCGGTGGAGGCCGAAGCGCCTGGCGCACCGCGCAAGTCGGCGCGTGTTTGGGGCAGGCGAGCCGACATGCCGGTAAGTACACATCACTAAGATTCTTCCCCGTCACCCTGTGACGCGTCCCGATCCTTTGCTAATCTGGAATGGCGTACCGCCGACTCAGCCGGCGGGCCGCCCGCCGCCGCGGATGCCGGGGCGGGCCGCAGTCCTTCCCGACAGACCAGGAGTGGATGATGAAAACTGCACGACAGGTCCTTGCGTCCAAACCGACGCAAGCCATCTACAGCATCCAGCCGAGCGCAACGGTTTATGCCGCGCTCCAGTTGATGGCGGAAAAGAGCATCGGCGCGCTGCTGGTGATGGAACACGGCAAGATCGTCGGCATCCTCAGCGAACGCGACTATGCGCGCAAGGTCATCCTGATGCAGCGAACGTCCCGCGAAACCCTGGTGCGGGACATCATGACCGCTGCGGTCGTCTATGTACGCGCTGACCAGACTACCGACGAATGCATGGCGCTGATGACGCAGCACCGCTTGCGCCACCTGCCAGTCATGGAGGGCGACGAGCTGATCGGCATGCTGTCGATCGGCGATCTGGTCAAGGACATCATCTCCGAACAGCGCTTCATCATCGAGCAGTTGGAGCAGTACATCGCCGGCAAGCGCTAGCGCCCAGGGAGCACCGCACGCGGGCGGCATATTCAGCAAACGCATATAATTCTGCGTTTACTGAATAACAGATGAAGCCGGTCCCACCAGGGCCGGCTCCGGCCGCTCTCCCCGGCCGCCCGCCGCCGCTTCCGATGTCCCGCCCCGCCGTTTCAGACCGCCCTACCCCCGCCTCCGCTTCCCCCTCCTCTTCGATCGCACCCCCGGGCAACGTGGTACCCGGGTCGGTGCAGACCGTTGCCGCCGCAGCGGACCACCGCGCGATCCTGCGCGTGATCGGCGGCATCGTGCTGTGCATTCTGCTCGCCGCGCTCGATCAGACCGTGGTCATCCCGGCTGTGCCGGCGATCGCCCAGGATCTCGACGGCTTCGGCCATCTGTCGTGGATCGTCACCGCCTATCTGATTACCTCAACGGTAACCACGCCGCTCTACGGCAAGCTGTCGGACTCGTTCGGCCGGCGCCGGCTGCTGCTGGTTGCGATCGCGCTGTTCGTGCTGGCCTCGCTGGCCTGCGCGATGGCGGGCTCGCTGCAGCAGCTGATTCTCTTTCGCGCGCTGCAGGGCATCGGCGGCGGTGGCTTGATGTCGCTGGCGCAAGCGGCCATCGCCGACGTGGTGTCGCCCCGTCAGCGCGGCCGCTATCAGGGCTATCTGGCGGCGGTGTGGGCGGTGGCGTCGGTGGCCGGACCGCTGCTCGGCGGCTGGGTGTCGGATCATCTGTCGTGGCGCTGGCTGTTCTGGATCAATCTGCCGCTCGGCCTGCTGGCGATGTGGCTATGCCATCGCGGCTTGCGCGCGTTGCCCCGCCCGGCCGGCAAGGCGCGCGTGGACTGGGGCGGCGCGCTGCTGCTGACGGTGGCGATCGTGTCCTTCCTGCTGGCGATGAGCTGGGGCGGCGAGCGATACGACTGGCTGTCCGCGCCGATGGCCGGATTGGCGGCGCTGACCGGCCTGAGCGTGCTGGCGCTGATCTGGCAGGAACGGCGCGCCAGCGATCCGATGCTGCCGCCGCGTCTGTTCGCCAACCGCAGTTATGTACTCGGCGTGGGCGCCTCGGCGCTGGCCGCTTCGGCGCTGTTTCTGTGCGTCTTCGCGCTGCCGCTGCATTTCCAGCTGGTGCGCGGCGCCGATGCGGCGATGTCCGGCATGCTGGTGGTGCCCTTCCTGTTGTCCACCGTGGCCGGCAACTTCGTGGTGGCCATGCTCGCGCCCCGGCTCGGCAGGCTGCGCGGGCTGCTGAGCGCCGGTTTTGCCGCCGCGGCGCTGGGCCTGGCCGCGCTGTCGAGCGCGACGCCGGCCAGCTCGCTGGCGGTGCTGCTGGCCGCGATGATCGTGACCGGCGTGGGCCTGGGCATTTGCATGGTCGGCACGCTGATGAACGTGCAGAACGCCCTCGAGCGCCGCGACACCGGCGCGGGCACCGGCGCGCTGCTGGTGCTGCGCTCGCTGGGCAGCGCGCTCGGCGGCGCGATGGCCGGCACGCTGCTGACCCTGGCCTTCCGCGGGGCCCTGCATGCGGCCGGACACGACGGCGTGGACGCGCCGCTCGATCTTGGCGCCCTGCGCCATGGCAGCGAAGCCTTCGCACAACTGGCGCCGGAGGTGCAGCACCTGCTGACCGGCGGCGTCGAGGCCGGTTTCCACTGGATCTTCGCGGCCGGCGCGGCAGCGGCCCTGCTGGC
Organism: Cupriavidus sp.; assembly: GCA_031181345.1. Lineage (GTDB taxonomy): Bacteria > Pseudomonadota > Gammaproteobacteria > Burkholderiales > Burkholderiaceae > Cupriavidus. Next base: position 43,783 of record JAPSLC010000029.1, on the reverse strand, counting down.
GCTCGGCCTGGTCCGGCGCACGCCCGATGTCGAGCTGCGCGGCGCCCTGTCGGATCAGGTCAAGCCGCTGGCGATGGAATAGCGGGGGCGCCGGCCAACCGCGCGCCGCCTGGCCCATTGGCTCCCTTGGCGCCATCGCCGGCGTAGACTACGGGTCACCGTTCGCCGGAGATTGACGCCATGACCCGCTTCCCCGCCTTCTCGCGCCAGCTGCCGCAGCGGCGCCGCACCGCCCTGCCCTGGGCCGTCGCGCTCGCGCTGTCCGCGCCCATCGTCCATGCCGCCGGCGAACAAGGCGCGAACCGCCCTGCCGGCGCTGCCTCGACGACATCGCGGGCATCGCCGGCCACGGTCCCGGCCACCGCAGCGAACTGTCCCGCCACCCTGAACTTCCGTTTTCCGCGGCTGCAGGACGAGGCCGAACAGAACCTTTGCCAGTACGCCGGCAAGGTCGTTCTGGTCGTCAATACCGCCAGCTATTGCGGGTTCACGCCGCAGTACGAAGGTCTGGAGGCGCTGTACGCCAAATACCGCGAGCGCGGGCTGGTGGTGCTCGGCTTCCCGTCCAACGACTTTTCGCAGGAGCCGGGTTCGGAAAAGGAGATCGCCGACTTTTGCTTCAATACCTACGGCGTCAAGTTTCCGATGCTGGCCAAGACGCACGTGCGCGGCGACCAGGCCAATCCGATGTATGCCAGGCTGGCCAAGGAAAGCGGCACCGCGCCGAAATGGAATTTCCATAAATACCTGATCGATCGCGACGGGCGCGTGGTCGCCAGCTATCAGAGCTCGGTAAAGCCGTCGGACCGGCAACTGGTCTCGCGCATCGAGCAATTGCTGGCCGTACCGCGCCAGGAGAATCGGGCTGCGGCGAATTGATCGGCTGAAGATCGGCGGAGAATCCGCTGAATATCTGCAGACCACCAACAAGGAAAACGAGGAGAAAGATGAAGCTGGTAAGAATTGGCAGCGCCGGTGCCGAGCGGCCGGGACTGATCGATGCACAGGGTCGCGTGCGCGACCTGTCGGCAGTGGTCGGCGACATCGACGCGCGCACCCTGTCGCCCGACGCCCTGGCCGAACTGGCGGCGCTGGACCCGACCACCCTGCCCCTGGCCGAAGCCCAGCGTTTGGGCATGCCATGGACCGGGGTCGGCAAGATCGTCGCGATCGGGCTGAACTACGCCGACCACGCGGCCGAGGCAAACATGCCGATTCCGTCGGAACCGATCGTGTTCCTGAAGGCCACCAGCTCGCTGAACGGGCCGAACGATCCCGTGATGCTGCCGCGCGAATCGGTCAAGACCGATTGGGAGGTCGAACTCGGCGTGGTGATCGGCACGCGCGCGCAGGACGTGCCGCCGGCCACTGCGCTCGATTACGTGGCGGGCTACTGCGTGGTCAACGACGTCTCCGAGCGCGAATTCCAGATCGAGCGCGGCGGCACCTGGGACAAGGGCAAGGGTTGCGACACCTTCTGCCCGGTGGGCCCCTGGCTGGTCACGCGCGACGAGGTGCCCGACCCGCAGGCGTTGTCGCTGTGGCTGGACGTCAATGGCGAACGGATGCAAAGCGGCACCACCGCGACGATGGTGTTCGATGTCGCGACGCTGGTCAGCTACGTCAGCCGCTTCATGACGCTGCATCCCGGCGATCTGATCTGCACCGGCACGCCGCCGGGTGTCGGCATGGGCTTCAAGCCGCCGCGCTTCCTGCAGGCCGGCGACACCATGCGGCTCGGCATCGAGGGATTGGGCGAGCAGACACAGCGCGTGCTGCCCTACTCCCGCTCGGCGTGATCCGGTTCGTCCGCGCCGTAACACAATGAAACACGAAGGGGGCTCTGATCCCGTCGAAGCGATCGAGTTCCCCCGACCCTGCGCGCGTCAGGGTGGACCGTACCGCGTTAGCAACAGTTCTGAAAACAAATGCGGCGCAAAGGTCAAATCGCATAGGCACTCGTGATCCTAAGTGGAATACTGTCCTTCATGGACTAGCCAATACGAGCGCCTCATGTCAGAAGTTGATCCCCCCATTCTTGTGTCCCGCCTCGGAGCCGATCTCACCCCGGCTTATTGCGAGTTGTCCGATACCCTGGATAGCCGCTCCGAACTCGAGGCGATTCGCCGCACCATTCACCAACACCCCGAACTCGGATTCGAAGAGCACCGCACCGCCGAACTGGTGGCGCAGCGTCTCGAGCGTTGGGGCTATGCGGTGACGCGCGGTGTCGGTGGCACGGGCGTGGTCGGCACGCTGCGCAACGGCGACGGTGGGCGCAGCGTCGGCATCCGCGCCGACATGGACGCGCTGCCGATTCTGGAATCGACCGGCCTGCCGTATGCCAGCGTCCATTGCGGCAAGATGCACGCGTGCGGCCACGACGGCCATACTGCGATCCTGCTCGGGGCCGCGCGCCAACTGGCGCGGACGCGCAATTTCGACGGCACCGTCCATCTGATCTTCCAGCCCGCCGAGGAGATCGGCGCCGGCGCCAGCGGCGCGCAGCGGATGCTGGCCGACGGACTGTTCGAACGCTTTCCCTGCGATGCGATCTTCGGCCTGCACAACCATCCGGGCGTGCCGGCGGGCACCTTCATGTTCCGCGCCGGCCCGATGATGGCGGCCTGCGATACCGTCACGATCACGATTCGCGGCAAGGGCGGCCATGCCGCGCGACCGCACCAGTCGATCGATCCGATCCTGGTCGCCGGCAGCCTGGTGATGGCGCTGCAGACCATCGTGTCGCGCAATATCGATCCGAACGAAACCGCGGTGGTGACGATCGGCTCTCTGCATGCCGGCCACGCGCCCAACGTGATTCCCGAAAGCGCCAAGCTGGAACTGAGCGTCCGTTCATTCAGTCCCGAGGTGCGCGCCACGCTGGAAGCGCGCATCCGCCAGTTGGTGACCTCGCATGTCGAGGGCTATGGCGCCGCCGTTGATCTCGATTACCGCCCGGGCTATCCGGTGGTGGTCAACAGCGAAGCCGAAACCGAATTCGCGCGCCAGGTCGCCGAGGAGCTGGTTGGTCCGGACAAGGTCGTGGGCCAGATCCCGCTGATCTCCGGCAGCGAGGACTTCGCCTATTTCCTGCAACAGCGTCCCGGCTGCTTCGTGCGACTGGGTAACGGCGCCGGTCGTCCGCTGCTGCACAATCCCGCCTACGATTTCAACGACGACAACCTGACCGTGGGCGCGGCGTACTGGACGCGGCTGGTCGAGCGCTATCTGGCTGCCTGAGCGGCAGCCTGCAGCAAACCCGACGGCAAACCCGCTCAGCGAAAGAACACGCTGGGCGGCACGCCGAACTGCCGACGAAACATCGCCGCAAACGCGCTTGGGCTCTGGTAGCCCAGTTCGAGCGCCACCTCGACGACCTTGACGCCCGCAGCCAGCCGCTCCAGCGCGGCCAGCAGCCGCGCCTGCTGGCGCCACTGGCCGAAGGTCATGCCGGTCTCGCGCGCGAAGCGCCGCTGAACCGTCCTGCCATCGATGCCCACGCGCCGCGCCCAGTCGGCCAGCGTCATCGGCGTGTCCGGCGTTTCCAGAATCGCGGCACAGATGCGCCGCAGCGCCGGATCTGCCGGATGCGGAAGATGCAGCGGCAGCGCGGGCAGCAGCACCACCTCGTCGAGCAGCAGCTGCATCAGGCGACCGTCGCGCGAATCCGACGCATAGGGCGGGACGATGTCGATCGCGGCCAGGATCAGTTCGCGCAGCAGGGGGGAGACGCCGAGCACCGTGCAGCGCGTCGGCAATCCGGCCGCTGCGTCCGGGCGGATATAGGCGGTGCGCATGCGTACATGGCCGACCATCCTGATCCAGTGATCGGTGCCGCCCGGCACCCAGATCGCCCGCGTCGGCGGCACGATCCATTGACCCTCGTCGGTCCCCACGACCATCACGCCATGCACGGCATGCAGCAGCTGCGCGTGCGGATGCCGGTGACGCGTGGTCAGATGGCCGGGCTGATAGTCGGCGGCCATCGCGGCCACCGGCATCGGGCCGCGATCGTAGGCCATATAGCGCGGCGGCGAGGGCAGGGCGTTTGGTTGGGGAACGGCGTGCGCCATCTCGATCGATATCCCGTATGTGGCGAAAACGTGGCGCATTGAGCGCGGAATAAGGCACGGACAGGGCAATTATCTGTCCGTTTCGAGATGGTTGTAGTCTCAATCTCGCATGACAGACGCCAACACAAGGCATAGCATCACCGTGTTCGCGCGCGTGCGGCCTTGCTGCCGTGTTGCTCCCGCGGTCTATCCCAACTGCGCCCGCGAACGCTCCCAAGAAAAAAGTCCAACCAGAGACCTTTGCCATGGCTTCGCGAATCGATTCCCTGTCTGCCGAATTGGGCAATGTGCCCGATGCCGCCGTGACACCGGCCGCGCCCGCTGCGCCGAGCACGGCTGCCGCCGACGCCGGCGAACGCACCGGCTTCCGCGTGCTGTCCGCCATCAGCTTCGCCCACATGCTCAACGACATGATCCAGTCGTTGATCCTGGCGATCTACCCGATGCTCAAGGGCGGCTTCAATCTCAGCTTCGTGCAGATCGGCCTGCTGACGCTGACGTACCAGATCACCGCCTCGCTGCTGCAGCCGCTGGTCGGCCTGTACACCGACAAGCATCCGAAGCCGCATTCCCTGGCGGTGGGCATGGGCTTCACGCTGGGGGGCCTGCTGCTGTTGTCGGTCGCGCCCAGCTATGGCGTGCTGCTGGTCGCCGCGGCGCTGGTCGGCACCGGTTCGTCGATCTTCCATCCGGAATCGTCGCGCGTCGCGCGCATGGCCTCGGGCGGGCGCCACGGCCTGGCGCAGTCGATCTTCCAGGTCGGCGGCAATGTCGGCAGCGCGGCCGGGCCGCTGCTGGCGGCCGTGGTGGTGCACACCCAGGGCAGCATCGCCTGGCTGTCGCTGGCGGCCCTGCTGGCGATCGCGGTGCTGTGGCGCGTAGGCGGCTGGTATGGCCAGCGGCTGGCCGAACACGCCCGCGCCGCGCGCAAGGCGATGGCCAGCGCGCCGCGCCTGCCCGCCCGTACCGTGGCCCGCACCATGGCGGTGCTGATGGTGCTGCTGTTCTCGAAGTACTTCTATATGGCTTCGCTGGGCACCTATTACACCTTCTATCTGATGGAGCGCTTCGGCGTGGCGCAGCGCTCGGCCCAGCTCTATCTGTTCGCCTTCCTGTTCGCCGTTGCGGTCGGCACCATCCTTGGCGGCCCGATCGGCGACCGCATCGGCCGCAAGCGCGTGATCTGGTTCTCGATCCTCGGCGTTGCGCCGTTCACGCTGATGCTGCCCCATGCCGACCTGTTCTGGACCGCCGCGCTGTCGCTGGTGATCGGCTTCATCCTGGCCTCGGCGTTCTCCGCGATCCTGGTGTTTGCGCAGGAGCTGATTCCGGGGAAGGTCGGCATGGTCTCGGGCTTGTTCTTCGGCCTGGCCTTCGGCATGGGCGGCATCGGCGCCGCGGTGCTCGGCGGGGTCGCCGACGCGCACGGCATCGAGACGGTCTACCGCTGGTGCGCCTACTTGCCGTTGCTCGGCGTGCTGGCCGTATTCCTGCCGGAGACCCGCACGCGCGCCTCGTAGTCGGGATCGAGGCGCGACAGCAGGGCGGTCGCCGCGGCCGGCGCGCGCTCCTTGTCGCCGTTGATGAAGAACACAAACACATCGCGGCGGCTAGCCCGGAGGTCGTTGTCCTCGACGCGCGGCAGCCCCTGCGGCGCCTCGCCGCGCGCCCACGCCTGCGCATGCTCGACCCACGCGTCGAGCAATTTCGGCGCGTAGCCGTACTTCAGCTTGGCGTTGCTGCGCATCAGGCGCGCGTAGACGAAGTCCCCGGTCACATCGGCGAACGAGGGAAATTTCTCGGCATCGGTGAACACGGTCGCGGCTTTGTATTGGCGGGCCAGCGCGAGGAATTCGGCGCAGGCAAAGCTGGTGTGGCGCACTTCCAGCACATGGCGCAGCCGGATGCCATCGGCTTGCTGCGGCAGCAGGGCGAGAAAGGCCTCGAAATCCTCGGGGTCGAACACCTTGCTCGGTGCGAACTGCCAGACGATCGGCCCGAGCTTGGCGCCCAGTCCCGTAATGCCGCTGTCGATGAAGCGCTCGATCGACTCTCCGGCTTCGGCCAGCACCCGGCGGTTGGTCGCATAACGCGACGCCTTGACCGAAAAAACGAAATCGTCGGGCGTCTGCTCCTTCCACTTGATGAACGAGGTGCGTTTCTGCGTGCCGTGGTAGGTGCTGTTGATCTCGATCGCGGTCAGGCGGCGGCTGGCGAACTCGAGCTCGCGCGCCTGCGTCAGGCCCTCCGGATAGAACGTGCCGCGCCAGGGGGCATAGGTCCAGCCGCCGATGCCGACGCGGATGGCGCCGGCCTGAGTCGATGCATTCGCTGCCATGACGATCCTCCTCCGATTAGCGATTCACTTCCGATGACGTGATCGCGGGGTACTTGGCGGCATTGAGCGCGATCTTGTCGCGCACCGCGGCGTCGAGATCGACCTCCAGCACACTGGCCAGCTCGACCAGGTAGATCAGGATGTCGGCCAGCTCCTGCCGCACATGCTCGCGCTCGTCCGTCGCCATCACGGTGTGGGACTGCTGTTCCGTCTTCCACTGAAAGATCTCCACCAGCTCGGCCACCTCGACGCTCAGCGCCATCGACAGGTTCTTCGGCGAGTGGTACCGCGCCCAATCCCGGGCGCGAATGAAGTCGTTCAGCACCTGCTGCAAACGCTCCGTTTCGATCAGCTTCATCTGCGCGTCCTTGCCCACGGTAGTTGTTCGGTGGGCTACTTTACCGTGCCTGCCTCCCGCCCGGTTCGATGCGCCGCCGGCTCGCCTGATGAGCCAGCCGGCTCATTGGCGAGAACGTCGGCCGCCCATCGGGCAAAGGCTTCGCCGCGCGACGAGCCCAGACGCACGCCGACCTGCAGCACCGCGTCGAGCGCGTAACACGTCGGCCCGGGCGCGACGCCATCGTCGCGCTGGGCCTCCTTGCGGATCGAAGCCGAACCGAGCCGGCGCCCGCAGAAGGCGGCCTTCAGTTGCCTGGCCACATCCTGCTCCGAGGTCCGGTACAGCCGCGCGATGTTGTCGAGCGTCATCCACAGCTTGCCGGCGAGCACGCGGCAGGCGATGCGCGTCTGCGAGTCGTCGGTCTGGTAATAGCGCCGGTCGGCGCTGTCGACATTGGCGTTCTCTGTCATGGTCGATATCCCATGGTCTCCAACGTTGAAGGACGATGTGGCCGCAAGGTATCGCTTTCCGAGCAAGGGCACGTACAGCCGGCGCCGATCGGGCGACGCTTTCTAGTGAATTCGGCGCGAAAACTAATACTCCCGATGGCCTGCGGAAAGGGACGAGCGAAATACATCCCAACGGCACAGGAGACACAAGCGAGGGGGAGGGAAGGGGGACGGGAGGAGAGAGAACAGCCGGGGAAGGCCGGGGAAGAAAAAAAGCCAACTACCAAAGGAAGGATAACGTGCGACCCAACGAGGAGCTGGGGTTGGTAGCTGGCTCCCGCAAGCGTTGACGGGCGAACCGACAAACGCGATCGTAGGTGCATCGGCTGGCCGGTTCTTTAGAAAAGCGCGGCGGGCTTTAACGTTCGAGGAGTTCTTCAAAAAAGAAAGCGCCCGAAGGCGCTTTCCTTTGTCCTGCCGGCAGCCGCGCCTTCAGCGCGCGGTGCCGTTCTGCGGCGTCGGTGCCGATGCCATCGGCCCGGTTTCCGACAACCCGCCGCCCAGCGCCCGATACAGGTCGATTGCATTGTTCAGCCGCAGCTGCCGAGCCTGGATCAGCGCCTGCTCGGCGGTGAACAGTTGCCGCTGCGCGTCCAGTGCCTCGATCTGCCCGGTGATGCCGCTGCGAAAGCGCAGATTGGCCAGTTCGAAGCGGGCCGCCTCGGCGTTGCGCACCTGCTCCTGGCCCGTGACCTGCTCTTCCAGCGTGCCGCGCGCGACCAGCGCGTCGGCCACCTCGCGGAAGGCCACCTGGATGGTCCTCTCGTAGTTGGCCACCTGGATGTTCTTGCGCACGTTGGCCAGGTCCAGGTTCGACATGTTGCGGCCAAAGTCGAAGATCGGCAGCACCAGCTGCGGCGCGAACGACCACGCCTTGGTGCCGGCCTCGAACAGCCCCGAGAAGTCCCGGCTCATGCTGCCGAGCTGGCCGGTCAGCGAGATGCGCGGGAAGAACGCCGCGCGGGCCGCGCCGATATTCGCGTTGGCCGACAGCAGCAGTTGTTCGGCCTGGCGGATATCGGGACGCTGCTCGAGCAGGTCCGACGGCAGTCCCGGCGGGATGTCCGTGACGAAGCGCTCCTCCGACAGCGTGCGCGCCGGCGGCAGATCCGGGATCGAAGCGAGCGGCGTGCCGACCAGCACCTCGAGCGCATTGCGCGCCTGCGCGCGCTGGCGCGCCAGTTCGGCGACCGACACGCGGGCCTGCGCGACCAGCGATTCGTTGTCGCGCAGGTCCAGCGCCGAGGTGGCGCCGGCCTCGAAGCGCTGCTGCGCCAGGCGGAAGGTTTCCTCGCGGGTCTTCAGCGTGTTCTGCGCGATCGTGTACTGCTCGTCGTAGGCGCGCTCGGCCAGATAGGCCTTGGCCACTTCCGACACCAGCGAGATCTGCGCGGCGCGGCGCGCTTCCTCGGTGGCGAAGTACTGCGCCAGCGCGGCATTGGACAGGCTGCGCACGCGGCCGAAGAAGTCCAGCTCGTACGAGGTGATCGCGCCGCCCGCCTGCCAGTACTCGGCCAGATAGCCCTGGCCCAGCGGCGAAGCCGCGCCGGACACCTGCTGGCGCGTGTAGCCCCCGGTCGCATTGACCGTGGGGAGCAGGTCGGCACGCTGCACCTGGTACAGCGCGCGCGCTTCCTCGATGCGCAGCGCGGCGGTGCGCAGATCGCGGTTGTTGTCCAGCGCGGTCCCGATCATCGCCTGCAGGCGCGGATCGCGGAAGAACTCGCGCCAGCCGATGTCGGTGGCCCGGCGGGTCTCGCCGGTCTTCACCTCGGACTGGCCAAAGCCTTCGGTAGCGGTCGGAAATTCGCTCGCCACCGGCGCGGCCGGCCGCTCGTAGCGTGGCGCCAGCGTGCAGCCGGACAGCACGCCGGCCACCAGCAGCAGCGCGGTCAGTGTCTTGGTCATGTCAGATTTCCTCCTTCGGGTCCAGCCACTTCTGGTCCAGCATGCGCTGACGCTCGCTGCCCTTGAAGCGTTTGCGGATCACCACGAAGAACACGGGCACCAGGAAGATCGCCAGCAGCGTCGCGGTGATCATCCCGCCCATCACGCCGGTACCGATCGCGCGCTGGCTGCCCGAGCCGGCGCCGGTCGAGATCGCCAGCGGCAGCACGCCGAGGATGAACGCGAACGACGTCATCAGAATCGGCCGGAAGCGCAGATGCACCGCTTCCAGCGTCGCGTCGATCAGGCCGCGCCCCTGCGCCTGCAGGTCCTTGGCGAATTCCACGATCAGAATCGCGTTCTTCGCCGACAGGCCGATGGTGGCGATCAGGCCCACCTTGAAGTAGACGTCGTTGGGCATGCCGCGCAGCGTCACGCCCAGCAGCGCGCCGAGCACGCCCAGCGGCACCACCAGCAGCACCGCGGCCGGGATCGACCAGCTCTCGTACAGCGCGGCCAGGCACAGGAACACGATGATCAGCGACAGCGTGTACAGCATCGGTTCCTGGGCGCCGGCCAGGCGCTCTTCGTAGGACTGGCCCGACCACTCGAAGCCGAAGCCCGGCGGCAGCTTGGCGAAGATCTCTTCCATCGCCGCCATCGCCTCGCCGGTACTGCGGCCCGGCGCGGCCTGGCCGGCCAGCTTGACCGACGGCAGGCCGTTGTAGCGCTCCAGGCGCGGCGAACCCATGATCCACTTGGACGTCGCGAACGCCGCGAAGGCCACCATGTCGCCGTTGCTGTTGCGCACGCGCAGCTTGGTCAGGTCGTCCGGCAGACGGCGGTCCGCGCCTTCGGCCTGAGCGATCACGCGGCGCACGCGGCCCTCGTAGATGAAGTCGTTGACGTACGAGGAGCCGAACGAGATCGACAGCGTCGAGTTGATGTCGGCGATCGACACGCCGAGCGCGCGCGCCTTCTCGCGATCGATGTCGATCTGCAGCTGCGGCGCGTCCTCCTGGCCTTCCGGACGCACGCCGGCCAGCACCGGATTCTGCGCGGCCATGCCGAGCATCATGTTGCGCGCTTCCATCAGCTTGGCGTGACCCTGGCCCGAGCGGTCCTGCAGGCGGAAGTCGAAGCCCGAGGAGTTGCCCAGTTCCGGAATCGCCGGCGGGTTCAGCGGGAAGATGATCGCGTCCTTGATGAACGAGAGCGCGCCGAACGCACGGCCGACCAGCGCCTGCGCGGTTTCGTCCGAGCCGCTGCGCTCCTTCCAGTCCTTGAGCCGCACGAAGGCGATACCGCCGTTCTGGCCGCGGCCGAAGAACGAGAAGCCCGCCACCGTGATCATCTGGTCGACGATCTTGCTTTCCTTCTGCAGGTAGTAGTCCTCGATCTGCTTGAGCACGCCGAGGGTGCGCTCCTGCGTGGCGCCATTGGGCAGCTGCACCACGGTGATGGTGTAGCCCTGGTCCTCGTCAGGCAGGAACGACGACGGCAGGCGCTGGAACAGCAGCACGACCGCGGCGAGGATCAAGCCGTACAGGATCAGGTAGCGGCCGGTGCGGCCCAGGATCTTCGCCACCATGCTCTGGTAGCCGGTCGCGGCGCGGGCGAAGGTACGGTTGAACCAGCCGAAGAAGCCCTTCTTCTCGTGGTGATGGCCCGCCTCGACCGGCTTGAGCAGCGTCGCGCACAGTGCCGGCGTCAGCGTCAGCGCCATCAGCGCCGAGAACGCCATCGAGGCGATCAGCGACAGCGAGAACTGGCGATAGATGTTGCCGACCGAACCGGCGAAGAACGCCATCGGGATGAACACCGCGGTCAGCACCAGCGTGATGCCGACGATGGCGCCGGTGATCTGGCCCATTGCCTTGCGGGTCGCCTCGCGCGGGGACAGGCCTTCCTCGCTCATGATCCGCTCGACGTTCTCGACCACCACGATGGCATCGTCCACCAGGATACCGATGGCCAGCACCATGCCGAACATCGTCAGCACGTTGATCGAGAAGCCGAACGCCAGCAGCATGCCGAACGTACCCAGCAGCGCGACCGGCACCACCAGCGTCGGGATGATGGTGGCGCGGAAGTTCTGCAGGAACAGGTACATCACCAGGAACACCAGCACGATCGCTTCGAGCAGGGTCTTGACCACTTCCTCGATCGAGATCTTGACGAAGGCCGAGGTGTCGTACGGGACGGTGTACTCGTAGTCCGCCGGGAAGAACTTCGACAGCTCCTCCATCTTCGCGCGCACCGCGGTGGCGGTGGACAGCGCGTTGGCGGTCGGCGCCAGCTTGATGGCGATCGCGGCCGACTGCTTGCCGTTGGTACGGGCGACGGTCGAATAGTCGGCACCGCCCAGCTCCACGCGGCCCACATCGCGGATGCGCACCTGCGAGCCGTCCGGATTCACGCGCAACAGGATGTTGGCGAATTCCTCGGGCGTCGACAGCCGGCTCTGCGTGGTCACCGTGGCGTTCAGCTCGGTGCCGCGCGGCGACGGCGTGCCGCCCAGCTCGCCGACGGCGACCTGGATGTTCTGCTCGGAGATCGCCGCGGTGACGTCCAGCGGGGTCAGGTTGTAGCCGGTCAGCTTGGCCGGATCGAGCCACACGCGCATCGCGTACTCGGTGCCGAACAGGTCGGCCTGGCCGACGCCGGGCACACGGCGGATCGAGTCCATCACGCTGGCCGACACGTAGTTGCCCAGCTCGATCGCGCTGGCATTGCCGGACTTGGACGTCACGGTCAGGAACATCATGTAGTTGTTCCCGGCCTTCTCGACGCGCACGCCCTGCTGGCGCACCTCCGCCGGCAGACGGGCCTCGACCCGCTTCAGGCGGTTCTGCACCTCGACCGAGTTCAGGTCGACGTTGGTACCCGGCTGGAAGGCGATGGTGATGGTCGCCAGACCGGTCGACTCACTGGTCGACTGGTAGTACATCAGCCCGGGCGCGCCATTGAGCTCCTGCTCGATCACCGAGGTGACCGAGTCTTCGAGCGTCTTGGCGGAGGCGCCGGGGTAGGTCGCCGTGACCGAGATGGTCGGCGGCGCGATATTGGGATACTGCGCGATCGGCAACTGCGTGATCGACAATATCCCGCCCAGCACGATGATCAGCGCGATCACCCACGCGAACACCGGCCGGTCGATGAAAAACTTGGCCATGAGGCTGGCTCCCTGTTTATTCCGCTATCTGCTTGCGCTTACCGCTTGGCGCGGTGCTCAGCCCTGCTTGGCCTCGGCCGCCGGGGCGGCCGCCGGTGCCGACGCGGCCGCGCCGCTGGCCGCACCGGCCGGGGCCTGCGCCTGGAACGGCACGGCCTTGGCCGGCGCACCCGGCTTGACCTTCTGCAGGCCCTCGACGATCACCTTCTCGCCGCCCTTCAGGCCCTCGGTGACGATCCAGCGGTCGCCGATGGCCGATCCGACCTTGACCGGCACCGCGGCGACGTTGCCGTCCGCGCCAACCACCAGCACCGAGGCACCCTGGCCGCTGCGGAGCAGACCGCGTTGCGGCACGGTCAGCGCGTTCTCGTCGACACCCTGCTCGACTCGCACGCGCACGTAGGTGCCCGACAGCAGATCGCGCCGCGGATTCGGGAACTGCGCGCGCAGCGTGATCGCGCCGGTGCTCGGGTCGACCGTCATGTCCGAGAACAGCAGCTTGCCGGTCTCGCTGTATTCCGTGCCGTCCTCGAGGAACAGCCGCACCTTGGCCCCGCCGTCGACGCCCTTGATGGCGCCGGACTCGATGCCGCGGCGCAGCCGCATCACCTCGGTGGCGGGCTGGGTGAAGGTCACCCAGATCGGATCGACCTGCTCGACCAGCGCCAGACGGGTCGCCTCGCCGTTGCCGACCAGCGCGCCCTCGGTCACCAGCGCACGGCCGGCACGGCCGGAGATCGGCGCGGTGACGGTGGTATAGCCCAAGTTGATCTGCGCGGTGGTGACCGCGGCCTTGGCCGAGGCGATCTCGGCGCTGGCCTGGCCTGCGGCCGCGACGGCCTCGTCATATTCCTGCTTGCTGACCGCGTTGACCGCCACCAGCGGCTTGTAGCGCTCCGCCTTCTGCCGCGCGGCGACCGCATTGGCCTCGGCCCGGGCCAAGCTGGCCTTGGCCGACGCCAATTGGGCCTGGTACGGCGCCGGGTCGATCTTGAACATCACCTGGCCGGCCTTGACCTCGCCGCCCTCACGGTAATTGCGCGACAGCACGATACCTTCGACGCGCGCCCGCACTTCGGCGGTGCGCACGCCTTCGAGACGGCCCGGCAGCTCGTTGACGACCGGTACCGCCGTCGGCGTCACCGTCACCACGCCCACCTCGGGCGGCGGCATCGCGCCGCCCTGCGGGGCGTCGTCGCCGCAGGCGGACAGCGTCAGAACCGTCAGCGCAGCGGTAACGGCAAGCAAACTCGAACGTTGGGACTTCCTCATCGATAACCCCGTGATGGCAATTTGAGATCGGCCGGATACGCCAAACGCCGGCCTCAGAGCTGAGGGGCCGGCGTGGACGTCCTGTGCGGCAGAGCCCCACGACGGACCGTCGTGGAGAAAACGAACAATACTAGCCACAAACCGCAATGGTGCCGTATGGATTGCGACAGATGGTCGCGTATGCGTCACAACATGCAGCCCGCAGGACCCGAATGGTCAGGATGTCTTGGTAGAAAGATGCGCAGGGCTGGTCCAAATTGTGGCTAGCGCGTAGTATATATACATTCAAGCATGTATGTAAGAGAAATATTGCACCGCAAGGCTGGCTGTCTCCACCCCCGTCCCCTTTTGTGGTCCGGCAACGGCCGCATATGCGAGGGTGAGCGGGATCGGTTAGCATGCCGCCCGTCGCGCCGCAGCAAAACAGAGGCAGGAAGTCCAGTGGTACCGCAATTTCGTGACGGATTCGTTTCTTTCGTGGCCGGCCGGCGACAGCGCGGTGCCGCGCCGACCCCGGGCGATGCCGTCCCATTCGTTCCCACCGCCCACTGAAGACACCGCTTATGGCCAGACGTACCAAGGAAGAAGCCCTCGAGACGCGACATCGCATCCTCGACGCGGCCGAGGCCGTATTCCATGCGCGCGGGGTGGCGCGGCCGTCGCTGGCCGATATCGCCGAGGCTGCCGGCGTGACCCGGGGCGCCATCTACTGGCATTTCAAGAACAAGAGCGATCTGTTCGCCGCCATGTGCGACCGCGTGCATCTGCCGGTCGAGGCGCTGTGCGAACCGGAGCGGATCGCCAGCCAGGAAGACCCGCTTGGCGGCATCCGCGACATCGTCGCGCTGGTGTTCCGCGAGACGGTGGTCAATCCGCAATGGCGGCGCGTGTTCGAGATCGTATTCCACAAGTGCGAGATGGTTGACGACAACGGCGCCATCCTGGAGCGCCAGCGGCAGTCGCACGAGCAGGGGCTGCTGAAGATGCGCGAGCACCTGCGCCTGGCGGTCGAGCGCGGCCAGCTGTCGGCGGACCTGGACCTGGACCTGGCGGTCAACGCCTTTCATGCCGCCATCGGCGGCGTGCTGGCCCACTGGCTGTTCGCGCCGGGCGACTTCGACCTGAACGCCGACGCGGAACGGCTCGCCGACGTCTTCGTCGACACGCTGCGCTTCGCGCCCTCGCTGCGCCAGGGCTATGTGCCGCGGCCGATGGCCAAGCTGGACGAGGAAATGGCCGCCTTGCGGCTCAAGGTCCAGCAGCAGCAATGTGCGGGCGGCTGACGCCTCGCGCGGGCCCGCTGTCGCAGAGCGCTCCACCGCATCCCCTTACCTCGGACTCATCCCTTCATCGCCTCGCGCCAGCGCGCGAGGAAAGCCTGCTTGCGCAGCGCGTCCTGCGCGGCCAGCAGGCCCGGGCCGACGCTGATCGGCTTGAACGCGTAGCCCAGCCGCTCGGCCAGCGCCGCCGCGGTATGGCCGCTCTTCGTATCGGTGCGGATCGTATAGAGCCGCGAGGCCGAGCGCGCCAGCAGCGCCTGCCCCTCGCGCGACAGCAGGAAATCGAGCCATAGCCGCGCCGCCCACGGATGCGGCGCACGGCGGGCGATGAAGGCCACGCGCGACATCACCAGCGTGTAGTCGCTCGGCGCCACCACGCCGATCGCGGCGCCGCGCTCCATCAGCGACAGCGCGTACGAACCCAGCAGGTTGTAGGCCAGCACCAGCTCGCCGCTGGCCACCGATTCGACCATGTCGGCGGTAGACGCCGACAGCCGCACGCCGGCGCGTCCCAGCGCCTGCGCCAGATACCAGAACTCGCCGCCCATGCGCGCGTCCTGCTGCGCCAGCAGATAGCCCACGCCCGAGCGTTCGATATCGTAAGTGACCACCCGAGCGCGCCAGCGCGTCGCGTTGTCCTGCAGCAGCCGCGCCAGCGCGCTGCGGCTGCGCGGCACCGGCATGCCGTCGAAATGGCGGCGGTTGTAGACGATCACCGCCGGCTCGAAGGTGGTGCCCCAGGCTTCCTCGCGCCAACTCGCCCAGCCGGGCAGGCCCGCGCGCTCGGGCGAGGCGTAGTGCAGCGCGTGGCCGTCGTTGACCAGCTTGATCTGCAGGTCCATCGCGGTGCTCCACAGCACGTCGGCGTGGTCTGCGCGGACCGGCTGCGCGGACTCGGCGAGGAAACGCTGGTTCAGCTCGATCGTGTTCAGGTCGCGATAGCTGACCTTGACGCCGGGAAAGCGCGCCTCGAAGGCATCGAGCAGCGGCCGCGCGACATCCTCGTCGGTCGAGGCATAGACCGTGACCATGCCCTCGCGCTGGGCCCGCGCGATGATCTGCGGATACTCGGCTGGGTAGCCGGGTGGCGCGGCCGGCTGGCTGGGCGCGGTGCCCGGCGCCGCGAATGCGCCTTGCCACGCCAGCGCGCCGGCGCCCGTCAGCAGGCGGCGGCGCAACGCGCAGGGCGGGTCGCCGCGCTTGGCTGACGCGGTCGGATCGGCGGGCATGGCAGGCGGCAGGACAGGCAAGCGGCAGGGGGCGGAAGCAGGCGCGGAGGTGAGCGCGGATCAAACGTGGATCAAGCGCGGATCAAGCGCGGATCAAGCGCGAAGACACGCACGAAAATACGCACAGAAATACGCGCGACGGGGCGCGTCAACGCGCGCGCAAGCGGCAAACCGGCGCGGGCGGTGGAGCGGTATTATAGGCGCCCGGATCGGGGCGCGAGTCCACGCCCGCATGGCGACATCGGGGTCGAACGCGCTGGTGTCGATCGCACGATCCGCAGCGATTTCCGCGGTCTCGTTCCATTTCCGCATTCCATTTCCGCGTTCCAACTCCGGCAGGAGGCCGGCATGCGCATTCTGCTGGTCGAAGACGAAACCGAACTCGCGCACTGGGTGGCGCGGGCGCTGGAGCAGGGCGGCTTCGTGGTCGAGCACGTGGCCGACGGCCTGCTGGCCGACGCGCGCCTGCAGGCCGAGGAATACGACGTCGTGGTGCTGGACCTGCGCCTGCCCGGCAAGGACGGCCTGTCGGTGCTCAAGGCGATGCGTGGCCGCGACGACCGCACACCGGTGCTGATCCTGACCGCGCAGGACACGCTCGACGAACGCGTGCGCGGCCTGAACCTGGGCGCCGACGACTACCTGCCCAAGCCCTTCGCGCTGGCCGAACTGGAGGCGCGCATCCTCGCGCTGATCCGCCGCAGCCGCGGCCGCGCGCACCCGCGCCTGCAATGCGGCGCGCTGGTGTTCGACGGCGAGACGCGCAGCTTCACGCTGGACGGCGCGCCGCTGGCGCTGACCCCACGCGAATCGACGCTGCTCGGCGCGCTGCTGGCGCGCAGCGGCCAGCCGCTGACCAAGGCGCAGCTGCTCGACAAGGTGTTCTCGCTCGACGCCGACGTCAATCCCGATGCCATCGAGGTGCTGATCTACCGGCTGCGCAAGAAGCTGTCGGGCCACGGCGTGACCATAGTCACGCTGCGCGGCTTCGGCTATCTGCTCGAACCGGAGGCGACCGCTTGAGCGCGCCGGGCGGCCCCCGGGGCGATCCACGGGCCAGCCGCCGAGGTGGTCCACTGCGCCGCTGGCTGCGCGGCAGCCTGCGCCGCCAGTTGCTGGTGCTGCTGCTGCCCGCGTTGGCGGCGATGATGGCGCTCGACAGCTGGCTGACCTACGGCACGCTGCGCGACGCTGCCAATACCGCCTACGACCGCTCGCTGTTCGGCTCGGTACGCGCGATCGACAACGCGATCGGCATGGCCGGCGAGACCGTGCAGCTGACGCTGCCCGACGCGGCCATGGAGATGTTCGAGACCGCGGCGCAGACGCGCGTGTTCTATCGCGTCGCGCTGGAACGCGAGGGCGCCATCGAGACCGTGACCGGCTACGACGACCTGCCGCTGCCGCGCGGCACGCTGGCCAACAACGTGCCGCGCTATTACGACGCGGTCTATCGCGACGCGCCGGTGCGCATCGCCGCGATGGCGCGGCCGGTCTACCGGCCCGACGCCCACATGCGCGTGATCATCCAGGTCGCCGAATCGGCCGAGCCGCGCACGGCACTGGTCGGCGCCGTGTGGCGCAACACGCTGGCGCGCGACGTGCTGCTGATCGTGGCCAGCGCGCTGATCCTGGTGGGCGGCGTGACCTTCGTGCTGCGCCCGCTCAAGCGCGTGCGCGACGACGTCGAGGCGCGCCCGCCCGACGACCTGACGCCGCTGGCGGTCGGCCCGGTGCCGGCCGAGGTCAGGCCGCTGGTCGATGCGGTCAACCGGCACGTGTCGCGCTCGGCGGCGATGGCGCAGGCCCAGGCGCAGTTCATCGCCGATGCCGCGCACCAGCTGCGCACGCCGCTGGCGATCCTGAAGACGCAGGCGGAGTTTGCCCGCCGGCAACTCGACGGCAGCGGCGATCCGGCCCCGGCGCGCGAGGCGGTCGACGGCATCGTGACCCAGCTCGAACAGGCCTCGCGGCTGGCCAACCAGCTGCTGGCGCTGGCGCGGGTACGCCAGCACGAGGCGCAGGCCGCCGAGGCGGGCGCCGAGGCGGCGGTGGCCGATACCGTGATCGACGCCACCGCCGTGGCCGGCCAGGTCGCGCTCGACTATCTGCCGCTGGCGCGCGCTAAGCAGCAGGACTTCGGCTGGGAGGACGGCGGCGGCCAGCCGCTGCCGGTGCGCGCCGACGCGGCGCTGCTGCGCGAGGCGCTGGCCAACCTGGTCCACAACGCGATCCAGTACTCGCCGCGCGGCAGCCGCATCACGCTGTCGGCCGCGCGCGAGGAGGGCAGCGCCTGCCTGGCGGTCGAGGACGATGGCCCCGGCATTCCGGCCGAGGAACGCGAGCAGGTGTTTGCGCGGTTCTATCGCCGCGTCGGCCACGACGAGCCCGGCTCCGGCCTGGGCCTGGCCATCTCGCGCGAGATGGCGGCGCGCTTCGGCGGCAGCGTGACGCTGCACGAGGCGCGCCAGGGGCAGGGGCTGCGGGCCGAGTTGCGGCTGCCGCTGGCGGCCGGCGCGTGAGCCGACGACACGCGGAATCGCCCGCCAGCACCGGCGCGCGCGTCCACCCGATCAGCGTAAACCCCAGTCAGAAAGCTGAAGTTTTGACAGCTTATTGACAGTTTCCGGCTCCTAGAATCGCCGCCATGGCCGTACAAGCGGCCACTGAAACCATAAAACCACGACACCGCAAGCAGGAGACGTCATGCGCCGCACCCTCGATCGACTTCCCCGCCTTTTCCAATTTGCGCTGATCGGCGCCGCCGTGGCGGCCGGCCCGGCCTTCGCGGTCGACACCGCCAAGTTCATGATCGGCGCCAACCCCGGCGGCGGCTGGGACCAGGCAGGCCGCACGCTGGGCGCCGCGATGGTGTCGGCGGGCGTGGCCAAGTCGGCTTCGTACGACAACCGCGGCGGCGCGGGCGGCACCATCGGCCTGACCCAGTTCGTCAACACCGACAAGGGCAACCCGAACGCACTGCTGGTCACCGGCGCCGTGATGGTCGGCGCGATCGAGACCAACAAGCCGCCGGTCACGCTGAAGAACGCCACGCCGATCGCGCGGCTGTTCACCGACACGATGGTCATCACGGTGCCGGCCAGCTCGCCGATCAAGTCGATCAAGGACCTGACCGCGCAACTCAAGGCCAACCCGGGCAGCGTCAGCTGGGGCGGCGGCTCCAAGGGTTCGATCGACCATATCCTGGCCGGCCTGATCGCCAAGGACATCGGCGTCGATCCGAAGCGCATCAACTACGTGCCCTTCCAGGGCGGCGGCGAGGCCTCGGCCTCGGTGCTGGGCGGCCACGTGACGGCCGGCATCGCCGGCGTGTCCGAGTTCCTGCCCTTCATCAAGAGCGGCAAGATGCGCGCGCTGGCGGTGACCTCGAAGGACCGCGTTGCCGATATCCCGACGCTGAAGGAGCAGGGCATCAACGTCGAGATCTACAACTGGCGCGGCGTCTATGGCGCGCCGGGCATCACCCCCGAGCAGCGCAAGGCGCTGACCGACGCGGTGGTCAAGGCGACGGAATCGCCGTCGTGGAAGCAGGCGCTGGCCAAGAACGACTGGACCCCGTTCCTGCTGACCGGCGACGAGTTCGGCAAGTTCGTCGACGCCGAATCGGCCCGCCTGGGCGCGATGCTGCGCGAACTGGGCGTGGCGAAGTAAGGTCTCGCGCCCCTCGCCTTTCGCGCCCTTCCGGTCCATCAGGACCCGATCGTTGCACCGGCGCCGCGGCCTCCCGGACCGCGGCCCGTTCGTTTCCGCCCCTTGCCGGATGCGCCTGCATTCGGCCTCGATCCGGAGCCCATCGTGAAACCTTCCCACACTGCCATCGGCATCGTCGTGCTGTTGCTGTCGGCCTGCTTCTTCGCCGGCCTTGGCGGCATCTCGGGCGAGTCCGGCTACGCCGGCCTGTCGCCGCGTTTCGTTCCGACGCTGGTCGGCTTCGGCCTCGCCATCTGCGGCGCGCTGCTGACCTGGCAGGGCGTGCGCGGCGGCTTTCGCGCGATGCCCGAGCAGGACGCCGAGCTGCCCTCGCAGCCGCACAGCTTGCGCGGCCTGTTGTGGGTCGCCGCCGGCCTGCTGCTGAACATGGCGCTGATCGGCACGCTGGGCTTCGTGCTGGCGTCCACGCTGCTGATGGTCTGCGTTGCGCGCGGCTACGGCAGCCGCCGCCTTGTGCGCGACGCGCTGATCGGGCTGGCGATCACGGTGCCGATGTGGTTGCTGTTCGATTTCCTGCTCGGCATCAACCTGCCGCTGCTGCCGATCGCGGGCCTGTAAATCGCGGGCCTGCGAGGCCGGAGACACGCAAATGGATACGCTGAACCAATTGATGAACGGCTTTGCCGTCGCGATCACGCCGCTGAACCTGATGTGGGCGCTGGTCGGCTGCTTCCTGGGCACCGCCATCGGCGTGCTGCCCGGCATCGGCCCGGCGCTGACGGTGGCGATGCTGCTGCCGCTGACCGCCAAGGTCGAACCCACCGCGGCGCTGATCATGTTCGCCGGCATCTACTACGGGGCGATGTACGGCGGCTCGACCACCTCGATCCTGATGAACACGCCCGGCGAATCGTCGACGATGATCACCGCGATGGAGGGCAACCTGATGGCCAAGCGGGGCCTGGCCGGCCCCGCGCTGGCCACCGCCGCGATCGGCTCGTTCGTCGCCGGCACCATCGCCACCGTGCTGCTGTCGCTGTTCGCCCCGGTCGCGGCCGACGTCGCGCTGCAGTTCGGTCCCGGCGAGTACTTCATGATCATGCTGCTGGCCTTTACCACGGTGTCGGCCGTGCTGGGCTCGTCGCTGCTGCGCGGCATGACCAGCCTGTTCCTGGGCCTGGGTATCGGCCTGATCGGCATGGATTCGCTGTCCGGCCAGACGCGCTACACGCTCGGCATCCAGGAGCTGTACGACGGCATCGACATCGTGGTGGTCGCGGTCGGTCTGTTCGCGGTGGGCGAGGCGCTGTTCAACGCCTTCTTCCCGCAGCGCGAGGGCACCTTCAACAAGGTGGGCCGCGTGATGATGTCGCGCTCGGACTGGAGGCGCTCGGTTCCGGCCTGGCTGCGCGGCACCTTCATCGGCTTTCCGTTCGGCCTGATTCCGGCCGGCGGGGCCGAGATCCCGACCTTCCTGTCGTATGCCAGCGAGAAGAAGCTGAGCAAGCATCCGGAGGAGTTCGGCAAGGGCGCGATCGAGGGCGTGGCCGGGCCCGAGGCCGCCAACAATGCCGCGGTGACCGCCACGCTGGCGCCGCTGCTGACGCTGGGCATTCCGACCTCGAACACCACGGCAATCATGCTGGCGGCGTTCCAGAACTACAACCTGCAGCCCGGCCCGATGCTGTTCCAGACCTCGGGCGACCTGGTCTGGGGCCTGCTCGCCTCGCTCTATATCGGCAACGTGATGCTGCTGGTGCTGAACCTGCCGGCGATCGGTCTGTGGGTCCGCATGCTGCGCATCCCGACGCCGCTGCTCTACGGCGGCATCCTGATCTTCGCGGGCCTGGGCGCCTACGGCATCCGCCAATCGGCCTTCGATCTGCTGCTGCTGTTCCTGATCGGCCTGCTCGGCATGGCGATGCGCCGCTTCGACTTCCCGACCGCGCCGGTGATCGTCGGCATGATCCTCGGGCCGATGGCCGAGAAGCAGCTGCGCAACGCGCTGTCGATCAGCCAGGGCGACTGGACGATGTTCCTGCGCCATCCGATCTCGGCATCGATCCTGGCGTTGACGGTGGCCGTGGTGGTGGTGCCGCGCCTGCTGCGCTGGCTGTCGCGGCGCTCGGCGATGCGGGGCGTGGCCGACGCGGCCAATTGATTGCGGGCACAATAGCGGGCTTCAATCCCGTGCCCGACGTCGTTCCCGCGCACGCGGGGACCCAGTGACCTCATCAGGACGCAAGACGCTGGGCCCCTGCGTTCGCGGGGGCGACGATCTGCCATCAAAGTCGAAAGAACGAGGCGGCGCCGCACCGAGCGCCAGCCCGCCAAGCCATGCAATCGATGCTCTCCCAATGGCGCCCGGTCCTGCTGACGCTGCTGCTTGGACTGGCCGCAGCCCTGCTGTGCGAATGGCTGCGCACGCCGCTGCCCTGGATGATCGGCCCGCTGCTGGCCGTGGCGGCGGCCCGGATGATGGGCGCCGACCTGCGCGCGCCATCGCAGGCCCGCAACGCCGGCCAATGGGCGATCGGCACCTCCCTGGGGCTCTACTTCACGCCCGACGTGGTGGCCAAGCTGGTCGAGTTCTCGCCTTACGTGATCGCCGGCTCGCTGTTCGCGCTGGTGCTCGGCACCGCCGGCGCGCTGATGCTGCGCCGGACCACCGGCGTCGCCTTCAAGACCGCGTTCTTCTCCACCGCGATCGGCGGCGCCTCCGAGATGGCCAATCTGGCCGAGCGCAACGGCGCGCGCATCGATCAGGTCGCGGCCGCGCACTCGCTGCGGGTGCTATTGGTGGTAGTTATCGTGCCGGCGCTTTTTCAGTACGGCGGTATTCATGGGCTCGATACCTATATCCCGGGACCGCGCACCGTCGACGCGCTCGGGCTGGCCGCGCTGATCGCCATCACGGTCGCCTTTGCGCTGGTCATGAACCGGCTGAACCTGCCCAACCCCTTCGTCATCGGCACGCTGATCGCCGCCGCGGCGTTGACCGCCTCCGGCATCGAGCTGTCCGCGATCCCGACCTCGATGAGCCATGCCGGCCAGCTACTGATCGGCGTCTCGCTCGGCGTGCGCTTCTCGCGCGAATTCCTGCATACCGCGCCGCGCTTCCTTGGCGGCGTGGCCCTGTACACGCTGGTGGCGCTGGTGATATCGGCGCTGTTCGGCTGGGGACTGGCCGCGCTGTCGGGCGCGCATCCGGCCACCGTGATCCTGGGCACCACGCCGGGCGGCATCGCCGAGATGTGCATCACCGCCAAGGTGCTCGAGCTCGGCGTGCCGCTGGTCACGGCCTTCCACGTGATCCGGATGGCCTTCGTGGTGCTGTGTACCGGCCCCCTGTATCATTGGCTGAAACATCGCGCCGCCCCGGAGGAGACCGAGTAACCGGGCGGCCAGGACAACCGAGGACCACCGACGGGCCGCCATGCCAGAGACGACGCTTGCCATCGCCGACATCGACGCCATCCTGGAGCGCGTGCTGGCGCCCTGGGTCCGCCAGCTGAACCTGCGCGCCGAGCGCGTCGACGCCGACAGCGTCACGCTGCGGCTGCCCTTCGATCCTTCCCTTCGCCACGCCGGCGGCGTGGTCTGCGGCCAGGTGCTGATGTCCGCGGCCGACACCGCGATGATCGTTGCGATCTCCAGCGCGCTGGGCGGCTTTCGCCCGATGACCACCGTCAGCCTGACCACCAACTTCATGCGCCCCGTGATCGAGGGCGACATGCTGGTGCAGGCCACCGTGCTGCGGCTGGGCAAGACCGTCGTGTTCGGCGAGATCGCGCTGCGCGGTCCCGACGGCAAGCTCGCCGTGCAGGCCACCACGACCTACGCACTGCTGTGACGATGTCCGCCGTCCGTCCGGCAATGGCCTTCGATACCACCGGCGACGCGCGCACCGCGCCATCGCGCACGCCGCAGTACGGCGGGCCCTTCGAGCAGGTGGTATTCGCCGGCGGCGGCAATCGCTGCTGGTGGCAGGCGGGCTGGTGGGACACGGTCGCCCCCGAGCTCGGGCTGCGCCCGCGCGTGATCGCCGGCATCTCGGCCGGAGCTGCCACCGCCTGCATGATTTACACGCACGAGTCACGGCAGGTCATGGACTACTACCGCGGCGTGCTGGCCGGCAACAAGCGCAACGTCTACTGGCGCAATCTGCTGGGCAACCAGCGCGTGTTCCCGCACTACGGCATCTACCGGGCGGCCCTGCTGTCGATCCTCGGCGACGGCCGCCTGGAGCGGCTGCAGGCCGCGCCCGAGATCCGCATCGGCGTGGCGCACATTCCGCGCTGGTGCGGACCGCGGCTGGCGGTGATGGCGGGGCTGCTGGCCTACAACATCGACAAGCATCTGCTCAAGACGCTGCATCCGCGGCTGGGCCGCACGCTGGGCTTTCATCCCGAGTTCGTGCGGGCCCAGGACTGCGCGACGCCGGAGCAGCTGGCAGACCTTTTGCTGCAGTCGTCATGCACGCCGCCGTTCACACCGGTGCTGCGGCGCGATGGCCGCGCGGTGCTCGACGGCGGCCTGGTCGACAACGTACCGGTCGACGCGCTCGACCCCACGCCCGGCGACGTGCTGGTGCTGATGACCCGGCTGTATCCGCGCCCGCGCCGTTTCGTGGTCGAGTGGAACGGCCAGCGGCGCCTGTATCTGCAACCGTCGCGGCGGGTGCCGATCTCCAGCTGGGATTACACGCGTCCGGAAGGCATGACGCTGGCCTACGACCTGGGCCGGCGCGATGGCGAAACCTTCCTGCGCGATTGGACGGCCGACGCGTCAGCGGACCTGGCGCCGGCCTCGTAGCGCGGGAGCGGCGAGAGCGGCTGCTCCCTCCGATTCATGCGGCATTCTCGCGGCCGGCGCGCCGCGGCAGGAGGCATCGATGACGAAGCGGCAAGCCGGCAGCGACAACGAACGCAAGCGCGCAAGCAAGGTATCGGCCGAACCCCGGATGGAGCGCGTACCGCGCGGCAGGGGCAATGCCGGCACCGGCCGCGCGCGCCAGGCCGACTTCGTCGTGATCGGCGGCGGCTCGGCCGGTGTCGCCGCGGCGATGCGGGCGGCCTCGCACGGCGCCAGCGTGATCCTGGTCGAGCGCGAGCAGATCGGCGGCACCTGCGTGAACCGCGGCTGCATTCCCAAGAAGATGCTGCACTACGGCGCCACCTGGGCCGCGATCCTGTCGGGCTGCCTGTCGCATACCGGCGGACGCGAGGACTGGAGCGACGCCATCGTGCGCGTCAAGGCCGAGATGGCGCGGCTGCATGCCAGCTATACGCAGCGGCTGCAGGAGGCCGGTGTGCTGGTGTTGCGCGGCGAGGCCACCGTCACCGCGCCGGGCGAGGTACGGGTCGGCGGCGAAACGCTGCAGGCGCGCCGCATCCTGATCGCCACCGGATCGCAGCCGGCACCGCTGCCGGTGCCCGGCGGCGAGCTGGCCAGCACATCCGACGACGTGTTCGAGTGGAACGGCGTGCCGGCCTCGCTGGTGGTGATCGGCGGCGGCTATATCGCCGTCGAGATGGCCTCGATCCTGTCGCGCTACGGCGTCAAGGTCGACATGCTGGTGCGTGAGTCGCGGTTGCTGGAGAACTTCGACGCGGACATCGCGCAGGCGCTGGCCGAGGCCTTGACCGCCAAGGGCGTGCGGCTGCATCTGAATACCGACGTGACCGTACTGGACCAGGCCAATGGCGCGATCGAGGTCTGCTACCGGCAGGCGGAGGCGGGCAGCGAGGGCGGCAACGGCGGGAAGGACGCCAAGGGCAAGGAACGGACCCACAGCGTGCGCGCCCAGGCGGCGCTGGCCGCGATCGGACGCGAACCCAATCTCGACGGCCTCGGCCTCGAGGCGCTGGGCGTCGCGCACGGACAGCGCGGCCTGCGCGTGGACCGGCAATTCCGCACCAGCGTGCGCGGCATCCATGCGATCGGCGACGTCACCGAAGGCCCGCAGCTGACGCCGGTGGCCACCGCGCAGGGCCGCTGGCTGGCCGACCGGCTGTTCGGCCGGCGCGGCGAGCGCGCCGACTTCGACGTGATTCCCACCGCGGTGTTCTGCGAGCCCGCCATCGGCTGCGTCGGACTGACCGAGGCGGCGGCGATCGAAGCCGCGGGCAAGCCCGAGCGCATCGGCACGCGCATCAAGCGCTTCGTCTCGCTGGAGAACCGCTTCGCCGGCAACACGATGCCGTCGGTGATGAAGGTGGTCTACAACGCGCGCAGCGGGCGCGTGCTCGGCGTGCATCTGCTGGACAACGCCGCGCCCGAGATCGCGCAGTCGATCGCGGTGGCGCTGCGCCTGGGCGTGCGGCTGTCGCATCTGGAAACCACGATGCAACTGCACCCGACCGTCGCCGAGGAACTGTTCGGCTGAGCCGCCGCGGTCGCCGGCAAGCAGTGCGCCGCGACCGCGCCTAGCGCGCCACCACCGCGGTGGCCTCGATCTCGAACAGCATGCCGTCGAGCGCCAGCCGCGATACCGGAATCAGCGTGCACGCGGGCGGCGGCAGCGTGCCCCACATGCGGCGCAGTTCGGCGCCGAACTCCTGCAGGCGTTCGAGCGAATGGTCGACGATCAGCACCGTCAGCTTGGCCACGTCGCGCAACTCCGCGCCGCCCGCATACAGCGCGATCTCGAGATTCTCGAACGCCTGCCGCACCTGGCTGGGAAAGTCGGGCGCCAGCCGGCCGTGCTGGTCTTCGCCGCCCTGGCCGCTGGCGAACACGATGCGGGCCGGCGCGGTGGCGACCGCGACATGGGAGTAGGCATTGGGGCTGGGGTCGTACAAACCGTGCGGATTGACGAAGTGCAGGCTGCAGGCGGGGCGGCGGGATTCGATCATGGCGGAGGTTCGGAAGAAGATCGCGAAGGACATGTCAGGGCGGGATGCCGAAGAACCGCGCCAGTATCGAACCTCAAGTTAACCTGAGGTCAACGGTGACCCTGCTAGCATTGGGTCTTTCGCTGCGAAGAATCGACCGAATCCCGCCATGCCGCGCCAGCCCGCCAACGACCAACCGATCCAACGGCCGCCACGCCAACGCGGCCCCAAGGCCGCCGACCTGCTGTCGGTCGGCGAGGTCGCGGCCCGCACCGGACTGGCCGTGTCGGCGCTGCATTTCTACGAGTCCAAGGGCTTGATCCGCAGTACGCGCAGCGCCGGCAATCAGCGGCGCTATGCGCGCGCGGTGCTGCGCCAGCTGGCGGTGATCCGCGTGGCGCAGCGCATGGGATTGCCGCTGGCTTCGATCGCCGAGGCGATGGCGCAGCTGCCTGAAGGGCGCGCGCCAACGGTGGCGGACTGGCGCCGGCTGTCGGCGGCGTGGCGCGAAGACCTCGACGAGCGCATCCGCACGCTGACGCAGCTGCGCGATCAGCTCGACAGCTGCATCGGCTGCGGTTGCCTGTCGCTGAAAGAATGCCCGCTGCGCAATCCGGGCGATACGCTGGCGGGGCAGGGGCCATGGCCTTATTTGATGGGCGGCGGCCCGCGCGGCCGTCAGGACCAGGGCGACGACTAGGGCGCGGACCAGGGCGCGGACCAGGGCGACGACCAGGGCAGAGGCGCGCGCGCTCAGCGCGGGATCGGGCGCGCCCCGCTGCAGGGATCGGACCGCTGCATCGGCGGCACCAGCACCACGTGGTCGTAGGCGCCCGCCTCGTCCGGCGCCGCCGCTTCCAGATACGCGACCGTCAGCACCTCGGCCGGCTTCGCGCCGAGCCAGCGCGGCACGCCGATGTCCTCGCGCACATGGCCGTTGCCGGCCAGC
This sequence comes from Cupriavidus sp., assembly GCA_031181345.1. Taxonomy (GTDB): domain Bacteria; phylum Pseudomonadota; class Gammaproteobacteria; order Burkholderiales; family Burkholderiaceae; genus Cupriavidus. The sequence continues at coordinate 16,220 of JAPSLC010000029.1, read as the reverse complement.
AGCACCACGCCGTGCGCGGCGTGCGCCTTCAGTGCGGCCGCCATCACGGCATCGCGCGCCGCCTGCGCCTGCAGCATGCCGGGCAACATCGCGCGCGGGAAATGGCCGCAATGACCGTCGTCGAGCACGGCCGTCTGCGCGGCGGCAAGATCGGCCGGCAGCGGCCGGGCCAGCCCGAGCCGCTCGCGCTCGGCCGCGCTGAACACCGCGCCGCCCCGCATCACGCCGCGCGCATCGTCGCGCGACAGGTTGGCGGCAATCAGCGGCAAATCGTGGCGCAACGCCAGCGCGACGATCGGCCGGTACAGCGACCAGTCCCATCCGGCGGCGCCGGCCTGCGCAATCAGATGGTCGACATCGCCGGGGCGCTCGCGGCGCGCCCGGTCGAGATCCGCTTGCCGCTCGCGATCGAATTGCTCCATCGCAATGGCGGGGCGCCAGCCCGCGTCGATCGCCTCGGTCAGCGAGGCCAGCCGGCGCCGATGCCCTTCGGCGTTGTCGTGGACCTCGCCGAGCAGCACGTAGCGATAGGCTGCCAACTGTCGGACATTGCCATCCGGATGGGCGGGCGCCGTGGCGCAGCCGGCAAGCAGGGCCAGCGCCGCGGTCATCGCGGCCATCGCGCGCGTTGAAGCGATCTGCGCGCCGCGGACCGATCCGCGCTCAATGGCCCGCATCCGCTCCCACCGTCGCGGGCACGCGATTGCCGTCCGCATCGATCTCCAGCGGGCCGCTGCCGGAGAAGCGATCCAGCGCGAGGTAGATCACCGGCGTGATGAACAGCGTGATGACCTGCGAGAACAGCAGCCCGCCGACCACGGCCAGGCCCAGCGGCTGGCGCAACTCCGCGCCGGCGCCCAGGCCGAGCGCGATCGGCAGCGCGCCCATGATGGCGGCCAGCGTGGTCATCATGATCGGACGGAAGCGCAGCAGGCAGGCCTGGCGGATCGCCCTGGCCGGCGGCATGCCCTGCTCGCGCTGCGCGGCCAGCGCGAAATCGATCATCATGATGGCGTTCTTCTTGACGATGCCGATCAGCATCAGCACGCCGATGATCGCGATCAGCGACAGCTCGACGCGGAACAGGAACAGCGTCAGCAGCGCGCCGACCGCCGCCGACGGCAGGCCCGCCAGGATTGTCAGCGGGTGGATATAGCTCTCGTACAGCACGCCCAGCAGCACGTAGATGACCGCGATCGCCGCGATCAGCAGGATCACCTGCGTCGCCTGCGACGACTGGAACACCGCCGCATCGCCGCCCCAGCTGGTGAAGATCTCCTGCGGCATCGCGGTTTCCTGGTTGAAGCGGTCGATGCGCGCCGACGCGTCGCCAAGCGCCGCCCCCGGCGCCAGGTTGAACGACACCGTGACCGACGGCAGCTGGCCCTGGTGATTGACCGCGATCGGACCGACGCGGCGCTCGGTGGTGGCAAACGCCGACAGCGGCACCAGCGTGCCGCTGGTGCTGCGCACATAGATCTTCGAGAACGCGGTCTCGTCGACGCGGTCGACATCCGCGGCCTGCAGGATCACGTAGTAGCTGTCGATCGAGGTATAGATCGTCGACACCTGGCGCTCGCCGAACGCGGTATAGAGCGCGGTGCGCACGTCCTGCATCTGCACGCCGAGCGAGTTGGCCTTGTCGCGGTCGATCGCCAGCTGCGCTTCCAGGCCGGCCTGCTGCGAATCGCTGGTGACGTCGCGGAACAGCGGGTCGGCGCGCATGCGTGCCATCAGCTTGTCGGCGGCCGTCTGCAGATTGCCCGACTGCACGCTCTGCAGCGTGTATTGATAGCGCGCCTTGCTGACGCGCCCCCCCAGCTGCAGGTTCTGCACCGGACGGAAATAGACGTTGAGCCCCGGAATCCCCGCCACGTCCCGGCGCAGCGACTCGACCACCTGCGCCATCTTGGGCCGCTCGCCGCCGGGCTTCAGCTCGATGAACATGCGGCCGGTATTGATCGCCGGCGACGGACCGCCGCCGATCGCCACCACGATGCTCTTGACCGCCGGGTTGGCGCGCATCCGCTCGGCGGCGTCGCGCATCAGCGTCGACATCGCGTCGAACGAGATGTCCTGCGGGCCGTCGGCATTGACCTGGATCTGGCCGATGTCCTCTTCGGGGAAGAAGCCCTTCGGAATCAGCACGAACAGCACCGCGGTCAGCACGAAGGTCATGCCGGCCGCGGCCAGCACGGTCTTGCGATGGGCCAGGCACCAGTCGAGCCCGCGCGCATAGCGGTGCAGCGTGTATTCGAACAGGTTCTCGAACCACTGCGTCGAGCGCAGGCCGAAGCTCTGCCGCTGGGCCGGCGCCGCGGCGTGGGCTGGCGGATGCCGCGGCGCATCGCCATAGGCATGCTGCGATTCGTCGACCGGCACGTTCTCGGCCGACAGGAAGCGCGCGCACAGCATCGGGATCAGCGTCAGCGATACCAGCGCCGACACCAGGATCGCCAGCGACACCACCGCGGCGAACTCGTGGAACAGCAGGCCGATCACGCCCGGCATGAAGAAGATCGGGATGAACACCGCCACCAGCGACACCGAAATCGACACGATGGTGAAGCCCATCTCGCGCGAGCCGACCAGTGCCGCCTTCAACGGCGCCATGCCTTCCTCGATATGGCGGACGATGTTCTCCAGCATCACGATGGCGTCGTCGACCACCAGGCCGACCGCCAGCGTGATCGCCAGCAGCGACACGTTGTCCAGGCTGTAGCCGAACGCCTTCATCAGCGCGACCGTGCCGATCAGCGAGATCGGCAGCGACACCGTCGGGATCAGCGTGGCCGCGGCGCGGCGCAGGAACAGGAAGATCACCATCACCACCAGCGCCGCGGTCAGCGCCAGCGTGAACTGCACGTCGTGGATCGACTCGCGCACCGAGCGCGAACGGTCGTTGACCACGTTGACGTTGACCGAGGCCGGCATCTGCTGCACCAGCCGCGGCAGCGCGGCGCGGATCGCATCGACCACGGCCACCGTGTTGGCGTCGGGCTGGCGCTGCACCGCCAGCACGATCGAGCGCTCGTTGTTCAGCCAGCTGCCGGTCTTCAGCGTCTCGACGCTGTCCTCGACCTCGGCCACGTCCGAGAGCCGCACCAGCGAGCCGTTGGGCTGGCTGGCGACGATGATGTTGCGAAAGGCGTCGGCGTCGGCCAGCTGGCGGTTGGCCTGGATCGTCAGCATCTGGCGCGCGCCGTCGAGCGTGCCGACCGGCGTGTTGGCGTTGGCGCGCGAGATCGCGCCGGCCAGCTCGTCCAGCGTCATGCCGCGCGCGGCCAGCGCATCGGGACGCGCGCGCACCCGCACCGCGAAGCGCTTCTGGCCGTAGACCAGCACCTGCGCGACGCCGGGCAGCGTCGACAGCGTCGGCGCGATCAGGTTGTCGCCGAAGGCGTTCAGCTCGGCCAGGCTCATCGCCGGCGAATTGATCGCCAGCAGGATCACCGCCGCGTCGGCCGGATTGACCTTGCGGTACGACGGCGGCTCGTTCATCTCGGTCGGCAGCGAGCGCTGCGCGCGGAACAGCGCCGATTGCACGTCGACCGCGGCGGCATCGATGTCGCGGTCGTTGTTGAATTCGATCGTGATGCTGGAATTGCCGAGCGTATTGGCCGAGCTGATCACCGACACGCCGGGGATCGTGGCGAACTGCTTTTCCAGCGGCGTGGCCACCGAGGCGGCCATCGTCTCCGGACTGGCCCCGGGCAGCCGCGCGGTGACCTGGATCACCGGCGAGTTGAAACTGGGCAGCGCGGCGATCGGGATGGTCGGGTACAGCACGATGCCGGTGACGACGATCGCGATCGCCAGCAGCACCGTCATCACGGGCCGGCGGATGCAGAGTTCGGACAGCGTCATGGCGTCAGTGCTTTCCGGGCGTCGGAGCAGCGGCGGCGGCGCTGGCCTCGCGCACCGCGCTGCCCGGGCGCAGGTTCTGCACGCCCTCGACCACCACGCGCGTGCCGGCCGGCACGCCCTCGACCACGGCCGCGGCGGCGGTCGCCGCCAGCATCTTCACCGGCATCGCCCGGACCTTGCCGTCGGCCTGCACCGCATAGACGAAGCGGCCTTCCGGTCCGGTCACCACCGACTGCGGCGGCACCGACACCACGCCGGTCAGCGTCTGCACCACGGCCTCGACGCGCGCGTAGGTGCCCGGCCACAGGCGCTGGGCCTCGTTGTCGAACTGCGCCTTGACGCGGATGGTGCCGTATTGCGGATCGACGGTGTTGTCGACGAAGGTGATGCGGCCCTGCACCGGTTCCGGATTGCCGTCGTTGGGCTGCGCGGTGACCGGCACCGGGCCGCTGCGCAGCGCGTCGCGCAGCGCGGCGAGCTGGCGCTCGGGCAGCGTGAAGGTGACGGCGATCGGCTGGATCTGCGCGATCGTCACCATCGGCTGCGCCGCGGTCGGCAAGACCAGCGAACCGGGGAAGACGTTGATCACGCCGGTGCGCCCGCCGATGGTGGCGCGGATCGCGCCGTAGCTGACCGCGACGCGGCTGGCCTCGATCGCGGCCTGGTCGGCGCGTACCGTGGCCTGCAGCGCATCGACCTTGGCGCGCGCGGTATCGACCGCGCTGCGCGAGATGAAGTTGCGCTCGACCAGCTCCTCGCTGCGCGCCAGCGAGCGGCGGGCGTCGGCCAGATCGGCCTGGTCGCGCAGCAGCTGCGCGCGGGCGCGGGCCAGGTTGGCCTCGTCCATGCGGGTGTCGAGCGAGAACAGCAGATCGCCGGGCTTGACGGTCTGGCCTTCGCGGATATGGACGGTACGGACGGTGCTGGAGACCTGCGGGCGGACCTCGACGGTGGACAGCGCCGTCACGTTGCCGTTGACGCTGACCTGCAGCGGCACGTCGCCCTGGCGCGCCAGCGCGGTGGTCACCGCCACCGGCGCCGGCCCCTGCGGCTGCGGCTTGGCGGCGAACCAGGTCTTCCAGACGTACCAGCCGGCCCCCGCCAGCAGAACGACCAATGCCAGCGCCAGCCAGGGCGACACACGACTTCTGCCGGTACCCATGGCCTGGCTCCAGTTGCTTTCGACGAAGCCTTTGGCCTGGTCGATACCCTTCGATTTCATGCGAGGACCCTCTGCTGCGCCGCGCTGTGGTTGCGCGGGTTCGCTCCCGTTTGTCGCCGTGCCCATCCGGACGACCACCGCCGGCTTCTGGGAACCGGTGGGCGGCCGGCCGCCCCCAGTGGTACCGCCATGGCGCCGTATCTGGCAAGCGCTGGCAGACGCGTCCGTATTACAAACGATTACAGGGGAGGGGCCGTCTTTGTATCAGGGATCAAACATTAGCAGAAAACGGGCCTGCCGGGCCGGCCCGCGCGCTCAGGCTTGCTGCGGCGCCTGCCGGCGCAGCCAGCGGCAACCGAGGGCGCGGGCGCGCCCTGACAGCAGCAGGGCGCCGAGCATCAGTGCGGCCGCGCCCCAGTGCAGCGCCTGCGCGCCGGCGGTGGCGTAGATCGCCGCGCCGACCATCGCGCCGATCGCCTGGCCCAGATAGATCGACGAGGAATTGAGCGAGATCGACACCGCCGCCCGCTCGGGCGCCAGCGCCACGAGCCGTGCCTGCTGCGCGCTGTTGGTGGCGAAGCCGCCGATGCCCCACAGCATGAAGATCAGCACCAGCGCAATCGGGCCGAGGCCGGTCAGCGGCCACAGCAGCATCGCGGCCAGCGAGGTGCCCAGCGCGACGTGAACCACCCGGGCCGGCGTGGCGCGGTCCATGCGCGCGGCCGCCACCACGTTGCCGAGCACGCCGCAGGCGCCATAGGCCAGGAACATCAGGCTCAGCGCGCCGCCGCTGACGCCATGGACGTCGCGCAGCATCGGCGCGATATAGGTGAACATCGTGAACATGCCGGCCGACGACACCATCGTCACGCCGACCACCATCAGCAGCGGCGTATGGCGCAGCACCGCGCCCCAGGCCGCGCGGCCCACCGGCGCCACCATCAGCCCGCGCGGCAGCACCCGCCACAGGGCGATCGCCACGCCCAGCGCCATCACGCCGACCACGCCCATGCTGACGCGCCAGCCCAGCGTGGTGCTGATCCAGGTGCCCATCGGCACGCCGACCACGCTGGCCACGCTCCAGCCGAGAAAGACGAAGCTGATGGCCCGGCCGCGCAGCTTCGCATCGACCAGCAGCGGCAGCGTGGCGGCGGCCTGCGGGGTATAGATGGCGGCCCCGATCGCCGTGACGAAACGCAGCACCACCAGCGCGCCGAAGTTCGGCGCCAGCGCCGAGGCCAGATGCAGCACGCCATAGAGCCCGAGGGCGCCGACCAGCAGCAGCCGGCGGTCGATACGCGAACCCAGCGTGGCGAACAGCGGCGCGCCGACGCAGCAGGCCAGCGCAAAGGCCGAGACCAGCTGGCCGGCGGTGGCGGCGCTCAAATGGAAATCGCCGGCGATGTCGTTCAGCATGCCGGTGACGATCATCGCGCCGGTGCCGATGACGAAATTGCCGACGCAAAGCGTCAGAAGCCTGGGATCCATGATGGGAACGCGAGGGGAGATGGCGGCGGGGGGCCGCCCGAGAATCCCGGCAGTGTAGCGGTTTTGCGCCGATGGGGTCGGCCGCCGCCGCGGCCGGGGAACCCCCTCGGCCGAGGCTGCGGGCGGCCCCTCAGCGCGCCAGCGCGGGCGTCAGCGCCTTGGGATTGACGACGCTGGCGTGCTCGCCGGACAGCACGTCGAGGATGTTCTGGAACGCGGTGCGGAAGTACAGCTCGTAGCTGTCGCGCTCGACGTAGCCCAGATGCGGCGTGCAGATGCAGTTCTCCATCCGCAGCAGCGCGTGGCCCTGCAGGATCGGCTCGGACTCGAACACGTCGACCGCCGCCATGCCCGGCCGGCCGCGGTTCAGCGCCGCCACCAGCGCGTTTTCCTCGACCAGCTCGGCGCGGCTGGTGTTGACGAACAGCGCGGTCGGCTTCATCGAGGTCAGGTCGGCCAGCTTGACGATATGGCGCGTCTCGTCGTTCAGCCGCAGCAGCAGCGACAGCACGTCGCTGTCGGCGAACAGCTGCGCCTTCGATTCGGCCACCGCGAAGCCGTCCTCGCGCGCGGCCGTCTGCGAGGCCTCGCGGCCCCAGACCAGCACGTTCATGCCGAAGGCGCGGCCATAGCCGGCCACCAGGCGGCCGATCTTGCCGTAGCCCCAGATGCCGAGCGTCTGCCCCTTCAGTACCTGGCCGAGGCCGAAATTGGGCGGCATCGTGGTCGATTTCAGACCCGACTGCTGCCAGGCGCCGTGCTTCAGGCTGGCGACGTACTGCGGGATCCGCCGCTGCGCCGCCATGATCAGCGCCCAGGTCAGCTCGGCCGGCGCCACCGGCGAACCGACGCCTTCGAGCACCACCACGCCGCGGTCGGTGCAGGCGTCGACGTCGATATGGCTGCCCGCGCCGCCGACCCGTCCGGTCTGGCTGATGATCTTGAGCTTGGGCAGCTTCTCAAGCAGCTGGCGCGTGACGCGGGTGCGCTCGCGGATCAGCACCACGGCTTCGACATCGGACAGGCGCGCCGCCAGCTGGCCCACGCCCTTGACGGTGTTGTTGAACACCTTGACGTCATGCCCCTGCAGCAGCTGGAAGCAGGCCAGCTTGCGCACGGCATCCTGGTAGTCGTCGAGAACGGCAATTTTCATCGTCGGATTCGGTGAGCGGTTCGGTGAGACGGTTCGATGATCGATTGCGGCGCCGGTTGCGGGCACCGGTTGTGGTCCGGGTTGTGGTCCCGGTTGTGGTCCCATCCGGCCCGGCAATCCGGTTGGTACGCGTGCCCACAGACCTGCATGCCGGCGGCCAGTAAGGTGGGCGACCAACGTGCAGCAAAGTGCGGCAACACGCAACCGCGACAACGGCGTTCCGACCGGTTTCGCGCCGCCGGCTTGCTGCAGAGCAAAAAACGGAGGACGACAGCGGTGGTATCCTTGCCGCCTTCGGTGACGTCCCGGATTGTCGGTCGAGCCACGCTCCCGCAGCCGGGTTGTCGCCGGACAAAGCTTGACTGGCACCCGCTGCGACACGTCCGCGGGAAAACCGCCACTGTAGCGCAGCCGCAAGGCCCCCCGCGATCGATTCCCGTCAGGATCGCGCCGGGACTTGTAACGGGATGTGACGGTCCCGGGCAAGCGTGGTCGAGGACCGGCCACCATGCGGCCGCCATGCGGGCAGAACGCCCGCCCCACATGCGGAACCGCTTCCACAAGAAGTGGTCCCTCAAGCATGCGGCCATGGCACGCGTTCTCGTCGACTCCGCGTTTGACCCGGCTGTTTGACGATATTCAGAGCGCGCCCCCCGGCCAGGCTTTGCCAAAGATTTCTTTTTGCTTTGGAGTACCACCATGAACCACCCCACCATGCAAGGCACACCGGCGCTGAACGTTCCGGCCTGGGTCAAGCACCAGAAGCTGGTCGCCTGGGTTGCCGAGATCGCCGCGCTGACCAAGCCCGACAGCATCTACTGGTGCGACGGCTCGCAGGAGGAATACGACCGCCTGTGCGAGCAGATGGTCGCCGCCGGCACGATGAAGCGGCTCAATCCCGCCAAGCGCAAGAACTCCTTCCTCGCCATCTCGGACCCGTCCGACGTCGCGCGCGTCGAAGACCGTACCTTCATCTGCTCGCAGCAGCAGGAAGACGCCGGCCCCACCAACAACTGGATGCCGCCGGCTGAAATGCGCCAGACCCTGAGCGGGCTGTTCGATGGCTGCATGCGCGGCCGCACGCTGTACGTGGTGCCGTTCTCGATGGGGCCGCTCGGTTCGCCGATCGCCCACATCGGCGTGGAGCTGTCCGACAGCCCGTACGTCGCCGTCAACATGCGGATCATGACCCGCATGGGCCGCGCCGTGTACGACGTGCTGGGCGCCGACGGCGAGTTCGTGCCGTGCGTGCATACCGTCGGCAAGCCGCTGGCAGCCGGCGAGAAGGACGTGCCGTGGCCGTGCAACCCGACCAAGTACATCGTCCATTTCCCCGAGACCCGCGAGATCTGGTCGTTCGGCTCGGGCTATGGCGGCAACGCGCTGCTGGGCAAGAAGTGCTTCGCGCTGCGGATCGCCTCGACCATGGGCCGCGACGAGGGCTGGCTGGCCGAACACATGCTGATCCTTGGCGTGACCTCACCCGAGGGCAAGAAGTACCACGTCGCGGCGGCATTCCCGTCGGCCTGCGGCAAGACCAACTTCGCGATGCTGATCCCGCCCAAGGGCTTCGAAGGCTGGAAGGTCACCACCATCGGCGACGACATCGCCTGGATCAAGCCGGGCAAGGACGGCCGCCTGTACGCGATCAACCCGGAAGCCGGCTACTTCGGCGTGGCCCCGGGCACCAGCGAGAAGACCAACTTCAACGCGATGGCGACGCTGAAGGAAAACGTCATCTTCACCAACGTCGCGCTGACCGATGACGGCGACGTCTGGTGGGAAGGCATGACCCGCGAAGCGCCGGCCCATCTGATCGACTGGCAGGGCAACGACTGGACGCCGGAGATCGCCCGGCAGACCGGCGCCAAGGCCGCCCACCCGAACGCGCGCTTCACCGCGCCGGCATCGCAGTGCCCGTCGATCGACGCGAACTGGGACAACCCGGCCGGCGTGCCGATCGACGCCTTCATCTTCGGCGGCCGCCGCTCGACCACGGTGCCGCTGGTGACCGAGGCCCGCAACTGGACCGAAGGCGTCTACATGGCCGCCACCATGGGTTCGGAAACCACCGCCGCGGCCGCCGGCCAGCAGGGCGTGGTGCGCCGCGACCCGTTCGCGATGCTGCCGTTCTGCGGCTACAACATGAGCGACTACTTCGGCCACTGGCTGGAGCTGGGCAAGAAGCTCGAGGCCGCCGGCGCCAAGCTGCCGAAGATCTACTGCGTCAACTGGTTCCGCAAGGACGAGGCCGGCAACTTCGTGTGGCCGGGCTTCGGCGAGAACATGCGTGTGCTGTCGTGGATGATCGACCGCGTCGAAGGCCGCGGCCACGGCACCGAGCACGTGTTCGGCACCTCGCCGCGCTACGAGGATCTGCGCTGGGAAGGCCTGGACTTCTCGCCCGAGCAATTCCAGAAGGTCACCTCGATCGACCGCGCCGCCTGGGAACAGGAACTGGCGCTGCACGAGGAGCTGTTCACCCAGCTCAAGCACCATCTGCCGCAGGCGCTGTCCGAAACCAAGGACGCACTGGCCGAGCGGCTGGCGGCTTGATGCGGTAGTGGCCTGACCTTGCGCTTGCCCCAGGCGAGCGCGTCGGCAAGAAAGAAGCCCTCGCGATTTGGTCGCGAGGGCTTTTTTTATCGGAAGCTGCCGTGTTCCGTAGCTGCCGTCATCCACGCGGCAACATGCGGTGCGACCGGGCATAGGCGCGCAGGACATCATTGATCCGGCTCTGCCAGCCTTCACCAGTCGCTCTAAAGGCCTCGATGACATCTCGGTCGGCCCGCATATTTAGTGTGACCTTGCGCTCGTCCGCCGGCAGAGGCGGCCTTCCGCGCGGTTTCAGCAGGGCCTGCGCGGCCTTTTCGCCAACCAGACTCGGAAGCACTTCCTTGGCCGGTCGCATGCTGGCCATTTCGTCGTCGGTCAGCGGGGGATTGTCCGGATCGGAAAGCGCGGCACGCGTGAGCGCTTCATCCTCGGCGTCAGTCGGTATGTGGATTTTGCGTTTCGTCGACATATTCGAGTACCTCTCGACGGTTGGCTTTGCGACGGCTAATCACGCGCATGTGGTTGCCGCGCATTGTGAATACCAACACATGGACTCTGTCGCCGATCATTCCCCGTGCGATCACACGTCGTTCGTTGTATTGACGCCGGGTGTCCTCCTTCAGAATGGCGGACTCCATATCGAACCATTCGGCGAAGCGCAGCGATATGCCATGTTTGGCCCGGTTGAGAACGTCCTTTGCGGGGTCGAATTCGAACTCCATCGGGGCGAATTTATTGTATGGGCAAAAAATAACCGGCGCAACGATTTTTGCCTACACAAATATCTGCGCGCCGAGTCCTCGCGACGCCGCCTCCTGGTCGGCCTCTGCGACGGATCGGAGCGTACGGCCCGACCTTCCGGAGAGCTATCGGCAATGTCGCCCGACTATCACGTTGCGCTCTGCCTTCTGTCGCGCGGCCCGCTATTCAACCCCCTGCCGCGTCGCCCCCCAACTGCTCCACCGCATACTTGACCAACCCCGCCCGTCCCTCGATGCCTAACTTGCGTTTGAGGTTGAGCCGATGCGTCTCCACCGTGCGCACCGACACGCCGAGGGACGCCGCGATTTCCTTGTTGGCCAGGCCGCGGCCGATGCCGTTCAGGATGTCGCGTTCGCGCGGGGTCAGCGCATCGAGCGGATGCGGGGCCGGGCCTTCCTCGATCATGCGCCGCGCGATGCGGGCGCTGTAGAAGACGCGGCCCGCCAGCACCGCGTCGATCGCGGCCAGCAGTTCGTCGGCCGGGGCGTCCTTCAGCACGTAGCCGCGCGCGCCGGCGCGCATCGCCTGGCGAACGTATTCCAGGTTGTCATGCATCGACAGCATCAGCACCGCGATCTCGGGATGGCGCTGGTGCAGCGCGTCGGCCAGCGCGATGCCGCCCATGCCGCGCATGCCGATATCGGTGATCAACAGGTCCGGCAGCGCGTCGAGCTGGCGGCGTGCCAGCCAGGCCAGCGCCGCTTCGCCGTCGTCGGCCTCCCCGACCACGGTCAGGCCCGGCTGCAGCGCCAGGTGCATACGCATGCCGTCGCGCACCAGCGTGTGGTCGTCGACCAGCAGCACGCGCGCGGGACGATACGGTTCGGAGTAGGAGCTCATCGGGACAGCGGGGAAGAGTGGGACGGGGCCGCCGGCGGCGCGTCCTCCGTGCTGGCGAGCGCGGACGTTTCCGCCGTAGCCCGCGTCTCCGGCGCGAAGGCCGAGGCCGGCAGATAGGCGCGGATCCGCGTGCCGCCCGGCGCGGAGTCGATATCGAACTCGCCGCCGAGGCTGGCGATGCGCTCGCGCAGGTTGCGCAGCCCGATGCCGCCGCGCGGGTCGCGCTGCACGCGCTCGAGATCGAAGCCGCTGCCGTCGTCCTGCACCACCAGCGCGACACCGGACTCGGCATAGGACAGCGTCAGGTCGACCCGCCGCGCATGGGCGTGGCGCTCGACATTGGTCAGTGCCTCCTGCGCGATGCGGTATAGCGCGGTGGCCGCCTCGTCCGACAGCGGCCGCGGCACGCCGTGGCAGTCGATCGCAATGCGCAGTCCGCTGGCGTCCTGCATCTCGCGCGCCAGGTGCTGCAGCGCGGCCTGCAGGCCCAGATCGTCGAGCAGGGCCGGGCGCAGATTGCGGGCGACGCGCCGCACCTCGTTGAACACCGTCTCGAGCCGGTTCAGCGCCATGCCGAGCACCGGCGCCACCGCGCCGCCGTCGGCGGGCGCCTGTGCCAGCCGGTTCAGCGCGGTTTCGAGCACCAGCTTGACCGACACCAGCAGCTGGCTGACGCCGTCATGCAGCTCGCGCGACAGCCGCGCGCGTTCGTCCTCCTGCGAGCGGACCACGCGCTGCGCCAGCTGGCGCAGCTTGGCGTCGGCCTCGCGGTGCTCGCTGATGTTCAGCGCCAGCCCGCCCGCGCCGACCAGCAGGATGCTGATCGCCGCGATCGCGCCGATCCACGCCAGCGTCGCGCGGATATCGGTCTCGGCGCGCTTGTCGAGCTCGCGCAGCGTCGCCTCGACATCGTCCAGATAGATGCCGGTACCGAGCATCCAGCCCCATTCGGGCACGGCGACCACATAGCCGAGCTTGGGCGCCATCTGCCGCGTCGACGGCTTCTCCCAGCGATAGCGCACCGCGCCGCCGCCCGAGCGTGCCGCCGCGATCAGCTGCTGGATCGTCAGCGCCCCCTCGGGATCGCGCAGATCCCACAGGTCGCGGCCGACGAGATCCGGCTGGCGCGGATGCATCAGGTTGCGGCCCTGCAGGTCGTACAGGAAGAAGTAGCCATCCGGGCCGTAGTCCAGCCCCGCCAGCGCCTGCATCGCGGCCTGGCGCGTGGCCTCGTCGTTGCGGCCGGATTTGACCAGCGGCGCGATCGCGCTCTGCGCCAGTTGCACGTAGTGGCGCAGCTCGGTTTCCTTGCTTTGCAGATAGGCGGCCTCGACCAGCGCGCGCTCGTGGCGGACCAGCGCGGTGGCCTGATAGTGCACGGCCAGCGCGATGCCGAGCATGGCGATCGCCAGCGGCGCGACCGCGAGCAGCAGGATCTTCTGGCGGAGTTTCATCGTGACCAGGGTAAACACGGATGCCTGGGAAGCGGCGTCTGACCGTCCCGTTGCGTAGTACTACGCAGGATCGCTGCGTAGTTACGCGCTTGTGCCTCGAATGGCGGGTGTCAATACTACACGCCGACGCGCGCCCGGCCCCCAGGGCCAGCCGCGGCGTCATTCGCAACGGGATGCGCCAGTGCCCGAACACCGGCGTATCGCCCCGCCTGCCAGACAAGATCCGGACCGGAAGTCGAGGGACCGGGCGCCGCTGACATCAGCGCTGAAAATCCGCGCTGATTCTGGAGACAGCTTGCCCCCGATCACCCGCCATTCGCCGCCCGAGGGCGCGCGTGCCGCCGTGCGCGCCCCTCGGTCCACCGGCCCTTGTCCCCCGCGGGCTTTGTTCCATGTGGTCTGAGGAGACCTTCACTATGAATCGCATCGGGCAACACCTGATGTGGCTGGCCGTCGCCGTGCTCGGCGCGTTCGCCTTCGCCACCGTTGCACTGTCGCGCGGCGAAGCCGTCAGTGCCTTGTGGATCGTGGTCGCCGCGATCTGCATCTATCTGATCGCTTACCGCTATTACAGCCGCTTCATCGCCGACAAGGTAATGCAGCTGGACCCCAAACGGATGACGCCGGCCTGGCGCCATAACGACGGCCTGGACTACGTGCCGACCAACAAGGCGGTGCTGTTCGGCCACCACTTCGCCGCGATCGCCGGCGCCGGACCGCTGGTCGGACCGGTGCTCGCCGCGCAGATGGGCTACATGCCCGGCATGCTGTGGATCCTGGCCGGCGTGGTGTTCGCCGGCGCGGTGCAGGACTTCATGGTGCTGTTCATCTCGACCCGCCGCGACGGCCGCTCGCTGGGCGACCTGGTCAAGGCCGAGATGGGCACCGTGCCCGGCATGATCGCGCTGTTCGGCTGCTTCATGATCATGATCATCATCCTGGCGGTGCTGGCGCTGATCGTGGTCAAGGCGCTGGCCGATTCGCCGTGGGGCACGTTCACCGTGGCGGTGACGATCCCGATCGCGCTGTTCATGGGCGTCTACACGCGCTACATCCGCCCGGGCCGCATCGGCGAGGTGTCGGTGATCGGCTTCGTGCTGCTGATGCTTGCCATCGTCGGCGGCCAGTACGTGCACGAGAGCGCCACGCTGGCGCCGCTGTTTACCTTCGACGGCAAGGCACTGACCTGGATGCTGATCGGCTACGGCTTCGTCGCCGCGGTACTGCCGGTGTGGCTGCTGCTGGCGCCGCGCGACTACCTGTCGACCTTCCTGAAGATCGGCACCATCATCGCGCTGGCGGTGGGCATCCTGATCGTCGCGCCGGAACTGAAGATGCCGGCCTTCACGCAGTTCGCCGAAGGCGGCGGCCCGGTCTGGTCGGGCAACCTGTTCCCGTTCCTGTTCATCACCATCGCCTGCGGCGCGGTGTCGGGCTTCCACGCGCTGATCTCGTCGGGCACCACGCCCAAGCTGCTGGAGAACGAGACCCACGCCCGCTTCATCGGCTACGGCGCGATGCTGGCCGAGTCCTTCGTCGCGATCATGGCGCTGGTGGCCGCCTCGGTGATCGAGCCCGGCGTGTACTTCGCGATGAACAGCCCGGCAGCGGTGATCGGCACCACGCCGGAAGCGGTCGCGGCGGCGGTGTCGAACTGGGGCTTCGTGATCACGCCAGACGTGCTGGTGCAGACCGCCAAGGACGTCGGCGAAAACACCATCATCTCGCGCGCCGGCGGCGCACCGACGCTGGCGGTGGGCATCGCCCACATCCTGCATCAGGTGGTCGGGGGCCAGGCCATGATGGCGTTCTGGTACCACTTCGCCATCCTGTTCGAGGCGCTGTTCATCCTGACCGCCGTCGACGCGGGTACCCGCGCCGGCCGCTTCATGCTGCAGGACCTGCTGGGCAGCTTCGTGCCGTCGATGCGCCGGACCGACTCGCTGCCGGCCAACCTGATCGCGACGGCGCTGTGCGTCGGCGCCTGGGGCTACTTCCTGTACCAAGGCGTGGTCGATCCGCTGGGCGGCATCAACACGCTGTGGCCGCTGTTCGGCATCTCGAACCAGATGCTGGCCGCGGTGGCGCTGGTGCTGGGCACCTGCGTGCTGGTCAAGATGAAGCGCGGCCGCTATGCGTGGGTCACGCTGCTGCCGACCGTCTGGCTGCTGATCTGCACGCTGACCGCGGGCTGGCAGAAGCTGTTCCATGCCGACCCGAAGATCGGCTTCCTGTCGCACGCCCGCAAGTTCAGCGACGCGATCGCCCAGGGCACGGTGCTGGCGCCGGCCAAGACGATGGAGCAGATGCATCGCATCGTCTTCAACGACTACCTGGACGCGGGTCTGTGCGCGCTGTTCATCGCGGTGGTGCTGTCGATCGTCTACTACGGCCTGCGCACCGGTCTGCGCGCGGGCGCGCAGGCACGGCCGACCGCGCACGAGACGCCGTTCGAGCCGCTGCCGGCGGCCGCCTCGGCGCAGCGCTGAGCCCGGCGCCGAGCCCAACGCCGTAACGCCGTAACGTCAACCCGCGCAGAGGAAGGAACGCCATGCTGGATCCGCTGAACAAGATGGGCCAAATGGGTCGCTACCTGGGCCAGTCGCTGCGGCTGATGGTCGGGCTGCCCGACTACCAGACCTATGTGGCCCATATGGAGAGCACGCATCCGGACCGGGAGCCGATGAGCTACGAGGAGTTCTTCCGCGAGCGGCAGGAGGCGCGTTACGGCGGCGGGCAGGGGAAGTGCTGCTGAGCTGTGACGTCGTTCCCGCGTAGACGGGGACAACAGGAAGTCAACATGTCAAAGGCTGCCCACGGGCAGCCTTTGTTGTGTTTCTGCAGCATTAATAAAGGCTTACAGGCAGTTACAGCAATGTCCGTGCCCAAAATCTACACTTGCATCACAGTTTGGCAACCAGAGGAAAAACACTATGTC